>NZ_JBPFGO010000001.1:0-657500 GCF_053470305.1 Nostoc sp. DSM 114160 | reverse complement strand
TTGGTGTTACCCAAGCTTCATCCTGGCCATGGTTAGATCACCAGGGTTCGGGTCTATAAACACTGATCGTTTCGCCCTTTTCAGACTCGGTTTCCCTTTGGCTCCAGCATTCTCGCTTTAACCTACCAGTGCCTATAAGTCGCCGGCTCATTCTTCAACAGGCACGCGGTCAGACTTTTAATAGTCCTCCCACTGCTTGTAAGCTAACGGTTTCATGTTCTATTTCACTCCCCTTCCGGGGTTCTTTTCACCTTTCCCTCGCGGTACTGGTTCACTATCGGTCACACAGTAGTATTTAGCCTTACGAGGTGGTCCTCGCTGATTCACATGGGATTCCTCGTGCCCCATGCTACTCGGGATTGAGCTACTATCCTTGAGTTTTCAACTACAGGACTTTCACCTTCTTTGGTGCAGTATTTAGCTGCTTCGTTTAACCGCTAGATTCGATATCGCTGTCCCACTACCCCAAAAGGTAAACCCTCTGGTTTAGGCTTTTCCCCTTTCGCTCACCACTACTTAGGGAATCTCTGTTTTGATTTCTCTTCCTCCAGCTAGTAAGATGTTTCAATTCGCTGGGTTGGCTCTTTCCTGCCTATATATTCAGCAGGTAGTATTTAGGGTTGCCCCATTCGGAAATCTCCGGCTCAATGTTTGCTTCCAACTCCCCGGAGCATATCGTCGGTAACCACGTCCTTCGTCGCCTCTGTGTGCCTAGGTATCCACCGTTAGCCCTTATTCGCTTGACCACTCAAATTTTTTGGTCTTTTAACTATTGCATTCACAATCACTTCTAGTTAGTTCTGCTTACTTCGTCACTTCACACTGATTTTACTCAGCACTCTAAGCCGAAGCACTCAGCACTCGATAATGTCTGTGTCTGCCTGCTAATTTGCGTTCCTATGCAGTTTTCATGGTTCTGGCTGAGAATTTACTCAGCAGTCTGACAAATGTCACGTTGCTGAACTCTCACAAACAAAATTTTTTAATGGCAATCACTATCAGGTGGAGGTTAGCGGACTCGAACCGCTGACATCCTGCTTGCAAAGCAGGCGCTCTACCAACTGAGCTAAACCCCCAGATACAATTAAAAATTGATAATTAAAAATTAAAAGTGAAATAAATTTTTAATTTTGCATTTTACATTTTTAATTGATTCAGGTGGGCCATCCTGGACTCGAACCAGGGACCTCACCCTTATCAGGGGTGCGCTCTAACCACCTGAGCTAATAGCCCATATCGAACCTTCATCATAGTTTGAAAGCTTTCTACATTATGCAAATGTCTGCGACTGACCTAAGGAATGACCAACTTAGTATCTATATAGCTGTTTGCTTTTCGATCTCTAAGGGGTGTAGGTCTCCTTTAAAGGAGGTGATCCAGCCACACCTTCCGGTACGGCTACCTTGTTACGACTTCACCCCAGTCACCAGTCCTGCCTTAGGCATCCTCCTCCACGAATGGTTGGAGTAATGACTTCGGGCACTACCAGCTTCCATGGTGTGACGGGCGGTGTGTACAAGGCCCGGGAACGAATTCACTGCAGTATGCTGACCTGCAATTACTAGCGATTCCTCCTTCACGCAGGCGAGTTGCAGCCTGCGATCTGAACTGAGCTTTGGTTTGCGGGATTTGCTTGCGATCGCTCGCTTGCTGCCCTCTGTCCAAAGCATTGTAGTACGTGTGTAGCCCAAGGCGTAAGGGGCATGCTGACTTGACGTCATCCCCACCTTCCTCCGGTTTGTCACCGGCAGTCTCTCTAGAGTGCCCAACTTAATGCTGGCAACTAAAAACGAGGGTTGCGCTCGTTGCGGGACTTAACCCAACATCTCACGACACGAGCTGACGACAGCCATGCACCACCTGTGTTCGCGCTCCCGAAGGCACTCTCAACTTTCATCAAGATTCGCGACATGTCAAGCCTTGGTAAGGTTCTTCGCGTTGCATCGAATTAAACCACATACTCCACCGCTTGTGCGGGCCCCCGTCAATTCCTTTGAGTTTCACCGTTGCCGGCGTACTCCCCAGGCGGGATACTTAACGCGTTAGCTACGGCACGGCTCGGGTCGATACAAGCCACGCCTAGTATCCATCGTTTACGGCTAGGACTACTGGGGTATCTAATCCCATTCGCTCCCCTAGCTTTCGTCCCTCAGTGTCAGTTACGGCCTAGCAGAGCGCCTTCGCCACTGGTGTTCTTCCTGATCTCTACGCATTTCACCGCTACACCAGGAATTCCCTCTGCCCCGAACGTACTCTAGCTATGTAGTTTCCACTGCTTCTATCTAGTTGAGCTAGACTCTTTAACAGCAGACTTTCATTGCCACCTGCGGACGCTTTACGCCCAATCATTCCGGATAACGCTTGCATCCTCCGTATTACCGCGGCTGCTGGCACGGAGTTAGCCGATGCTTATTCCTCAGGTACCGTCATTGTGTTCTTCCCTAAGAAAAGAGGTTTACGACCCAAGAGCCTTCCTCCCTCACGCGGTATTGCTCCGTCAGGCTTTCGCCCATTGCGGAAAATTCCCCACTGCTGCCTCCCGTAGGAGTCTGGGCCGTGTCTCAGTCCCAGTGTGGCTGATCGTCCTCTCAGACCAGCTACTGATCGTCGCCTTGGGAGTCCATTACACTTCCAACTAGCTAATCAGACGCGAGCTCATCTCTAGGCAGCAAGCCTTTCACCTTTCGGCACATCCGGTATTAGCCACCGTTTCCAGTGGTTGTCCCAGACCTAGAGCCAGATTCTCACGCGTTACTCACCCGTCCGCCACTGTGTCCGAAGACACCGTTCGACTTGCATGTGTTAAGCATACCGCCAGCGTTCATCCTGAGCCAGGATCAAACTCTCCGTTTTGAATTGGAAAGCTCTTTAGCTCAATAGCTGCTCTTTTTTAACTTCAGCTTAGTTATTTTTATTTGCTTGACGCAATACACTTGCTGTATAATCGCTTTCAAACTATAATATTTTCAAGGTTCGGTGTTCTTTAAGCGTTGCTCTTTCTCGCTCCGCTTCAAGCACTTATTCAATATAGCGAACCTAATTCCTCGTGTCAACTATTTTTCCCAAATTGATTTTAGATAATTTTTGATTCTCCTGAAACTGCCCACAGTGCCGGGTTGTAGGCAACAATGGTTTATGCACTGTGTTGACTAAGGATAGAACAAGAGTGAATTTTCAATCGGTAATAAGTTTATTGCATCATTTCTGGGGCACGCGCGGTTGTCTTATTGCCCAGCCCTACGATATTGAAAAAGGGGCTGGAACTAAGAATCCCCAGACTTTTTTAAGAGCATTGGGACCGGAACCTTGGGCTGTTGCTTATGTTGAGCCTTGTCGTCGCCCTACAGATGGACGGTACGGTGAAAACCCTAACCGTTTTCAACACTATTATCAGTACCAAGTTCTAATTAAGCCTTCGCCAGATAATATTCAGGAGATTTATCTTGATTCTTTAAGGGCTTTAGGTATCTGTCCTGAAGACCACGATATTCGGTTTGTAGAAGATAACTGGGAAGATGCAACTGTGGGAGCTTGGGGCACTGGGTGGGAAGTATGGTTAGATGGTATGGAAGTTACTCAATTTACTTACTTTCAACAGTGTGGAGGAATTGATTGCCGTCCGGTGTCGATTGAGATAACTTATGGGTTAGAGCGATTAACAATGTATCTCCAGCAAGTAGAAGCATTTACCAAGATACAATGGACAGACAACATTACTTATGGAGATGTTTTCCTGCAAAGTGAGATTGAGCAGTGTACATACAACTTTGAAGCATCAAATCCTGAGTTGCTATTGACATTATTTAATTTGTATGAGCAAGAAGCCACACAATTGACGGAGCGAGCATTGGTATTGCCTAGCTTAGATTATGTAATGAAGTGTTCGCACACATTCAATCTGCTGGATGCTAGAGGTGTGATTTCGGTGACGGAGAGAACTCGCTATATTGCTAGGATTCGGCATTTGGCTAGGAAGGTAGCTCATTTATATGTTGAGCAAAGGGAGAAGTTAGGTTTTCCTTTGCTCAAAGATACTGTAGGTTCAACAGGAAGTTTAATATCCTAAAAGGTGCGGCTACACACGAACTAAGTACTAGTTTTGTGTAAAATGATAGCGTTTTTAAAACCAGGTAACGGAAAATAAAGGCAAAGTACGCAGAGTTATGGCAAATTTAATTCACTACAATTTTGTGTTTTGTTTATATTTGTGCCGCTGAGGTTTAAGCTAGGTATATTTTTTTGATGTGGCTTTTGCTAAAGGACACAAAGACGGTTAAATATTGAATCTAAAACATTAAAGCTACAAGGATAAGGCCCGCCTGTGCGGGCTTTGTTTGTATAAACTTGATGGACTATACTCACTACAAGTATAAAAACTTTTCGCTGTTGCTGATTTAAAGAAATAAAAAGCTCACGTAGAGGTGCTGCAAGCACTGATAATAAGAGTTTGGAATATTTGATTTTTGAATTTCATAACCAAATTCAGCAACGCCGATTTTTCTTGATTGCTGCCCTATCTATATTTAAACTATCTGCAAATTCGGATTGCCAGGTGCTTTTACAAAAATCTTATGATTCAAACCAGTGGTGTAATTATTTGTCTTAGCTACATTTTTGGCTTGCTGCTTACAGCAGTTCCTTGGGGTGGTGTAGGGATTTTGGTTCTGGGGATAGTGGGAGCAATTATTTTTAGAAGACGCACCAGATTACAGCAATTTACTCAGAAACCAGAAAATGCTGGAAGCAAAAATAAGACAGTGCCTAATACTTGGCAAACGATTCCCCATCCTCGAATATGGTTAGCTGCTGGCTTGGTGGGATTATTGGCAACTCTATATTTTCAATGGCGAATACCACAACCGGGTGCAAAAGATATTAGTCAGTTTGTCCCGCCTGGAAATAACAGCAATCAAGAACAACTTGTGATTGTACGCGGCGAAGTGGCGAGTAATCCTCGCTTAACTCGCAGTCAACGAGGACAATTTTGGCTGGAAACGACTCAGTTAGATGAAGTTAAAAACGATAAAGGTGCAGCAGGTGTCCCACAAGGCGTTACAGGCAAATTGTATGTGACAGTTCCTATACTTCAGGCTACTGGGTTATACCCTAGTCAACAAATTGCTGTGACTGGGATTTTGTACAAACCAAAGGCGGCTTCCAATCCTGGTGGTTTCGATTTTCAGAAGTTTCTCAAGCAGGAAGGAACGTTTGCTGGTTTGATTGGGCGACAAATAAATGTTTTGGAGCCGGAACGTAAATGGGGATGGTGGCAAATTCGAGAGCGAATTGTGCGATCGCAAGTTCGTTGGTTGGGTATTCCTGAAGGGCCTCTTGTCAGCGCAATGGTTTTAGGTAGCAAAGCTGTTGATTTACCCTATGATATCCGCGACTTATTTGTACAAGCTGGATTAGCTCATGCTTTAGCAGCTTCTGGGTTCCAAACTTCTTTGATCTTGAGTGTGATCTTACAGTTAACGAAGCGGGCAAAAAAAGCAACGCAATTTACCCTTGGGTTTTTGGCTTTAATTATTTTTCTGAGTTTAACAGGTTTTCAACCTGCGGTTCTCAGAGCCGTAATTATGGGTTTTGCGGCATTAGTTGGGTCTGCTATTAAAAAGGAAGGTAAAACAGTTCGGGTCATTGCTATTAGCAGCAACTCTGTTATTAGTGTTTAATCCTCTATGGATTTGGGATTTAGGTTTTCAATTGAGTTTTTTAGCAACGTTGGGCTTAATCGTAACAGTACCGGCATTAATCAATCGCCTAGCATGGCTACCACCTGCGATCGCTGCTTTGATTGCTGTTCCCCTCGCTGCAACTATTTGGACTTTACCTGTGCAACTCTTTGTCTTTGGAGTTGTACCATCTTATAGTCTGTTGCTGAATGTGGTTAGTACTCCATTAATTTCGATAATTAGTATAGGTGGAATCATCAGTGCGTTAGTAGGTTTAATTTGGACTGATGCAGGAAGCTTCCTAGCAGGGATATTACATTACCCGACTGATTGGTTAATTAAACTAGTAGATTTTTTTAGCAATTTGCCTGGAAATTCTGTGGCGGTGGGCAGTATATCTACTTGGCAGCTTTTGGCGATTTATATACTAATTATATTGGTCTGGCTAGTGCGGTGGTGGCAAAGGCGGTGGTGGTTTGCTAATATGATTGCGATTGGTTTAGTATTCATCCCACTTTGGCATTCTAAAAATACATTGTTTAGGATAACAGTCTTAGAATCGGGGACAGAACCAATTGTAGTCGTTCAAGATCGGGGTACTGTAACTGTCATTAACAGTGGCGATGAAGGTACAGGACGTTTTACAATTTTACCGTTTTTACAACAGCAGGGTGTAAATCAAATAAATTGGGCGATTGCAACTGATTTTCAAGGTAACGAAAGTAATGCTTGGTTTGAATTAATGCAACGTTTACCAATTAATAATTTTTATGAATATTCACCTCAAACAGATAATTCTATTACAACTGAGGCTATTCAACAGGAACTACAAAAACATCAAGGAATTTATCAACCTTTGGGAATTGGTCAATCTGTGAAAGCTGGTTCGATAGTAGCACAATTAATCAACGACCAATTACCAATTTTACAATTGCAAATTTTAGATCAAAATTGGCTATTAGTAGGTAATGTTAAATCTAAAGAGGTACAGCAACTACTTAAAAATGGAAGTTTGCCTCGCCCGCAAGTGCTTTGGTGTGCCCCTGAGTCATTAAAAGATTTAGTGATTGCTTTGCAACCACAAGTAGCGATCGCTTCTTCTGCTAACTTTGATACAAAAACTTTATCTGAACTGAATCAAACCAAAACTAAACTGTTCTTTACAGGACGAGATGGGGCTATTCAGTGGACTCCGAATGGTCAGTTTGAAGCATTTATTGAATCAACAGAAAATAAATCATCTGTTTTATAAAAAACTTACAAATTCAGTAAATTCAAAAAAATTGGATCAAAATTTATGACAATTTATTTTTATAGTACTCGTGAAAAGTATGGCTGTTTCTCTAACTTTTCGTCTCACGGCTTTGAATTAGATGGATTGTATTGGTCAACTAGCGAACACTACTTTCAGGCGCAAAAGTTTGTGGGTACACCTCATGTAGAACAAATCCGCCTAGTTAAAACACCTAAAGATGCAGCAAGAATGGGGCGTGAGAGAACGCGCCCCTTACGCCAAGATTGGGAACAGGTTAAAGATGACATCATGCGGCAAGCTGTGCTGCGTAAATTTCAAACTCATACAGATATTAGAGATATTTTACTTTCTACAAACGATGTAGAAATTGTTGAAAACTCGCCTATCGATTTCTACTGGGGTTGCGGAGCCGATGGAAGTGGTAAAAATATGCTAGGAAAAATTTTAATGGAGGTGCGGGATATTCTACACCATACATACAGTAAAGATATTGAGAATAAAACTCTTAAATAAACTTGTCAAAAATAGTTTTTGAATCAAACTACTCCAGACGTAGAGAACACGAATAGATAACAAATAGAGACGATCGCAAACGCTCTAAGATTGCTATAGAGTTATTACTCTTGATGAGCAGAAATCCGAAAACCTCAATTAACGATCGCTATACATAACTCTTACCTGTCCTAAACTTATGCTGTGGTAAAGCGGACTGATGAAAGATGCGCCCTGGTTTTGGGAATACTAGATTTAGCACCAGACTTCACAGGAAGAAGTTGATGTCTAAAGGCGAATGGAATAACCAGATCGAAAAATACAGTTCCCTTGCAATTACCCATAACATATCTAAAATCAGTGAAGCGTAATACAATTACTCATGAATTTGACTCTGGTTCACAAGCAGAAATAATACCTCTACAAGAAAGTGATGACCATTTGTCAGAAGCGTCCAAGCTACTAAGGCAAGGAATTCAACAGCAGCAAGGTGGCGAATTAATAACGGCTATGAAGTCTTTACAACAATCCTTGGGGCTGTTTCAGGCTGTTGGCGATTTAGAAAAACAGGCACAGGTACTTTCTTTTTTAGGATTGGTAACTTACAGTGCTGGAGACTACAAAGGTGCTATCTCTTACTCCCAACAGTGTCTGTCTTTGCTTAATAACACCTCAGATTTAGCATTGCAGATGCAAGCACTTTCCCATTTAGGAAATGCATACCGTCATTTGAACGATCATAAAAAGGCTATTGAGTTTCTAGAAAAATGTTTGAAAATAACGCAACAGTTGCAAGACAAACGCAGTCAAGTCGCGGCACTCAATAATTTGGGATTGGTGTATAAAGCTTTAAGTAATTTTACACAGGCTATTGAGTATCAACAGCAAAGTCTAGAGATTGTGCGGGAACTCAAAGATCATTGGGGCGAAGAACAGGTACTTAAGAATTTGGGTAATGCTTGGTATGCATTGAACAATTACCCAAAAGCGATCGCCTATTATGAGCAATGTGTAGTACTATCGCGCTCCTTAAAAAATGTTCGCAGTGCTTCTCAGGTGCTAAAGAATCTGGGCAATGCTTGTTATGCTTTAGGTGATTATACTAAAGCGATTAAGTATTATGAAGATCGATTGCAATTAGCCAAAGAAATTCAAGACAAGCGTAGTGAGGAACAGTCTTTAAGTAGTTTAGGAGTTGCTTGTGAAGCTTTGGGTGACTATAACAAAGCAATTACGTATTATGAAGAACGTTTGCTGTTAGCTAGAAATATCAAAGATCGTCGCAGTGAAGAACAAGCTCTTGCCAGTCTGAAAGTTGCTTGTTACGCCTTGGGTGATTATGCTAAAGCTATGCAATATCAGCAGGGAACATCTTCAAATAGTTAAAAAGTAAGACTGGAAAGCAATTCAAAATTACTCGCACAGATCAATTCCCCCAATTGTTTTTTGTTGTTGGAGATATACGAGAACTTCTAATGTATCTACTTGGGGAAATTCTGCATAAAAATTACTCACACTCCAGAAAGGTTCGGGTGTTTCCAAAATTATTGTGCGATCGCCCCACTGTTCTAACCAAGGTAGCAATTTTTGTGGCGCTACTGGAGTACATAGCCAAACTGCTGCTGGAGAAAGCGCTCTCATCGCAGTTGCTGCTACCGCTATTGTCATACCTGTAGCAATACCATCATCAATTAAGATCAACGTTGCATTTTCTGCATTTACTTGCGGACAAGCAGGAATTAATTGAGCCTCAAGAGATTTAGCAAGGTTTATCGCTTTATTTAAAGCTATTTCTCGCCACCGCACATCATGTTTGGAGCGAAATAGCTTTTGATCGGCCCAAAGAACATTTCCAGAAGTAGTGACTGCACCAATTGCTAACTCTGGGTTTTCTGGATGGCTAATCTTTTTTGCCACAACAATTGTCAACGGACAATCTAAAAGACGTGCTATTGGTGCTGCTACTGGTACACCTCCTCTTGGCAAAGCATAAACAATTGGTACAGGCTTTACCCCAGAATCAATAGTTTGCTGAGTCAAAACATCATGAATTACTCGCGCCAATAACTCACCTGCATGGGTACGATCGGCGAAAAGTGGGGTATGTGACATGGTTTCCCCCAGCATCTGAAGACGGCACTGCTTTTATCATGACTGAATTTTGTCTCAAATTAACTGATACAATAAGATTTGTATAATTAATTAAGTATTCAGCAAAAGTTTATTGTTCTGATAAATATGCAACCAAAAGGCTATTTAACTCAGATATAACAGCTGGCGCTGATGCCAAAATCCTGATTTTCATGAGCAGCGAAACCCAACTCAGCCTCTTCGACGACTCAACTTTTAATCAACGAGAACTGATTCCTACGGACGCGAAAATTCCGATCGCTCCCGGAACTTATTCTGATATGACGGAGTTGACACAGCATTGCGATCGCTGCCACCGTTGTGCTTTGGGAGACACTCGCACTCATGCTGTTGTCGGACGTGGCAATCTCAAAGCACCAATTATGGTTGTGGGAGAAGCGCCAGGTCAAAATGAAGATGAAACGGGTTTACCATTTGTAGGCAGATCGGGACAATTGCTGGAGAAAATTTTGGCATCGGTGAATCTGACTACTGAGCATGATGTATATATTGCCAATATTAACAAATGTCGCCCACCAGATAATAGAGTTCCCACTCCTGTAGAAGTGGCGGCTTGTCTACCCTACCTACTAGAACAAATTCGCTTAGTTGACCCCAAAATAATTCTGTTAACGGGTGCAACTGCTGTCAAAGGAATCACTGGTGATAAGCGGGGGATTACGAAAATTCGCGGCCAGTGGTTGGAGTGGGAAGGGCGTTTATGTATGCCAATTTTTCATCCTTCTTACTTGCTGCGTAATCCTTCTAAAGAAAGAGGTGCGCCAAAATGGTTGATGTGGCAAGATATTCAAGCAGTACGTGCCAAGTTAGATGAAATTCAAAATAACAGCTAATGCTTAATTCCCTCTTTTTCTAGGGTTATGATTCCCAACATCTTTTCAATTATTCACTTCGTTGCTATCCCGATTGGAAAGAAAGTCTCAAGCTAATAGCTAAAGTCTTCTCAAGAGGACTAAATACAAGATTTTAAGCAATGACTAGACTCTGTGAAAGAGAAAATTTTAGTCTATTGATTGCGATCGCTTATTTTAACGTGAGTCTCCAACGAAGGCGCGCCTACGGGAAGGGCGAAAGAAAACTGCGTTTTCTTAGGAGTTTGATGAACCTCTCCTTCCCAACCTCCCTCTCCCACAAGTCAAGGGAGGAGCAACGAGAAATTAAGGTTTTGGCTCCCCTCTCCGTGTCCAAGAGGGGTTGGGGGAGAGGTGAAAAAAGGGCTTGTCGAACTCACGTTATTTTAATTGAATATGACGACTTGCTCGTTAGGGGTAAAACTGGAACTAGCGCGCCCCTTGGCAAGGGGTGCGCTAGCATAGATGAGGTATGGTTATTGGTAATTGGGCAGACTCGATATTACCTTTTACCTTTTAGACGCGAAATTTCAAGTCTCTATTCATCGTCGAAATCATCTTCGTCGTCTTCCTCTTCTTCCTCGTAATCGTCGTCGTCTACTACTTCGTCAGCAATTAATTCATCTTCTTCATCTAGAATTGACCTTTCTGCACGTCTGCTGCCAAAGCCAGATTCTCCAAGAGTAGGAGAATCTAAATTATAGGTGCGAGCTGTGCGATCGTCTAAGACCATATCTAGGGGATCGTCAACTTCATCTAACACACTACTGGTAATTTCAGCAGCATAGTCATCGATCGCTCCTGGTTCTTCATAGGTATTGTATCCAGTACCAGCCGGAATCAATCGCCCGATAATCACGTTTTCCTTTAATCCGCGCAGCCAGTCAGATTTACCTTCGATAGCTGCTTCGGTGAGTACCCGTGTTGTCTCTTGGAAGGACGCGGCGGAAATAAAGCTGTCGGTGTTCAACGATGCTTTGGTGATCCCCAATAATACTGGAGTGTACTGTGCCCTAGCACCGCCTGTAATTGCCATAGCTTCGTTCACCTGCTCGACTTGGCGCAGTTCCACCAATTCGCCGGGAAGCATTGTGGTGTCACCACCATCATCAATCCTGACTTTGTTGGTCATCTGACGAACAATTACTTCAATGTGCTTATCGGAAATATCAATCCCTTGAGATTGGTACACCATTTGCACTTCATTCACTAAGAAGGTTTGTACCTTCTGTAAAGCAAGGCTAGCACAAGCATAGATTCCATCTTCAGAACCCAAGCTAAAGAAGATTTCCAAAATTTCATGGGGATTGGATGGGCCATCAGTCAAGGGTTGTCCTGCTAATACTGTCGAGCCATCTGGCACAATCAAATTTTGTCCTGGTCCCAGAGGATAATCTGTTACCACGCCATTTGATTCTACAACCTTGATGGCGATCGCTTCATCACCATCACCGTAAACTACCTTAACTTCTCCGCCCCGCCGACATAAGATGCACGCTTCTTTCGGTTTACGAGCTTCAAGTAGTTCCTCAATCCGAGGCAAACCTTGAATGATATCTCCGGTTTTGGCGCGTTCAAACACCAGCAATACTAAGTTATCACCCCGTTGTACCAAATCGCCGTCTTCTATCTGCAACACAGCGCCAGGGCTGACTCGATAAGGGCGACCGATACGGGTAGTAATAACGTAGTTTTTAGTACTTAAAGCTGATTCCCCACCAGATGCAGCAGCGACATTTTTAACGTCGACGACTTGCCCTGATTCTGGGGCAAAAACTCCAGGAGCAACTTCTGTACCTTCTACTAGCAAATCACCCACTTTTACCTTTGGCTGAGTACTAGTATTAATGGGAAGTCTGTCAGCGTCGCGCAACACCAAACAGCGACGCACGTTTTCGGTTCCTTTTTGAACACCTCGTACTTCCCCGCCTTCTTTACACAAAATTTGGGTACGTGCGACTACAGAACCTGGGGCGATGGTTAACCCATCGTGTACCTCAAGTGTCGTCTGGGTACTACCTTGGGTGGCATCGGCAGTAATGTCTCGACGAATTACCAAGGATTCCAAAATCACTAGTTGTAAACGTTGAACTTCTGGATCTTCAGTATCCTCTACTAATTCAATATCTGCTGCTAGGGGTGAAGCATTATGGTCTTGTTCCCCTTCTTGCTCAATTTCTAAAACTAGCTGGGTTCGCAGCAGTTCTACACCTTCAACAGATTTGACACGTTCTGAATCTTTGTAAGGTAGTCGCTGCACCGCTCTTAATTGAATCGATCGCCCGGTTTGTTGACTTACCGATGTCGTTGATGGCACATCTGGATTATCAGGGACGGCAAACTCGACTACTGGACGACTCAACAGGGCGGGGTCCTTCTGGTGTCTCTACATACTGGATGTAACGCAATTCCGTAGCGACATTGCCTTGGAATTCCTCACCTGGTTGGATGAAGGTGTTATCTCGCCCGATAACTGATTCGGGATCGTCCACCATCAGTAGTTCCCCTGGTTTCACCACGACTTCTCGCAGGATGTCGTTTTTCTGGGTCACTTCTATCACACCACTGTTTTGGCAGAAGATATCCTTCACCACTTCGGTGCCAGCTTCGACAAACTGACCATCTTCCACCAACAGTAAAGAGATGTCTTTATTAACTTCGTGGCTTTCTTCGGGAATCCACAACAGTGTACCGCCCTGCACGACTTCATAACCCAGCTTGGCTTTGCCTTTTTTCTGGACTTCGACACCTGCAAATTTCAGGAATCCACCAGTGGTTGTGCGATAGCGATCGTCGATTAACTCAGCTACCACTTGACCATTTTGCACTTTTGTGCCTGGCGTAGCACGGAGGTTAAATACTTGGTTGTTGCCAGTAGAAACTAAGTAGTTATTGCGACCTTGGGAACTTTGGACTGTCACCGTTGCTTGGTCTAAGACCACAGAAGCGGTGATAATTTCAATTTCCCTAGTACTCTTACCTGGGGTAGCTTCTGGCAAGCGCACGACACCGCCATGCAAACTGGTTAACTTGGTTTCTGCTAAAACTCCATTAGAAGCGATCGCATCACCATTTTTCACTACCAATTCTGCACCAGGCGGCAAGTTGTAAACTTCCCCAGACAAAATCCAAATCAAGCCACCGCGTGCGGCTGTGGTTGTAGTATTACCTTGACGGTCAGTTTTTTGTTCTGGAACAACTTCAGCAAATTGCACTTCCCCCGCTAAGTCAGAGGCTACATCTTTAACTGCTTTTTCTGTATTAGTCCGAGTTGTGCGTCCACCAAGGGCAACCTCTGCCAACAACTGACCTTGTTTTACCTTATTTCCATCAAATACATACAGTGTTGAACCTTGGGTAAGGTGAACCTCTTGGTTCTCTGGGGTAACATCACCTACTTTTGTTGGCTCCAAAAGCATGATGCCATTAGCTTCAATATAAAGGGCATCTTCCCCGTGGCGGGTACGATATGTTCTGGTCTTCAGTTTGCGGGGAAGCTTAACAGTCCCATCGATTTTAGAACGAACTTGTTGCGCTACTTCTCCAGTAAACACCCCACCAGTGTGAAATGTCCGCATGGTTAACTGAGTACCAGGTTCGCCAATACTTTGGGCGGCAATAATTCCCACAGCTTCGCCCAAATCTACCATCTTGGCGTGTGCCAAACTCCAGCCGTAGCAGTGTTGACAGACGGAACGTGCGGCTTCACAAGTTAGGGGCGATCGCACCACAACTTCTCTCACCCCAGATTTTTCAATTTTCTTCGCCAAATCCTCAGAAATTGGGGTATTACGTGCTGCAATCACTTCTTTTGTTACCGGATGCACCACATCTTCACCAATTACCCGTCCCATCAAGCGGGTTGCTAGAGGAATCAAAGTTTTGGCCCCTTCTGTCATTGGTTGAATCGCAAGACCTCTAGTGGTGCCGCAGTCAAATTCCCGAATAATTACATCCTGGGATACGTCCACCAATCGGCGCGTTAAATAACCAGAGTCAGCCGTCCGCAAGGCTGTATCCACCAGTCCTTTTCTGGCACCGTAAGACGAAATAATGTATTCCGTCACAGTGAGTCCTTCACGGAAGTTGGTTTTAATCGGCAAATCGATAATTTCCCCTTGGGGATCTGCCATCAATCCCCGCATTCCCACCAACTGCCGCACTTGAGAGATGTTACCCCGTGCCCCGGAGAATGCCATCATGTATACGGAGTTTAAGGGATTAGTCTTCTTGAAGTGAACTACTACTTCATCTTTCAAAGCTTCACTAGTACCATTCCAAGTATCGATTACCTTTTGGAAACGTTCTACTTCCGTGATTTCTCCCCGTTGGTAACGGGTTTCAGTGGCGCGAATTTCTTCTTCGGCTGCTTCTAACAGTAATCGCTTAGTTGGTGGCACCATCAAGTCATCTACACTGATGGAAACCCCTGCTTTGGTAGCGTAGCGAAATCCTAAATCTTTTAGTTTGTCCGCCATTACTGCGGTTCGCGCCGTACCATAATATGTAAAGGCCCAAGAAATTAAATTTCTCAGTTGACCTTTATCAACCACCCGATTGCGAAAAATCATTTTTTCGTTAGTCATTAGTCATTAGTCCTGAGTCATTAGTCATTGGGCATTGGGCATTGGGCATTGGGCATTGGGCATTGGGCATTGGGCATTGGTAATTTTCCCTATGCGCTATGCCCCATGCTCTATTCCCTAACTTGCTAGTGCTTCCTGAATAGCATTATTGTAAATAACGCGACCGGGAGTGGTATATATATACTGAGAAATTACATTGCCTTTAGCGTCTTGTCTGACTCGACGGAACTTATAGAGTAATGTGCGGGTACCATCTTCGTTTTCCGTCACTTTCACGGGTTCTGTATCCGGTTGGTCTGATTCTATTTCACCGTCAAACCGCACATATATATAGGCGTGCAAGTCAACTTGCTCCTGCTGGAAAGCCATAATTACATCCTCTAGTGAAGAAAAGTACTTTCCTGCGCCTTTTGTTGCACCGGGATTTTCTGCTGTTAAATAATACGCCCCTAACACCATGTCTTGGCTAGGCGTGATGATCGGTTTACCTGTGGCTGGTGACAAAATATTATTAGAAGCCAACATCAACAACCGCGCTTCAGCCTGACTTTCTAACGATAGTGGGACGTGTACCGCCATTTGGTCGCCGTCAAAGTCGGCGTTAAAGGCTGGACATACGAGAGGATGCAGTTGAATCGCTCTACCTTCTACTAAAATTGGTTCAAAAGACTGAATACCCAAGCGGTGCAACGTTGGTGCCCGATTTAGCATTACAGGGTGTCCTTCAATCACCTCTTCCAACACATCCCAAACACTAGGATCGTTGCGGGATATCAGCTTTTTCGCAGCTTTGATGTTATTTACCATCCCGCTACGAATCAGGCGGTTAATCACAAATGGTTGAAATAGCTCAATTGCCATTTCTCTAGGCAAACCGCACTGGTGAATTTTCAGCTTTGGTCCGACCACAATAACCGAACGTCCAGAGTAGTCAACTCGTTTACCTAACAAGTTTTGTCGGAAACGTCCTTGCTTACCCTCAATAATGTCAGACAAAGATTTTAGAGGTCGGTTATTTGCCCCTACCACAGTGCGTCCCCGACGACCATTGTCAATCAAAGCATCCACCGCTTCTTGCAGCATCCGCTTTTCGTTCCGCACAATAATCTCAGGTGCTAAAATTTCTTGCAAGCGTGCCAAACGATTATTACGGTTAATTACCCGCCGATATAAATCATTTAAATCACTGGTGGCAAACCGTCCGCCATCTAGTTGCACCATTGGGCGCAAGTCGGGGGGAATCACGGGAATAACTGCCATTACCATCCACTCTGGTTTTGAACCAGTAGCGATGAAGTTGTCAATTACCCGGAGTCGCTTAATTAACTTGGCTCTTTTTTGTCCTTTGGCGTTGCCAATTTCTTCGCGTAGGCTTTCAGCTTCTTGTTCCAAATTGATATCGGCAAGCAAACGCAACAGCGCTTCAGCACCAATACCTACCTCTACGCCCTGCAGTACAGAATCTTCGCTATAAATTTGGTCTTCTATTTCCAACCACTGGTCTTCACTCAGTAGCTGTTTGTAAGTTAAAGTTTCGGCATTACCTGGACTCAGGACAACATAAGAGTTGAAATAAACAATCTGCTCGACATCCCGTAAGGGCATATCTAACAGGATGGAAATATAGCTAGGAATGCCTTTGAGATACCACACGTGAGCTACTGGGGCCGCGAGTTTAATATAGCCCATACGGTGGCGACGCACCCGTGACTCGGTGACTTCTACCCCACAGCGCTCACAGACAATACCTCTATGACGGACTCTTTTATACTTGCCACAATGGCATTCCCAATCTTTTGCAGGACCAAATATCCGTTCACAAAATAAGCCATCCATCTCTGGCTTGAGAGTTCGGTAGTTAATCGTCTCTGGTTTGGTAACTTCACCGACTACCTGACCATTAGGCAATGTTCTCTCGCCCCACTGACGAATGCGTTCAGGGGAAGCCAAGCCGATTTTTACGTAGTCAAACTGATTAGTTTGGGCAGGTCTCATATTTAGTCATTAGTCATTAGTCATTGGTCATTGGTCATTAGTCCTTAGTCTTTTGCTAATGACAAAGAACTAAGGACTAATGACTATTGATTATTCGTCGTCTTCCAGCGATTCGCGAGAAAGAGATTCATAAGTTGGTCGAGGAGGTGTGCGACGGGCTGATTGGTCTGCCATCAAATCGACTTCCACATCTAGGGAACTGCCGTCTGCTTGGGTTTCTACCTTGTGTACGGCAATATCTAACCCCAATGATTGCAACTCTCGCATTAGCACCTTAAAGGATTCTGGAGTTCCAGGTCGAGGAATTGCCTTACCTTTAACGATCGCATTTAACGCTTCATTCCGTCCTTGCATATCGTCAGATTTTACTGTGAGCAATTCCTGTAAAGTGTAAGCTGCCCCAAAGGCTTCCAATGCCCACACTTCCATTTCTCCAAACCTCTGACCACCTTGTTGTGCTTTACCACCCAAGGGTTGCTGAGTCACCAGTGAGTATGGACCTGTGGAACGGGCGTGGATCTTATCATCCACTAAATGCACCAGTTTCAGCATATAAGCCACACCGATGGTAATTGCTCGGTCAAAAGGTTCGCCTGTACGACCGTCATACACCATGATTTTGCCTGGATTATCTGGGTTATATACCCAGTCTTTGCCTGTTTCGTCTCGTGCTTCTTGTAATTTGCCATGCACGATTCGGCGAGATGACTCTTCACCGTACATTTCGTCAAAGGGAGTAATCTTAAATCGCACTCCCAAGGTTTGACCAGCCCAACCCAAGAGGCATTCAAACACTTGTCCGACGTTCATCCGACTCGGTACGCCCAAGGGGTTAAGTACAATGTCCACAGGTGTTCCATCGGGCAAATAAGGCATATCTTCCGCCGGTAATATCCGAGAAATAATCCCTTTATTACCGTGGCGTCCTGCCATTTTGTCGCCAACTTGGATTTTGCGTTTTTGAGCAACATACACCCGAACTACCATATTGGCTCCTGGTGGCAGTTCATCACCTTGTTCGCGAGTAAACAACCGCACATCAACTACGCGGCCTTTTTCACCGTTTGGTACTCGCAGAGAATTGTCTCGCACATCCCGCGCTTTCTCACCAAAGATGGCACGTAAGAGTTTTTCTTCTGGCGGTTGGTCAGATTCACCTTTTGGTGTTACCTTACCCACCAAGATATCACCAGCTTCTACCCACGCCCCAATGCGAATGATTCCCTGTTCATCTAACTGACGCAAGGCATCTTCCCCGACGTTGGGAATTTCTCTAGTGATTTCTTCTGGCCCTAGTTTGGTTTGTCTAGCTTCAATTTCATATTTTTCAATGTGAATTGAGGTGTAGACATCATCCTGCACTAATCTTTCTGAAATTAAAATTGCATCTTCGTAGTTGTACCCTTCCCAAGGCATATAGGCAACGACGATATTTTGTCCTAGCGCCAATTCACCACCTTCAGTGGAGGAGCCATCAGCCAATACCTGACCAGCAACAACCTTTTCACCAATGCGGACCAGAGGTTTTTGATTTAAACAGGTGTCTTGGTTGGAACGTTGGTACTTGGAAAGGATGTATTTAATTTCGGGGGTGTTAGGTTTAGGACGGACGCGAATTTCTGTAGCATCTACGTAAGTGACATCGCCATCAGTGCGCGATACAATCACCATCCCAGAGTCTCTTGCTCCTTGGGCTTCCAAACCAGTACCCACCAAAGGACGCTCTGGTTTGAGTAGGGGGACTGCTTGCCGTTGCATGTTCGATCCCATCAGCGCTCGGTTAGCGTCATCATGCTCCAAGAAAGGAATCATGCTGGTTGCTACCGACACAATCTGTACGGGAGAGACTGCTACGTAATCCACCTGTTCTGGTGTTGTGGTGGAAAATTCTTGGCGATACCGGACTGGCACTTGTGGACCAATAATGTGCCCAGTTTCGTCTACAGGAATGTCTCCAGGAGCAACCCGTAGGTCGTCTTCTTCATCGGCTGTCATGTAGACTGGAGGTAGATCGAATCTAACTCGCCCATTTTCTACTGGTCTAAATGGTGTTTCGAGGAAGCCGTACAGGTTAACCCGCGCATGGGTTGCCAAGGAGCCAATCAATCCGGCGTTTGGACCTTCTGGTGTCTCAATGGGGCAAATGCGTCCGTAGTGACTAGGGTGAATATCCCGCACTGCAAATCCAGCGCGTTCGCGGGTTAAACCACCAGGACCAAGGGCACTTAAACGGCGTTTGTGGGTCAGCTCCGCCAGAGGATTGGTTTGATCCATGAACTGACTTAACTGACTCGAACCAAAGAATTCTTTAATTGCTGCTACCAATGGTTTGGGGTTCACCAAGGAAGCGGGAGTTAGCACTTCAGCATCGGATACAGTCATCCGCTCCCGAATGATTCTCTCTAGGCG
The DNA here is from genome assembly GCF_053470305.1 of Nostoc sp. DSM 114160. NCBI lineage: Bacteria > Bacillati > Cyanobacteriota > Cyanophyceae > Nostocales > Nostocaceae > Nostoc > Nostoc sp. DSM 114160. The sequence continues at coordinate 638,086 of NZ_JBPFGO010000001.1, read as the reverse complement.
ATTTAAGCCAACTCTTACTTGGTTTTGCAGCAATTCACCGACGCTTCTCACCCGCCGATTCCCTAAGTGATCAATGTCGTCAATGTTACCAATATCATATTCCAAGTTGATCAGGTAATCTACAGCCGCCAAAATATCGCCAGGAGTCAGCACACGCATGGTATCTGGGACAGAAAGGCGCAATTTTTTGTTCAGCTTATATCGTCCAACGCGACCAAGGTCATAACGTTTCGGGTCAAAGAAACGGGAGTCTAAAAGTTGTTGTCCACCTAAGACTGTGGGTGGTTCGCCAGGACGGAGTTTGCGATATAACTCCATTAGGGCTTCTTCTTCAGAAAATTGCCCTTCTTTTTCAATGGTCTTTTGGAAATATTCGGGGTGGCGTAAGGCATCAAAGATTTCGTTGTCTGATAAACCTAAAGCTTTTAGGAGTACCTGCGCGCTCAATTTGCGGGTTTTATCAATGCGTACCCATACCAAATCGTTACGGTCTGTTTCAAATTTCAGCCATGCTCCTCGATTGGGAATTAAGCTAGCTGAATAAGTGCGTCGACCGTTTTTGTCTATTTCTGATTTGTAATAGACACCTGGCGATCGCACTATTTGGTTGACAATTACCCGCTCGGCTCCGTTAATAATAAACGTGCCGCGATCGGTCATTAAAGGCAAATCACCAATGAATACCTCTTGCTCTTTGATTTCCCCGGTTTCTTTATTAATTAGACGTGTGGGAACATACATTTGGACAGCATAAGTGCTATCCCGCCGTTTGGCTTCTTCGACGCTGTACTTTGGCTCCTTGAGTTTGTAGTTATGACCCAAAAAGTGCAGTTCTAATTTACCCGTATAATCTGTAATAGGACTAAAGGAGTTCAGTTCTTCTATCAGCCCTTCTTCTAAAAACCAGCGAAAGCTTGACCGCTGGATTTCAATCAAGTCGGGCAACAGAAAGGCGGGTTCCATATATGTTTCTTTAGTCATACCTCTTCCTTTGTCAACCTGGTACAATTTTCCCTTGGACACTGCTTTTTGACGCTTCCCACTGCTAGCTAGTGTCCTTAGCTGTTTGGGAACTCTTTCTTAGACACTTGTAATTTATGGGTGTAGACTCCAGCGATTATATCTAGCTGCAATGAGCAATTTTGACAAGGAAGCAATCACCCCTAATAGGGACTAAGTAATGGGTACTTGATACTATGGGATCGGGGGAAAACTTGCTGAAAGTTTTTTCTCCTTGCATTTCATGCCCAATAACGCTAGTTGCTTCTCTTGTCGCAGACGCTATGCGTAGCTTACTTCCTCGAAGCGGTACAAGTCGGCAAAGCTGCTCAACGGACTGGCCCCCCAATGCCCATTTCAAAAAGAATATCCAGTTAAAATATTCCTGAATTTGATTTACTTTTTTCACTTCCCCTCCAAAAAGCGCGTTAATTCGCTGACGCAGCTCTACACAGTGTGTTTTAAATCCACCCCGCTGTTGATACTCTTAGTGATATCTTACATATCTTAAGATTGAGGCAACGATCCGCACCTTGTCGATTTGGAATCAGAATCACTTTATTTTGCTGGATTATACTCACAAGGCAATTTTTGTTTAACGATTTTGAATAGGTTCAATAGACACTAAACCGATGTTGTGCAAAAGTCTAGCTCAATTTAGGTTGGTACGGTTAGTCATGCGTGGAGAGCATCCGCTTGTAGAGATTTTGAGGATGGGCAAGCCATAACAGTATGGAAAATTAAGATGAGAAGTTTTGTGCTTCTTCCTTTATTATTATGGCGCAAGCAAAATGTTTTTGAGGGAATAATATTAGCATATTTTTGTCCCCCTATAGTTTTATTTTTTTTAACACAACTTAACAAAAGATACTAGGACACACTTTATATTGACAGACCAAATAATTTACAAGCATTTTGGGTGGTTTGATGGGCGATCGCCTCTACGGTTTCCTGACGCAGTTTAGCTACTTGCTCGGCTACATAAAGTACGTAGGCAGGCTCGTTGCGCCTCTCGCCCCGTTTCGGAACTGGAGCGAGAAATGGGCAGTCTGTTTCAATCAGGAGGCGATCGCTACTTACCATTGCAGCAGAGGATTGGATTGCTTTGGCATTTTTAAACGTTACCGTACCGCTAAAGCTGATATAAAAGCCTAAATCGAGAAACCATTGAGTTTCTTCAGGTGTTCCTCCCCAGCAATGCATTACACCCCGCACTCTTTCTCCTTTGAGTTGCCGCCATTTTTGTAACACTTCTTTGGTTGCCACGGCAGCATCACGGCAGTGGATAATCACTGGTAAGTTTAGTTCAGATGCGATCGCCAACTGGGACTCAAACACCAGATACTGTTGCTCATAGTTATCAGCTTTGTAAAAATCCAGCCCCATTTCTCCAATTGCTACCACATTTGAGTCAGAACTCGCTAAAGTTTTGATTTTCTCAGTTGTCTCGCTATTCCATTTATCAGCATCTAAAGGATGTAATCCCACAGCAAAACTAATTTCGGGAAACTCTTGGGCTATGGATTGAATACTGGAAAACTCCTCCGGGTGAACACAGGAATGCACTAAACGCACCACACCTGCTTCTTGCCACCGCGATCGCACTATTGCTAAATCTGACTGAAAACTATCAAAGTTAAGATGTACGTGCGTGTCTATCAGTTGCATCTTTTGTCTTACCCTGCGGGAAGCCCTTCGGGTTCAGCAGTCGCTCATGGGGGAAACCCCCATCGCCCTTGGCGTCTCCCCTTGGGAGAAGACCGCGCTACTTCACCGCTGGCGCGTCATCTATGTTGTTTGTCCTTCGTCATTTGTCGTTTGTTTTGTTATCAATGACTAATGACTAAGGACAAATTACCAATGACTACTCAGCTGTTTGTGTGATGGGTTTTAGTTTGTGAGCCAATCTTGATTTTTTCCTTGCCCCATTGTTTGGGTGAAGAACACCTCGTTTGATCGCCTTATCAATTTTCCCATAAGCCTCGGATAACCTAGCCTGCGCTTCTTGTTTTAATTCTGGGGTAGGATTAGCTGTATAAGCAGCTACAGCATTGAGGTATTTCTTCATCAGCGTCTTCACTGCTGATTTGTAAGATTTATTACGCAGTCGGTTGCGTTCTGCGATTTGGGCACGCTTGAGAGCAGACTTTGTATTCGCCACAGTCAATTCCAAAAATACGATTATTAATTATGTACACACACTACTAGACTTACTAATATAGCATCCAAATTGCCAATGTTATAATTTCCTAAAAAAATTATGGAATTAGGTATTGAGCATGAATGAAGATCGTCAATATTATTAGTTATATAGTCTTTACTCGCCAATTCAGTATTTCCTCAATTGAGGAAATGCGTTAAACTAAAATACATCTAAATAAATTTCACCCTAACTCATCACAACCTGACTAAGCAATGTGATTGCCAATAAATATAATTTGTCCGTAAACCAAATGTATTATTTAGAAGCAGGAACTGTAAAGAGCTAAATCTCAGGGTTTGTCAAGTATAGAACCGATATATCGTGCCTGTACACACATTAAACTAGTAAAAGTTAGGGAAATAAGTAAAAATTATACTCAAACCAGAACCCCTATAAATTCAAGGGGATTGGATGTAACATACCATATACATCCCCCAAGGATTGAGGGAAAGGGTGTAAGGGGAGTGGGAAATGGCACACCTGCTTCCTACCGCTAGCCAGTCAAGGCTTGTCGGATTGAGCAATTAAGTCGCCTTCTCAAGCAAACTATACGCTGGTAGCCTTGAGAGTATCAAAAAAATCCAGGTTAAGCTAGAGAAGAGAATTAGAGTCAGCTTGCACACCCCAGTGGGTCAAGAGCAATACTAAATCTCAGGTGGCAATATTATAATTTTGGCATTGTCCTTACTCCATGCTGCGAATTATTACTCAGCAGGCAGACGTTAGAGCAGAACTACAACGGATCTGCGATCGCACCCATGACGAACAGGTACTTCACAAAGAAGCAACGGTGCGGGAAATTTTGCAAGCAGTGAAGCGCCAAGGCGACAAAGCTGTATTGCATTACACGGACGAATTTGACAAACAAACCCTCAAAGCAGAAGAACTCCGAGTTACAGGCTCGGAATTGGATGCAGCCTATCAACAGGTATCAAAAGAGTTGTTGAGTGCAGTTCGGCTAGCTTGCCGCCAAATTGAAGCGTTTCATCGTCAGCGAGTACCAAAAAGCTGGGTACACTTTGGTGACGATGAAGTAGTACTGGGCAAACGCTACACCCCTGTAGACCGAGCTGGGTTGTATGTGCCTGGTGGCCGTGCCGCCTATCCCAGTACAGTGCTAATGAATGCAATTCCGGCTCATGTTGCTGCTGTACCGCACGTGGTGATGGTAACACCACCAGGTCCAGGGGGTGCTATTAACCCAGCAGTCTTGGTAGCTGCCCAAGAAGCAGGGGTGCAAGAAATTTATCGTATTGGGGGCGCACAAGCGATCGCCGCTTTAGCTTATGGTACAGAAACAATTCCGAAAGTGAATGTGATTACTGGACCTGGTAACATTTATGTCACCCTAGCGAAAAAACTAGTCTATGGCACCGTCGGTATTGATTCTTTGGCGGGTCCTAGTGAAGTGCTGGTAATTGCTGATGAAACCGCAAATCCAGTACATGTAGCTGCTGACTTGCTAGCCCAAGCCGAACACGATCCAATGGCAGCAGCAATTTTGCTGACGACAGATGCGGCTTTGGCGAAAAATGTGCAATTAGCTTTGGAAAGACAGTTAGTCGATCATCCACGGCGAATAGACACAGAAAAAGCGATCGCTCACTACGGCTTGATTATCGTTGTGGAATCGCTCCAAGCCGCAGCAGAACTCTCAAATGAATTTGCCCCCGAACACCTGGAATTAGAAGTCAAAGACCCTTGGGCACTTTTACCACAGATTCGCCACGCTGGGGCGATCTTTTTGGGTTACTCAACGCCAGAAGCTGTAGGAGACTATTTGGCAGGTCCTAATCATACCTTGCCAACTTCTGGTGCTGCCCGCTTTGCTTCGGCATTGGGTGTTGAAACTTTCCTTAAACACTCTAGTATTATTCAATACTCTCAAACCGCACTGCAAAATGTGGCTGGTGCCATAGATGTGCTAGCAACAGCAGAAGGTTTACCTTCCCATGCTGATTCAGTCCGACGTCGAATTCAGCAAGAATAGTGATTTGGAATGCTTAATTTTTTCTAATAACTGGAAGTTTGGATAACGATACCGACTGTAAGCTACGCTCAAGCACACCATTTGCTATCCTACCTTCAGCTATCTTTTAAGCACGAGTCGGGCATTGCCGACAGTAGTTTCTGGGAGAGGGTTTTCCTCTCTCAAAAACTCGTGAAAAGCTTCTCCACAAAAGTTGCTACAACCTGTTCGCATGAAAGTGGCGTAAAACTAGCTGACCTATGGCGTAGCCTCAAATATCTAAACTTAAGTTGTCAGATAAAAAATTAGTTTAGTGTCACTGCCGACTAATTTTGCTAGATACTTATGTATGTAAGGGGTCTACTCTTTAGGAGACGAGAGCAGTGCTAAATAGTGTTTTGGTAGCTCTGGATGGTTCGGATATTTCAGAACGAGTAATTCAAGCTTTAGATAGTTTGGTGTTTTCAAAAGACGCCAAGGTTATTCTCTGTCATGTGTTTCTCACACCAGAGTCAGAAATGGAACTACCTGCCGATCGCCCTCAGCCAGAATCCCCAACGTTTTCTTATTTTCATATTGAAAAGCAACTGCAATTATATCAGGAAAAGTTATCAGCCAGAAGTGAGTTAGAGTTAGTAACTGGCGATCCCGCTGAAGAAATTATTCGTCTTGCCAATATTTATAAAACTGACTTGATCGTAATTGGCAGTCGGGGCTTGATGGGGATGAAACGAATTGTTCAGGGTTCAGTTAGCAGTCAAGTTGTAGAAGAGGCTAATTGTTCAGTGTTTGTCGTCAAACCGAGGTAACAATTTAAAAGGGAAAGCGATTGCGATAACTACCCAAAAACTAGCCTTTGAAGAATACCTGATATCTGATAATCGCACTGATAGTCGGTATAAATTGGTCAAGGAAAAACTAATTACCATGAGTTTAGAAAGTGGACAACATGGTGCACAAGGAGTTTAAGAATTTTAATCTATGCAATTCTGTGTTCTCTGGGTCTAGAGTCCTTAAATAAATTAGTTTTAAACAACAGAGCCACAGAAGAGGACACTTGCATGAGCGGGTTTCCCTACTTGAGCAAAGTGTCCGTGGCACAGAAAGAAAAAAGAGATTTTTGGAGTCACCTTGAAAAGGCTAGCCATAGAGACAAAGAAAATCCCTTTTCTACGTTCAGTCAGTTAAATGTTCTTGAGTTGCTAAAAACTGACGCAAGCTCAACAAGCTGAGTGTTTGACCCAAATTCAAGGGCAAAATTGAAACTCCTTCCAAGCGGGACTGTACCCAACCTTCTCCCCAGTACCATTCGTGGAACCCGTCAATGCCTCCGCTGAGTAGTAAGCGAAGGCAGTTGGATTTGACAACCTTTACTTGATGATGAATCGCGATTGGCCCAGTCCAGGTTGTAAACTGGAATCCGGGAAGCAGTTCTTCTGGCATTCCTGGCGCAAAACGTTGCCCTAAAAGCCATTTTTTTAGTTGCACGGGATGCAGCAGACTGTCACGAATTGCATCTGTTGATGCTTCGATTTCAATCCGTAGTTGGCTTTGTTGAAAATTACCCAGCATTTTTCTCGGATTACCTAAAGATAAGACATCGCTATTTCTAATATTGCAAATAGTTTTTGTCATTAGTCATCAGTCCTACCCTGCGGGAAGCCCTTCGGGTGACGCTCCTGCGTCGCTAGCGCTGCGCTAACAGCAGTCGCTCATGGGGGAAACCACGCCAGATGCTCCACTTGGGGAAACCCCTGCGTACCCGTCACTGGCTCCCCAAGACCGCGCTACTTCACCGCTGGCGCGTCTATGTCCTTTGCAAATAACTAATAACTAATGACCAATGACCAATGACAGCCGTTTATTTACGTAACACCCGACTACGTTACTTTTCTTGCAGCAGAGAACTTAGAATAGAAAAAGTGAACTTGTTAAGAAATGTAAGGTTATTCATGGCGGATCAGTTAATTCGTGCAACAGCAGCCGAAGGTGGAATTCGTGCCGTAGGTGCGATCGCCACACGTTTAACAGAAGAAGCACGGCAGCGCCACAAGCTTTCTTATGTGGCAACGGCAGCACTGGGTCGGACTATGACGGCGGGCTTGTTAATGGCCTCTAGTATGAAGCGGACTGGATCGAGGGTGAATGTCCGCGTTAAGGGCGATGGCCCTTTGGGTGGCATATTAGTAGACGCAGGCTTAGATGGTACAGTACGCGGATATGTCGGCAATCCATCTGTAGAATTGCCTCCTAATGCCAAAGGTAAATTAGATGTTGGTGGTGCTGTGGGTAGCGGCTACCTCTACGTTGTGCGAGATATCGGTCGTGGTTATCCTTACTCTAGTACGGTAGAACTAGTTTCTGGCGAAATTGGCGATGATGTAGCTCATTATCTGGTGAATTCCGAACAAACACCTTCGGCTTTAGTTTTAGGTGTGTTTGTGGGAGCCGCCGGAGTAACTACTGCTGGAGGATTACTGATACAAGTATTGCCCAAAGCCGCTAGAGACGAAGCCTTAGTAGAAAGGTTGGAATCACGGGTTGCTGGTCTAGCAGGATTTACGCCATTGTTGCAAGCTGGCAAGACGTTACCTGAAATCTTTGATGACTTATTGGGAGACATGGGGTTGGAAATCTTTTCCGAACGCCAAATGTTGCGCTTCCACTGTGGTTGCTCTTTCGATCGCGTTTTGGGGGCACTAAAGATTTTGGGAGAAGCTGAACTGCAAGATATGATTATCAAGGATGATGGTGCCGAAGCAACTTGCGACTTTTGCGGCAACGTCTACCAGGCAAGTAGCGATCAGTTAGCTCAACTAATTTCCGATTTGCAAGCCGAATCTGCTGTTTGAAGATAAAGTATAAAATAGCACTGATTTTAGAGATTGATAATGGTACTCTGTGGAGAGAGATAATCAAAAAAGTAGCTTTTTAATGACGAGAAAGTTACTATGTCAACAATGGAATTATCAATCTAAAACAGAGCGCTATTCAATTATTTTGGTGTGAGAGATGACAGAGCGGGATATTCCAGACAGTTGGTCAAGAGCCAGTGGAAGAGAGCCAGATCAAAGCAAAAGATTATCCCGAACAGAACAATTCGGTGAAACTCAGCCATTTGATGTCCCAGCTACTGGTTCTACCTCCAAGTCAGTGAAGCGGCGAAAAAAAAACCATACGAATAGTAATTCAGAAGAAACTGCCCAACTCAGTAGTACTTCTGGGAAATGGCCACGCTGGCTGAAAAGCTGGACATTGTGGCTAGTACTACTAATGTTGATTCCCAGCAGTGTCGGATTCTTGGCAATGGCAATGCTGCTAAAGTTACCAGCTGCCCCTAATTGTCCCTCGATTTTCTGGCCGCTAGCTAGTGCTTCTGTGCGGCTACATTGCGCTCAGTTAGCGGCTTCTAAGCAAACAGTGAACGACCTATTGCAAGCGATCGCTCTAGTGAAGCAACTACCACAAAATCACCCGTTGCATGGAGAAATCGATCGTTTCATCGAAGAATGGTCGCGGGATATTTTGAAGCTAGCCGATCAAAGTTTCCAAACTGGGAATTTAGAGGAAGCGATCGCGACTGCTCGTAAAATACCCGAAGATGTAGCAGCTTATAAACTAGTCGATGAACAAGTTGACAAATGGCAGTCAATTTGGTCAAAGGCTGAAGCCACATACAATGGTGCGATCGCCGAAGTAAAGGAACGGCGCTGGCAATCAGCATTCATGTTATCCGCTAAAATGCTGCGTGTAGACAATCAGTACTGGGCGGGTACTAAATACGACCAATTGAATCGTCTGATTGCTACAGCGCGGGAAGATGGCGATAAGTTAGGAAAAGCCGAAAGTTTAGCAAACAGCAAAGTAGTTGATAACATCCTAGAAGCGATCAAGTTAGCCGAGTCTATTGGTCAGGAAAGTTACCTTTACCAAAAAGCTCAGGAAGCGGTTCCGACATTTGGACGCAAAATGCTGGAATTGGCACAGGCGAAACTAGATAAAAAAGATGCGGATGAAGCGCTAAATATTGCTAGGCAAATACCGGAAAGTACGAAACTACAAGGCGAAACTGATGATTTTATTGCTATAGCTGACGCAAAAAGAAGTGCTTGGCTCGGTAATGTTTCTGGTTTAGAGGCAGCGATCGCTCAAGCACAACAAATCGATCCTTCCAGACCAGTGTATAACGAAGCACAGCAACTAATTGCTCGTTGGCAGTTGGAAATTGAAGATGTTGCCCATTTGGAAAAAGCAAGAATATTGGCTAGCCAGGGAACAGTCCCGAATTTAAACGCAGCAATCGCCCAAGTACAGCTTATTCCTGCTAGTAACCCTAGAGGCGCAGAAGCTAGACAAGAGATAGGTCGCTGGAATGCTCAAGTGGAGACAATTGAAGACCAACCTTACTTAGATCGCGCCGATCAGATCGCAATATTCGAGGATATTAACTCCTTGCAAGCTGCGATCGCCCAGGCCAGCGAAATTCGTAGAGGTCGTGCACTATATCCAGAAGCACGGAAAAAAATTCGTACTTGGGTAGGAAAAATTCAGCGAATTCAAGACCAACCTTACTTGGATCAAGCACAAGAACTGGCCCAGAGTGGAAATCTTACCGCCGCCATTAGCGCAGCTCAACAAATTGCCTCATCGGGAAGGGCGCTTTCACAAGAAGCACAAGCTGCGATCGATGACTGGGAAGGGCAAATTCGCACTAGAGAAAACTGGAAAAAAGCCCAGGAAGTGGGGGCCGCTGGTACTCCAGAAGCCTTGGTTGAGGCAATACGACTGGCGGATCGAATTTCAAACAATAGCATCTTACGTATGGATGCAAACCAGGCTATTGACCAATGGAGTCAGCAATTATTAGAAATAGCACGCACTCAAGGTCAGTCTGATATTGCTAGAGGCATTGACATTGCCAAATCAATTCCACGCGGTAGTGCTGCTTACAGTGCAGCGCAAGAGCAAATTAAGACTTGGCAGGATTTTCTCAATCCTCAACCTGAACCTCAGCCTTCGTCTGCGCCTGAATCTCTACCATTTCCTCGATCAACTACTATTAATGGTCAGTGATCGTCTATTAACTCAAGTTGCGGGTTATCCAATTCTAGGTTTTTTGCATCCGTCGATTCATGCGATGCCTACGCGCACCACAAGTTGGGGTTGCACTACGCGCAACCCTAACTTCGACAAAATCAAAAAGACAATTACTGAATCAGTTTAGAGTATCAGAATTTGCTCATTCAAGAAATGCTTATCGAATAGTCAATGCAAAAATGAATGCTTCAAGCTTCAGTAAAAACCTTTTATACGTGGCTGTTAACGCTTAGTTTACCCTGCCTTCAGGCGTGAGATGATATCATGTCCGGGTAATCACTTATGATTACCGTATCTGTGGAAAAATCCCAAAAGTCTCTTTCCCCCAGCAAGAACTGCACTCTAAATAATAAGTCTTCAACCGGACATGATATGAAGCTTAAATTCTTTATTCCCCGATCGCTTCTCCCCATTCCTTAATGACTGAAAATAGTGATGAGTAATCATCATCAGCAAATGACATTTTTACGGCCGTTTGCAAGATTTGCCGCACTCCTTTAATACTGCTGAGATCCAAACTCCGAGATTTCGCTTCCGAGATAAATAACTCCGTATCTTTAAGCAAGTGTTTTGTGGGGAAATTGGGATCGGCATAATTGCCATCTAACATCCGTTGTAGCTTTTTGTCAAAGGTAGGTGCATAGAGGGGACTGTCGCGCAAGATTTGCATAAACACATCTACATCGACACCTTGACGCTGGACAAAAGCTAGACTCAAACCAAAGCTAGTTGTTAGAGAAGCTATTAGTTGATTTAGTGCCAATTTAAGCGCCGCCGCAGATCCTACTGGCCCGATAAGTAAAGGTTCTGTGCCAAAATTTTGGAGTAACTTCAAGTGGCGTTCGTATTGTTCTGGCTCGGCCCCTACCATAACACTCAACTTGCCAGCTTTTGCTTCTGGGATACTCCCTAATACGGGCGCTTCTAAGTACTCACCACCACCCCCAACAACTGCATCTCTAATTTCCTGGCTTTCTGTGGGCGTAATTGTTCCCATTTGGATAATCGTGCGCCCTTCCAGAGTTTGCCAAGCAGTATCTGAAAGCAACACATTGTAAATAGCTGGGGCATTAGTCAGCATAAGAATTACGCACTCAGCAGCACGAATGGCGTGGCGGGGATGTGTAGCAATTTCAGCCCCAGCTGCTTGTAGTGATGCTAATTTTTCTGGGGTACGATTGTAGGCAACTAGCTGTATATCTGCGGCTAATAACCTTTGAGCCATTGGTAGTCCCATCAGTCCAGTTCCCAGAAATGCCACCTTCATTTTTTACGTTCCTTTAGTACAGCGTCACCATAAGCGTTGCGTAAAGCTTTTGGCATAGCAACTCTTAGAGAGGCTACGCCAACGCTCAGAGCGAGTCATTGAGCGTTATAGCCCATCATGAACATCGCATTGTTTGATTCAAATTTAGTTAGGAAATAGTTATTTGAAATTTGAAATATAATCCTAAATCCCAGTTTTCTTACTTCCTAACTCTGGCAATCAACCACCGGCAGCAAAAGTTAACATAATTATCACTGACAGTAATATACCAGGGGTAAGTAGTGTTACTAGCATTAACAGGTCATGAGTGGACATAATTATTACTTTGGTAGTGTGTTTAACTTTACTGTAATCACTGTTATGCTAGTCCAAATAAGACTGATACTGCATTCTTAAATAGAGTTTTAACTTTTCAACTTTACGCTTACTCTGGCAGGATCGATCCTTTTAATGGTTGAGAGATTTCTGTTTTGTCCAGACCTTTGCTCTGAATTAAGACTCCAAAGCCGCCGAGTCCTGTGGGGTCTAGAAGTTGGTGTAGTGCGTCCCGATGCTGTAGTAACTGCGAGAGAGGTTGCTTTTGCTGGGAAAGGGCTGCAATACGATCGCCTAATCCCAATGCCATCAAAAATAATCCCTGCTGAATAAAACCAACATTCTTTAAATTACATTTCTCACCCCAGCGTTCCAAAGCTGTAAAGTCAACATGGGCAGTTATATCTTGTCGCCCAATATTAATATAAGGGTTGTCATGGAAGCGGTGGTGATAATAGCACTGTAACGTTCCTTGCGATCGCCTGGGATTGTAGTAACGGCTGGCGGGGTAGCCATAATCAATTGTTAACACATAGCCGCGCTGCAAGCGGTCTGCTACTATACTCAACCAGTCTAGAGCAGCTAAATTAATTTCACTACGGTAGCCATCTGGATATGCACTTTGGGTAAAGTTCATTTCCACCAAGTCTAAATATTCAGCTAGTTGGGGCGTTGAAGGTTCCCCTGTGACTTCCACAAATGATGAACAGGTTTCTTTCTGATTACTATCTGTAGTTACATAAATTTCTCGGAGTTCTCCCGTTTCTAGGATGAATTGATGCACGGGAAACGCATCTACTAACTCGTTAGAGAAAAAGCAACCTGCGATCGCATTTGGTGGTATCTCCTCTAAATTACACCAACGCACCGGGAAATCTTGCAAGCGTTGCTGCTGTTCTTGTCTTAAAGTTGGAGACTTTTCAACAATTATGTACTCTAGGGCGGTAAAAAAATCTGGGTAGTGTAGCTGATGATATTTAAGGATATGCAAAGCTAGCAGTCCTTGACCTGCTCCCATTTCTACCAGAGAAAAGGGTACAGGTTTTCCTAAAATCTCCCACATTTGCAAAAATTGTTCTGCGAGTAACTCGCCAAAGTCAGAACAGAGATTGGGAGAGGTAAAAAAATCACTATCTTTAAAGCCTATTTTGACTGCATCGCTGGAATAGTAGCCGTATTCAGGGTGGTATAATGCCATATCCATGAATTGGGCAAAAGTAATTCGTTTTTGAGGATTGGTGGTAATGTGATTGGCGATCGCAGCACACAATGCTGGATTTGCATCCATAAAATTTGAGATTGGGGAGTATAGAAATAAATGAATTATGAATGATGCAAAACAAAATTCATAATTCATTATTTCTCTAATAGTCTACAAATCCCATGATATCGACCACTGTGGGATAAGTGCTGGCATTTATTGACAGACAAAACTGGGGAGTTTGCAGTTCGATGCGATCGCCATCAAATTGTTCTGTCCCTAATGACCTAAAATCTTTATTTTCTACTTAAGATTTATTTTATAAATAGTCTTTTAGGTGTTGATTTTTTCTCTTGCGATCGCAATCTACAGCCCAATTAATCGCGTCCAAGGCAATTTGCTATTTAGCCATTCACCAACGACACCAGCACACCGTTGGGATCGCGGACACGAGCAATAGTGTGTCCCCCTGGCTGGGTTTTCGGGGCATCTAGTGTTTTTGCACCAGCCCCGATCGCTCTCATGTAAGCGCTGCCAACATCAGGAGTGATAAATGATATCTGAATTAATGGTGGTGGTTGTGTGGGATCGTTGGCATGAAAGCCACCAGGAAATAATTTCTGTGCTTCGTTACTAGAAGAGAAAGCTAGTGTGGTGTTTCCGGTTTCGATTTCCGCCCAGATAGATTGCCCTTTTTCCAGGAGAGTGCGACGAACTAAACCAAAAGCTTTTTCGTAAAACTCAACTGTTTTAACTACATCGTCTACCCAGATTACCGTGTAACCAAATTTCACAGTTTTTTCTCCTTTTCTAGAAAGATCGGTGCTGGCGAGGATTTCTGCTACTTAACTGTATGCGATTTGAATACACAGTAACTTAGCTTTCCAGAATGTTACGATCTGTTGCTAGGGTTTGTGCCCCTGTTTGGACCGTTTCTATATCTGATGGCGACCAATAATGAGGCCCTTGACACTGATGTGCTACTAGTAATCCCCATAATCCTTTAGGGATGACAATTGGTACAACCAAGTTGGCGCGAACCTGCATACTGCGGAGAAAATCTCGGTGACAAGGCTGGATTGGCTCTAATTCAATATCAGCGATCGCTCTTACGCGTCCTGCTAAGTATAAAGCAGCATACTCATTGTTAAAACAATCATCTGGCCCAGTGGAACCAAGTATTGAGAATTCTTGAGAACTCAAAGATTCAAAAGTCACCTGCCCTTCCCACTGACTGTAAAAATAATACAACACCACCCGATCGACCTGAAGCGATTCTCTGAGTTGATTGGTTGTTTGCTGGACTAACTCATCGCGCTGTATTGATTTAACAAGGCGGTCGAGCAATTTCTGTAAACCCTGTTCAGAGCGATCGCAGCTGTGGTTAAATTCGGAGTGAGGATGAATTTTCACGGTTCTAATATGACGACTAAGTAAATGCTGCCGTATTTATATAGTAATTTATTACACTTTCTTTAAATACATTTTTGTATTGAGAGCAGCAATTCAATTTTAACGAAACACAATACTAGTAAACCTCTTCGTCAATTTAAAATAAATTACTAAGAAGTAGCGTTTTTTCATCTACACTAAGGATGATTCTAAATTTAAAATTTAAAGTTCAGAATATTAAAATTTTACAGATAATATGTATCTTGAGTTTTTCTAGCATAAATTATTGATTGCGATTTAATCTGCGAGTTTTCACCAAATCACAAGTCAGTTTGTATTCACAGTTACAAAAAATTATCAGTCAATATAGTCCAGATAAGAACAAAACACTTGTAAAGACGGCGATTTATCGCGTCTCAAAAACCCAAGCGTATTGCCAGCTATGTTTGCTTTAATGAGTTAATGCAACTCTTTGTGATTCTCCAAACATTGGGGCGAAGTTACGGTAAGCTTCTAATGCTGCTTCTTTAACAGTTGTATTCACAATCGGAATATGTTGTGAGGATGTAGCTAAATTGATCTTCGGTTAAGCCGTAAAGGTGTGCTACCATTCCATCGAGTTCGGCGCAGAGTTTAGCGCGTTCTGTTTCGTCAGTAACGCCTTGTTGATGGAAACCTAAACCGACTTCTTGCGCGAGTTCGTCAAATTCTGGTGTGGTGTTTAACCATGCTTTTGATACTTTATAAATCCTTTACCTTTGTTTACGGTTCAGAAATATTACTGAAATCGATTTCTTTGAGTCTTGGCTTTCTTTGTTTGTATAGCCGTGATTTTTTAATCATCAGGTATATTTGTTGATTACTTTATCAAAATGCCTAATTGCTTTATAAAAATGCCCGTTTACTTTCTCAAAATACTGAAATGCTTAATCAAAATAAGCTTTGACTTACTCAAAAGGTCATTTGACTTACTCATTTTGGTGTTTTCCGCAAGCAAAAGCAGCTTTTACTTACTCAAAAGGAGCTTTTGCTTACTCATTTTGGTGTTTTCCGCAAGCAAAAGGAACTTTTACTTACTCAAACCCCAGTTTACTTTCTAATTTCGGTGTTTTCCACAATATAACAAAGACGCGATAAATCGCCGTCTCTACAAAGGGGTAATTATTGTAGAGACGGCGATTTATCGCGTCTATTGCCTTAATTCAAAATTACGAATTAGAAAATAATCCCAAAGAACAAATAATCTGAGGTTCTTGCTTTTCTAGTTATTCTGTAGGTAGATGTAGTAAGGTGAGACTAAATCTTGCCTAGCCCAACTCCGATCGATAATTGCTGCTAATTCTTGAAAAATCTCTACACAACCGTAATCTTGCCAGCGATCGCTAATCTTCTCATAAAAATAACCCCTATAAAAGGGGTTATTTTTAGATAATACTGTTGATAAGTAAACTAAACCACAGCAGATAGTTGCCGTTTAAAGAAAGCTTGCAATACTCTCTCTGCTATTTGATGACTAGTTAAACCTAGTTCTGTCTTAGATTCATTGGGTTCAGCATGATCTACCAACACATCTGGTACACCAAATCGCTTGACAGGAACGAGAATATCTGCATCTAGTAAAGCCTCGGCGATCGCAGAACCAAAGCCACCCATGACACAGCCTTCTTCTAAGGTGACGACACGGCCGATTTTCTTCGCTAAAGGCAAAATCAACTCGGTATCCAAAGGCTTAACGAAACGGGCATTAATTACAGTTGCTTCAATGCCATGTTCGCTGAGAATTTCAGCAGCTTGCATTCCTGGATAGACCATTGTGCCATAAGCAACAATTAACACATCATCGCCTGTACGCAGAATCTCGCCTTTGCCGATTTCCAAAGGTTCCCAACCTTCCTCCATTAAGGGAACGCCGTAGCCATTGCCACGAGGGTAGCGCATTGCGATCGGGCCGCTGGTATGCTCAACACCAGTTACTACCATGCTTTGCAGTTCTGCCTCGTCTTTGGGGGCCATGATTACCATGTTAGGAATGCAACGCAGATAGGCAATGTCATACATACCTTGGTGGGTGGGGCCATCAGATCCGACGATTCCCGCCCGATCCAAGCAGAAGAATACTGGCAGGTTTTGGATGCAGACATCATGAATTATCTGATCGTAGGCGCGTTGCAAGAAAGTAGAATAAATAGCTGCAACGGGGCGCATTCCTTCGCTTGCAAGTCCTGCTGCTAAGGTAATTGCGTGTTGTTCCGCAATGCCGACATCTATATATTGATTCGGCAGTTTTGCTTGAAGCTTATCTAAACCTGTCCCCGTTGCCATAGCCGCAGTAATGCCGACGATTTTCGGGTTTTGTTCGGCAAGTTTTACCAGAGTGTGAGAAAAGACTTTGGCATAAGCTGGGGGTTTGGGTTTATTAGAAGGAATAGCTTTGCCAGTTGCGACGTTGAAGGGGCTTTGAGCGTGGTAGCCAACTTGATCTAGTTCGGCAATTTCATAACCTTTGCCTTTTACTGTTGCTACATGTACCAAAACTGGGCCTGGTATCTGATGTGCTTGTTGGAAGGTAGCAATCAATTCTTCAAGATTATGCCCATCCACTGGCCCAATGTAGGTAAAGCCGAGTTCTTCAAAAACTGCACCTACCTTCGGAACAGCCAAGCGCTTCATACCTTCTTTGATGCGTCCGAGTTCGGGTGAGAGGGATTCACCAACGAAGGGAATTTGCTTAAACTGTTCCTCAAGATTATCTTTAATAAATTGCACCGGTTGGCTAAGGCGCATTTTGTTGAGATAGCGAGGAATCGCGCCGACGTTGCGAGATATGGACATGTCGTTGTCATTGAGAACAACCAACAGGTTCGTTTTTGGTATGTGTCCGGCATGGTTAATCGCTTCTAAAGCCATGCCTCCAGTCAGTGCGCCATCGCCAATCACAGCAACGGCTTTAAATTTTTCTCCTTTCAAGTCTCGCGCTAAAGCCATGCCCAAAGCTGCTGAAATACTTGTAGAAGCGTGTCCAGCCCCAAAGTGGTCAAACTTGTTTTCACCCCGTTTCAGATAGCCCGCAACTCCGTCCTTTTGTCTGAGGGTGTGGAAGCGATCGTAACGTCCTGTAAGCAGTTTGTGGGGATAAGCCTGGTGTCCCCCTACATCCCAAATAACTTTATCCCGATCTAAGTCCAGTGTTTGGTAAAGTCCTAGTGTTAATTCGACAACACCCAACCCTGGCCCCAAGTGTCCACCATTAACTGCTACTGTTTGAAGATGCTTATCTCGAATCTGACGGGCAATCTGTTGTAGTTGGCGAACAGATAAACCGTGCAACTGATTAGGATGGGTGATTTCGCTCAGATGCATATTATAAGGTTTTCCTCTCTAACTTCGAGTCTCGGTATTTTGATTTTCCCACGGTCGGGTTGTCCACAGAATCAAACTCTTACATTGTTACTAAGTTGTAGTGGAAAGTATAACTTCTTAATTGACGATGGTGAAAAATTTGTTAACCATTAACAATTCGTCAAATAAGATTGCAATCAGTTAAAGTTATAACACATTTTCCCGTGGGTAATGCTACCTAAAAAATGCCTCTAATGCGTATATAAAAACAAGTTTTTTAAGAGTAATTTGCGGAAGTTCCCTAAGCAGATTACTCAATTTTGCCATCTTTAAGTTAGTACAAACGAAAGTCAAATATTTTATTTACAGCTATATATCTAGCATAATTACTAGTAAATATTTAACTATGGTTTCTACTCTGGTTCGCTGACAGCAGCTAATTTTATCAACGATCGCTAGTTCTTATAACTGGGACAAATATGTATCTAAAGCTACTTGATTACTTGATTACTTTATTTAACTTCATTTATTAATATATATCTCGTTAAGAGTCTCCAACTGGAAACGAAGCATTAATTACAATTCCTTATAGGGATGCAGAGCTATCTGTGTTACCCTACCATAATGTTTAACTACCTGTAAATTGCTGTAATAATATTGATGTAACCTTAGATTTTCCGAAATTACTCGCAAACAACAATATTTCCGACCTCTTTAAGAAGTCGGAAATTTGAAGCTTTCGATTTTTACAAATCCAATCGGATTGCTATATCTATATCTCTATTTACCAAAAGCATCCTTAATGTTTTCAACAGTACGTTCAACAACATTCTTTGTGTTGTCTACTGCTTCTTTAGTCCGAGATGCATCTTCATTTGCTCTCTTCTGAATTGTAGCGGCATCCTTCTTGGCTTTACGTCCAATAGGGCTATCATTGTCTGTTGCTTGGTCAACTTTACTGGAATTGCTCTTGGCAGCGTCCTTAACTTTATCTGCCGTATCATCAATGAAATTTTTGGTTCGTCCAGCATCTCTAGCAGCTTTGTCTTGGGCGCGATCTGCATCATCATATGCTGCAATCAAGGTTCCAGAAGGAGCAGCCATTGCTGAGGTGTTGGAGAAAAATGCACCTTGCCAAACGAAAGCGATCGCTAACATACAAAACAGCGCTGTGGCCATCCAGCGTTTTACGGTGGAAAACTGTTTTGCAACATAATTGGATTTCATACAATACAATCTCATGTGATTTAGTATACTATTTCTACTTCATTTAGCTTGCTAGCTATATCGATCCCTAGATAGAAGTTCTGGCATCAATAGTGATGAAATGAATTCACTATTTTGATAGATTGAATTTTGAGTAAAGATTATTTCTTAGGAATTAAACGTAGAATTAAACAGTTTACAGTTTTTGAGCATCCGCGATCGCTTCCTCCGGGCGGTTACGCCATCGCCACTGAATTTTTACGATTAGGGCGTTTGCGTTCTGATTTTTTCTTAAGTCCAATCCAACATCCGATCGGTGGTACACCTACTACAAAGTCAATGCTGAGTTTCAATTAGAAATTCCTTGAAAGCGGGGTGTAGAAATCACAGAAATCATACTTAGCTTTCAAGCCATCTCTCAGAATTGACTTGTAATTTACAGATAGATCCGAATCTGTATGACCGCAACCAATAAAACCTGTTTGGGTCAGCATCAACAACGCATTCTTTTGTTTCTGCTGAAGCTGCTGGTAATACAACTCAATAGCAGACTTAATCACATCCGTTACTGCTTGATTAGTCTGCTGTTGAATAAAGGTTAGTCGATCGGCATACTTGTCATCTAATCGTGCATTAATTCGCATCGTTAGGTTCGTTTGTCATACAATCTGTATGACAAACATAATATACCTACTACCTTGTCAACAACTTCCGGCGCAGATTATCCAACGCTGCATTTGCACTGACATGACGAATTAAAGCTCTACCTCGCACAGTACCAAACTGATACTCAAAACTTGTCACTTCATCTTTTGGCCCGGCTAAACCAATGTAAACTAAACCCACTGGCTTTGTATCTGTCCCTCCGGTTGGGCCAGCAATTCCAGTAATACTCAGTCCCCAAGTTGTTGCAAGGCGGGTTTTGACTCCAACAGCCATTTGCTCTGCAACAGTAGCACTTACCGCCCCAAATTTCTCTAAATCTTCCTGGTTAACCCCCAACAGCCTAACCTTTACGGAATTGTCATAAGAAATTACTCCACCCCAAAAGTAATCAGAACTTCCAGAAATCTCAGTCAACATTTGCCCTAAACCGCCACCAGTGCAAGATTCTGCCACTGAAAGCGTTTCTTTTGATGTACGCAACAACTGACCAACTACAGAAGCAAGAGTATCATTATTAACACCGTAAAAATCCAGTCCGGCAATTTCTTTAAGTTGTTTTTCAATGGGCACAATTAGGGCTTCTGCGGCTGCTTCTGAATTTGCTTTTGCAGAAACTCGCAATCTAACTTCCCCTTTACCTGCATAAGGGGCGACTGTGGGATTTGGCAACTTTAAATACGAAGTAACCTTTTCCGCTAAAGCAGATTCACCAATACCCCAAAACTTTAAACTCCGGCTGTAAATAATTTCTTTACCCCAACCTTGACTTTTGAGAAATGGCACAGCTGTTTCTTCCCACATCACGTGCATTTCACTGGGAACACCGGGAAAGGTGAAAATCGTGATTTCAGGACGAGGTTGCCAAATGATGCCGGGTGCTGTTCCAGTGGGGTTGGGTAGAATTTCTGCACCTTGAGGAATCAAAGCCTGCTTGCGATTACTTGGTGACATAACCCGACCACGTTGGGCAAATTTTTGCGTTATATCTTCGATGATGTCAGAACGTTCTACCAACGGGACTTTAAAAAAATCGGCGATGGTTTCGCAGGTGAGATCGTCTGGTGTGGGGCCGAGTCCACCAGTGAAAATGAGAATTTGCGCTCTGGAAATAGCAATTTCTATAACTTGCTTCAACCGTTCTGGATTATCCCCAACCACTGTTTGATAGTAGTGGGGAATACCGAGTTGCGCTAATTGTTGCGCCAAAAATTGAGCATTGCCGTTGAGGATATCTCCTAGCAATAATTCAGTACCAACACAAATAATTTCTGCACTCATTGGAAGGAATAGTTAGGAATTAGGAGTTAGGAGTTAGGAGTTAGGAGTTAGAGTTAGGAGTTCAAAACTTAAAACTCATCACTCTTAACTCTTAACTCCTAACTATCATCTCAGGCTAATGCTGGTACAGGAATTTCCAGATGAGGATATAAGGGGAAGCGATCGCACAATGCCGCTACCCGTTGACGACAATCTTGGGTTACTACGTCGGAATCTGGAGAAAGTAAGCGATCGCTAATAATATTGGCAATCTCGGTAAATTCTGCTACTCCTAAGCCCCGTGTGGTCATCGCTGGCGAACCTAATCTCAGACCGCTGGTAACAAATGGTGACTGCGGATCGAAGGGAATAGTATTCTTGTTAGCAGTAATATTCACGGTACTGACTAGCTGATCTGCCTGTTTACCAGTTAGACTTACAGAGCGTAAATCTACTAAGATTAAATGATTATCAGTGCCATTAGAGACTAACTTTAAACCACGGTTTTGCAGTTGTTCTGCCAAAGCACGAGCGTTTTCAATTACTTGGGCAGAATAAGTTTTAAACTCAGGCTTGAGGGCTTCTCCAAAAGCTACTGCCTTGGCAGCAATAACGTGTTCCAATGGCCCGCCTTGGCTGCCAGGAAAAACAGATTTATCTAGCTTTTTACCTAGTTCTGCGTCGCTAGTCAAGATTAAACCACCTCTAGGACCGCGTAGAGTTTTATGGGTAGTTGTTGTGACTACGTGACAGTAAGGAATGGGGTCGGGATGAAGACCAGTGGCAACTAAACCAGCAATGTGAGCAATATCGGCAAGTAAGTAAGCGCCGATTTCATCAGCAATACTACGGAATTTTTCAAAGTCAATTACACGTGGATAAGCCGAATAACCACAAATCAAGAGCTTAGGACGCTCCCTCAGCGCCAGCTCGCGAATTTGATCGTAGTCAAGTTGTTCTGTTTGTTGACTGACACCGTAGTGGCTAACTTTGAACCACTTACCTGAAAAATTTACAGGAGAACCGTGGGTAAGATGTCCCCCATGAGACAAATCCATCCCCATAATTTTGTCCCCTGGTTCTAGGAGTGATAGGAACACAGCAAAATTGGCTTGTGCGCCAGAATGGGGTTGCACATTCGCATGAGCAGCCCCAAATATCTGTTTAGCACGGTCGATCGCTAGTTGCTCGATTTTGTCGATAAACTCACAACCGCCATAGTAGCGTTTACCAGGTAATCCCTCAGCATATTTATTTGTCAGTACCGAACCTTGAGCTGCCAATACAGCAGCAGAGGTAAAGTTTTCACTAGCAATCAACTCCAAATGGTCTTGTTGGCGCTGTAGTTCGTCATTGATTAACCCAGCGATTGCCGGATCGCTGGAAGAAAGAAAGTCTGAATTAGTCCTAGTCACTTGAATTATCCTTATGGAAATTTGTACAACGGCTGATTTTGCTTGGATGCAGCACCTAAATATACAGTCAAAAACCATTGGTCTTGACTGCTGTACAGAGGCAATTACTCGTCTGCGTACTCTGGAGGTTTATTTGTGCCAACTTATTTATTATTAGACCCAAGCTCGATTAATGCATTAATTATCATAACGTTGCTTTTTGAAATCCTCACCTTGCTGGGTGTTGTGAGGTCGTTAGACAGTATTCTTTATGAACCTATGTTAAATAATGCTTACTGCGTAGGCGTAGCCCGTCGGAGACATCGCTGCTTTGTAGAATGATTCATGAACAACAAGAACCCCGACTTATTAAAGAAGTCGGGGTTCTGCGGGTTGCAATTCTCACAAATCAATAAATCAAATAGGATTCATATAGCGATTTTGATAGTAAGCCAAAATCTGGTTAACTCGTTGCCGATTTTCTAAGCTAGAGTTTGCTGTCCACGAGAGGCTCAAGCCAGCAATTTGACTTTGATTGTAATCAAACTGTTGGGATGACTGGGGAATTAAATCCACTTTCACCCCTTCGACTTGACGTAAATGAGCTGCTATTTCTCTATAAACAGCTAAAGGCAAACCAGCGAATTCAACTTTTTCCTTAGTCTCCATCTTTATGAAGCTCCCACATTAGACGTATTTTGGGGGGGTGTTGTCACTGAAATTGCATTGCCGGTAGCAGATGCAGCTGACGACGTTGATTTGACAGTCCCTTCCCCTACCATTTTGGCAACTTCAATACCATATTGTTCCAAAATTACGATGGGGTTGTAGCCCTGATTCATTTCAATACGTTTAATCAGTACGCCATTTGCTAATCGCTGTCCCGCTTGTACATACCGACTTGTCGGCTCATCCGGTACTTTGATAATTGCTTGTGGTTCTTTACTAATTAGAACTACACCAGTCACAACTACTGCCCTTGCTAACTCAGGCTGTGCTGGTGGTGGCAATACAGAGACTAAAGTGGGGTTGGGAACAACTTGAGGCAAAACTTTAGGTAACACTTTAGGCAACACTGAAGTCAAAGTAGGATTGACTTTTTTTGGTACAGAAGAAACGTTGTTTTTCTTTGGATTTAAAGCGATTCTGCGTGTTGGAAGTTTTCGTACTGCTAGTGATGCAGTAGGTAGCTTAGGCACCACGGGAACTGGTCTTCCAGATGTTTGAGCCATTCCGGGAATAGTCTGCCCGAAAAGTTGTGCAAAAGGATCGCTTCGAGTTTTTGATACCACAAGTTCCCGTGTCCGCTCTGTGGCATTCGTGGATTGAATCAAGCTAACAGATGCAAGATTAACTTGTGAGACTTGTTTGGCCGGTATCACTGGATTCTGAAAGGATTGAGCCGCTGGTGGCGACTTTTTTGCTATTTTGGGAACTGGCACAGGATTGATGGCTTGTGGTGTATCTTCAGAAGCACATCCAGCGAGCGCCAAAGTTAGAATAGCTGCAATTGTAATTTTTGAAGTTATGCCCATGAGCCTTTCTCAAAAGCCATTGGAAAATTGAAAAGTGGAAATCAACATGCCTAAAATTTAGATCAAAGGCAAAGTATGTTCCCTTTATAACCTAATTTTTTACATTTCAAGGGTTATTTTTAGCACTGCATCCCCAGTATAACTGCGGTTGGTTTTTTGCAGTCAATCTTCTGCCACACCCATAAGCTCTTTCATCAAATCCAGTCCTTTCTTGACTCGACGGGAAACCGTTACTACACTGATGCCCAGATGTTCTGCAACTTGTTTTTGGGTCAAATCTTGCAAAAACACACATTCCAACACATCGCGGGTGCGTTTTTCTAGCTGAACCAAAGCTTGTTGTAAGCGAAGTTGGTCTTCTTGTGCCAGTTGAAAGCTGCGATAGTGAGGATCTGGAACCAATTCTCCCAAGCAGGTAGAACCTTCTTCTCCATCTTGGATTGGCACATCAAGACTCAAGGGAGCGCGATTAACCCATGCTAATTTAATTTCTTGCCATTCGTTTGGAGAAATTTCCAGTGCTGCCGCTAATTCCGAGTCGGTTGGTTGACGATTGTGTTTTTCACGCCAAGAACGTGATACTCCTATTGCTTGCTGTTGGAGCGCTAACCATTTCCGAGGAATTCGCACGGTGACACCTTTATCTCGGAGATAGTGTTGAATTTCACCCCGAATATAGGGAAGAGCGTAGGAACTGAAGGCATGTCCCTTAGAAATTTCAAATCTTTCAATAGCTCTGATTAAACCCAAACATCCAACCTGGAGCAAATCATCGTAGGTTTCATGACATTGATTTGTCCAATAGTGAGCTTCTTTTCTCACAAGTCCAAAATTGAGTTTTACCAGTTGATTGCGAATGTTTTCTGACGGAGATTGTTGATATTCTCGCAACAACTGCCAAATTTCGTGCTTTAGTTCATTGGTGACTGTGGTAGGCATAGCACCGGGTTTATTGAGCAAATAAAGAATCAATTATTATTCGCTTTTTAAATTCAGCTGCGATCGCACGATATCAAATGAAATATTGCGCAATATTTCATACAAATACTATGGTAGATAATAAAGACTTTCTATTAAAATTCCATAGGTTACTTGACAATCGAGCAAAATTTAGATGGGCGAAATTATTATTTAGTTGGTTATTTATCTTTGGTATGACTTGTAGCTTTTTTAGAACCACATAGAAATAAAATATAAAATTAATCACTAAATATCAAACCGAGATTGTACTTAACTTCAGTTAATTAATGATGAAATTAATTTAGAGAAACTAAACAGCAGTAGTCGAGCTTTGTTTCACAAGTAAAAGTTCGATTTACAGTAAAATTACGTGCTCATTCCACTGAAATTTATTCAATCGTTAAAAATTACTAATAATTTAAAAAAATCTTATGTATATTTACGCAAGGCAATAAAAAAAGGGCGTCTCACCCTTTTTTGTACTTAAGTCTATAGTGTTTTAATGAAAGGGAAAAGGTGAAAGGGATGAATCAAGTCACCCATAAGACTGAGGGATAAGAATTTTCACAATTGCCAAGGTTATTTTGCCCCCAATTTTACTCAGATTTAACTTTTCCCCATTTTTGTAAAAAATCTATTCACCCTCTTTTTGAAAGAGGGTGGATAGTTTAACTTTTGCGATCAAGTCTGGTACTTACAGAATTGTCGTTTTGAGTGCCAGTCAGTTGCCTTAACTTTTGAAGATTTAGCCACGAGTCGATTCAACCCGTCCATAAAATAGACCACGAATCTTGACTTCTTTAGGTTCGCCAGCACCTAAATCTGTATCAGATGGCTGTTCGCTCTCAAAAGTGCCAGCAATTTCACCGCTAGAACTGTCTATTTTGGCGATTTGCAGAGAAATCTTGCCATTAAAATTTTCAGCGCGCTTGACGTTAGTGCGGGTCAGTTCTTCATCATCTGCTTGAGCGGGGAGAGCTACAGCATTATCGTAGCCACTGACGACACCACGACCTTTAGGATCTAGGAAGGCAGCACCACGATAGGAGGGAACTTTAAAGCTGCCTTCAAAGTCCGTGGAGGTGTTAATACTGGTCAAGCTGGGTTGGCTTTGAGCAACCAAATTTTTGATGGTGAAGAGGAAAGGTACTCGCTCACCACCAGGAAGTTGCACAGTGATGGCTTGGAAGTCAAGACCATCAGTTTCCTTAAAAGTCAGGCTATTATCTGCGTTAACTTTTAGATTACCTTGCACCTGGTCAATGGTGGAAGTGTATCTGGTCAACAATTTGCCAGCAACAAATTCTGCTTCTTGGCGTTTATTAGCAGGTTCTTCTTTGATGAAGAAGCTAGTTGGTTCCAAGCAAAGTTCTTTGATGGTATAAGACTGGCTAGAATCAATGGGAATGGAACCACGGCTTGTTTCTGCTAGTTGGGGGCATTTGTTCGCCAAGCCAGTGCCACGAATTTGATCGTAAGTGAGTACATCTCTACCACTACTGGTAGTAGGAGCATCACTACAAGCAGTTATTAGCCCCAGGCACAAAGCCAAGAATGCAACAATTAAAGCGCGATACCTCATGGTCAACCTCAATCTCAAAAATTAATATCTAAGTTGTAAAACTGCATCGAAGCTTTGATCTCTGATGAGAAGCTGCTACTCTGCGAAAAGCTACCTTTGTTCGGACACGGCTTTGCTCTGATTAAGAGAGTTGAAGCAAGTGTTCGGGTGTCTAGTTGTCAGACGCTGCTCAAACTTTTCTCTGCTAAACGTAGTTAAACGTGTCGCTCTCTTGAGCTTGGAGTGTAAACCCCAGACTAAGTAGAACACTGCATCCATTTTGGATGTGTGTCACTAGGGGAGCAAAAAACCAGCAGTTTTACTGTTGGTGGCATTTGTTTGAAGTTGGGCGAGTGTATGAGTAAGCCTCACACAGAGAAGCATAAATGCTTGTGCCTTGAAAAGTGCAAACAGGGGTATCTGCTTCGCACTTTGCTCTTGCTTATCGCAAAAGCATCGTCGCCCAAGTCTTTTTGTATCATGTATGTGACGCCACTACATACAGCCC
Source organism: Nostoc sp. DSM 114160 (assembly GCF_053470305.1). Lineage (NCBI taxonomy): Bacteria > Bacillati > Cyanobacteriota > Cyanophyceae > Nostocales > Nostocaceae > Nostoc > Nostoc sp. DSM 114160. The sequence continues at coordinate 611,217 of NZ_JBPFGO010000001.1, read as the reverse complement.
ATTGTTGGATGGGTAAATCAGCCAGATCATACGATTTTTTTTAACTCAAAATCAAAGTTCTCAAAATCCAAGAAAGTCTCGTCCCGATCGCATCTAGCTTCTGTAAAGCCTATGCTAAAGGTTACTACGCTCTTTTTGGAGCGATCGCAATTGCTTTTGATAAAGATACAAATCTAGTTATATTCACCCCTAACTAGGGCAAATGAGGAGATGCAGTAACAGGGGGACAACTGACAAACTAGGGAAAATTAAAAATCTCCGGTAAATTTGAGTTGACCTCATTTATACGGAAAAGGTGGCATGAACGATCGCAAAAATATTAAATCAGAGAAGTTGTCTGGTAAACTGCAAGCAATCGCAACTGTAGTGTATGATGCCGCTACAACCTGTGAAGGCGATACTGTAGCTCTTTTAGCTTTGCTGCGGCAATTAGAGCAGTTACACCGAGAAATCCGGGATGGAGTTTTTCAAGAAAGTTTGCCTGTTAACCGTCGCCAACTTTACTCACTGCTGAAAGATATTGAGTCTGAGGGGGGCTGGCCTTATATTGAGCGCATGAGGCTACAAGCCTTTTTAGCGAATTTGCCACAAGAGGCTCCCGAAGAAAATAGCCATGAAGTTTTGGAGAGCGATCGCTCTATTGGCTGATTAGCTCGAAATTTATTTCTAGTTTTGAATTAATAACTCCGATCGCCTCATCAACCGCTAAACCAAGAGCGGTTGCTCATTGAGGCTTTAACCTAATTCGTAATTTGTAATTAAAAAGGGTTTGTACGGATTATCCCATCACAAAGAAGGCGATCGCGCTCTTCAAGATTGTGGTTGTGCTTAAGGTAATCACCCACCCAATTGCAACCACGAACAAGCAGATCGTCAAGATTTAAATTCCACAGAATTATTGTGTTGTCAGTACTTGCTGATGCTAGTGTTTGACCATCTGGGCTAAAACTGACACTTAATACCCCAGCGCGATGTCCATTAAGACTTTTAATTAACTTGCCCTCAGGACTCCAGAGTTTCACTGTACTGTCCCAATTGGCGGCGGCGAGTAATTCACCATTGGGGCTGAAAGTCACGGCATTGACGCTATCGCTGTACCCTTTTAATAAGGTTTTTAATAACGTCCCATCCCGTTGCCACAGTTTTACGGTGTTATCCCAGCTGGCAGAAGCCAGTAACTCGTCAGTGGGACTAAAGCTGACACCTGTCACCCAGCTGTCATGGGGTGAGAAAGTTTTTAACAATGTACCATCCCGTTGCCAAAGTTTAACAGTTTGGTCATCACTGGCAGAGGCTAAAACTTGACTATTATGGCTGAAGTTTACACTATTTACAGCATCCTGATGCCCCACTAAGGTTTTGAGCAACTTGCCCTCACGGTTCCAAAGTTTCACTGTTTTATCTTTGCTAGCTGAAGCCAAAAACTGACCATCAGGACTGAAATTCACGCTCATCACACTATTACTATGCCCGTGGAGAGTCATGATTAAAGTACCGTCTAACCGCCAAAGTTTCACTGTTTTGTCAAAACTTCCTGAAGCCAGCATTTCACCTTTGGGGTCAAAACTGACACTAGTAACTTCATTTGTGTGCCCCACCAAAGTTTTGTAAAGTCGAGTTTTGACCTCACCACTGCTGGTGTATCTTTGCCAAAGTTTGACAGTGCGATCGCGACTACCAGAAGCTAGCATCCGGCCATCGGGACTCCAAGCAACGCTCAAAACTCGCTTCCGATGCCCTTGAAGAATAGACGGTCTGGGAGCATCTAAACTCCATAGTTTTATACTTTTGTCGAAACTTCCTGAAGCTAGCAATTTGTTTTTTGGACTGAAAGCTAAGCTGACAACATCATCGCTGTGTCCTTTGAAGGTTTTGAGTAAAGTACCAGTAATACTCCAAAGGTTTATGGTTTTATCTTCACCAGCGGAAGCTAACTTTTTACTATCGGAACTAAAGCTCAAACTCCACACTGTACTGCGATGCTGCCGTAAAGTTTTGTAAGGACGAAAGTCAAAACTGTCTTTAGTGCTGTTACTTTCCCTGAGCCAAAGTTTCACTGTTTTATCTCGACCTGTTGAGGCCAAGAATTTACCGTCTGGGCTGAAAACAGCTATCATTACAGCTTGTTGATGTCCCTGCAAAGTTGTAATAAGGCTACCGTCCCGTCGCCAGATTTTTACTGTTTTGTCGTCGCTGGCCGAGGCGATGAATTGACCATCGGGACTGAAGTTTACCCAGTTAACCCACCCTCGATGTCCTCTCAGTATTTTTACTAGGCTACCGTCTTTGTGCCAAAGTTTTACAGTTGTATCCTTACCGCCAGTAGCTAACAACTCACCATCAGGACTGAAATTAACGCTGTCAACCGAATCTCCGTATCCTTTCAGGGTTTTATATGGTTTAGGGTCAAATTCATCTGTAACCGGGTTTTTGTGCCAGATTTGCACTGTTTTGTCAATGCTGGCGGACGCTAGGGTTTGACCATCAGGGCTAAAACTTACACAGGTAACAGCACCAGTGTGACCTTTGAGGGTTTGGAGTAAGGTACCGTCAGGACGCCAAAGTTTCACTGTTTTATCTTTACTGCCTGATGCTAGCAACTGACCATCTGGGCTAAAAGTTACTCCCCAGACAACATCAGTGTGCCCTTCCAGGCGGTTAACCTCAGTTACCCCGTAAACTGCTTGTTGCAGTGCTGTTACTACCCGCATTCGGGTATCTGGCTGAACTCCATCAGCTTGTTTAAGTCCTTTCCAAGCCCGTAGACTTTCTAGGAGGGCATCAAATTCTTTATTAGATGCAAACAGAGCTTCGCTAGCAGCAGCGATCGCACTAATTTGTAAGTTGGTTTCACTACGTTCAGCTCGTAGAGTTTGGCGGACTGCTGCTCTTTTTTGTAAGTCGGCTTGCCACCATAATGCTGCTATTGTTCCCCCCATAATTGCTAGGATTGCACCTGCTATCCGTGCTTCCCGCAGTCGTCGTTGCAATACCAAATTTAGTTGCTTTTGACTGAGTTGTTGGGCTGCTTCGGCTCTAGTTTTTTCAAGTTTAATTTTTTCTAATTCGGCGAGCATACCATAGTTGTTCTTTTGGCGAATTGGTTCAACTAAATAATCGTGAACCAACTGGTAGCGATCGCCTAACTCTTCTCTGACTCGCAATACCAAGCCTGAACCCACCAATATTTCTAAAATCAGTTCTCCAACTTTGTCAAAGCTTGATATCGTATCTATATTATAATTATTAACTAATGCAGCTGCTAAATCAGCTTTAGTTTTTAAAGGTCGCGTCCCCTTTTCATCTGTTAATTCAAATAATAATTTCCAACTTAAATCTTCGTTCTCTTGACCGCAATCTTTGATAACTTCCCCTAACCAGCGTTCCACTAATTTTGCCGAGCCACCACAAAGCTTATATTCTGCAAGTGTCGTAATGTTTTCTATTTGTAGTTGAGCACCGACTATTTGTAATTCAATTGGATGTACTTCGTCTAGTTCTCCTGTCAAATCCTGGACTAATCGGTTAATCAATTCCTCACTTAGTTCATAATGTGAACGTTGAGTAAGACTGTGAATTATGGCTTTGGCATCTCGGCTAGAGAATTTTCCTAAATAGTAGCGAATATCCTTATCAAGAATATTTTTATTAATTACTCCTAAATCATATAAACCAGTACTATTTTTCTGGCTCAAACGTTCAAACTCTAACAAATGATGTAAGTAATCTTCTCGTAATGAAAGAATAATTTTTACATAAGAAATATTTAAACATTCACTAAAAAATTTATAGAATTCTATTCTTTGTGTAGGAGGATTACTAACAAAGAAAAATTCTTCAAACTGGTCTAATATGATAACTATTGTATAATTGCGCTCAGATGCTAGCCGAATTCTTTCTAGTATTATGGTGGGTGTAGAGTCAATATTAACCGATATTCCTGTGTATGCTAATGCTTGATTGATACTGCTACTCAAGATTGTTATCCAATCAGTATAAACAGACAAAACAATCGGTATAGGAATGCGTTCACCGATAACTTTTCCCTTGAGTGCTGGGACTAAACCAGCTTTGAGAATTGAACTTTTCCCTACACCAGATGGCCCATAAATAACTGTGAGTTTGTAGTCTGCGCGGGCAATTCTTTCAATGAAGCGATTGACATCTTGTTGCCGTCCAGAAGCAGATATTTCTTGAGCAATTTCTTCAGGAATAAACGGTATTTTGTGAGATTCTAGTACTGGATTAATTCTAGGGCGTTGTGGCTGTAATTGACTTGCTCCGATAAAGGCACGAAAGCCATACTGATGTTCTATTTTAATTTTTTCTTGCTTCAGCTTAAAGGCTTCTGTATAGTTATGACACTCAAAAAAGTAAAGCGATCGCAGTTCCTCTAAAATCTCTAAGTACAGTAATGGCTGATGTTGTAGCTCACAAACTACCCTCGCCCATTCTAAGTTATTGATAGCTTCCTCGCACTCACCCAAATGCCGTTGTGTGCGTGCTAGCAACAGAAGATACCAACTTTCTTGTCGTCGTCTTCGCAAAGCGTCTCGCAAAGAAACTTGTGTTACTTCTTCAGAGATAGAAAGCGCTGTATTGGCTAATTCATGAGCCAGTACCCAATTCGATTCTGAAGCCGCCACATTTGCCAAAAAACCATAATTTTGAGCAACTTGTGCGGGAGTTCCATAAATTTTATGTAGGTGTAATGACTTTTGAGCTAATTCTTTTAAGTCATTCCAGGCTTGTAAACGTTGTAGCATTTCACAAGCAGGCAAAATGAATTTAGCAACTAAGTCTTCTCTTTGTACCTCCTCCAATAGCTCCAAGCATTGTTTAAACCACGACAGGGCATGTTCGCAATAGCTACTAGTATTCTGGTATAAGTCTGCCATTCGGTGATAACAAAGCCCCAAGTGGAATAGTACTATTGCTTGCTTAAGTAAAGATGAGGAGGGCATAGGTTGAGGACATGAGAGGGGCAAAGAAGAATTACTCTCCCACTCTGCTATTCTCCTCGCTTCCTGCTGCCACAATGCTAGGCTTCTTTGATAATTGGCTAAAGCACCATTAATTTGATCGTTAGCGTATTTATCTCGCCCCAACACAAATTCTAAACTAGCTTCTAATCCTGGTGTTAATTTAACGCCATACAGGCGTAGTAAATCATTACGCGCTGATTCTATTTCGTGGCGGTGTTGGGATTTTGGATCTAAATCTAGGAAGGCGTTAGATAAAAACGTTTCAGCACCTGCTTCTAAAACTTTGGCAAATAGAGATTCTTCCTCTTGAGAGATCAAAGTAATTAAATCTACTTTGGCCATTTCAAATTTAATAGTGGTTGCAGCCCAGCTTTTGAAATCAGGCGCTAATCTTGAAAGCAATGATGCTACTTCATCCTGTAGCCACAAGACCACTGGAAATGGAAAAGTAGCAGCATAGATATCTCGTGCTTGGTTGATACCTGTAAGTAAGTTTTCGAGGTCGGTAATTGACTCAATACCGAAAATCATGACAGCAGACGGTAAAGAGTCTGTAAGGACGGCAGGATTATCTAAAGATAGTTCTGAGATGATTGTGCTGTGTAAAGAAGTAGTTGATGGATTGAGAACGATTTCTCTGATATTAATTTCTTTGGTGTTCGAGCGAATATTCTCTAACATTTGCTCGCGTAATCGCTCATAGTTGCATCGAACTAAAATCAGAGCAAATTGACCTTCGGAAAGTGCGATCGCTCTAATCAATCTTTGTAAAGTATGCTGATTTTCTTTGGTGTAGACACGTAGCTGTTTGTCATTACTCATTGGATATGGGGCTGGGCATTGGATATGGGGTATTAGGCATTGGATATGCAGCATTAATCATTAGTTCACTAACAAATGACCAATAACAAATGACAATTGACTGTTACTTGTTTTGTTGCCAAGCCAAAACTTTTTCTGTTTCTGCCAAGGCTGGACTGATGCCAAACCAGCGCCCCACAGGATCGCGATATTCAAACAGATACATGCTTCTTAGTAAGCTCTGATAGTCAGACTCACCTTTAACTCTCTGCTGCTGTACTACTTCAAACAATAATTCCCACTGGGACTCATCAATAGCTAATAGCAGATCGTCGCGGTAATCCTTAATCACAGCTTCTAAGCAGTCCCTAGAAAAAGGCGGATCTTGTCGTTGCAGGCAGCTATAAAGTAAGCCTAATAAGTTACGAATGTGACCACCACTAACGCGACATAGACGATCCAAGGTTTCGGAGCGATCGAATAATTCTGTAATTAATAAAAGTCTGTTATTCAAAGGAACTTCTGGAAAAGCTCTAGCTAGAACTAACTGGCGCACTAGCGACATTCCTGGTTCGTAGTCACTGCCATCTCTTTGGCGCACCAATACCATCGGTAGTACTTTTGGTGCAATCCCTCCCCCCAGACGATTTTTCAGTGTCTCATACTCATTGGAAAAAATTAACGTTAGGGGAATTGTGTAAACTAGGTGGCATTTAAGTCGGCGTAACTGTTCGCCTCGGTCAATGAAGAGATATTCTGGTTGCGATCGCCCGGATGCTAAGGGACGCATATCCACTCGATCCAAATTATCTACAATCACTACCAGTCCTTTTTGACCCCTTAGCTTTAGCTGTTCAACAGCCTTTTCTAAAATCTCTTCGTTAATCGCCTGCAAAATACTATTGGTACGTGGTTCCAGATATTGCCTCAGTTGATTCCGCATCTGGGTGCTATCTTTGGTTTTGGCAGTAATTTTGGCAATACCCAAGGACAACTCTGCTTGTCCAGAAAGTTCTATGGGGCTTTGCAAAAAATCGCCTACTTCTTTAAACAAATTGGTAAAGTAACCAGGTTTGAGTTTGATGCTAATCCCTTCTAAACTGGCACTGACTTGACGGGCTACACTCAGTAAAATATCGCTGATATCAATATCTGCCATGTCTAAGTCTTGACTGGACTCAAAATAAACCACATGAAATCCTGCCAATTCTAGTTCTGTCTTAAGGCGCTGCAATTCCGTTGACTTACCGCAGCCGATATGACCCGTAAATAACTGACAGGTTGGCTCGTCAGGAGAAATACGAACGATCGTTCGTTGCAATTCTTCGACAATCTTGCAACCACGTACATCAGCAAAATCTATGTAATACTGCCGATCTAGTTCGTTACTTATATTTAGCGTGTAGCTAGGGTTACATGCTTTATAAAAACGTGACAAATTTAATGTCGTTTTCATGTATGTAGAGGTTTATGTAGATGCAGCTTAGTTTGGATTTTTTATACAATAAATCCCTATCTAGGATGTAAATAGAGGATTGATTCGCAACGAGGTGGTAGTGTCTCGCAAAAGACAGCGCTTGTTGCCAGATTACTGTCAGTAGTATGGCAGAGATTTAATTGACCCTAATAGCAAATGGCACTAAGATAATGCAAACCCATTATCTACAAAGCTTTGGGGTGTGGGGTGTAGGGTGTGGGGTATAGTGACGTTCGCGCCAGCGTTGCGTGCAAAGAAATTTGTTTATGTTCGCACTTATTTTTACTTTTCTTGATTTTTTCTGAACTTCCCCTATACCCTTACCTGGCAAGGATTTCATCTTTTATTGGTGCCGCTCGACCTGTCGGGTCTTAAGCATATCTGTCCTTTTTACACCTGCTATTGAGGTTTTGACAATCTCTCCCTTCTGTTCGACCTGCCACAAAATTATATGGCTGAGGAATTAAGTAAAAAAAGCTACAAATTTTCATGGTTCTCAGTTTGGATAGCTGATGAGTGTGACTGGTATGAATTATAGCAAGGTATACAGAGATCCAGGAATACCTATCTATCATTTCACATTCTATTTGTCAAGAAAGCAAAATCCCACACATGTCAATTAATATTTTGTAATCTTTAAGGAAAAATCTTCAAAAATAACTTGTCAAAAAGACTACAGTCAGTTAAAAATGGACACCGGAAACTTTAATAGGACTAATTACTAGCGCCATAATCATTGTGTAGTTACTGTAAAGTGTTATTAAAAATAAAAAAAGTCTTGAGGAGAGCGGCTCAAAAATGCCAACAGTGTTTACTGAAATTAATAATGATACGAGCTTGTCAAAGAATTTAGATTGCAACCAAAAAGGGGTGTGAATGGCTGGCATAATATCAGTTTCCCGCACGCATCTAGCCCAGCGTCGTCAGAAATTGCGTCGGCAGCGGCAGATGAGAATTATTCAAGCTATTTGGCGAACCTTTGCCATTACTGGTTTGGCGGCTGGATTGTTGTGGATGGCAGTCCAACCGATGTGGATGCTAAAGGCTCCCAAACAAATAGCGATCAAATCAGGTAATAAATTGCTGTCGGATCAAACAGCTCAGTCATTGTTGGTGCTATCTTATCCTCAGTCTTTGTGGCGGATTGAACCGTCAGCGATCGCTAACTCTTTGAAAAAACAGCCAACTATTGCCCAAGCGATCGTCAGACGCCGCCTATTTCCTCCTGGATTAACCATTGAAATCCAAGAACGAGTACCTGTAGCAGTAACTCAAACACGTGGCAACAAAAAAGTAACAATCGGCTTACTAGATGCAAGTGGGGCCTGGATGCCTTTAGAAAAATATACATCACTGAATCCTACTAGAAAATTACCCAATCTCAGAGTAATTGGCTTGCCAAATCAATACTGTCTTTACTGGACTCAACTCCATGAAGCTGTGAGCCAAAGTCCCGTGAAAGTGATGGAAATTGATTGCCAAAATCCAACAAATTTAATTTTGAAAACAGAATTAGGAAATGTGCATCTTGGTGTTCCAGGGTCCCCAATTGTCTGAACAAATTAAGGTACTCGCCCAAATGCGTCATTTAGCAACAAAATTTAATTCTGGTCAAATAGAGTATATCGATCTGAAAAATCCTGAACTTCCATTAGTACAAATGAACCAAAAAGATGAAAAATTAACTCCCAAAATTCCTAAAAACATCTAGCGTGTTTATTATTTTGATAGTTCCTAGTAAATTAAGAAGCTTTATGCTGATAAATATATTTATTATTTTCAGTTTTCCAGCAAATCGCCCGAAAATCGGCATTAACTTCTAATTAAAATGAGAAAATCAATCATAAAATCTCTATTGCGAGTAACAGAACCTCAATTGTTACCCTAACATCTAATAGTAGGGTGCAAAATGTCAGACAGTCTAATGATGGTCTATAGCGTACAAAACGCCTTCTGCCCATACATTCCTTGACTAAACCCAGTGCAAAAAAGAGAACATTGCTTGAGCTTTTCATTCAGATTCAGACTCGTGAGCAGAGGTCACTGAAGGAACGGTTTATGCCGCCATCCAAGTGCAGAAGCAAAAAGGCTCTGGCTTTGGTCTGTTGAGGACACTTCCAAAGACAGTTTACCGAAGTTTCAATTTGTAACGAAAAATGCCAGCTAAAACTGCGTAAGCATTGCTTCTGGGCAATAAGTTTGGACTGTTCTGTGCTGTAATTCCTATTAGGTGACGAAATCTCTTAGGAAATCTTGATTTGTTGGCCGCACTAGTGAGAGTTCTTGTAGGATAGACTATTGCTTCAACAAAGTGTCCATTGAGACCACCCAAACAACAAATTAATCAGGTATAGTCTGACAAGTAAATTCTTGCTTAGTTTAACTTAAGCATAAGTAAGTAGAAGGTAAATTTTGTGTCTAAAGCTGCAATTATGCCCAATGGTAAAACTTATTAACAATATTATTATTGGGGCAGAGAAGATACGCTGTAGTATGTCTTTACAAGTTATGCCCGCCGCTGAGAATAATCAAGAGATTAATGTCTGGTTGAAGTTATACAGGTCAGTTTTAGATGAATATAGGTATACTTCTCTAGAATTGGCTGTGCGATCGGCTGTGTTAAAAGCTCATCCCATAGCAAATTTTCGCACTGCCAATTCTGTTAGGCTTGGCAGTAGTGAAAACAATAAAGAACAACGCCATATTATTGTGGCATTGTCAAACTAAAGTTGACTCTTAGGTGAATAACACCTGAAAAAGTCGTTTATCTACCCTTTTACAAATCCAATGACACTTGATAATAACCAAGGACTTAACTATAAAAATTCCCAATCTACGGGACAGCCGGGGTTCTCTTTGGCAGTGAACTCGACCAATCCCTTTAATAACTCTGGGCTGAATTTCGGGCAAAATCACGATAATAAAAAAATTTCTCCGGAAAATAGCCGAATTGGTGAGATTGTTCCTGGTCGGGTCGCCAACATTAAAGTGATTGGTGTCGGTGGTGGTGGTGGCAATGCTGTTAACCGCATGATCGAGTCTGATGTCTCTGGCGTAGAGTTTTGGTCAATTAATACTGATGCCCAAGCTCTTACCTTAGCTGGCGCTCCAAGTCGATTGCAAATTGGGCAGAAGCTAACGAGGGGTTTAGGAGCAGGTGGTAATCCTGCGATCGGTCAAAAGGCAGCTGAGGAATCACGGGACGAAATTGCTACGGCTTTAGAGGGTGCAGATTTAGTATTTATCACTGCTGGTATGGGGGGTGGTACTGGGACGGGTGCAGCACCAATCGTGGCAGAAGTGGCCAAAGAAATGGGTGCCCTCACTGTTGGTGTAGTCACACGTCCATTTGTTTTTGAGGGACGCCGCCGCACCAGTCAAGCAGAACAAGGTATTGAAGGACTAAAAAGTAGAGTAGATACACTGATCATTATCCCTAACAACAAACTGCTGGAAGTGATCCCCGAACAAACGCCTGTGCAAGAGGCTTTTCGTTATGCAGATGATGTACTGCGACAAGGGGTGCAAGGTATTTCTGATATCATCACGATCCCCGGTTTGGTAAACGTTGACTTTGCTGATGTCCGAGCAGTTATGGCAGATGCGGGATCGGCATTGATGGGAATTGGCGTTAGTTCTGGAAAATCTAGAGCCAGAGAAGCTGCGATCGCAGCTATTTCATCACCATTACTAGAGTGTTCTATTGAAGGTGCTAGAGGAGTTGTATTTAATATTACAGGTGGTACTGACCTGACTTTGCATGAAGTTAATGCAGCGGCAGAAGCAATTTATGAGGTAGTCGATCCCAACGCCAATATTATTTTTGGGGCTGTAATTGATGACAGGCTCCAAGGTGAGGTAAGAATTACTGTAATTGCCACTGGATTTACAGGTGAAGTGCAAGCTGCGGTACAACAAAGCGTAGCTAACGTTCGAGTAACACCTAATACTTCAAAGCGTCCAACAACACAGCAACCTACAGTTAATCCCCCAACCTCAGCTCCAAGTTCAACTCCAACCTCAACTCCAATTCCAGAACCAAAGGAAAAACCTGGATTAGATATCCCTGATTTTCTGAGAAACCGACGTACACCAAGGAATTAAAAGATTTGGAATTTGAGATTTTAGATTAACTTAGCAGTCTCCGGTCAGGCTGAACGCTGTATAAAATCTGCTACTTCCACCAGGGTTTTACCAAGGGCAGGGATAAGCAATCTTTTGCCATACCCAATTTTGCCAATTGGTAAAAAAACTTGTCAAGGCTACTTTATAGAATGAATTTGGGCAGGAGTTTACTGGCTTGTATGTCCAGCTATGCTTTCAGAACAAAACAATAAAAATACCTGCCCAACTATGGATGCATCACCGATAGCGCAGTGTTAGCAAATCTTCTCCCAAGGAAAAACGCCAAGGGCGAACGAGGTCACGAGCGTCACAGGCGATCGTAGACATCAATGCATCTACCCCTTGCAATCCACTAAACTCATATTCCGTACAAGTAAATATATTTACTTCAAACAAGTAGCTTAGGCAACTAGCCCACGCAAGCGCCCAAAGCAAGTCTGTTTGCTGGGGAATTCAGACATCAAACAAAAAAAAATAAATGTAAATTATTTTTAGATTTTTAATCTCTGTTCAATCCATTGAATAACCTGATGACCAAGGTGAGTACCATCTAGACGGTCAATCTCACGAATGCCGGTAGGACTAGTGACGTTAACTTCAGTTAGGTAGCCACCGATAATGTCAATACCCACAAAAATTAAGCCGTCTTGGCGTAAGCGTTCAGCTAGTTGGGTACAAATTTCATATTCTCTTGGCGTAATTTGGGTTTGAGCGACTGTACCACCAGTTGCCATATTATTGCGAAAATCAGTTCCACTAGAGAGGCGATTGAGCGCACCAATTGGTTCACCATTGAGCAAGATAATTCGCTTATCTCCTTCTTTTGCTTCTGGTAAATAGGTTTGTACCATTACTGGCACTTTACCTTGGAGGGTACTGAGTTCAACAATAGAGTTAAAATTGCGATCGCCTGATTGCAAAAACAAAATTCCTTCGCCAGCTTTGTTACCCAACGGTTTGAGAACTGCTGCCCCCTTTGCTTCCACAAATTGCCGGATAAACTGCTTATCAGCACTGACAATCGTTTCAGGAATCGCCTTGGTAAACTGAAGGGCGTACATTTTTTCATTTGCCCCTCGGATGCCACTGGCACTGTTAATCACCAGGGTTTTATTTTGATCAATATAATCCAGAATGTAGGTGGCATAGAGGTAGGAATCATTGACAGGTGGATCTGTCCGCATAAATACGGCGTCCATTGTCTCTAAAGAAGTTAAGGAGGAATCGCTTAACTTATACCAAAGATTCGCCGTTACCCAGCGTCCCTCTACCAACTGCACTGGTACAACTTCAACTCGCTGTAGAACAGCTAAAGCTTTGCCCTCCGCCACACTCAGCAAATTTGCTTGAGTCACCCAAACTTCGTGCCCCAGGATTTGCGCTGCTTCAATTAGGGCAACACTGGTATCATGACACGGGTCAAGTAGATGGATGGGATCAATGATAAAAGCCAGTTTCACCCTTTATACCTCAATCACCAAGAAATTAAATGGTTATTCAATTATTATCTCTTGATGCTCTCATCAATTGACGTACATATGTACTGCCGAGTAGAATCTGGAGGGTAAAGTCTTGTAGACAGATTGGTTTTGTGAGCAAACCCGCAGACAAGGCAGCGTGTTGTTTTTCTAAAATTGTAGCGACTACCGTGTAATTTGCAGTGGTTTGTCGCTATCGCAATACCTTCTGAACCTATACGCTATTGCTAGAAGTTAGTAGCTCATCCAGCTTGCCTTGACTGTCTAAAGCGTGGATATCATCACAACCACCAATATGATCGTCATTGATGAAAATTTGCGGTAAAGAACGGCGTCCATTTGCTCTTTGAGCCATTTTATTTCTGGCTGCTTCATCCCCATCAATGCTGTATTCGATAAATTCAACACCCTTGTTTTTCAGCAAACTTTTAGCACGAATGCAAAACGGACAAGTCCTCCAAGTGTAAATTTCTACTTTTGCAGCCATGATGTCCTCAACTTGATTTAATACTTTTTAATTTTAGAGCTTTGCCACTGACTGTGGCTGCTTTACTCCTTCATAACCTAATTTACAGAGGGCACTGATGTAAGTAGGCAAAAATACAAGTAATGTTAAGTAATGTAAAAATATTGAGATTAATTTGTAGTGTATCTCTTTGGGAAAGCAAGCTACGCGTAGCGTCTACAAACCTTTAATTATTTACGCAGCTTTATTTAAACTCCAAGGTTAAGCTAGCCAACTATTATATAGATTATTTTTATTTTGCATCTGACCTAACAAGCTAATAATATTTCAGTTTAAATGCTAGCAATAGCAGTAATTATATTTAGATTGTTTCTGTCGCTTAAATTTTTTCGCTACTAAGCGCTAGTTAAAACGCAGGAATTATTTAGGTGAGTTCTAGTTTAGCGTTTCTTACCTCTAACAAAAATGGGTTTAGAAATGCTTATGCTCTTCTAAACCCATATTTAAGCTTTCTCCTACTAAAACTCAGCAGTGTGGTTTAATTTTGGGAAATATTTTTTTTGTTTTTCTTCTTGAGTCCGAAAACACCCAAGGCAAATAATCCTAATGCTGCGGTTGTGCTGGGTTCAGGTACTTTTTTCGGTTGAGGTGCAGGGGGTTGATAGTAAGGCGGTACTGATGGTACGGGTGTAGGCGCGGGTGCTGGAGCAGGTGCGGGTGCTGGAGCAGGTGCGGGTGCTGGAGCAGGTGCAGGTGCAGGTGCAGGTGCAGGTGCAGGTGCGGGTGCTGGAGCAGGTGCGGGTGCTGGAGCAGGTGCGGGCGCTGGAGCAGGTGCGGGTGCTGGTGCTGGTGCGGGCGCTGGTGCTGGTGCGGGCGCTGGTGCTGGTGCGGGCGCTGGTGCTGGTGCGGGCGCTGGTGCTGGTGCAGGTGCAGGTGCGGGTGCTGGAGCAGGTGCGGGTGCTGGAGCAGGTGCGGGCGCTGGAGCAGGTGCGGGCGCTGGTGCTGGTGCGGGCGCTGGTGCTGGTGCGGGCGCTGGTGCTGGTGCAGGTGCAGGTGCGGGTGCTGGAGCAGGTGCGGGTGCTGGAGCAGGTGCGGGCGCTGGAGCAGGTGCGGGCGCTGGTGCTGTGGCAGGTTTTATACTAGTTTCGCTTAGTGATGTACCGTACTGAAAACGGATGTTGCCAATCTTAGTGATGTCAAAGTCCGAGGTTAGCCCTGATAGCAGGAAAGTAGCTGAACCTTGAATAAAAGTCCCCGAACTCACGGCTGGATTTGCATCATTAGCGTAACCACTGATGATGCCGTAATTGAATTGCTGTCCACCGCCACCTTGGAAAATGCCTAAGCCAGCTGTACCCAGACCGTAGTGTTGGTCAATGCCAGGAAGCCCTCCAGTATTACTAGTGTTTGGCAATTTCCATTCATTTAGAGCTAGAAGATCAACATTCTTTGTAGTGGTAGAGCCTGCGCTTGAGGTTACTGTCGGGGCTAGAGCCGAAACCAGCGATAAGTTGTTTAGGGGAGAACCAGCATAGTCCCAGAAGACTGAGGTCAGAACATCAGAAGGGTTTGAAATTCCTACAGAAGATTTGTTAGTCAGGGTCAGTGACAATAAACCATTGTCTAGGTAATTAAAGAGAACCGACGCTGCCAGAGGATCGTTAGATTTGTCGTAGGTATTGGTTCCTGTAGCTGAAAAACTTATAGAACCCAAACTCTTGGGTGCAGGTGCAGGAGCAGGAGCTGGCGCTGGTGCTGGCGCTGGTGCTGGTGCAGGTGCTGGCGCTGGTGCTGGTGCAGGTACAGGTGCTGGCGCTGGTGCAGGTGCAGGTACAGGTGCTGGCGCTGGTGCAGGTGCAGGTACAGGTGCTGGCGCTGGTGCAGGTGCTGGCGCTGGCGCTGGTGTATTTTTGTTGCCGTTGCCGTTGCCGTTGCCGTTACCGTTGCCGTTGCCGGCCTGTGCTTGGGGTAGTTGTGACCCTAAAGCTAAGGTGAATGATAATAGACCACAACTTATGTAACCAATTACTTTTTTTGAATAAGCTTGAGACATGTAAATCAAACCTCTTTGTCTTAAACAAGATATGAAAAAGCTTCCTAATAATGATGTTTATACGAGCATCATGGACATCATTTTCTAATCTAAATTGACACATAAAAAAGAGATTTAGTACTGTGTTTTTTAAGCTTTATCAAAAATTTAATACACGAGCAATAAATGGTTTATATTTAATCAAATATACTGATTGAATATTTATACTATAAAAAAGTTTCTATTAAAGTTACGTAATAATTCTAGTTATAATTGGGAAATTAAATCTTTATTTAAAAATAATAAATAAATTACTTAATCAATATTGATAAACTCTTTATAAGTCAATGAAAGATATTACTTAGAAAGTCGATTAGCTATGAGTTTGTAAGAAATTAGAGAAGGCGATCGCCTTCCCTAAAGTTAAATATTCATTGTGGTAGTGTACAGTGATTATACTGAATTCGCTTATCGACGCACCCAGCCATTGATAGTAAATCGACTATCTCCAAAAGCTTGAGAGGGACAATTCACAGGCAGTACTTCGTGCATATAACGGCTGAGGAAGAATACAATGCTGTTATTGCGAGGTTCAACTGTTTTGAATGTCTCAGCATTTATATATACGTTATTATCAATTTTGCTGTCGTAGATCAGCAATTCTCCACCAGAAAATGATTTTGGTTCTTGGTAAAAGTAATAAACGTATGTTAGCTCTCTAGTAGCAGTATCTGGACTGCCATTGTCATTATGAAGTTTATAATAGTTACCATCATTATGTGCAGTTAGTTGGCTTTCAATTTGTGATGCAGAAAATAATTGTAAGTTTAACTTGCTCATAATATCAGGAATCATTGCTTGAATTCTCTTTAATATCAGTTCAGAAAATTCAGGAAATGAATAGACAACCATTGATTGGCGATAGTTAATATCGTTGGTAGAAGTATTGCTTGGCAAAAAATCAGACTCTTTTTTAAGGACGTATTTGAGTAATTTTTTGTGTTCTTCTGGTTTAAGAAAATTATCTATTTGTATATAATCAGAAGCCAAAATATAATCATTTTGCAATTCTACTTTCTCTGATTGCTGTACAAAGATTGGGGGTTCTGTAACCACACCTATAAGATGTTCGCTAGGAAAACATAAAACCGAGCGACCTTCATTGATGGGAATTTGGAATAAATTCTGTAACTCAGATTCTTGTTTGTAGGCGCGAGCCACAACTGTTGTTAAAAGGCTATGCAGTACAGTTGCATCTGATTTTAAATAAACGGTGTATTGATGTCCTCCAGTTAAAAGAAGCTGTACTTTCACATCTTTTGACTCAAATTGCTGTGAAGCTAATTGCATATACCTTTCTTTCTATAATGTTGATAAATGAGATAACTCTAAAAGTCATATTGAAAGATTAATACAGTACTTACAGCAGATTTAAAGTTGTGAGGTACACAAGCTAAATCTGTTATCCAGATATAAAGTGTGTTTTACTCCTAAATTCTAAATTCTGCTGTATAAAATTAATTAAGAACAAGTTCAATACTTAAATCTTTATATGTAATTGAATTTATTTAGTGATAAATTTAATTACTGTATCAGCTACCAAACAGAAAAATACCATTAATCAATTGTTCTAGCACGTCTTTTATAATATTGTCATTCAGCAAATTCCACATAAATAAATAAAGCTTTAGTAAAGTAGAAATATCTATTATTTTTAATAGAAAATGCCATAGTTCCTATTAACTACGGCATTTTCAACTAGAAAATTAAAAATTTATTTCAGTATTTACTGGGAATCAACAGCATATTCAATCAGCTTGGCAAGGCGCTGACGTAGGGTTTCTAATCCCAAGCGCTGACTCGCGGAAATAAATACTGCCAAGGGGAATTCTTCTCTAGCTAGAGCTAGTGTCTCACTATTGGCTTGATCGATCTTGTTAAAAATCACTAGCGCCGGACCAGGAGTTATTGGCATTTGCGCCAAAATTTCTCTGACTGAGCGAATATGACGCAACCAAGCAGGGTGAGATAAGTCCACCAAATGTAGTAGGGCATCGGCTTCTGTGACTTCCTCTAAGGTGGCACGGAAGGCATCCATTAACGATGCAGGCAGTTCGTGTATGAACCCTACCGTATCTGTAATCAGAATTTCCTGATGTTCATTGGTTTCGCCATAAGGAATCGCCAAACGGCGGGTAGTCGGATCGAGAGTGGCAAATAACTGGTCGGCTGTATAAACTTCTGCATTAGTGAGAGCATTCAGCAAAGTGGACTTGCCAGCGTTGGTATATCCAACTAAAGCAACTGAAGGAACTTCTCGATGCTGTCTTCGTTGCCGTAACCGCGAACGATGGGCTTGCAACTGAGTTACTTCTTTTTGCAGTCGGGAAATACGCTGTCCAATTGCACGGCGCTCAGTTTCCAGTTTGGTTTCACCAGGACCCACGAGTCCCAATACCACCACCCAATCGGGACATCGTGCGACCTCTACCAGCCAATCGCGGTTGCATATATTCTAACTGTGCTAGTTCTACTTGCAACTTCCCAGCACGAGATTGAGCGCGTTGGGCAAAGATATCCAAAATTACTTCGGTGCGGTCAACCACCCGAATACCAATTTGCATTTCTAAATTGCGGACTTGGGAGGGTGAGAGATCGCGGTCGAAGACAACGAGGTTGACTCCTAGTGTTTGGGCAGTTAGGGCAATTTCTTGCACCTTACCTTCGCCAACTACAGTTTGGGGATGAACGCGCGATCGCTTTTGTTGTATTGTCTGTAATACATCTCCCCCAGCGGTATCAACTAACCGTGCCAATTCTACTAGGGTGTCTTGGAATTGTAGCGGAGTCATCTCACTGGTCATCAGCCCCACAATCAGCACGCGATCGTGGTCAGCATCTACTTCCTGGGCGACATATTCGCGCTGGAATTCTGCTTCCAGATTTTCCACTAAGTCTACTAAATCCTGCTCTGCTAGCTCGTCCAAGTCTAGAGGTGGGGATATATTCCAACTTGGAGATTGGATTTGGCTTTCCTCTACCTTGGGAGCAGCAGGACTAGTAATCAGGGTGCGAGACTCTTGGGGTGTCAGATGAGCTAGATAAGCTTCTTTGACATACCCAGTCGCACCGCCTCCCCGCCGTGTAAATCCGGTTCCGGTAATATTTAGGACAACTAGGGCATCTAAACGTTGTAGTGCCATAGCCGTGAGTGCCGCTTCATTGGGCGGTTCTGGCTTGAGATGGGTGGCAATACAACGAATACCACTGAGTCGTTCTGCACCGTAACGGGGCAATTCCATCGGTGGTATTTGCGTTTGACGCGGTGTGCCTACGCCGACGCGAATCACTTGTCCGCGACGGTTGATGTAGGCGCACACAGGCTGATTGACTTCTGTGCTAATTGCTGCCAGACGCTGGGAAAACTCAGGCGTGGTGATGCGATCGCCTGGTATGCGCTGGTGATACAGCCGCTGTAGTTGCTTCAGCTGGCTGGACTTCAGACCTTGGAGATTTCCAAAAATAGTTTCTATAGGCGTTTATGACCAGTGAAATGGCCCCCCGAATTCTTATAAGTCTATTTTACAACACGGTTTAGGCTGCTATCTCTCTCCTTTGAGGGATGCATTATGAATTTGTTCGCGGTGGGTATTAATTTGACCCTATTTTGGTATTGTCGGCTTAAGTTGCTATATACGAGTGAGATTATGAAAGCGATCGCCTATGAGAAAATTATATTAATTGTGCGATCGCTACATCATGCACTTATTTTTTAATCCTGAAAATCTATATCATCTTCTAATTCTTCAGCAACCTCGGAGTAATTGAACATGAAGACAAATTTGTTTTTAGGTAAAATCAACGTTGGAAGATAAAGCGGTTGATTATCCCAACGTTCTTTATTTTCACCTTTTTCATAGATGAGCAAAAGAGTAGGAACATTTGGGTACTCAGTTTTAGGTTTATTTAGCACCCTAGCATTGATAAAACCAAAGCCTCCCCATCCAGACGGTTCTTGTCGTGTCAATTCTAGTCCCTTACCCGTTTTTCCTCGAACAACATTGAGCCGTCCTGTTGAGATATTTTGTGTCTTCATTTGAATAAGCAAGTCTTTAACTCTGTCATCTTGCCAGGGATATCCTGGCCAATAGCGGCTTCTTATACAAGAAAGAATTTTGATGAGAAAGTCAATTTCTACTTCGTGATACTCGCCTTTCTCACCTATACTCTCGTAACTAGCTAGTAGCTTATCTAACTCTTCTACATCTTTTCTAATTTCCGAGGCTTTCCACAAAGGATCGCGAGGAAAAATATGTGAGCCTGGTATAAAAGCATTAATTGCTGCTAAATTCAAGACATTAGAACGAGTTGCATTGAGTGTGGGCCCTACCCAAACTGGCGTAATCTGAATATTATTAGGATCGTCTCCAATCACCTGACGCATTCCCTCATCAGCTTCATGAATTGCTCGGAAATCTTCTAAAATATGCTGAGGCAAAAAAAGGCGAGTCACATCAAGTAGTTCCTGACGATAACCAAACATCCGTGCGTGCTGATGAACTGTATCCATCGTCTTTTGCTTGGCATCACGTCCATAATAAGTAATCATTAATCCCTCAATAGTGACACCTCGTCCAAGTCTGTTACCCCCTATAAGAATATTCATTCCTGAGCTATACTTTAGTCCTTTATCTGGATTACTCGCATCAATAACCTTTGGGATAGCATTCCGTAGCTCATGCTCTAGCTCTATAACTAAATCATTTAGTGGTGGGAGATTTTTTGCTGTTTTACTTAACTCTGTATAGGCTTCATTTAACCACTTCATTGCTTCTTCACGCTTTGCAGCAGATAGTTTTCCTCGAAGCGCCTTATCAAGCTCCGCAATAAAGCCGCGAATAACCTTTTCCAAGGTGCTATGAGTGATACGCTTGTGGTCAATATGAGCCAGAAAAGAGTATTTAGCTTCTGAATTTTTTGCAGATTCTATTTTATATATTGAACCTAAGAAAAAACAGCATAGAGATAGTCTCAATCCGGGAGGTATATCCCAATTATTGCCAGGGTTTATCTTGCCTCCCTGTTTTTTTAATTGATCTAGCTCTTCTAGTTCAACTTTTGTACAGCAATATTTGCTGTTATCTGAAAAAAATAAATTTCCTCCAATATAACTATCACCAGGTTGAGGGAGAGCAGCACAGAAAACTGGTTTACAGGGATGATTAATATTTTGTAATAGAAGACTTTGAGGAGTTGCAGTAATCTGCAAATATATATGATTTCCTACTTCTTTACGAATATTGCCAATTTTTTCAAAAATTGCACTATCTGGAACTGTCTTTTTACCTTTTTTAGCCTGTTTTGCTTCGTTAGTATTTGGGCTAGCATTATCAGCTTCATCATCAAATATTAGAGTAGGCACACTACTGGCTTTAGAATACTTAAGAACTTTCAACAAGTTATCTAAATGACTTTTATTCTTTGTAGATACTAGGACAACACCAGTATCTTTCATATAATCAAGTAATTGATTAGTTGCAAAGTCTTCTGGATCGTTTCTCCATTCTTTCCAATTACAAATACGGGGCCCACCTTTAAGTTGCTCGGCAAAACGATCGGCAGTTTGTTCGCCTAGACAGATATTATCAGAAGTCAACACAATGAAGCAACGGAAATGGTTAGCCTGAGCAAGTGCTAGTGTAGCAATGGTAGTATTGGTTTTACCGCTTTGGACTTTGCCATAAATTAGTCCGGTAGTACCATCAGCTATTTTTCCCTTATGAGGCTGACTCACAATACCTGTACCGGTAGCACCAACATCACCAGAGCCAAAAGTTGTAGAGTAAAAATGAACGCAATTCTGGACTACCTCAACAGCAGTTTGTTTTAATTGCTCTGCTGCTTTATCCCCAATTTTGCTTTTAACTTTATCAATAACTTTATTAATACAATATCCATCCGTTGCAATCTCTATCTTATTCATTGGTGTTGCCCTAATTGGAAAAAAGTACACGAGGCCATTCATTTTGAGGCACTGTCTGATCCATCTGTTGTCTACCTGGGCCACTTATATGATAACTACCATGTATCTTTCGAGACACAGATATGTGTTTACCAGCAATACCAGCATTTTTGTCCAATATACTCCAAAGCCTTTCTTGAGAGATGCAACAGATACCGTCTTTATGACAGATAAATGCCAAAAATACTGAAATATTCTGGTATTTAGTATGCAGGGTATCTAAAGCTAGTTCTTCTTGACTACTGAAGGTAAAAGACCATGCAGATTTGGGTTTTTTAGAAACCTTAAAGAGAATAGCTGATTTACTAATCTTAGTTTCAACTAGATAAATGGATGAATGTATCGAAGATGCATGAGTTATTGTGAGGCGTTCTCCATGATCAATTAGCCGCAAAAATGCAGCGCCATGAAGGAATTCCTGATCGTTGATCATTGTCAAATCTGGGCAAAGTCAAGGGAGATGTATACGTTCTGGGTACTTCAGTAGTAAGGTAATCACTCTTGGTTAGCGA
Source organism: Nostoc sp. DSM 114160 (assembly GCF_053470305.1). Classification (NCBI taxonomy): domain Bacteria; kingdom Bacillati; phylum Cyanobacteriota; class Cyanophyceae; order Nostocales; family Nostocaceae; genus Nostoc; species Nostoc sp. DSM 114160. The sequence goes on along the minus strand of NZ_JBPFGO010000001.1, from coordinate 589,319 downwards.
TCGCACTAAATCTGTTAAACCAATAACATAGCATTCCGCGATCGCTTCACGGCTGTTTGCAATTCCTCCGACAACCAGCCATCAAATTGCGGATAAACTGGCAAACGGGCTACCAATTCCCACCCCGCAGACTGTAAAATTTCTCTTAATGCCTGTTCCTGAACATGAGGATAATCAGGATTTACCTCATCTTTTGGCCCTATTCCACCCAAATCTCGCGCACCAGCTTCGATACAAGCGAGTAACCATCGGTCATCTTTAACTAAATTCGGCGGAATTTGAATAGTAATATCTGGCGGTAAAATCTGACGTGCTTTAGCAATTACTTCTGGTAACTGATGAGGGTTAAAAGGTGGTGCATCAAAGGTTTGCTGATATCCTGGACTATGAGGTTGCAAGATAACTTCTTGAATGTGGTGATAACGTTGATGCAGTTCAGATATAGCTGTTAATGTTTCCCACCAATCATCAACTGTTTCCCCAATTCCTAACAGTAACCCAGTTGTAAAAGGGATCTGCAACTCTCCCGCCCATTGCAATTGCTGTAAACGGACTTCTGGTAATTTACTCGGTGCGTGCCGATGTACACTATTTAACAATGTTGGCGTTAACTGTTCCAACATCAGCCCCATCGAAACATTCACACGCTTGAGCTTTTGCATTTCTTCAAAACTCAGTGGCCCCGCGTTTGTATGAGGTAAAAACCCCATTGAAAGCGCTAATTCACACAAATCATAAATCCGCTCAAACCACGCCTGACGCTTTGGCGAATGGGGATGCACTTCACCACTGAGTATAAGAATTTCACAGACTTTTTCGTTTTGAAGTGGTTTTAAAATACTGTCTGCATCTGAAATACTCATCCAGGGACTTTTACCCAGTTCGCTGCGAAAGTTGCAGTAGCTACACCGATTAAAGCACTCGTAAGTGGGAACGATTGTATAAGCAGGGCTATAGGTGACAAGACGAGAATTATTAATTGGCATAAGCAGAATAAATTTGCTCTTAGTAGGCAGCCCCAGACTTATTTTAATAGTTATAGACACTGACTACAAACCTTTAATTATTCACGTCCACTTATTTACTAGATGAATAAGAACTATTTTGCTTTGTAAATTTCTGGTAACTGCCACCAAGCAACATGAGGATACTCATGGTGTTCTTGATGATAGCCGAAATGATAGCACGTGAGAAATGACCACCAAGTTGGACGGTTAATCGTTTGGGCACAATGAGGCTGAATATACCCTGAGATTGGTTCGCTATGTGGAAGGAAAGTACCAAAATAAAATAATTGGAATGAACTAAAAAGCGAAGGAAGCACCCAAAAAGTTATTAGATTAGTATGGGGTATATGAAGCATGTGATTAGCAAACTGATATATAAGAGTTACAGCAATCATTTGTCCCCAACTCCAGTAACCTTTCATAAAATGAAAATACCAAGCAAAGAAGTTTTTGTCTTTACCATTATGAAAGTCTGGGTCTGTTTGAGTTGCTGGATTTTGGTGGTGTAACCAATGCTTTTTTAATAATTTTTTATATGGTAAAAGACCATAAAGAGATAGAGTTAATGTCCCAATAAAATGATTAATCTTGGTGTTCTGGGGAAACACTACCCCATGCATGGCATCATGAGATGTAATAAATAATCCCGTATATAAAAATGTTTGCCATAGTATAACGGGCAATAACATCCAAAATTTTAATTTGGAGATGTCAAGGGAAAGCAATAAACTCAGGCTAATGATCCATACGCTAACAATGACAATAGCAATGAAAAGTCCTTTAAAGTGAGATTTACTTTTCACTAATGAAGTCAATTTTGTTTGATCGCTGGGTGGTTGTTCTAACTCGATCACACTTTTACTCCGCCTAGCATTCAGGTGAAAATTCCAAAAATAAAATATAGTCATTACAAAAACAACTAACTACTAGCCAGAAAACTGTGTTAGTGGTAAATGTATTACACTGGACAATGCCAACAAACAAAAATATGTATAAATATTGAGATACTTTAACTATTATTACACAATCTGATGCTATTCTAAAAACCGTTTTTGGTTAAAAGGTTGGGTGATATAAGTGAAAACACTGGTAAAAATAAGTATTTATTATAATCAATACCTTATATTTGATACTTTGGATAGAATCTAAGCCTGCAACAAAGACGCTCAATAATTAACGGGGAGTTTAAGAAATCAGGTGAAGTACGTCCCGCACGACGCTATAACCATTGAGATCCCAAAGTAGATAAGCTAGAAAACCGATCGTAGCCAAGCGACCGTTCCAAAGTTCAGGCTGAGGAGTTAACCCAAGGTCACTAGCATTGTGGTCTTTACCATTGTATGCAGTTTCAGTTTTATCACTAGGATAAAGTGCCATTGTGAAGTTTTCTTAAGAAGCTAATTACATTGTTTATATTACTTAAATTACTTATTTGGCGCTATCTGTCTCTAGTCCTAAAGTAGAAACAACTCTAAAGAATGAGATTTTGAAGATATTTAGGAAATACTTATCTAACAAAAGTTCAATAATAGTTTTTATTACTCTATAGAGTAGAGGTATTTTTACCAAACAGCTGCGAATAAAAACTTATAATATCGTTAAATAACTATTTTGGATATCATAAAAAATCTAACGAAAGTTAGAAGGTTTCTGGAATGTTATTGCTCAAAATAAATAATAAAGAAAGAGCAAATAATATTTTGAAATTTACTAATTATATATAATAGTATGGCTCCTACAGTATTGATTACAGGTGCTTCTGAAGGTATTGGTAAAGCAACAGCTCTTTTATTTTCTCGGCAAGGATATGACCTTGTAATTGCAGCTCGTTCTGCTGACCATTTGGAAGCTGTAGCGCAGGAGTTACAAAGCCTTGGTCGTGCAGCACCATTGACTGTTACTTGTGATGTAACTGACGCATCTCAAGTACACACCTTGGTACAAAAGGCATTGGAGCATTATGGTTATATTGATGTGTTGATAAACAATGCAGGCATCTTCGCATCAGGGCCAGTAGAGCAGTTTTCTCTCAGTGATTGGCATCAAATTATAGACACTAATTTATGGGGATATATCCACACAATTAATGCCCTTTTACCTCATTTCCTCCAGCGGGGTAGTGGAACTATAGTTAATTTAAGTTCCATTGGCGGTAAGGTACCAACTGCTTACTTAGTGCCCTACTGCGCTAGCAAGTTTGGGGTGACAGGGTTGACGGAAGCGTTACAAGCAGAACTACAGCCAAAGGGGATTCATGTTTGTGGGATTTATCCGAATTTAATTAAGAGTACTTTAATGGAACGGGCAGTTTTTCGGGGCAAGGATAAGCAAGATGCCCAAACTCGCCGTGGACAGCTTGAGGCTGTGCTGAAAAATCCGGTGGTGGAGAAGCCTGAAGATGTGGCAAATGCTATCTGGGATGCAGTCAAGAATAAGAAATCGGAAGTGATGGTTGGTTCGGCGAATTTCTCGCAAGCTTTGTATCGCTTGTTTCCTGGTTTGATAAAGTGGGTTTCGCGGCAAGGGTTGAAAAATCAGGATAATTAAGATAATTAATTTTTGCTGCCAGCATATTCTGCTATCTTACTCACATTCTCGTTTCGTTACATAGTGGCGATAGCGAAACATAGCTTCTAGTTGCACTTGCACTAACCAACCACTGACAAATTCAACTGTTCCTCCACCAGGCATAGAAAAAGAAATAGCATCAGTCAGCCTAGTTTTACCATTTTCCAGTTCAAATTCATGTCGATGTATCCAAGATTCAAAAGGCCCAGATATCTGTTCGTCGGTAAATAGGCGATATTTTTCACATTCAGTATGACGCGCTAACCAAGTTAAGGGTAATGGACCGAGAAACAAGCGAAATTCAGTGATAGCGCCCACGTTCAGCCCTCCTTCACGACGAACCACTTGAACCGGCTGCCAAGGTGGATTTAAGAGTTGCAAAATATCTGGCCTTTCGTGAAATTTCCAAACTACTTCTGGTGAGGCATTAATGATTGAAGAATGTTTAAAGTGCAGCATGGAAAGAAAAACCTAAAATTCAGCTTTCAGATTCGGTATCTATCTCGATATCTAGGGTATCTTCATCAACCCGCACATACAAAATATTTGGGTTACAGCAAACTTGACAATCTTCTACATAAGATTGCTGTCCTCCAGCACTCAAATCAATAAAAGTTAAGTTCGGTTCGCCGCAATAGGCGCAGTAATACTCAGCTGTGTTTTGCATCAAGTTTTCAGCGATGAATTCAATGGTATTGGGCATGGGGCATAGGGGATTGGGCATTGGTTATTCCCCTTGTCCCCAGTCTCTAGTTCCTAGTTCCCAGTACTGGCTGTAGTTCTTTGAGGGATGGATTGATATAACTCTGAGCATCAGCCAAATGCTTTAGTAGTGTAGACTGTGGCAAAGGCCCTTGCAAGTGGCTCCAAGGTAATACTTGTTCTGTTGACCATTCGGCATGAACGTAGAAATCTAAGTCGGGGATTTGTCCTTTGAGTTGCTTGAACGCACGTTTGTAGCTACCCAAGGAATCGCCAAAATCACGAGTAAGTTCGAGAAGTTGGGAGAGTCTACGATCGCCTCTCGATAATAAAGCCTGTATAATTGACCAATTATAGCTTTCTGGGCGAAATTCTATCCCCTGTGGTTTTAGCTGTTTTTGCAAAAACTGCAACCGCTTTTCTGCCTGCCGATTCACTCCAAACCATTGAAACGGTGTGTGTGCTTTGGGTACAAAGGTACTACATCCGTATGTTAAGCGCAATCCCGGCGCAGCTTTTTTGATATTACGCATCATCGCCACGGTTTGCTCTAAATCTTCTGCTTCTTCACCAGGAATTCCTGCCATTCCGTAGAGTTTCAAGCTTTTTAAGCCGCCAGCTTTGGCATTTATGGCTGCTTGAATAATTTCGTCGTTATGCAGCTTTTTGTTGACGATTTGGCGGATTTTCTCAGAACCACTTTCTACAGCAATAGTAAGCGATCGCGTGTCTCGTTTTGTCAAAGTTTCTGCTAACTGGACTGTTACAGTATTAGTTCTCACTGAGGCAATACTGAGACGGGCATCATCATACTTTGGCTGACTAATATAATCTAGCAAAGCCTCAAATTCTGGATGTTGAGTAACTGAAGCCCCTAATAATCCTAGCCGATTTGTGACTTCTAAACCTTTGGCGATCGCTGGAATTAATGAATTTTCCAGACTGGCTGTTCTAAAAGGCAGTGTGAGATAACTCGCCAAACAAAAGCGGCACATTTCTGGACAACTTCTCACCACTTCCACCATGTAAATATTTTCCCATGCGGCTTTTTCGGTGACTACAGTAGAAGCCGATAGAGTATTTCCTCGGTAAGTTTGCTTTTGCACCACTGCGGGAATTTCGGGAGAAATTGGTTTGATTGACTTTACTTCACCATCTTTTGTGTGATACTCCACTTCATACAAACTCGGTACATAAATTCCTGGTATTTGTGCAAGTCTTTTGAGTTGAGTTTGTCTGGAGGCATTTCTGATTTCTTTATAAGCCTCAATAAAATTTCCTAACAGGGTTTCGCCATCTCCCAGTAAAATGACATCAAAAAAATCTGCAAAAGGTTCGGGGTTAGCAGTGAGAACGGGGCCACCACCAAAAATTATCGGATGAGAATCATTACGAGAGGTTGCCCGAATAGGAATTTCTAAAGATTCCAGCAAACTTAAAATATTCACATAATCCAGTTCCCACGAAATCGAAAATCCCACAATTTCCGGCGTTCTGGGGAGTTGTTCGTGAGTATCGGTAAACAGGCGACTCACCTGCACATCATCACGCATTGCCAAAGTTGCCCACACCACCTGATAGCCAAGGCTAGTGATACCTACGCTGTACTCGTTGGGAAAGGCGAAGATTATGGGGATAGCGTTGGTGTCTGGGGTGGTGGGTGTAAATAGAAGGCGTTCGGAGTCAAATACAGATGATGTCACAGGGATTTGTTAGAGGCAAGTTTATCTATATTTAATTTTAAGCCATAGAATAATTAAGTTAAAAATCAATGTTACGGCGTTAGCAAGAATAATTGGCAAGGATTGTAAATAAATTCCATAGATTAACCACAAAAAAATACCACTGATGAATGTAATTAACGTAACTAAAGAAACATCTTTTGCTGATTTTGTTTGCCAAGTTTTAAACATCTGTGGCAAAAAAGAAATTGTGGTTATTGTGGCGGCAGCTAATCCTAGAACTGTCAGAAAATCCATGTTTAATTATTTATATCAAGTTGCCATATCATACATCAGCGATCGCCCTTGCCTGCTTAATACAACGCTATATGAGACATTTTACACTGTTGAGCGATCGCTACAACAGTTTAACAATAAGATTAGCAACTTATTCAATAATTTGCTAATCTAAAAATGGATCGCGGTCTAAACAAGAATAATCGGTGAAAATTGTCACTTATATATATTAACCCCCAAACAAAACCGATTATAAATGCAATTAGTATGACAAAATAAAACTCATTAAAGGCTATGTGATAAACATTAGCAAAACCGATGAATTAATTCTTCACGAGACAACTGCAACAGTAAAGGCGTAAACTCTTCTGGCGGTAACGATAATAAAGGTTCAATAATTGCTTGAAGCTCATTATCTATTTCACCAAAGCGAACTTTGAGCAAGTTTTCTACTACCAAGCGTTCTCCTTGCTGAATTCCTGTTTAGAGTCCTGTTTGGAGTCCCCGTTGTTCTCCTTCTTGTATCGCCTGTTCGCGGTCTTGTTGGTAAAGTGGTGCTAATCGCATAAGCAATTCCCTATCTTCCTCGTCTTGATTTTGAGTGACTTGTAAGTTTTGTTGCAAGTTGTACAGCAATTCTAACGCTGCTTTTCGGAAAGGATTATCGAGAGATTTAGTAGCCACTCATATTCATGATCATTTAAACTCATTTCTACGTCTAGCTTTTTTAGTATTTTATACAGTGGGCTGTCAGGAGATGAATCTTGATACTTGGTGGCTTGATATTTATTTTTTAGATTAGCAAAGCGTTTTATATCTTGAACAATTGCAACTGTTTGAGTAAGATTATTTTCTTGCAATAATTTGGCTTCTGAATCAGTCAAACTATTTTCTGAGTCAAGTTTCCAAAGTATCGGATACAAAACATTACCTATTGATGATTCCCAGTTTTTGGCAACTTTATACTTAGCTCAAGTCAGTGAGTTCAATACCTAAGTCAAGTTTTCGTAGTATGAGATACAGTAGGCTAGCGGGTGATGAATCTTGATATTGAGTTGCTTGGTACTTGGACTTTAAAGCAGCAAAGTGTTTTAAGCGATTTTGAGACTCTTTATCCATATTGATAGTAGATGCGATCGCACGTAGTTAAATGTGTCATTCGCTACTATAATAATACAGATAAAAAAGGGCGAGTCAGACACCCACCCCCGAAGCATAAATATTTTCTGAAAGTCAAAGTATAATCCCTACAACACCTTACACTGTCCATGATGTCGTAACAAATGGTCACACAATACCAGCGCCACCATCGCCTCCACCATTGGAACTGCACGCGGTAACACACAAGGATCGTGTCGTCCTTTCGCAGCTAATAGCGTTTCTTCACCTTCACGAGTTACTGTTTTTTGCTCTTTTCTAATTGTCGCCGTCGGCTTAAATGCAACTCGTAAAATGATATTTTCCCCGTTGGAAATTCCCCCCTGAATACCACCAGAACGGTTAGTTACAGTGCGAATTTCACCATTTTCATCAATATAATATTCGTCGTTATGCTCAATTCCGGTTAACAACGTTCCGCCAAAACCGGAACCAATTTCAAAGCCTTTGCTAGCCGGGAGAGACATCACACCCTTAGCGATATCAGCTTCCAATTTATCAAATACTGGTTCGCCCAAACCTTTCGGCACGTTACGCGCTACACATTCTACAACACCGCCGATAGAATCACCTTGCCTCCCAACTTGCTCAATTAATTCAATCATGCGATCGCTACATTCAGCATCGGGACAGCGCACGATGTTGCTTTCCACCTGTTCTAAGGTAACGGTATTTGGATCGACTACACCTTCCAAGTCTTTGATGCGCTTGACATAACCAATAACTTCGACATTGGCAACTTGACGGAGAATTTTTTTTGCGATCGCACCGGCTGCTACTCTACCAATTGTCTCACGCGCTGACGACCTACCCCCGCCTTGCCAATTGCGAATGCCATATTTTGCATCATAAGTTGCATCCGCGTGAGAAGGGCGATACTTCTCGGCCATCTCGTCGTAGTCTTGCGACCGAGTGTCTTTGTTCCGTACCAAAATCCCTATAGGCGTTCCTAATGTTTTGCCTTCAAATACACCCGATAAAATCTCGCAGGTATCGGCTTCTTTGCGAGGTGTCGTAATTTTACTTTGTCCCGGACGCCTTCTATCTAATTCTACTTGAATTTCTTCTGCCGAAATTTCTAGTTGTGGAGGACAACCATCAATCACAACCCCCACACCACCGCCGTGAGATTCACCAAAAGTAGTTATACGAAATAGATGACCAAAAGTGTTGCCCATGATCTTAAAGAAAAAGGATGAGGCTTATGTATTTTAACTAGAGTTTGTGCAAAAGTTAATTTTTATGCTTTGGCACTCGGAATGTTTGACGTATAGCCTATTTTTTATCTATACAAATGAGAAAGCGCCCTCCGTTACCAGAGGGCGCTTTCTTAATTCAGCTAAACTTCAGAATTAACCGTTGATCGCAGGAGCAGTCAGAGCAACAGGAGCGGAATCGCCAGCAGCCAAATCCAGAGGGAAGTTGTGAGCATTACGCTCGTGCATAACTTCCATACCCAGGTTAGCGCGGTTGATTACATCAGCCCAAGTTGAAATGACACGACCTTCAGAGTCAATTACTGATTGGTTGAAGTTGAAACCGTTCAAGTTGAACGCCATTGTGCTTACACCCAAGGCGGTGAACCAGATACCGATTACAGGCCATGCTGCTAAGAAGAAGTGCAGGGAACGGCTGTTGTTGAAAGAAGCGTATTGGAAGATTAACCGACCGAAGTAGCCGTGAGCCGCAACGATGTTGTAAGTTTCTTCTTCTTGACCGAACTTGTAACCGTAGTTTTGAGATTCGGTTTCGGTGGTTTCACGAACCAAGGAGGAAGTTACAAGAGAACCGTGCATCGCAGAGAACAAGCTGCCGCCGAATACACCTGCTACACCTAACTGGTGGAAGGGGTGCATCAAGATGTTGTGTTCTGCTTGGAAGACGATCATGAAGTTGAAGGTTCCACTTATACCCAAGGGCATACCATCACTGAATGAACCTTGTCCGATCGGGTATACCAAGAATACTGCACTTGCTGCTGCTACTGGTGCTGAGTAGGCGATCGCAATCCAAGGACGCATTCCTAAGCGGTAGGATAGTTCCCATTCACGACCCATGTAGCAGAATACGCCAATCAGGAAGTGGAAGATTACCAACTGGTAGGGACCGCCGTTGTACAACCACTCATCAAGGGATGCTGCTTCCCAAATTGGGTAGAAGTGCAAACCGATGGCGTTGGAGGAAGGTACTACTGCACCAGAGATGATGTTGTTTCCGTAAATCAAGGAACCTGCTACTGGTTCGCGGATTCCATCGATGTCTACTGGAGGTGCGGCGATGAAGGCGATGATGAAGCACGCGGTGGCGGCTAGCAAGGTGGGGATCATGACTACGCCGAACCAACCGATGTAGATCCGGTTATTGGTGCTGGTGATCCATTCGCAGAATCGATCCCATACATTGGCGCTTGAGCGCTGTTGTAAGGTTGTTGTCATTGTTTTATAAATGCGATTATTTGCAGATGAATTTAGGTAGGTTTGACTACCTGTTACACATCTTAAAGAATTTATTGCGTTTTGTAAAGTACTTTCAGAAAAAATTTTCTCTTGGGATTTACGCACCCACAGAAAATCCCCAAACCTTTGAAAAAGCGGGGACTTGGGGTGATATCACTTTGGATTTTAGACTTTCCTGCGGAACGCTACGGTTAATCGAACGATTTTAGATTGTGAAAAATGCACTTTATTCTTCAATTCGTTGCTGGCTGCTTGGATATGGACTCTATACCCACTTCTTGTAAAGGTGGACGCACAGATAAATAAACCAATGGCCCAAATAGCGGTATCAAGGCTATTAACCAGAACAACTGCGGATTCTTCCAACCGCGACGCGCCATATCATCCCCCAGCAATGTGGGAAATAATAGGCAAAGTAAGCAAAAATCTAAACTCATCACATGAATGAAGCGGTTAGTTTGCCACTCTTGCACAAAATTGCTCCAATCTCCACCTCTTATACCGTAGGTAACTAGAATAATCGTGGCTATTGTCAATACAAAACCAGTCACACGAGAATCTAGTAATTTGAGCAAGATATTCTTTTTACCGACAAACTGATTATTTGGTTCTCTAAAGGCTAAGTACGGCAACAAAGCGAAAGCACCAACTCCGAAAGAGACAGTAGCAAACAGCCAAGCAGGTATTTTTTGCCCTCTACCATCAATGAAGACTACTGCACTGTAAATAAGAGGCCAGATGCCCATGAGGTTGAATAGTGCTATGACTAAGGGGTTAATGCCTTGCCACTGTCCAATAGAAAGGTTTTTGATTAACTCGAATGTACCAGGTTGCTCAGGAGGCGCGAGGAAAAAAGCATAGACAACAAATCCCAGCCACAGTAGACTAAAGGCAATTTTTCTAAGCATGAAAGATTTAAGTAGTATTAATTATTGATTTTGCCGTTACAAATCCGGCTATCTGCTTGCTATGGTATTGTTTGCTCGCCTAGAGGCGTAGCGGCTTGTTCCTAAAGATTAATCGCTAATTAAGGATTGAAATAACTGAAAGCTTCTGAGAGATAATCAGCAGCAGATGCTACTACTGCGATCGCACTTTCATAATCTAGGCGCGTTGGCCCCAAAACTCCCACACTTCCTACAGGTATCGAACCTCGGCGATAGTTAGAAGAAATCAAGGTGCAGGTGCGTATCGGTTCTAATGGATTTTCTGCGCCAATGCGAACCGTTACTTTTGGTTTTCCACCATCCTCCGGTTCTGGTTCTTCAAATATTAATCGCCACAGTTGGTCTTGTTCTTCCTCCAACAGGTGGATAATTGTTTGTACCTGCTGTAACTGGGAAAATTCTGGTTGGCGCAAAACTTCTGACACACCCCGAACCATAATTTGGGTTGCAGTCGGTGCAAGAGTGCGACGAGTCAATTCGGCAACTGAGTTTTTCAAAAATTCCCCGTAGCGTTGGAACTCTTGATCTAGTTCGCTCCAGTTGAGGTTGGCTAATTCCAACAGACTTCGCCCCCGCAAGTGGGTATTCAAAAAGTTAGAAACAATCTGCAACTCGCGATCGATTACCTCTGAATCTCGTTGTGTTTCTTCTGGTGTTGGCGACAAATCCATCAATTTAGAATGTGTCTCATAACCATCAGTCACTACAATCAGCATGATCCGCCCAGCTTCAATTTGCACTAATTGCAGATGTCGCAATAGCGCTGTAGTCGTTTGCGGCATAGTGATCAAGCTAATACAACCACTCAAGGTTGCTAAAATCTGCGCGGCTCCTTGTAGTAAGGTTTCTAAACTGCGATCTTCCCACTGGAGATGCTTTTGCAGTGCTATCTCTACTTCTCGCCCTAAAGTTTCTGTTCGTATAGTTTCTGTCTGCGACACGCTGCGCGAACGCAGAGAAGGTGTAATTAGCTGGTCAACATAAATACGATAACCTGAATCTGAAGGTACACGTCCAGCAGAAGCGTGTGGTTGGTAGAGCAATCCAGACTTTTCTAAAACACCCATGACATTGCGAATTGTCGCCGAGCTTACGCCAAGGTCATACTCCTCGACCAAAGCCTTTGAACCAACAGGCTCTGCCGTAGCAATGTAGTGACGTACCGTTGCCCAAAGTATATGCTGTTGTCGATTTGTTAACTGAACTTCCATTATCCTATGTTTTGCTGAAGGCAAATTTTAATCAAACTCTGAAGAAATTTGTGAATTTAATCGAAAACAGAGAATATTAATAATTTATTAAGATAGCAAATTATATAATTATATTATGATAAGTATTTTTAAAGTTTATATACATACAGCATTTTTTAAGAGTAGGGTTGAAATAGTAGCTCAACCTTTTTTCAAAAGCTGCTAGTTATAATGTACCCTTACGATGCTTCTTTCTAACCGTACTTTTGCACAAATTTGCGCTTGCAATAGTATTATTAGATACATATCTGTTGACAATGGCTAGTGCTAAAGTGGGATTTGGGCACAGTCAAAAAGTTTTGTGCAAATGTACTTTATGCCCAAATTGCAGGCTTTTCGGTGAGCCTATAAAGTGATGTACTTATGCCTCTAGCATAGCAAAAGTCAGATGGAAGAGTCAGTTCCATCTGAGTGACGTATCCCAGCAAAAGCTAATACTGGGGAATTGAAGGGTCTACTAATTGGGAATAGGCATCAATACCACCCGAAATATTTTGCACATTTGTAAAACCTTGAGCAATCAACCACTGGCACATTTGGGCAGAGCGGATGCCGTGGTGGCATAACACCAAGGTTTCGGCTTCGGGATTGAAGAGGGTAGGTACTCGATCTCCCCATTCGGCAAATTGACTTAAAGGTAGGTTTACAAAGCCCTCAATGCTAGCGATCGCCAATTCTTCTGGTTCACGCACATCTACTAGCTGAATACTTACATCACTAGAAGAAAGACGTTGCGCCAGTTCTTCTACACTAATTTGGTTCATGGGTTGACTAAAAGAATTCCCGATAAACAGTCCTAATCCTATTTATGGTGACAGAAAATCTCTGCCTTTGCATGAGTATCCATTCTCAAGAAGGTTGATTAATTCTGCTAGGCTTTCTGCTTAAATGGCTGTAAACCGTCTTTTTTAATAGGTTTAATGTGAATAGGCAACGTTCATTTATCGGTTTTATCGTCGCTGGGGCGATCGCCCTGCTAGTAATTGCGATCGCAGGCTTTTACTGGTTTTTCGCCAAAAGTCCGGCTAACCTTATTGCTTCTAGCTCTGGGCCTGGTGCAGCCATATTCGTGTCAAAACTTTCCCCTGCAATGGTTTCATTATTGACCAATCCTGACCGTTTGCAGGCGTTGGAGCGTGAAGAAGAACTATCTAAACTCAAAACCAGTTTATTCGGCAAGAGTGGCATAGATTACAAACAAGACATTCAACCCTGGTTAGGGGACGAAATTACATTAGCGGTTACTACCTTAGATATCGATCGCGATCCAGAAAACGGACAGCAGCCAGGGTATCTGTTAGCAATAACAACCAAGCAACCAGAGAAAAGCCGCGAGTTTGTCGAATTGTTATTTTCCAAACGGGCCTTAGCTGGTGCAAACTTAGCTGTTGAACAATATAAAGGTGTAAAGCTGATTTCTGACAATTCTCAACCAGAACAAGATTTGCTTGCTGGTGCTGTTGTCGGTGAAAGCTTCGTCTTATTTGCCAACGACCCCAAAAGTATTACGAGATGCGATCAATAACGTCCAAGCGCCCGATCTGAATTTAACTAGCTCACCCGAATACCAAAAAGCTACCAAAGAACAGCTCAAAGGGAAATTGGCTGTAGCTTTCTTGAATCTTCCCATCGTCGCAAAATGGCAAGGGTTAGAGTTACCAGAACAACTTTATAACAGTCAAATTATATCCTTAGTGTTGAATCCCCAAGGATTGCTGGCAGAAACCAGCATTTTGACTTCATCGGAAATTGTCCCTCCATCTGCACCGTTATCTAAACCTGTGGGAGCATTGCAGTATGTTCCAGCATCCGCAGGTTTAGCAATTTCCGGCTCGAATTTAAGTAATTTGGCTGATAGTGACTTAGCCAAACTCTGGAAACAAGCAACAGCAACTATATATGGTTCTGGGGAAGATATAGTTTCCCGATTAGCAAAACCTTTGGTGGATGTTCAAAAACGCTGGGGTATAAACTTCCCAGAGGATATTTTCAGTTGGGTACAAGGAGAATATGCCCTAGCATTGTTACCTGATAAAGAGCAAATAACCCCCCATTGGATTTTTGTAGTAGAAAAATCCGAAAGTGTGGAAAAAGGTGTTGCTCGATTAGATGCGATCGCCTCATCCAACGGACTCAGCATTAATCCCTTAACTATAGATAAGCAAAAAATCTCAGCTTGGACAGAGTTAACCACAGCTACAAAAAAAAGCGATGTCAAAGAAGGAGCATCTTTCAGCATTGAAACAAAAGTGCGGGGATTGCACACAACTTTAGGAAATTACGAAATTTTTGCGTCTGACTTGGAGACGATCAATGAAATTCTCACAACCAAGGATAATTCCATAATTAACAATCCTAATTTCAAAGATAGTATCGCTGCAATTCCCCTACCAAACCAAGGTTATGTATATCTCGACTGGACAAAGAGCCAGAATTTGTTAGAGCGTCAAGTACCGATTCTCAAACTAGTGGAAGTCTTAGGTAAACCATTTTTTAACAACCTGCGATCGCTCACAGTCAGTAGTTATGGAACTGACACGCGATCGCTCAAAGGTGGCGTTTTCTTCAAACTCCATAATTCGTGAGATTTTCATAAAAGCTCAAAGTAGAGAAGGGAAAAAATTCTTTTCACTTCTCTACTTTCTTGCCTCATAATATTTACGTAGATATTCTGTAATATTTGGTAACTAATGTCTTGATTGCAAAAATTCCCCACTATCAACGGGCGGATTTAATGTTGCTGTCTAGATCCAGAAATAACCAAGCAATTAACAGTCCACTTTGAAAAACATTAACTGTGGCACATTTGATTGTGGCACAACCAATTGAAATTTCACTGGAATTTTTTTACTAGAATATGTATATATCACTACTTATTTAAAAGCCTGTTGGAGGGCTACTATGAAATACTGTCGCCCCCGACTTCAGTTTTGCGGCGGTTGGCTGTTGGCTATACTTACCGCGATCGCAGCTACCCCTGCAATCGCACAAACAGCAAACTTTGCTACTTTAAACTTATCAGCAAACTTTGATTCATCACAAGGAACAGTGCAGGGATTTACAGGTGGTTCTTACTCATTGTCTGCCATAAGTAACCGCGATCGCGATCAAAAAGCCTGTATTGGCTTTGCCGATTCCAAACCAGATCACATTATGGTTTTGGAAAAGGACTTTCCTCAGCTAACAATCCAAGTTGATAGCAACAACAACGACACCACTTTAATCATCCAAGGCCCAGATAAAACAACAATTCGTTGCGGCGATGATACTGGCAAAAGTAAAGATGCTAGTGTTAGCGATCGCGACTGGAAAAAGGGCACCTATCGGATTTGGGTAGGTACATTTAATCCTGGAGTCAAGCGGGATTATACTCTGAAAGTGGAGCAGCAGTGAAGTGGGGAGTAGGGGAGGCAGGGGAGCAGGGGAGCAAGGGAGACAAGGAGACAAGGAGACAAGAGGTGAGAACTTGCAACAAGTTTTTCCCCTTATCCCCAATTCTCCTTGTCCCCTTGTCCTCTTCCCTATGCCCAATTTTTAGGTGTAACACCTGAGAGGATAATATGGGATAGTAGCTTGTTGTGCTTTCCGAGGGTGCTATCTCGTGCTATCTATACTGCGTGCTGACTTTCGTATCATATTTGAACGTGACCCAGCTGCCCGTAACTGGTTGGAAGTTTTATTTTGTTACCCTGGTTTGCAAGCCTTGTTATTCCATAGGCTGGCTCACTGGTTGTATAGTGTTGGTCTTCCCTTTATTCCGCGCCTGATTTCTCACTTGGCTCGGTTTTTTACTGGAATTGAAATCCACCCTGGTGCAACAATTGGGCAAAGTGTGTTCATTGACCACGGCATGGGTGTCGTAATTGGTGAAACTGCGATCGTCGGAGACTATGCTCTAATTTATCAAGGTGTCACCCTTGGGGGTACTGGTAAAGAATGTGGCAAGCGCCATCCTACTGTGGGCGAAAACGTCGTAGTTGGAGCTGGAGCGAAGGTACTGGGCAATATCCAAATTGGCAATAATGTCCGTATTGGTGCTGGTTCTGTTGTTCTCAGAGATGTGCCTTCAGACTGTACTGTGGTAGGTGTGCCTGGGCGCATTATGTATCGTTCTGGAGTTCGGGTTTCACCTCTTGAACACAATAACTTACCAGATTCAGAAGCTCAAGTAATTCGTGCTTTAGTAGACCGGATTGAAGCGTTGGAAGAACAAATACAAACCCTTCAGCGCAACAATTCTTCAGACAAAACTCCTGTTTTATTGGGTGGTTTAGCAACGAAAGAGGATGAACCAACCCACGATACTCGCTGGTGCAACCTCAAGGATAAGACCATCCAAGAATTTCTAGATGGTGCTGGCATTTAAAAAGTGAGAAGTTAAAAGTGAGGAGTGAGGAATAAAAATCATAAATGCAGGTTTGCAATTTCCAACTCCTAACATTTTGTAGAGACGCAATTAATCGCCTCTCTACTCCAATATTTAAGGATTAATCGCTTGGCTAGACCACTCTTGCTGGTCATCACGGTGGTAAAGCCATCGATTTTGTGGTTCGCCGCGTAATTCTAAATGGTCTACTTGCACTGGGTCTAGTAGCAGTAGACAAAAATTAGCCATTGGCTCGACCGGATCGGGTGCTGGTGGCTCAAAGGCTCCTGCTTCTTGGTTTCTGGGTTTACCAGGATGCGGCCAAGCAAACTGTAAACGCGCCGCATCACTCAATTCTTGCCACATGGCGATCCGCGCTAGCTGTAGATGTCGATCGGAATCATTACCGCTTACTAGGGTTAAACAGCCAGTGATGCGGAATTGTTCTCGTGTATTGGGGAAGTACCAGCAAACTTCTGCCCAAGGTTGTTGCTGTATCCGATCTGTTTTGGCGCTACGGTTATCGGTGATAAATTTTAGCTGGTTTGTACCTTCTAGGAAGCCGCGAAAAACTAGGGTACGATTAGCGGGGCGGCCGTTCGCTTGTAGCGTTGCTAATTGCAGGTAACGGGCATAAACAAGGCTGCGGTTGCGATGGAGTGCATGAGCGATCGCACCTCGCCAAGGAGCAAGAGACATTATACAATTCTGTTGGTAATCTAACGCCAGGTATTCCTGAACATACTATCACTTCAATACTTCTGGTTGAGAGCCAGTGATTATTAAAAGTTATCTAACGCCAAGAAGCTTTAAGATTTTGTTGCTGTAATATATATAAATTATTAATATAAATAATACCTAATGAGTTCCTTACCTGCTAATCGTGCTAATACTCTTAAAGCTGCTTTTCGTGTTTGTGATGTAGCTCCTCTAGTGAGTAATAAAGACATTGAACGTTATTATGTTAATTTATCAAAAGTTCGCAAGACAGAAGCAATTAATACTATTAAAACTCGCTTAAGTTTTCTTGAACCCGCAGAATTTTGCAGCCTTCTATTTACTGGACATCGAGGATGCGGTAAAAGCACAGAATTAAGGAAGATTCAACGAGAATGGGAATCTCAATATAAAGTTATTTATATAGAAGCCGACGCTGAACTAGATATACAGCACTTTCGAGGTAAATGAGGTACACATAATATTGGTGTATCAAGACTTAAAATGAAAGCATACTCAATCGATTTACGAGAAAAAATAGTAAATACTTACGAAAAGGGTGGTACTTCAATAAGAAAGGTTGCTGTGCAATTTGGTGTAGCAAAAAGCTATGTGCAAAAGCTAATCCAACTTCATAGAGTGCAAGGACATCTAGAACCTAAAAAGCAAGGTGGAGCCATGAAGGGTAGGTTAGATGATTTCGTGAGCGAATTAGCCGAAATGGTTCAAATTTACCCAGACGCAACTTTATTGGAATATTGCGAATATTTTGGAGAAAAATACAACGTTTGGGTGTGTGCAAGTGTGATGTGTTGTGCATTACAAAAACAAAAATTAACGCGAAAAAAAAGTGAAAGTGCAGCCAAGGAAAAACAGAAAGAGTCCAAAAACTGAGAATAGAGTATTGGGAGAAAGTAAAGCAAGTAGACCCAGAAGACCTTGTATTTATAGATGAAATGGGTGTTTTACTTGGCTTAACTAGAACTCATCAAAGAAGCGAGCGCGGTACTAGAACGTATAATTTTAAACCATATTACCGGGGAGCAAAAATAAGTGTAATCGGAGGAATTAGCTTAAAGAAGGTTTTAGCCGTGATGACTTTAAACGGCTCAATGGATGGAGATGCATATAAAGTTTTTGTAGAACATTTTTTACTTCCGCAATTATGGGTTGGTGCAGTCGTTGTAATGGATAATCTACCTGCTCATAAAGTCGAAGAGATTAAGCTTTTGATTGAAGGAGTGGGAGCAAGTGTTCTTTATCTATCTCCTTATTCTCCTGAATTCAATCCAATTGAACATTGGTGGTCACAATTAAAAGCTTTTCTGAAACAATTTTCTCCCAAGAGTGCATCTGTCGTTGATGGTTTAATTAAAATTGCGCTGAAACTAGTTGATCCAAAGCATCTAAAAAATTGGTTTACTAATTGCTGCTACTGTACCTCATGAACCTCAAATTTGCTGTATTAGACGCAGAATACACAGATTTATATTTAGTAATTATTAAAAAACTTGCTGATGTACTATACGCATCGGAATTAAATTTTGATGCACAACTTTTAAATAATTTTGAGTCTTGGTTTAAAGAAATTACTCAAGAAACTGAACAAACAGTTGAAAGGTCAGTAAGTGTCGGTGTTCAAGCAGAAGCAGGAATAAAGATTCCCTTTATTTCAAAGCTCTTGAGTAAAATACAAGCTCAAATTAAAGGTGCTGACAAACAAAGAAAGACGGTTCGGCAGAATTTACAAAAAGATATTGGTCGTTTACAAGCAGATATAAATTTGTTGCTAGGGGATGCTTTTGTCAAGCTTAAATCCAAATATCCTGAATACGAAAAGGGATTGTTAATTATTTTTGATAACTTAGACAGAGTGCCCCCAAATGTAGCTAAACATTTATTTTGTGATTATGCATTTCAATTACAAAGTCTACATTGTACGATTATCTATACAGCGCCAATTTCTATTGTCTATTCGGAAAATAATTTGAGTAATTCCTTTGACACACCTAATATTGTGCCGATGGTCAACATATATGAGTTTGAACAAGACAAAAACGAGCTAGATTATAATGATGATGGTATAACAGCAATTACGAGTTTAATTGAACAAAGAGTTGAAGTAGACGCAGTATTTGAATCGCGTCAATTATTGGTAGATTTAGCCAAAGCAAGCGGCGGTCACATCCGCCAATTGATGCAAATAGCATCAAAAGCATTTATTACAGCAGCAACTCGTGAGCATGAAAAAGTTACTGCTGATGATATCACTTATGCGATTAAGCAAGAGCAGTTTAATTTTGAGCGGAGTATATCAACAGAATACTATTCTGCTTTGGCTGCGATATATATCAACAAAGATGTTTCTAAAGATGAAATCGGCAGATTAATGCTGTTCAATCTTTGGGTTTTTGAATATAACGGCAAAAATCGCTGGAATTATGTTAATCCAGTTGTGAGGCAAATCCATGCTTTCCAAGAAGCAGTCAAATCAGCCACAAGTAACCCCTGAGTTAAATTTAGAAAAAGAAACTTTTGTGCAAATAAATCAGCAGTCATTAGCGGAACTGTTAACCTTTATTGACTTTGCTGACACTCAGTTAACGATTGGGTTCGTTGCTGTTAACTTTGCAGAAGATAGAAATACTTTAATTGAAATCCTCAACAACCATCCTCAATGTCATGAGATTCAGTTTGAACTTCTCAATTTTGCCGACCCTAATTTGCGTTTTTTAAGGGATGAGATTATTCGTGATTTAAAAGAAATTCATTTAGAATCAGATAAAAAATTAGTTTTAATTGTGATCGGTTTAGAAAAGTCTATTGGTTTATCTGGGGAATATCCGCCTGTACTGCAAGACTTGAACTTTGTCCGAGACGCTTTTACTAATAGTGTTCCTCACCCTATACTGATATTTCTGCCAGATCATGCCCTAACACGTTTGGCAAAATATGCCCCAGATTTTTGGGCATGGAGAAAAGGAGTATTTTATTTTCAAACAGTCCAGTCTACTCAAAAGTTGGCTATTGAAAAAACTATTCAGTCTGAGAGAATATTAGGAAGTTTAGATTTACCAGAAAGGCAAGAGCGGATTGATTTACTTGAGCGCTTGCTAATGGAATCATCAACTGATGTACGCACCCGCATTACTATTTTGCAGGAGTTAGGGGCAGCTTATAAGAGTATTGCTGAGGTAGAAAAAGCAGAATATTTTTTGCTAAAAGCTTTGAAGTTGACTGAAGAAGATGGAAATTTAGCAGGAATCAAAGCCAGCGTTCTCCACGAACTGGGTGACACTTATCATGATTTAGGAGAATGGGATAAAGCGGTGACATTGCACGAACTAGCAGGTATCTACACCAACAAAGGGGATGTGGATAAAGCGCTCGCATTCTACAATCAGTCTTTGGAAATAACTGAACGCATTGGTGATGTCCAAACCAAAGCGTTAACTTTGCACGAACTGGCAGGTATCTACGTCAATAAAGGGGAAGTAGATCAAGCGATCGCACTCTACAATCAGTCTTTGGAAATAACTGAACGCATTGGTGATGTCCAAACCAAAGCGGCGACGTTGCACGAACTAGCAGGTATCTATGCTGACACAGGGGATGTGGATAAAGCGATCGCACTCTACAAATGGACTTTGGAAATAACTGAACGCATTGGTGATGTCCAAAACAAAGCCGCGATGTTGAGCAATCTAGGAATTCTTTACGCCAACAAAGGGGAAGTGGATAAAGCGATCGCAGTTTACAATCAATCTTTGGAAATAACACAACGCATTGGAAATGTCCAAGGTAAAGCAGCGACATTGAGCAATCTAGGAATTCTTTACGCTAACAAAGGAGAAGTAGATGAAGCGATCGCACTTTTCAATCAGTCTTTGGAAATAACACAATGCATTGGAAATTTCCAAGGCAAAGCGGTGACGTTGCACAATCTAGCAGGTATCTACGCCAACAAAGGGGATGTGGATGAAGCGATCGCACTTTTCAATCAGTCTTTGGAAATAAATGAACGTATTGGTAATGTCCAAGGCAAAACAACGACGTTGAGCAATCTGGGAGTTCTTTACGCTAACAAAGGGAAAGTGGATGAAGCGATCGCACTTTTCAATCAGTCTTTGGAAATAAGAGAACGCACTGGAGATGTCCAAGGCCAAGCAATGACTCTGTGGTGGTTAGGACATTTGGCAGAACAGCAGGGTGAATACACTAAAGCGATATCCTATTTGCAACCAGCTTTAGAGATTTTGCAGCGAGTGCAGTCACCGGATGCTGAAAGTGTGAGTGCAAGTCTTGATAGGGTAATGCGTAATTCGTAATACTTCGACTGCGCCCTTCGACTACGCTCAGGACAAGCTCAGTACAAGTTCGTAATTCGTAATTACAGCACCTAAAGTTTTTTGTCTCACGCAGGCAGAGAGAAGTTTGAGCAGTGGCTTTTGCCGATCAAAACTTCTCCTATCGGAGACGCTACGCGAACGGTGGGCGCAAAAGCGCAGAGAAGAAAGCGAGAGTGTTTTTTAAATATATGAAAATTGCTGTAATGAGTCTTTGATACTCGTGAACGAGTCTTTGATACTCGGCGACGAGTCTTTTTTACTCGCGGATGAGTCTTTGATACTCGGCGACGAGTCTTTTTTACTCGCGGATGAGTCTTTGATACTCGGCGACGAGTCTTTTTTACTCGCGGACGAGTCTTTTTTACTCGCGGACGAGTCTTTGAACTCCATTAATGAACCTCGGAGCTTCGTTGATGAACGTCAGAGCTTCATTCGTGAACCTCAGAGCTTCGTTGATGAACCTTTGAGCTTCATTCGCGAACCTCGGAGCTTCGTTGATGAACCTTTGAGCTTTATTCGTGAACCTCAGAGCTTTGCTGATGAACCTCGGAGCTTCATTCGTGAACCTCAAAGCTTCGTTAATGAACCTTTGAGCTTCGTTAATGAGTTTTTACAGCAATTCAGGAAAGAGAATCAGGATCTATGCCAAGCGATCGCAACTGTTCTGCGAATAATTCAGCACGTCGTTGTGCTTGTTGAGCTTTTTGTTCTGCTTGTTGAGCTTTTTGTTCTGCTTGTTGAGCTTTTTGTTCTGCTTGCTGGGTTTTCTGTTGAGCGAGTTTTGCGTTTTCTTCGGGTGTTAAAAGCTTTTCCCCTTGTTGGTTATACCAATACAACCACTGGCGAGGAATGCCTAGATAAGTTCCCCGTTCCATGCCAATTCCTAAACCAATCTCTGGCAACCAAACGGGATTACCATCTTCTAATGCAGTGTAACCACCATTAATTAATTTGTATATTTCCAACCGTGGCTTTCGACGACGATTTGGATTGTAGATTACATAATATAAAATCCCTAATTTCGCATACTCTGCTTTTTTAGTAGAGTACTCACCACGATATTTTTGAGATACTACTTCTAGCGCTAATATTGGTACTCTCCTCTCTTCCCAAAGCACATAACTTAGACGGAGGTTTTCATCATAAAATCGCTCTACGCCCAAACTCAAAAACCCATCTGGGACTATTGCTGGTAAATCTGGGTCATAATAAATACCCATATCTACACCAAAAAACCAATCCATGCGTTCTGGCCAAGCCATTGCCAGAAGCGCTTTTAGTAAACCGGGAATCAAATCTTGCAATTCATTATCCACGGGAGTCTCGTCAGAGTCAGGTAGCTCCTCAGATGAGGGCAAACAAGCTAATGGATCGTAATTTAGCATGATCGATTTCCCATTCCTCAGTTATGAGTACATCTTTATTTTATTAATGAATCTTGATGGTAATTTAAATGAGAGAATCAGGATCTATGCCGAGCGATGTCTACGATGGTCACTGAGCCAAGTCGTACCACTTCGTGGAAGCAAGCTACGCGCAGCGTCTCGTAGAGAAGTGCGGGCCACGCCTACGCACTTTTCAATCAGTCTTTGAAAATAACAGAACGCATTGGAGATGTGCAAGGCAAAGCAAATATCCCTACTCACTTTTTCCCTCGACTCAAGAAAAAACTGCTAGATTTACCACCCAGGATACTAGAATTTAGTTACCAATGAAGAGATAATGTCTCATGGCCGACGTTTTCGTGGGATGTGGCAAACCCTAGTTAGATTCTGATTCATCTTTGAATATGACTGTTTCCGAAAATCGAGAAGCGTTTATTCCCTACACTCGCAGTGATATTATCAAACTTTGCCTGCAAGACGGTCAGCTAGATGAAGCTGATGTCAAAAAATTTCAAGATTTCTGCCAAATCCTCATTGCTTACTATCACTTTCGCTTCCACAAAACCTTAGAAGTTATCAAAGATAACTACGTACCCTTTAACCCTAATGCAGAGATTCAACCAGTAACTCCACCAACATTCGAGCAATATGATGACATGGAGTTGAAAGTAGTTGAAGCCTTTGGGCATATTGTTGAAAGAGCTAATTATATTCTTTTACCTGAATCGATTCTCAAACGAGCGCTGGCAACCAAATCTCTCATTGAATTGAAAACTAAAGTAAATTTTGAGGATTTTGACCGCTTGATTTGTTATTACCGGGGTGATAGTTCTAAAAAAATTTCGGTAAAAAAATTCTTCTTTTGGCAAGAAGAAAAAACGATTGATATTTTTGAACGGATAGTTTTGTTAGTCAAGTTCAAAGAAGCAGCTTACTTTCGGGCGAAGAAAGACAAGATCCAAGAATTAAAATTCATTCCCGGTAAGATGTATGTTTACTTCTACAAAAATATTCCCAAACTAGATGTTGACTTAATCTTTCCCAATGTCAAAACAAGTATGACCTGGAAAGATCGGTTACTATTTGGAATTCCGGCGATTGGCGCGGCAATTCCTTTGATATTAAGAACGTTGCCGAATTTATTATTAATAGTTGCTGCAATTTTACTAGTACTAAATGTTACTTTTTGGGTTGAATCATTAAATGTAGAGTTGGATAAAGTCAGAAATTTTATGCCCGTCTTGGTGGCAGCTTTATCATTAGCGATCGCTTTGGGTGGATTTGCCTTTACGCAATACACTAATTACAAAAATAAAAAAATTAAATTTCAAAAAATTGTAACTGATACGCTATTTTTCAAGAATTTAGGAAACAATCATAGTGTTTTTCAAATGTTTATGGAATTAGCAGAAGAAGAAGAATGTAAGGAAATTATTCTGGCATATTATCACTTACTGACTAGCCCCACACCATTAACTCCTCAACAATTAGATTCTCGCATTGAAACTTGGATGGACAATAAATTAGGCACAAAGATTAACTTTGATATTCAAGGGCCTCTAAGCAATCTAGAAGATATTCGCGGCCAAGTAATTCAAAATAGCAAAACAACAGACAAAGTACCAGAAGTCCCTTTACTAGCCTACGATCGCCAAGGAGCATGTCACGTTTTACCTTTGGATGAAGCTAAAGCAGTAATTGATTATGTTTGGGATAATGCTTTTCGATATAACGGGATAATTTTGTAGTTTAGTCTCTCGGTTATTTGTAAACATCAAGAGGCGCATATCCCCCAATTCTTGAAGAAGTTGGGGATATTTTGCTTATTGAGTATTAATTTTCCACTTGTTTGAGTTTTTGAAAAATTTCATCAAGTGGTGACTCAGATTCATCAGGACAAAATTCTAAAGCAAGTCTCACTTTTCCTTTTTTCCATCCCAAATTACTAAATTGTAAAACTTCACAATTTAATCCTTGGGTATACAAATTTACTTCATCTGTTTCTTCTGCTCCAATATATTCCTTAATTGCTGTAATCAAATCGCGGACTTTAAAAGTTTTAGCAATATTTAACTTATTAAAAGTGTCCGGTTTTATAGACACAACTTCATCATGGTTTAGTATCTCGAATCCATCTTCCATAAAAATCTCCTGTTAATCAATTTATATTTTCCAGAGATATAACAGTTCATCCGAAATAAAATGATAATTTAGTCATTAGTCATTAGTCCTTAGTCCTTATCAATAATAATTTTTGTCTGGCGCAATCGCTCTTAGCGATTTAGTAAAAGTAAGGGCAAAGAAAAACTCTGCCCTCCTCTGTGTTTCAACTTAAATACTTAACTCACCATAGTTTTACAAGATACCAAGTCCTGATTTATGAGTAAAAGTAAAATACTCAATACTCAGTACTGTCTTAGTGAGGTTCTTAGAAAAACCAACCGTAAGAATGCAAACCTTTACCCAAAAGATTCACACCGAGATAGCAAATCCAAACTACAAGCAAACCAGCAGAGGCTAAAATTGCCGGACGGCGCCCTTGCCAACCGCGAGTAATTCTGGCGTGAAGGTAGGCAGCGAACACTAACCAGGTGATTAATGCCCAAGTTTCTTTCGGGTCCCAACTCCAGTAGGAACCCCAGGCTTCGTTAGCCCAAACGCCACCGGCAATAATGCCAATTGTCAGCAGGGGAAAACCTAGTCCAATGATGCGATAGCTGATGTTGTCGAGAGTTTCGGCAAGGCTAAGGCGCTGGGGTGAAAGAGGTTCAGCAGATGCAACGGCTGGCGATTCAGGGGTAGTTACTAAATTCAAAACAGCGGTGTTTCCGTTACCGTTGCCGTTGCTACTAGTTTCAAAACGAGCAAAGCCGTTATTTTCGACAGCAGGGGTTGGTGGTTGAGAAATTAGTTCAGATGCTTTGTGCAAGCGGTAGCCGTTGCTGCGATAGCCACCAGTACCAACAGAACTGCCTTGTAGTTGGATGTTTTGACCGCGAGTGACAATTAAAAAAGCGATCGCTAATAACGAACCCACCATCAAAGCAGAATAACTCAGCATCATAACGCTGACATGCATCATCAGCCAATTTGACTTCAAAGCAGGTACTAAGGGTTCTGACGCTTGCATCTGGGATGGTAGTGTCATAGTAGCAAAAGCAGTAATAGCCATTGCCACCGGAGATGTCGCAACTCCTACTAAGCGACTACGGCTACTATTTTCGGCAATCAGATGAACAGCGGTAATTCCCCAAGCTAAGAAAAACAGAGATTCATAGAGATTACTTAAGGGAAAGTAACCAGCTTCGATCCATCGTGCCCCTAGTAGAGTAGCTATACACAAATTTGCGATCGCCATCCCAGCTGTCCCCAAAGCGGCTAGATAAGGCAGATTTGGAAAAGCCGCTCCTCCCCAATACACCAGCATTGTCAGGAATAATATGGCAAAGGACGCATTGTCCAGCCAGTTCTGGAGTACAACCAAATTCATAAAGTCTTCTCTCCGTGGATGATTTAAAATATCGATTCTGACTGTTTTGATCCTATATGTTTAGAGGGGAATCGGGAATGGGGGATTGGGAATGGGGAATGGGGATTGGGCATTGAACATGAAGAAGAGACAAGGGAGATAAGGAAGAGGGGGGAGACAAGAGAGAGACTTGTTCAATAATTCCCCCTTGTCTCCCTTGTCTCCCTTGTCTCCCTGCTCCCCTGCACCCCTGCTCCCCTCCTCCCACTGCCTATCTAACAGAGTTACTCTTACTCTTTTCTGGACTAGGCAATGTAGTTGCGTTAGTAACTTTTTTAAGTTCGATAAAAATATCGTAACGGTTACTACGATTGTCGCTGACAGCAGATGTCATCCCAATTGTGCGCGTTGCATCTAGCAAAGTTTCTTGATTGGGAATTAGAGTTGGTAAAGGGAAATTTTTCACAGTTCGTTCCACATCCAGAAAAAATTGACCGTTTGTCGGATTGGGTTCTGTAGGAACTGTTTGTTGGAAGGGAAGAGTGCCAGCTAGTGTGTAGTTAGGTTTGGGAACAATTTTATCGGTGATGGGAGCGCCCACTACCAAGAAAGCGACATCTCCATCTAACCAACCGTGGGTAGCAGTTAACGTACCATAAGGTGATACCCAGTTAACAACGGGTTGACCTGCGACTTTCCCCGGTTGCACTTGGAACTGGTATTGATTTTTCATCACTTCATCCAGCTTACTGATGGATGCTTCAGCTAATTTGCGTTGGCTTTGCCCGCCGTAGTCATCGTTTGTCTGTACCATGAACAGCAAACCCGCACGAAAATCATTTGGTGAACCTTCTTTTGGAGTAGCAGGAATTACTGATAAAGAAAACTCCCCTTTCATCCAACTAAGCAAATCCTTCTCCAAATCAAGATCGGTAAGAGATTTTATCCCACCTCTAATCTGTTCTGGTGCGATCGGTGATAAAGGATTTCCCTGAGATGTTAAAACATAGTCTCTCCACAACCTCTGTAAATTACCACCAGTAAGCATCATTAAGGTTTCGGCTGGTATGCGGCTTTGCATTTTCCCAGCTTTGTTTTCCACTGTCAGCACGCGTTGACTATTAGGGTTTAACCAAGAAACGCCCTTGAAGCGGATTCCTTCTGACTCTAAAGTTATTGTCCCTGCTAAACCTTGGTTATTTTGCAGTTGAGCCAAAACTTGAGCAGGCAAAGGGCGGTTTGGAGAAGCCGCGGCTATTTTCGCTGCTGTTGGCACATTTACATAAAACTGTCCAAAGGGTTGGTAATTGGCAATTTTTGGGAAATTCTCAGCAAAGCCGCCCGTTGTCGCTAGGGATGTTTTATTTTTGTAAGCATCGATCGCTCGCTCTGTGGCTTTGGGACTATCAGTTATGACTAAAAAATGCCCATCTAGTAATGCAGCCGAGAAGTTTTGCCCTGCTTGTCCCTCACTTTGTTTAATGGCGATCCCTTGATAAGTGCGATCGCTCCATTTGCCTTGTTTAAGAATTTTGGGTTGTGCCAAAATACTTTTGGCGATTTCTGAATTTTTTACTGGCAATACCATTACCATCGACTGCTGATCGCTAGCAGCATCTTCATTGGTGGTAACTGGTTTGGGTGCAGGTTTATTCCCTATTGTTGGGGCAAGAATTGCGATCGTCACGTCATCGCCTACCCAAGGAGCGATATCTTTCTGGAAGTCGTAACCATTATTCGTCAGAAAGCGATCGCGTAACTGGACTAAATTTTTGTCCAGTTCTGTTTGGGTTTCTCTTGTCCCAAACTGCCGCAATTTCTGCCACTGCTGGGGATCTGTTGTTAAGGAAACCGCAAACAGGGCATCACCAGGAATAATATTTGCACCTACTAGCAAATCGCTAGAAGATATTTGTCTCTGGGCTAACAACCAGTAGGCCACACTCCCCGC
Organism: Nostoc sp. DSM 114160; assembly: GCF_053470305.1. NCBI lineage: Bacteria > Bacillati > Cyanobacteriota > Cyanophyceae > Nostocales > Nostocaceae > Nostoc > Nostoc sp. DSM 114160. The sequence continues at coordinate 561,036 of NZ_JBPFGO010000001.1, read as the reverse complement.
ACCAATCAATAACCCAGCAGCCGAGAGCGTCAGCACCAAAGACGGTTTCTTATTTTTCTTCATCTGAACAGACACAAGAGGCGGTGCCATTGAAACCTGTACCTCATATTTCCAAACTCATTACTTGCTAAATTGGTTAAGTCAACCAAAAAGTTTCTTGCGATCTAAGGTAGTTAATTTCATAAATTTTTCCACCATAGACATTGATGATATTTCGGTAATTAACCGTTCTTTACTGTTTCAAAGCGGTGTTTTAATGGTTAGTTACCTTTTTTAACACGCTTTCTTGAATTTCGCTGGACATTTCTAAAAACTGCTGTCTTTTTTAGAAAGTCTCCGAAAGTTAACATAGTTCATTTCAAGCACTTTGAGGATATAACTAACTTGAAAAAGCTGCAAGTCATCTGTAACCCAGACTACCTTCTATTTATAGAGCTTCTATCTGTGGTACTGACTTGATTTAAGTAAGATCAACTTAGCGTCCGGGATTTTACATAGATTACCCATCTTCAAAGTCATTAATGTAAAATTCCTATACTCTGGGGCGCACTGTAAAAGATACAAAAATACTATGCCTCAGCATTAGCAGCACTCAACTGCATAGGCCCCAAATATTTGGTTAAATAAGGTGAAAAAACTTCATAAATTAATGTCAGTGGCTGCCCATGATGCCAAAACAAGTAGTGACGACCCCAAAAAGGCCCAGTGACACCAAAACCGGACTCTAGTGCCAATGAGTCACCGTAGTAAATTCCTCGAACATCCCGATACAATTCTGTGCGAAGACGAGCTAAACTTGCCCAAATTGGTAATGAACGGTTTTGTAAATACTCATCGACATGACTGGCTTCCCACCACGAAGTAGCATAAGCTAATCGTTGACCAGAAGCGGTACGCAGCCATACTTGTCGCCGTAATCGCGGTTCTGGGACAGCTTGGATTAACTCAGGAGCAGCATCCAAGTCGATACCAATCAATGACATATCAATGATATCTACTTCTACAGGCTCACCTGTGAGCAATTCTAAGTGACGTGTTGGAGAGCCGTCACCCAAGAGCATTAGCTGCCATGCAGGTGCTAGCTGAGTGTGGGGTAAACTTTGTTGAATTATTTCCTCCCCTCCTTGCCAAATCGGAGTGAGGCGATGCCAAGGTGGTGGCGATGTTAGGTTGTTTGTCGGCGTAAAAGAAATAGTCAATGCTTTTTACAAAACTTCACCTATTTCTATAAAAGCATAAAGGACTAGTACTTTGACAAGGCAACTTTACTTAATATCTAGTAAGCACTGAAGTGCTTCAAAAGCAAACTTAATATTTAAGGGTCAACAGTCTAAGGTTTTTTAACCTATAACTATTGACCCTATACTTAAACAAGCAAAAATGCGGATGGGGAGACTCGAACTCCCAAGGCAAAGCCACACGCACCTCAAGCGTGCGCGTATACCAATTCCGCCACATCCGCATGGTTTCTCTAAAGATAGACTATAGCATAAGAAAATAATTATAGTAAGGTGATATCTAAATTCAGTTGCTTCAAAAATATAAATTTTCTCAAGGCGGTATCAGACTGACAGAAATTTAGCAGCTGTACAAGTGATATTGAAAAGGGTAGAGCTACTGTGTTCGGCGGGGTGCGATCGCGTATCTGTCTGCTGTAGGTGGTGTCGACGACAGGCTATGACGCTCGATAGCGACGTAGGAGCGTCTGACTCGCTATCGGCTTCGCAAAAGCCCAGCTTGGTAGTCTAGCCAAGACTTACAGCAGCAATGTTGTTAGTGTAGTAAGACTCGTAGACGCAGCAAGCCTGCAATATGCGAGTTTGCTTAGGATCAGGGTGGCGAATCTCCTGCAATAATTTGAAATAATGCGGAAGCGTTGTTTCAAGTTGGATCAGAGAAAATGTCAATCTACTGGTAATGATATCGAAACTAAAAAATGAAGTTTGACAAAATATTAATTGCCAATCGGGGAGAAATCGCCCTTCGCATTCTCCGCGCCTGTGAAGAAATGGGAATTGCCACAGTTGCGGTTCACTCCACCGTTGACCGTAATGCTCTCCACGTCCAACTTGCTGATGAAGCTGTTTGCATTGGCGAACCTGCTAGCGGTAAAAGTTATTTGAATATTCCCAATATTATTGCTGCTGCACTGACGCGCAATGCTACTGCCATTCATCCAGGTTATGGTTTTTTGGCAGAAAATGCCCGGTTTGCGGAAATCTGTGCCGACCATCATATTGCTTTTATCGGCCCAACTCCAGAAGCTATGAGACAGATGGGCGATAAATCCACTGCCAAAGAAACCATGCAAAAAGCTGGAGTCCCGACGGTACCAGGTAGTGAGGGATTGGTAGAATCCGAGCAAGAAGGATTAGGATTCGCCAAGGATATCGGCTATCCAGTGATGATCAAAGCTACAGCAGGTGGCGGTGGACGGGGTATGCGCCTAGTTCGTTCTGAAGACGAATTTGTGAAACTTTTTCTCGCAGCCCAAGGCGAAGCAGGAGCAGCTTTTGGGAATTCTGGCGTTTACATAGAAAAATTTATTGAACGTCCCCGCCACATCGAATTTCAAATTTTGGCGGATAACTACGGTAATGTCATCCACTTAGGCGAACGGGATTGCTCAATTCAGCGCCGGAATCAAAAGCTGTTAGAAGAAGCTCCAAGTCCAGCTCTCGACCAAGACCTACGTGAAAAAATGGGACAAGCTGCTGTCAAAGCTGCCCAATTCATTAACTACAGTGGGGCGGGTACTATTGAGTTTCTCTTGGATAGATCCGGTAAATTCTACTTTATGGAAATGAATACCCGGATTCAAGTAGAACATCCTGTAACAGAAATGATTACTGGGATAGACTTAGTTGCCGAACAAATCCGCATTGCTCAAGGTGAAAGACTCAAGCTTACCCAAGACCAAGTAGTATTACGAGGTCATGCGATCGAATGCCGAATCAACGCCGAAGATCCCGACCATGATTTTCGCCCTTCTCCCGGACGGATCAGTAGCTATCTGCCCCCCGGAGGGCCTGGTGTACGGATTGATTCCCACGTTTACACAGATTACCAAATTCCACCTTACTACGATTCCTTAATCGGCAAGTTAATCGTTTGGGCACCAGACCGATCCACTGCTATTAACCGGATGAAACGCGCGCTGCGGGAATGTGCCATTACTGGATTACCTACCACCATTGGGTTTCATCAAAAAATTATGGAAACTCCACAGTTTTTACAGGGTAATGTCTATACAAATTTTGTGCAGGAAATGAACGGGTAGGAGAGTAGGAAAGGAAAAAGGTTATAGGTTACAGGGGACAGGGTTATAACCTGTAACCTGTCCCCTGTAACCTGTACCCTAATTAACACGAGATAGCATAGTCAACAATCCTTGTTGACCTAACAGGATTTCTCGCAGCAGGCTGAAGATACCAACCCAAATAATAGGTGTAATATCTACCCCACCTATAGGTTGCACCAGCTTTCGCAAAGGTATTAAAAATGGCTCAGTTGGCCAAGCTATTAAATTAAAGGGCAAACGATTCAAATCCACTTGCGGATACCAAGTGAGAATGATACGAAATATAAATAAGAATGTCATAACCCCTAACACAGGGCCAAGAATCCAAGCAGTCAGGTTAACACCAGTCATCGGTTTTAGGTACTATCTATCTGTAAAAAAAGAAAAAACTTAGGCACAGGCAAGTTGCGCTTTGCGTAGACATAGCTACAAAATTTTAAGCTTTGTAAAGCACTCCGATCATCATTTTAACTAAATGCTGTCACTTCTTTCTGAAATAGAAAAGCGAACTCGCCCATGTGGTTAACTCAATAACTGGTGAAAGAAGTTACCAAGTTTGGCAGTTCAGAGTTAGAGGCTTCTCAAGAAAGTAATACACTATTAAAATTAGGATGAAGTGTGTAAAAAAAGGTTGAGAAGTATGACGCCTTCTTTAGCAAATTTTCTTTGGAGTCTGGTATGGGGTACAGCAATTGTTGTAATACCCGCTACTGTTGGTCTAATTTTCATTAGCCAAAAAGATAAAATACAGCGTTCATAATGCTTATGAGAGTTAAATTAGCTCTCGTAATCGATTGTCTGTCAACTATCTACTTAAATTGCACTAAAAGCAGCATAAACTGCGACTGGTGGCAGTTGTAGCTGACAGACATAGACGTTTTTACTTTTCGGTGAATAGCTTCAGAGCTTCTTTGCCAGAGGCTTTGAAGCTTCAATATATCGTGCCTAATTACAGTAGTGATTTTAATTGTGACTCGCTAACATAGATTTGATATTGGGAAAACAGCAATGATAAATTTTGGGCTGAACTCAGCCAGTTTTCTGGCTCAGGTAAATTTTGGGGCAAACTCAGCCAGTATTCTAGGAATTTTCCTGGCTGTGGCTGGGGCAGCACTGTATTTTCTCCGCACTGTGCGTCCGGAATTGTCACGGGATCAAGATATCTTTTTTGCGGCAGTCGGCTTACTTTGCGGCTTTATTCTCGTCTTTCAAGGATGGCGGCTAGACCCGATTTTACAATTTGGTCAACTGCTTTTAGTTGGCACAACTGTGTTTTTTGCAGTTGAAAGTATTCGTCTGCGAAGTATAGCTACTCAGCAAGCAAAGCGCAACACTCCGATTGTGGACGAAGACCGACCAGTTAGCGATCGCTATTCGTACAATAATCGCAGAAACTATCAGGCTGAGATGGAGGCAGACTTAGATCCACTGCCTTATGAAGACGAGGAAGAACGCCCAGTGCGTCCCCGGATTCGCGGTAGCAGGGATGAGATTTCAACTCGTGATGACTACTATCAGGAACAACCTCCCCGTCGTACAGAACGCCGCAACAGCAGCACTAGTGAAAGACAGACTCCATCTGATAGAACGCGCCGGCGGACTTCTGGGCGTCCTGTAAATCGCCCTTCTGAAAGCTTTGAAGAAGAGAACTGGGGTTCTTCTTCTAGGCAAGTTGATGATTGGGAAAATTCAGGTGGGGAAGTTAGAAAACCTTCTCGCCGTAGTAATAACGGGTCACAGCGTCCCGAAAGTCGTGAAGATGATGTTTCTCCCAGACCGAGAAGGCGTCGTCCCCCCACTGACTCAACTTCTCGAAGACCGCGCGAAGATGATGATGCGATCCCAACCGATTATGTACCATACAACCCAATTGAAAAACCAAATGAGGGGCCAGATAATTTGACCGATTTTGATGACGATGTTTAAAACAGTTGGCGTGCAAATAGGTTTAAAGGCGACGGAAAACAGTTGAGGTGGAAAAATTTACGCCTGCATTTTGGCTCCAAAGACCAATTCATTGGAGCCTGGTTTTTGGTTTAACAAGTTTGCTTGTATCTTGTGGTTCTAACGATATTCCTATAGGGCCTACTTCTCTTAACAGTCGCTACACCGAGGAGCAACCTGCTTTGAGTGGAAATGGGCGCTTTTTAGCGTTTGTATCTAATCGGAATGGTAATCAGCAGCTACTAATGTACGATTTGGAGAGGCAACTGTTTATTAGTACACCGGGGATAAACCGACAGGAGACAATTGCCGAAAGTCCTAGTTTGAGCTACACCGGACGTTATATTTCTTATCTTACTAGTGACCAGGGAAGACCAGTGGTAGCGCTTTACGATCGCGCCACGCAACAGTCACAAATTGTCACGCCAATTTATCGCGGCTGGATCAGAAAACCAAATATTAGTCCAGATGGACGTTATGTTGTCTTTGAAACCGCCACTCGTGGTCAGTGGGATATTGAAGTTCTAGACCGAGGGCCAAATATTGAGTTAGATATTCCCAACGGTGCAACTGTGGGTTCACCTCCGTAGGGGAGAAGGTGAGGAGTTGGGAGTTAGGAGTTGGCAGTTAGGAGTTAGGAGTTGTGAGACTATTGACTAATGACTAATGACTAATTATATGAAACGTATTTTTTTTATACCTATATTTTTCTGTTTAAGTTTATTGACTGGGTGTTTTGGCTACCCTCGCATTTTGAGTTATCCTTTTGATCCGGGGGGTCGGAGTCTTAATAGTTTAGCGTCGGAATTAAACCCCCAAATTTCTGGGAGATACATTGTTTTTATTACTGACCGACGCGGTAGCCAAGATGTTTATATGTTTGATACGGTAACTCGTGATTTGGTTGATTTGCCAGGTTTAAATTCCTTTGATGCGATCGCAAATCATCCTAGCGTTTCACAAGATGGTCGTTATATTGTGTTTGCTGCTAGCCGTCAGGGGCGATCGGCTATTTTTCTCTACGACCGAGAAACACGCCAATCACGGAATTTGACCAATAACCTGCAAGCGGAAGTCCGCAACCCTACAATTAGCGCTGATGGTAGCAGGATTGCTTTTGAATCCAGTAACAACGGGCAGTGGGATATTTTAGTATATGACCGTTATGGACAGCCGTTAAATATACCTCAAGAGCCACGTTGAACAACAGTTAGAAGTTAAGAGTTAAGAGTGAAGAATTTTAACTCCTAACTCTTAACTCCTCACTACTCCCTCCTCACTTTTAACTTTTGTTTTCTACTTGTTGCACAGATTCAATGAGCGATCGCACTTGTTCCGTACCCTCAGAAGCTTCAAATGATAAAGGAAACTTACCCCGGAGGATCATCCGCAAACCGAGGGGTGCAAGACTGAGTAATCCTTTTAAATCCCGAAAATAATTACCAACTACTTGTAAACCAAATTGACGTTCATCAATCCAACCACCTTCTTTAACTAAATCTATCAATACTTTCCGGTGACGAATTGAACGACTATCACTATTTTTTTTCTGGGTGAGAATTTCTTGTTTAACTTTGGTGATTTGTTCTAATGGTGCAACTTCCATTGGACAAACAGAATCACAGTACAAACAACGAGTGCAACCCCATACGCCTTTAGTACCTTCGTTATAGCTTGCTAAACGATTTTCGGTATCGCTATCGCGGGAGTCTGCTACCATTCGGTAAGCTTTGGCAAGGGCATGGGGACCTACAAAGTCTGGATTAACTTCACGAGCGTTGCATTCAGAGTAACAAGCACCGCACATAATACAGTTACCAGTTTGATCGAGGCGCGATCGCTCTTGTGGTGTTTGCAAAAACTCTCTTTCTGGTACTTGTCGTGCTGCCGTACTCACATAAGGGGCAACTGCCTCTAGATTATTCCAAAAGCTGCTCATATCTACAACCAAATCTTTAATCACGGGCATATTGCCAAGAGGTGCGATCGTGATTTCATCAATAGCATTTACTTTACTTTGAGATGATGGTATTTGTTGTAATCTGGCAAGTTCGCTCCCAACATTTTCTTTACAAGCTAAAGCCGAACGCCCATTAATTCGCATAGCACAGCTACCACAAATAGTATTGCGGCAATTTTTGCGAAATGCCAAAGTTCCATCTTGCTCCCACTTAATCTGATTGAGGCAATCCAAGATTGTATTACCTGGTTCGGCCTCCACAATGTAGGTTTGCACAACAGGGGAGGAATTTTGTTGCTGTCGAATGACCTTAAAAATAATTTCCATAACTACTAACCAAAATTTTAAAATTACTTCACCAGCCTCAACAATCATGAGTCAAAGCAGGTAGTTGCGAAAAGTGAGTTATACTTTTTGCCCCTAATTTAAACCCTGGTGTTAATAGGCTGACGATTAAAAGGCGACTGATTCTAGTTTAAGGATAACCATTAAAATTTTACTTGTAGTAGCGCTGTAAGCAAGATTTTTGTCAAATTCTCAGTTAAAACGCCAAAAATGCGATCGCAGCTTTGCATTGAATTTACCTGTTTGGCAATCTAAAGGAAAGAGAGTTTGCTTCAAAAGTAACTTCAGTTGATCTTTGATCTAGCGATCCTATCCAAATGAAATGCATGGGAAGTTAGCAATATGTCTTGATGTCAACTTGAGTCAAGCAGTCCTGACAGTAAAATTCCACCTTCGCTACCACTTGACAGAATTTTTTGATTATATAGAAGTTTGAAAGCCCATGTTTAATATATAGTAGTGGCAATCAAGCACTAGGCAGATGTTAAGAGATTTGTTCATCCCATAGACAGACGTGCAAAATCCTCTGGCCGCTTTTGACCTGAAGATAATAAACCGAGGAAAAATCCTCACCACTTTCAAAAAAGTTAGAGTACCGCGAAACCCACAGGTGCCAGACTTTTCGCTTTTTGGCTTGCTCTCAATCAACAAAATATGGGATTGAACTCATTGGTCAAAACTGCTCGTCTCAATATATAAATTTTTATCAAAGCCAGATAGCAATGCTCGCGCTTGTAATCATAAAGGGTTAAGAAAATCGTCACTGCTTTTTTCAACTTTCAAGTCCAGGAATTTAAATAAAAATTTACCAGCAACTTTAATTCAAAATTAAACAACTATTTTGCTATTATTAGTCCATGCTAGTATTTAATATAAAATTACGAAGTAGCAAAACCAGAATCAATAGCCGTATCAGCGCGGTTACTACTGCTTTGTTGATTCGTAATGTAGAGACAAGAAAATTCGCGTCTCTACTGGTAGAACAAAAGGGTGTATACCCGTAGGACTCTATTGAAATACTATGCTGTCCTAAGCTTGAAAGGACGAGTGGAGAAAACTCTACTTGCTCATTGGCAAGAAAGGCAAGCACTGAAAGTGAAAAACCTGCAATTTTTTGGGTCTACGACTTATTTGCAGTAGAACCTAACCTCATTTGTAATGGTGGCTGAAAGTTACACCGCTACAGTAGCGCTAAAGAAGAAAATAGTTTTCTTTCTGATGGCTAATAATGGTTAAAAGTGCCGTAACATCACCAAAATTAATGTCTGTGGCAACTATGGCCTCTAGTTGGTTGTAGACAACCATATATAGAAGTGCTTTTGGCTCCTATCGGCAGGAATTCACCCGTTACATTAGGGTCTTCAGTAGCTCTATGCAAATGCTAAAAAATTAAATGCTGGCATGAGACTACATAGTTTATCAGTTTGGAGAGAGTAAGGAAAATTTGAGCATAATGACTGAAACTGCAACCGCGCCATTAACTGGAAAAGCACTACTTGCTAAAGTAAAAGAACTTTCCACATTACCACGCCGAGAAAGAGCTAAACAGTGCGGCTATTACACTGTTACTAAGAATAATCAAGTTCGTGTCAATCTCACCGATTTTTATGACGCTTTGCTATCTGCTAGGGGAATTCCTCTAAGTCCAGAAGCGCCTAAAGATGGTCGTGGTCGTGAACCGACATATCGGGTTAGTGTCCATCAAAATGGTCAGATTGTAATTGGTGCTACATATACCAAAGCAATGGGCTTGAAGGCTGGAGATGAGTTTGAAATTAGGCTGGGATACAAACATATTCACCTGATTCAACTAGGTGAAAGCGATAAAAAACTAACCTCACAAGATATAGATTCTGACGAATCAGACGAAGATTTAGAAGACGAAGAGTAAATTTGCTAATGGTAGGGATAAGTTTCAGGTTATGATAACTTGTCCTTACCCCGACAGCAAATTGGTAGCCAGGTAAAAAATACGATTAGACCCCTTGCAGAATTTACCAAAATTAGTAGAGTCTTGATTAATCAGCAAGAAATCTATAATGCAAGAAGTCTATCGTGTTTTTTGTTTATTTTGATAACTTTCTTTGAGTCTTCGGTCAACGCCTTACTGGCGTTTATAGAAAATGCACCGCCACTAGTAATAGTGACGGCATTTTTTGTTTGTTGGATAGTTTGCTGGTTGCCAGTAGCAACAGTATCAGCAATATTGCTTAATTGGCAACCTCCTAAACCTTTACAGCCAGAGCAAAAAATGCCGTTATTGGTGTCACTTTACCTATTAGCTCCCCCGATCCTTTGGGGAGTTGTTTGGTTGACTAATAAATCTTTTTCAGATTACGGCTTTGTTGGCAATCTTTCAACTCTTGGTTTTTTAGCACTAGGTTTTGGTTTGGGAGTGCTGAGTCTAGCTATTGTATTTGGTGGGCAATTCGGGTTAGGTTGGTGTTCTTTTGAAAAGTCTAATTTCAAGTTACTACTACCCATATTGCTACCGATTTTCTTGATAGCGTTATTAGTCGGTGGGATAGAAGAGTTAGTTTTTCGCGGTTTCCTGTTCACAGAATTAGCACAGGATTACCCAGTTTGGTTGGCAGCAGCAATTTCTAGCTTGATTTTTGCCTTGTTACACTTGGTTTGGGAGCAACGCGAAACTGCACCCCAACTTCCGGGATTATGGCTGATGGGAATGGTACTGGTGCTAGCACGTTTTACCTCTAGCGGTAATTTGGGTTTAGCTTGGGGATTGCACGCAGGATGGGTATGGGCGATCGCTACCATAGATACAGCAGAACTAATTACTTACACTGGTATTGTCTCTGACTGGTTCACAGGTAAAAATAAAAAACCCTTAGCTGGCTTGGCGGGAATTATTTGTGTATTGGGAACTGGAGTAATTATCTGGTTCAACTCTCAAATATTTTAATTTCCCATAGATGATGTCTGTTAACGCAAATCCCCGACTTCTTGAAGAAGTTGGGAATTTAAATCCAACGATTTAGAAGGTACTATTCCACCCCTATACTCTCGGGTTTTGGAGAAAAGGGGAAAGAAAAAACCTTTAACCCAAACCCGATTCCGAGTTAGAAATGCACAAAGCGAGAAGTATTGTATTCCACCCTACTAATCTTTATTCAGTACTCAAAACTACTCAGACCTTCTGATTCTGTCGATTTCTCGTTGTAATTCTTCAATTTGGCGGCGCAAACTTTCTGTTTGATTTTCGGAAGATTCTGCTGAAACATTTACCGATCCGGAAGCAGGCGATCGCTGATAATTTCCTCGGCAAATTTGCTGATATTCTTCAGATACTGCCCACGACCGTAAGTAATGCAAACGTTCAACAGGGAAAGGATGACTCAACATCATACCCTGAGCGCCATTGTAGATCAAGAATTTATATATCTGATTCAGTCCATCTTCATCCAATGCCTGATAATTTTCTGACTGCTTGATAAACTCTTGTAAACTACATTCATTGGCATATTTGTTACTACCACCAGAGAGTTTCATCATCGTTGACATCACAGGATTTAAGTCATCCATCACTAGTAGTGCAGCGCGATCTGACGATAACTCCGCTTTGCGCCGCCACTCAAAAAAGGCGTAAATCAAGCCTTGTGTGAGAATATTACCGATGCCGAAGGTCAATTCTCCCAAGGCCGAAGCAGCACTCATCGCCCACATCGCCATTTGAATTAAAATAGTATGACCACATTTAATATGCCCTAGTTCATGAGCTAGCACCGTCCTCATCTCGGCTTCGTCTAGTAAGTCTAGTATCCCTGTATTTATGACTATGTAAGGATTCTCTTGCCCCAGCGCATAGCTATTTGCTTGGGGATTTTGCGAGACAAACAGTGTTGGTTCTGGGTAAATGTCCAAATCTCGGACGCATTCCCGAAACATCTGGTAAATAGTGGAATATTGACGCGGCCCGACTTGGATGCTGTTACCCATTAGATAGACTAATTGAGGGCGTTCGTAGATAAATTCCACAAATTTACGAGCGATTAAATCAAATCCTGGCAAATTTCGTAAAGCTTGCTCCGCTTGGCGATCTAGTGGATGCCTGAAGGCTTCGCTGGAAATTCCTGTGTAAGTTGGCATAATTTAGGATATTGGGTGATTGGTCATTGGTCATTGGTCATTAGCAAAGGACAAAGGACAAATGACAAATGACAAGATAATAGAAATGGGGCAATTGGAAGTAAAAATCACTTTGTATGGAATTGAAAGCGTGTGATTGAGGCAGAAGTTCATTTGTCACTACATAACTTTTTGCGATCGCAAGCGGGGTTCCCTTCCTGGCCCCATCATTTGACGATGGCACGGTTGGTAGCACGCGCCTTGCGCCTGGGACGTAGCGCCCTAATTCAAGTAGGGGCAGTTAGTGGCTATCAAGGGCGGTATCGTACTAGTTTTGTAGCATCAGCCCTGATGTGGCATGGTCCTGTAATTATTGTTGCTCAAGAAACAGTGCAGCAACTTCTGCTGCGGGTGGAAATTCCCCGTCTACAGCAGTGGCTACCAACCAATAAATCGATTAGGACAGGTGATGCTTGGCCTGATGCCCAGTTCCAAGGGCTACTGTTGACCTCCCCAGAAGCTTGGTTAAAAGGACAGTTAGCTGGTGACTCACGCTTTCCCCAAGGCATTCCCACAATTATTGATGGGGTAGACGATCTTGAAGATTGGGTGCGTCATCAACTTACTCAAGATATTCAACCCGATGATTGGGAGCAACTCATGCTGGCTTGTCCAAACCAAGCTGAGGCAATTCGCGAAGCACGGATACAACTAACACACGAACTTTTTCAGCATCCTGCAAATCCATATCAGTGTTATTTAATTTCCCAGCCAGAAATAGAAATTTTAGGCCGTTTGTATTTGGCTTTAGAGTCAGTACAAGCACTGCCAGAACCTTGGAAAAAATTCTGGCAACAATTTCAAACCCTTGATGAAAATCTTTCCCCCCCTGCTCTCTTTTGGGCGACTATTGCCCATCGACAAGGTTTATTTTCTTTGCACTACGCCCCAATGGAATTAGGGGAAATACTCTCGCCGATTTGGCAGCGACAACCAGTAGTTTTAATTGGCAGCGCTATCGAACCGGAAACTGAGGCTCCCCTTTTCCGCCAGCGCTTGGGTTTGGACGATTTAACTTGCCTGAAGTTCTCTTCGGAAAATCAAGCGGAAGCAATTCAACTGTATGTACCCTATAAGTTGCCTCTACCCAACACGCCAGAATTTCAAGCGGCATTTATTCACAAAGTCCGCACACTGGTTTGTCTAAGTGCGACAGCGCCAGGATTAACGGTTGTCTTGGTGGGGGATGTACCACTAAAGGCTCAAGTTGCGGCAATTCTGGCTTCAGAGTTTGGTTCGCGGGTGCAAGTAGAAAAAACTTGTTTAGATGAGAATGGTATTTTGATTAGCGGTTGGGAATTTTGGCGAGAACATCAACGAGTTTTGCCAGCACCTCATCTGTTAATCATTGCGACTTTGCCCCTACCATCTTTAGAAAATCCTCTGGTAGCTGGTAGGGTAGCTCTTTATAAGCGATCGCATCAAGATTGGTTCCGTTTATACTTGTTGCCAGCAGCCTTGAATGAATTACAACGGGCGATCGCTCCAGTACGAGAAAGTCAAGGAATTGTGGCTTTGCTTGATAGTCGTGTAGTTAACCGTAGCTACGGCGCTCAAATTCTCGCAGCTTTAAGTCCTCTGGCACGCATTAACTATCTCGATCCCAGCCTGTTTTCCAATACCGATGAGGAAAATTCTGCTTAAAATTCAGTTACCAGTGACGCCATTTGACGGCAGTTGCTCCACTTGGGGAGACCCCAAAACCCTTCGGGTTCGGCAGTCCCCCATCGACGGAAACCGCCAAGACGGGGTCTGCCTCACCGCAGTGCCTCCCCAATGCCTAATTTAAATTTTGACGAAGCAAAGCGCGATCGCAAAGAAGCAAGATATTATTATCAGCTTATGGAAGGTGATGCGATTCATCGCCTTTGGAGTAGGCATGATTCCTGGCAAAATAAATTTAGAACCTAAGTAGAATTTGAGTTACTGATTATGGGTGAAGCAAAACGTCGTAAAACCGCACTAGGGGAAACATACGGTAAAGATACTCGGATCTTATCTTGGGTTCCGATCACAAAAACTCAAGGCGAACAATTTGTCACTTGGACTACTCGTGGTGCTTGGATAGGCATTGGTCTGATGATTGTTGGATGGTTAACAATCCGTTTTATCGGTCCAGCTTTCGGTTGGTGGCAAGTAGTCTATTAATTCTTAATTCATAATTGAATTAGTTGGATATCTAGGCTCCAACTAATTCAAGGCTGCTAAAAAAGACAATAACGCCCAAGTGTCTTGCCAATAATTACAAATTACATTAGCGCAACGGTGGGGAGTTTGCGTACCCTATGGAAAGCAAGCTATGCGTAGCCTCTTGTAAAAAGCATTATGAGGAATTACGAATTAGTTAACTGAGTTATTAATAAAAAATAATTACTCATTTTGGATAGATAATCGAAATATATTATATATGCATTAAATTTGGCAAAACCAAATTAAGATAAGAATCCTTCTAAATTATCGTGCTTTGGTTTGTGCAAGTTTTTGAAAATAATCCCAAAATAACTAGAAATATTGCCTAAATGGCAACAATACTTTGCTGAGTTTAGATATTGTCAGTGTTAAGTTTTCCCATTGTGGATTCTACACTCACAGTTGTCTCCTATGTACGTAACCTGAGTATAAACTATTTAGTTTATGCTTGTGCAACTACTTAGGCTAGAATTCGCACTGTTATCTGCTTAACTTTATATATATAGGAGGAAGGAATTTAGTATAAGTAATCATTTGTCTATACCAAAATCTACGTTATAAACAGAACAGATTAAACATCTAAGCATGAGACAGTATAACGATGGAAAACTACATTATAGCGTTTAATAACAGTGTATTTGACTGCACATAGCCAATAAAAACCAAATATGTAGCTTTTCTGTAGTTGACTAGTGCTAAATTTAAGTTACTCTTAAAGCGGATCTCTTGCTCTAAGAATCTACCCTGACAGAAGTGTATAAAGATATAGTTAAATTTAGCAATTCTGTCCGAGATTTTGAATTTGCAAACTGAATAGTTTGATACGGCCCTCAAAATCCCGATCCACTACCCTAAACAAAGTAGTCAATTCATGACTCAATATCATGTGTCTGGTAATTGTAATGGATAGCTTACAATACCAATGGGTGAGAAAATCTAAAGAAAATATAAAAGAAACTCAAATTACTGTGGTGTCTGGAGGACAAAAGTGTTTCTGAGACTAGCACATCAACATCGACAATTCGTCCAAGACTTAGTAATGAACCTGCAAGCCTTGGCGATTGTATTAGAGCGGCGTGGGTATCCTGCATCTTGCTATACCTGTGGCGATCAAATGAATAGTGCATCATTTATGGTTAGCTTGGGCGATAACCATCTGATTCGGTTTTTAGTGTCCGATTACGGCATTACTTGGACGGAAATGCGGGATGACCGCGAATTAATGAAGCTAGAGGGTGCAGAGGCAATTAGCCAACTAGATGAATTGGCCGATCTTGTCAAGCAATCTATGCAAAGTGATACAGGCTCTAAAACTCTTGCCAAGAAGTATTAAGATTTCAGAGGTCGATAGCAAATTAGAAATTGATTAGGTAACTGTTAATCGGTAAAAGTGGCTTAGTTAGCGATCGCTCATTACTGATTCTCCGTTACCATTAAGTGATTGGCACTTTATTAGCCTATCGCATCTTTTTTTGTATCTACCAAAATTTCACAAGCCAAATTGTTAACCTTGAGTTATCAGGTGTTAAAACGCACCACACTCAACCCCTTCTCCTGTAAAGACGCTACGCGAACGGGGAATTCAAAATTCTCTCATTCACCTCATAAAATCCCCATAAATAATGGGGCTTGAAACAAGGACTCTTTGTGCTTTGTACTTACGCATCGCAGCACAATTATTTCTAATTTTTCCATAAATCATCGGACTTATATCCTTTTATTCTTCCGCCAGAGGTGGCGTATATAGCTGCTCAATTCTGCAACATGAAAAGCGATCGCTCCTCATGTGGGAAAATCTTATCAAAACGCGATCGCAGTTTTCGTTAGGGCATTATCTAAAAGTATACGAGTGTCTAACGCTCTTTTATTACTCTAAAAAAATAAAAATATTTGTAGCGACTGTCTTGAAAATCAAGACAGTCGCTACATTTAGATTCTTCAAAACCTATAAAAATAAAAGGTTATAATTTTTCTTTAATGAGAGTAATAAAAAAGGGCTAATAAGTCAATTTTTATGTTAAGAATTGCTGAGATTTGGCGAATCGTGGTTTAATTACTGAAAAAATTTAACTATAAAAATCCGAATTTGATTTTTGAATAAAATTAAGTATTTGTAAAGTGCGTTACGACTTCAGTCTAACGCACCGAACCCTGAATTTGGTGCGGCGCTTGGACACTTAGGGCATGATTTCTAATTCTAAAACTCAAGCTAAAAATTCGATTCTAATCAGATGAAGAAGGACTGGAAGCTGATGAAAACAAATTGGAAAATAGGATTTGGTGTTCTTGCTACTTTTGCAACTCTTACACCTATGTCATCAGTTCTAGCTGATGAGCTTTTCTACAACACTAGCAATGGTGCGGGTGCTGTTGGTGTTTTCGATCGCTTTGGCAATTTCACACAATTAAAGGGCTATGCTGCGGGAACTTTTTCTACTGGTTGGTCACAAATAGTCAATACACCGCAGGGCGTCTTCTTCTACAACGCTAGCAATGGTGCGGGTGCTGTTGGTGTTTTCGATCGCTTTGGCAATTTCACACAATTAAAGGGCTATGCTGCGGGAACTTTTTCTACTGGTTGGTCACAAATAGTTAATACACCAAGGGGCGTCTTCTTCTACAACGCTAGCAATGGTGTAACTGCTTTTGGTGTTTTCGATCGCTTTGGTAATTTCACACAATTAAACAGCTCTACGGGAACTTTTTCTACTGGTTGGACAAAGATTGTAGAGCAGCCGTAGCTACTGGGCATTGAATTGTTATTTCTGACTAAAGACATGCTGAATGTGTCGATTCTAAATAATTTGTAAAATATTATCATATAAGCTTTGTTGACTGTTGACTGTCAAAGGTTAACAGTCAATACCGATAACGGATATTTTTCACAACTGAAATAGGATTGCCATAACCCAAAATTTCAAATCCAAAATTAAAGTCCATTGCCAATCAAAATAAACGGTGCCCAGTAGTAGGGATGACTAAAATTACTAATTGGCGTTGCAGATGTATTCTCATTTCTCGCCTTCCAGTTTCCAGTAATTAATGAGATTTGAGCTTGTCGTAGAGCTTCAGTTTTAGTCAACTTCTCAGAAGAGAGAATATGATAAAAAGCACTCATGATTGCTTGTGTACCACCATCATCTACAGACCACAAAGAGGCGATCGCGGCTCTAGCGCCAGTTTGTTGCATCTGATAGCCAAAGCCCAAAATTTCTTCACCATTACCTAACTTGCCTCCCAAGCCGGTTTCACAGGCGCTCAACACTACCAAATCTACATTCGGGAGTGACCAAGTGGCGACATTTCTAAAATTAACGCGATCGCCATTCCCGAATAAAATAAACGAATCTTCTGGTTTACCAACCACAAAGGCTGCATGAGTCGCTAAATGGACAATTGTATAATCATCCATTTGGGGTACAGCGACTTTAGGAGTAAAGGCATGTCTAAAAGCTTCGTAGTTTCAGGAACCGCTGCTGCTAGACTTTCCACCTCCCGCACTGCAAAGGGTAAGCCAGCGAAAGCAACCTGTCGATTCCCAACTTTGATTTGATAATTACCTTTAGTAAAAGCACCCGCTAAAACCCGCAAAGTAGATTGTTTTGGGGTGTTTAAGTTAGTCAGGCTAGCGGATGTAATATGATTCACATTGAAGCGCTGCACTAACCATTGTTTACCATCATATAAAGCAGTTAAAGGAATGTAGCGTAAGCGATCGTCTGGAGCGTAAATCAGAGTTTGCGTACCTGATACCTTCAAGTCTTTCTCTATCGGTTTAATTAGCCAGTCATATAATTGGCGTGCAGGTGCTTTGATATTTCGACTGGGATTGATTAAAGCTTGACGGAAAGCATCAATTGTTTGATAGAAGTTTTCGCGCTTTACAGCAACGGTGCGATGGATTGGTGGGGATTCAGGAGTTACCAATACCAATTCCAAACTATCTTTTAAAATCAGTGGGTAGAGTAATGCCGATTTTTGCGGTAATCGCGCCAAATTATCTCGAAGTTCGTTAAGACTTTCCAAATCCAAATTTTGCCGCCTAGCTGTACGGCTAATTTGCTCTACCTGTGCTTTCACTGAAGGACTATTGATAAATTCGTTAAATCCATCTAGAAGTTGCTGTTGATTTAAGACTAGTTGCTCGATACGTTGTTTCTGTTTGAGCGATCGCTGTTCGGGGGCAATTTTGCGTAGTATTGTTAATTCTTTACCCAGTACAACAGCATTATCCACACTTTGATCCAGCTTTTGTTTAATTGGTTTTTCTGTTGCCGCTATATTAATACCTTTGACAGTACGTTGATTACCTGGCACATTCTGGAGATATTCCTCTAGTTCTTCAACTTTGAGTAAATCCATTGTCCTTTGTGCTTCAGCAACACGTTCTTGTTTGAGCAATCGTTCGCCCAAAATGCGATATGTCTGGCTAACAGTTATGTTGTAAGCATCTGGTTGCGGCGCACTCAATGCTGATGGATTCAAGCGAGCTTTCTCACGATTAATCAAACAATGCTTGTAGAAAAAAATTGCTAACTCTGGTTGGTTTTGGATATCGAATAAGTAACCTATGTTACTGTAGGTTTTGCCAAGTCGAACCAGATCCCCAAGTTCTTTGTTAATCAATAAGGCTTGCTGATAGGATTGAAGTGCTTCAGGATACTTTTTTTGACTTTGGTAGATTCTGCCAATATTGTTAAATGTTACCGCTTCCCAAGAGCGCTCTCCAAGGTCTCTACTGATGGTTAATGCTTTCTGTAATTTCTGCAACGCTTCTTTTGATTGACCTTGACGAGATTCTTTGATAGCTTCTTCATTGAGCCTTGCAATTTCTGAGAGTTGATTATTCTTGGGTAAAACTTGAGCTTTTTCTCCAGATTCGTACCTCAACCTTGCATTTGTATTTACCTGGTTATTGTCTGGATATACCATCCCAAAACCTAGTAAGCTAAGTAGAGATAAAGTAACAACACTCACATGCCGGAGATTAGGCTGCATCACAAAACACTCCCTATGCTCGGAAGGTAAATATTAAATCAATAAGTCCGGCAACGCAATTAATTTTTATGCTATTCAATAATTTGGAAAATTTATAAACACTGAGAAATTTGAAGATGTCAGAAGAAAAACCCAGCCGACCAAAACTACCACCAACCAGCGCTCTTGACAATCCATCCAGTCATGAGTTTGGGAATTGGTTTGAATATCCTGTCAGAGTCCAACCCCACCACACTGACTATGCCGGTCTTGTCTGGCACGGTTCCTATATAGCTTGGATGGAAGAAGCGCGGATTGAATGCTTGCGATCTATAGGGATTGAATTTGCTGATTTAGTTGCTATAGGCTGCGATTTACCAGTTGTAGAACTGTCGGTGCGCTATCACCGTTCAATTCAATTGGGTATGGCAGTGCTGGTAAAAACCCGCATGGCTGAGGTGACTGGTGTGCGAATCAATTGGGATTACGCCATTATCTCAACTGATGGACAACAATTGTACGTCACAGCTAAGGTGACTTTAGTCGCTTTAGATCGCGAAAGAGGGAAGATTATGCGTCAGTTACCGCCGAGTTTTAAAGATGCATTAGCCAAGATTTCAGCATTAAATAACAATTGACCAAAAAATTAATTCTAAATTTTGCATTCATAATTCATTTTTTACTTGCCGATTTGGATCTGTGACAGATTTTGAGCAAACTGTGTTGCGTAATGCCAAATATCTTGGGGTGTAATGCCAAAACTAATATTTAATAAAACAAGGATTGCCGCAAGAGTTAATGCAGTGTTCACGGTTGCTTTCAGCAATTTCCATAATATTATGAAGACTATCCAAGCTATAATTAACGTAATAATCATATATATTCATTCCTGAATAATTGCCCTAGTGTCAGAAGATCTTTATTTAGAAAGGGTAAATTTTTATCTGAAGTCAAAATTACTATTGCTAAAGCTATTAAACCTAATTTGGAATAGATACTAAAGCTAAGATTTTTGTCTAACTGTGCCAATGCCATATTAGCTGAAAATCATCCAATTATTCGGGTAAAAGGCAACTTATTTGGCAATTTGGCAAAATTACTGGAAAGACTTTTTAAAATTTTTGTATCAATAATCACAAGATACAATAGTTAGATTAGGACTGCGATTTGATTTTTGAAAACATCCTGAGACTGAAAAGGCTGTTGTATACTAACGCGAGGTTGCAACCATTTAAAAGAATACCTCGCTTCCCGTCCCGATTGGTGAAAAGAAATTTGCCCTGAAAGTAAATAGCCACGCTACGCATTTGTGATGTTGTGAAAGTGCGATCGCATTTTAGTACTTTGGGAGGGACTGCGATCGCATTTATTGTTGATGAGATGAAGTGCGATGTTTGACGACAAGCCACTATGCGTCTATGCATTTATTGTTGATGGGATGAAGGGCAAATAAAGCAATGTCACTGAATGTTGACCCCTTACCCGCAGATTATAAAGAATTAACTGGTTATCCAGGATACTATCGCGTACAATAAGAGAGAATATCGTATTGTTTACCGCTTTGATATAGATGCAGATTTGGTTGAAGTGATTTTAGTAGGTAAACGTAACGACGATAAAGTTTATAAGCAACTCAAACGTTTGCTGGGTTAGAGATTTATAGGGGCGATGTCTGACGACAAGCCGCTGTGTGTCTACGCATTTATTGAGGTTTATGGTATTGAAGGGCGATCGCCATGCTAGTATCAATCCAAAGCTTAAGGAATTTATATGACAGAACTTAACCTTGACGAAGAAAAAATTAAGCAACTATTTAAAACCGCACTCACCGAAGTTATCCAAGAACAGAAAGAAGTATTTGCTGATTTGTTAGCAGAAATTATTGAAGATATAGCTTTAGAAAAAGCTATTAAAGAAGGTGAGGATACAGAAACAGTCAGCAGGGAGGCGATTTTTAAGATTTTGGGAAATAAAGGATGAATGTTGAGTTCAAAAAGAGCTTTGAAAAAGATGTGAGTAAAATCAGAGATGAAACTTTGCTGCAAAGAATACAAGCCGTAATTGAAGAAGTGGAAAAGGCAGAAAATCTAGGAGAAGTTAACAATATCAAAAAACTTAAAGCTGATGGTGATTATTATCGTATTAGAATTGGAGACTACAGAATTGGATTAACAATCTCTGATGATGCTATTGTTTTTGTTCGAGCATTGCAAAGAAAGGATATTTACAGATATTTTCCTTAATGACAGTTTAGAGCTTTAAAGGCTAATTATTTTTTTGTACTAATATCAGCGGATTTTGACATTCAATAGTAGATGCATACTGGATGCTGTAATTTGTAGGAATAACCGTTAGCCTTCAGTATTAAGCTGAAGGCTAAACAAGAATTGGTCAAGAACCAACCAGAAAATTTGCCTTTTAGGTATTTGATTAAAGGCTTTTATCGCAGAGAGATGATCCGCGACTGAGTTTCTAACGTTTCACTTGCTATTAAAACTTCTTGTCTTGCCCATTGATCTGCTGCCAAAATGTCATCTAAAGAGGGATTAACACGGTTATTATTTTGATGGCGATCGCACACCCATTCGATACACCGAGGAATATCTAAAAACCGAATTTTTTCTTCTAAAAATAAAGCTACAGCTTGTTCGTTGGCAGCGTTCAATACAGCTGGCATAGAACCGCCAGCTTTACCCACAGCATAAGCCAACTGCATACAAGGATACTTCTGGTGATCTGGTTCGCGGAAGGTTAAATTTCCAGCTTTCACCAAATCTAGTCGTTCCCAGTTAGTGTAAATGCGATCGGGCCAAGATAAAGCATACAGCAAGGGTAAGCGCATATCTGGCCAACCGAGTTGGGCTAAAACTGAAGTATCTTGCAATTCAATCAGTGAGTGAATAATGCTCTGGGGATGAATGACAATTTCGATATTGTCATAATCCAAGCCAAACAGGAAGTGAGCCTCAATTACTTCCAGTCCTTTATTCATTAAAGTAGCAGAGTCTACTGTGATTTTCCGTCCCATCGACCAATTAGGATGCTTCAAGGCATCAGCAACGGTTACATCTGCTAACTTTTCTACATCCCAGTCGCGGAAAGCCCCACCAGATGCAGTCAGCAAAATTTTCCGTAAGCCATCTTTGGGAACACCTTGGAGGCATTGAAAGATTGCGGAATGTTCGGAATCAGCAGGGAGTAATTTTACACCATGTTTTTCGACTAGGGGTAGAACCACAGGGCCGCCAGCAATCAGAGTTTCTTTGTTTGCTAAGGCAATATCTTTACCAGCTTCAATCGCTGCGATCGTCGGTAGCAAACCAGCACAACCAACGATCCCAGTGACAACGGTTTGGGCATCGCCGTAACGGGCAACTTCTATCACTCCGGCCTCACCAGCCAGTAGAATCGGTTGGGGATTGAGGTCAATGATTGCTTCTTTGAGCGCTGGTAATTTATCTTCTGAGCAAATGGCTGCTATTTCCGGCCGAAACTGTCGAATTTGAGCAGCCAACATCTCTACATTGTTCCCAGCTGCCAATCCCACAATCCGAAACCGATCTGGGTACTGAGTGACAATATCTAAAGTCTGAGTACCAATAGAACCAGTTGAACCAACGAGAGTAATCGCTTTCACAATTGCTTAAGGATTTACAGACAACTCTCACTATAAATTGCTGGGGACTCTTTAATCACAGCGATCGCCATAATCGATACACTAACGAGGAGGAGAGACGCAAAGAAAGAAAATATCCCCGTGTCTTCTTGTTCGCGTACCTGTTTGTGCCAATCCCAATCCGTTAATTTCAACTCGATAGACTGCTAGCACGGCGGAAATCCTGCTACGATCTCAAAGCAGACAAGGTTTAATTTTCATATAACTAGACAAAATTTGTATTTATAAATACTATATTTTAAAAGATAAATTCTGAGAGAATTGGCAAAAGTAACCAAATAGGAAATAATTTCAATTAATTACTCATCTGTCCAGTTTCTTAATTATGTTGGTGGAGGATTTAATATGCAAAATCTTACTGATAAATTGCTGGATTGCAGCCATAGGTAGAAAGATGCATAAAGGAGTTTGTTGAAGCACTCAACCCTATGGTCAAAGCTCAGATAGTTATAAAAAAAATTTTATGGAAAAATGATTTCCTATTTCCAGCAGCAATATGGCTTGCCAGTCGAATATTTATCTGGACTGCTATGTTGCTGGTTGCGCCAAAACTATCATTACCAGCAGAGGAATTTTTGCCCCGTTTTGGCTGGGGGGTTTTTGATGCTTGGGATAGTATCCATTATCGAGCGATCGCAACTTCTGGTTATGAATTTGTGAATGACGGTAAGCAACATAATCTGGCCTTCTTTCCCCTGTTTCCCTTAAGCATCTGGATTTTGATGGAGTTGGGCTTACCGTTTGAATTGGCAGGCACATTAATCAACAACTTGGCATTTTGTGCAGCACTTTACTGTTTGTACTTTTGGGTCAAGGATTGTTATGGCATCAATGCAGCACACTGGGTAACTGCTGTGCTTTCTTTGTATCCAGCTTCGATGTTTACGGGAGTGATTTACACAGAGGGGCTGTATTTGTTTTTGAGTACGGCGACATTGCAGGCGTTCGATCGAAAGCAGTATGCCTGGACTGCTTTTTGGGGCGCGATGGCGACAGCAACACGTCCTACAGGTATGGCACTAATTCCAGCATTGGCGATCGCAGCCTGGAAAGAACGCCGACCACCTATTGCCTATATAGCCGCTTTGACTACAGCTATTGGCATACTTCTATTCAGTTTGTATTGTGCGATTTATTTTGGCGACCCTTTAGCTTTTATCGAAGCACAGCGAGGATGGCGACCAACTCTCGGATTTGATTGGCAGGGTTGGTTAAATATGTTCATGCAAATTGCCGTCGGTAGTAAAAATTGGCAATTTGGCTGGGTGCAAAACTCCTCTGGCGGGATTCAAGACCCCTGGTATCTCCTGTTATTGGGGGCGATTGTTGTCAGTGGCTATCTTTTATGGCATTTCCGTCAACGTTTTGGTTCTGTAAAATTATTTTATAGCTTTTATGCTTTAGTCTTATTTTTGTTGATTCTGGCAAGCGAACAGTGGATCGATAACTTCCTCAACTTGTTCATGGTCTTGGGTGGTGGCTATGTGTTGTGGCGCTTCCACACGCAACTGACCCCAGTTACAGTTATTTATGGCTTTTGTGGTATTGGTTTGCTGCTAGCCTCTGGAGGTACTATCTCTTTGAGCCGTCTCGCCTACGGTATTGTGCCTCTGAATATAGCCATTGGTGTGCTGCTATCTCACTATCCTCGTCAAGGATATTTAATATTAGGCGCTTTTGTGACATTACTAGCCAAAATAGCTGTAGGATTTGCCCAAGAGCATTGGGTTGGTTAAAGGGTTCGATCCATTATTGCGAAGAAATTGAATTGAAATTTCCTAATGAATGTATTCAATCAAACGAAGATAGCGATCGCTTCATTATTTCTAGGTGTAGGTGCCATATCTTTTGGCTCTATTTTTATGAAATTGAGCGAAATTGAACTCAGCCCTAGTGCAACTGTATTTAATCGTTTTTGGCTTGCTAGTGTGGCCTTCTCGATCTGGCATGGATACAAAGCAATACGGCAACGATTTTCCGCAGACAAACCTGTAGAACAGCAGTCTTACACCAGTCAGGATATGTTGCTATTACTAGGTGCTGGTATTCTTTGGGCTGCCACTTTAGTTTTGTTAGCTTGGTCGCTGACTCAAACTAGTGTTGCGATTTCTAGTGTGTTGCATAATCTCGCTCCCATATTTACTAGTTTAGGGGTGTGGCTGCTATTTCGTAAGGATTTTGAGAAGCAATTCCTGATTGGCATGTTCATCGCCCTTGGGGGAGCGATCGCTATTGAATTTGAGGAGTTGCAAATTGCTACAGACGAGGTTCAAGGCAGCTTGGCTGCGATCGTTTCGGCGGTTTTATTGAGTGCATACCTGCTGATCGTAGAAAAATTACGAACTAAATTTTCTCCAGCTACAATTCAATTGTGGATCTGTGCGATCGCCGCTCTAGCTATTTTCCCCATACTTTTGTTCACTCAAGATCGGCTTTTCCCCTCTACAGTCAGTGGGTGGGTGTGGGTAATTTGCTTGGCGCTGGTTTGCCAAGTTTTAGGTCATGGGCTTTTAACCTATAGCCTTGCCAAGTTTTCCTCTGTGGTTGTCTCCTTGGTGCATCTGTTAGAGCCAGTATTTAGCGGCATTTTCGCTCTGGTAATTTTTTCAGAAAAATTAACTTTCTCGAATTGGATAGGTTTCGCTGTAGTTTTAATGGGTTTATACTTAGCCATATCTAGCCAAGCTGCTATTAATTACCCGTTCCAGGAATCAGTCAACAATATAGTTAACATTTTCGTTAAAAGTATGACGATTAAACTGTCATTACTAAAGCAACAATTCTCCGAAACACCGGCTTTATTGGGAACTGTCTCATTATTGTTTGCCTTAATTCCCATATCCTTAGCACCATCTTTGACTAAATTGTGTCAACAAGAAATCGGTGCAAATGCTGTAGTATTTCATCGTAGTTGGATTGCAACAGTTGTCTTTGGTTTGTGGAATGGACTTGAGGCTTTCCGCTACCAACAGTCTATTGAAGGAGGCAGGAGGCAGGGGGCAGAGGGCAGCATTACTCCTGTCTTACTTGATAACCAATCTATAGAACAGAAGCCTTTTACAACTCAAGAAGTGTGGCTATTGTTGGCAATGGGAACCTCTGCTGGAACCTATCTTCTATTATGGGCTTGGTCGCTGAGTCAAACTAGTGTTGCCAACGTGGCTTTACTGTCTAATTTGAACTCTTTATTTGTTGCTTTGGCTGGGTATTTATTATTCGGTCGGCGTTTCGACAATAGATTCGTGATTGGTCTGGTCGTCGCTTTGGGTGGAGCGATCGCATTTGAACTCAATAAGGTACAATTTGCAACCGATCAAATATTAGGTGATGCATTAGCATTGCTAACTGCGGTTTTCATGGCTACGTGTATGCTGCTGATAGAAAGGCTCCGAACCAGATTTAGCACTGCAACTATCATGCTGTGGCGATGTGGAGTGACAACAATGTTTCTATTACCAGTCCTGCCATTCCTCGAAGATAGACTATTGCCCTATTCTTGGATGGGTTGGTTTTTCATAATTTTCCAAGCTCTCTTCTGCCAAGTATTGGGTCAGGGACTTTTAGCTTATAGCCTTAGCAGAATCTCTTCAGGCGTTGTCGCCGTCACGCTTCTTTTAGAACCAGTTCTAGCTTCCATTTTTGCTTGGTTTATTTTTGCAGAACAAGTAGGTTTATTTGACTGGGCGACTTTTGCCGTAGTTTTAATGGGTATCTATCTAGCTCAATCTAGTCAATCCATCGTTCAAGTAACAAACGAAGGATCGTAGCAGCGCTATTTATCCAAAGTTAAATTTTAGAGAATATGTCTCTAAAGGATAAATTCATTCAGATGAAAAAAGTAAAATATCTTACATATTTAAGTTATGGTGAAATCAGTGTAAATCCTTGAGCCGAACCGATAATTTTACTACCAGTTAAATTGATTTGCTGCAAAGCTCCATTGTCTAACAGCAAATAAGATTTATTAGATAACATTTGTTGTAAAGTTGGGACAGTTGCAGGAGTTACCTTACAATCGCAGTAAAAGTCTAAACTGGGACGCCCATAAGCAAAAGAAGTATAAATTTGTGTTCCTGTTGAAACATTTGCCCGAATTAATTCTGCTACTGGTTTAACCGGAAAAGCTTCCTTTAATTCCCAGATCCATGATTGCGAACTCATTAACAGTGCTAAAACTAAGTACATCCCAGAAAATAGCACTGGAATAAAGTTGCGATCGCGTTGTCTAATTAGCCATGCTGCAATGCTCATAGTTATTGCCAAAACAATGCTCATAACTATTAAACTCGGCTCTTTCTTTGCAACAATAAAGTAAACAAAACCTCCTAAACCAGCAATAGCAATAATAGCTATAAATATTGTCAAACTTCGCACCTTAAAATGACCGTACTGCCAAATTTCGCTAAGTTTAGCACCAATTGCCAAAGCTAAAAATGGATACACAGGCATAACATACCAAGGCAGCTTAGTTCTCATTAAAGAAATAGTCCCTAAGTAAATAATTATGCCAATAAGAATTAAGCGACCCCAGGTAGTATGACGTTTTTTCCAAGCTAGATAAAAACCTCCTGGTAAAAATAGTAGCCAAGGAAAACTATACTTAATTAACTCAATTAAATAATACCAAGGTGGCCCGCTATGACCTTCAACAGATTGTGTCAAGCGATCAAAAGTTTGTGTTTGAAAGTTCACTTGGAAGAAAGTTTCGCCATAATGTTGCCATTGAGCGACAAACCAAGCGATCGCAGGTGCATTTCCGAAAAATATTCCCACTAATAAATAGGGACTTGTTAACAAAGCATACTGCCGATCTACAATCAGGAATAAAAAAGCGATCGCCCCTAGCGGTAAAACTATCATCCCTTTGGTGAGAGCGATTAACCCCAGACAAAATCCCACACCGAGAGCATATCGGCGATTCTGTCGTGCTTTTAGCAAACAAAACAACAGCAGCAAGAAAAAGGTAATAGTTGTACCATCTAGCATTGCTAGTCTTCCGTGACGCACTACAGGCAACATCGTCAGGTAAACTAAAGCGCTAAACAGAGCTGGTATTTGGTTAAAAAGCAAACATCCCACCAAGTAAAGCAAAGGCACTCCCAAGGCAGTTAACACTGCACCCGGTAAACGCGTTGTCCACTCATTCACGCCTGCGATCGAGTAAGTCCAAGCAATTAACAAGTGCATCAGGGGTGGCTTATTATGATAGGGTTGTCCTCCCAGTGTGGGGTAAAGCCAATGCATTGAACCAAGCGGGGCACGCCAAATTTCACGGGCAACTTGTGCCACAGTACCTTCATCCCAATCTCTTAAAGCGGAGTTTCCCAAAAATATCAGCCATAGAAATAGAGATATTACCAGTAAGCTAAATAACCATTCTTTTTCTCGGAATAGACGCATATTTAAAATCGGGATAATCATCTCAAACCTCACTAATCGTTAGATGATTTCCATCAGAAATCATTGCTAATTTTGTAAGTATCTTGGATGAAGATTTGAGATTTTCTTCTCCTAAAATAGATACTCAGGCTGATAATACTCGAAATCCCATCGTAAATCTAATGGAAGTTGTGAGTAATTAACAATGCTCCAAACTGCCAAACTTCAACCCTCCTTTTGCTGAAACTGGCTCAATAACCAAGCGCAAACTTCAGATTGACTTATTTCACGACTTCGGCGTAAGGCTTCTTCTAAAATTGCAATTACCAATCCAGGCAATACTTGTGATTCTTGAATACGTTTACTGCCTCGATCTGCGATCGCATAAGCTATAATTTCGGCATTTTGGACATCTACTACCCAGTATTCAGCAATACCCAATTCTTCGTAAAGCGCTCGCTTTGTACCCAAGTCATCCAGTAAAGATGTTTTCGCAATCTCAATCATTAAATCCGGTGCAGGATAGCGATCGAGGTTGACGATTCCTGTACCTGCTGGGATAGTTTGGGCACGTTCTCTGAGGTAATAGGCTATATCAGGCTGACAATCCTGAACACCAGTTTTACGAAAAGTCGTGGTGTCTAAGCCTGTGGCTAGAATCCCTTTAATAGTCGCAAATAGAGTTACAGCAAAAATAATTATTACATGGTCTTGACCATGAGCAAAACTAACTGGTGGCATCTCCAGCCTCATGTGTCCTTTGTAGTAGTAACTCTTTGCCTTCTCGTTGAGCAAGTTAGCGATCGCTTGCTCATACTCCTGCCAAGAAGCACAAATCCATGTATCTGTCGGTAACTGGGTCTGAGTTTCACTCATTGTCTAACCCTTCTGCCAGTAAGCTATATCTCTTGTAACTTAAATTCTAAACTCCTAGCTCGACTCTTTAACCTCTGAAGTGCAACCTTCGAGTTCTGAGGTTGGATGATGGGGGTTAGAAGGCGATCGCTTCGCTGCTAAACCATCTCATACTCGGCAATTTCGCATCAAAGCTGTATAACCTGCTTGCACAAAATGTCTGTCATAGGCAAGCGCTTCAGCAATAATTTGCTCCTCCATAATTTTGAATGACACGCAATCAGTTTGACTCCACTCCTTATCTACCCTTTGCTCATAAAGCGTCAACGCCGCCTGAAACTGAATACTAGTTTGGGGAATGATGGTAGTGTTTGGATGGCGATAGAGACTTCTAATAAGATTGGCGGCTGCTTGTCGAAAGTACTCACCTCTAGATGAAAAATCATTCAGTACTTCAGTTAAGACCATTTCACTGGTGACAATATGAGCAGGCTGTAAAGCTTTTGAGAGATTTATCGCTTTGTTATGTAAATCATCACGAGGATTAAGCAACGCTACCCAGTACCCTGTATCTGCAAACACAACCCGCATCAATCTTTTCCTTGTTTCTGTTTCTGGTAGTAATCAAATCTCCTAGCTAAGTCTGTGGGTAGTTTTTGCCATTCTTCATCAGGGACTTGGGCAGAGATTTCAGCTACCAGTTCCCAAATAGGCACAGCGTTTGGGTCAAAGGAAAGTTCGCTTAATTTGGATATCTCGCTGAACTTGATGGTAGTTGACAGGTTTTCAGAACCATCTGACGGAGATATCGGCGTATGTTCCGGTTGAAAATTTTGTTTTACCATTCTATTAATTTTACTTGCTTCTTCGATGTCTGAGTCTGGATGATGAGGCTTGAAAGGCGATCGCTTTATTTACTCAACTTAGTTTATTCTCTTTTCACCGCAGCCTCAATTGCTTTCACAAATGGAGCAACCCACTACTGATCTAAAACTTTTTAAAGTGCCTCAAATATAAATGCACTTTGATTTTTTGGCTTATTGCTCACAATCTGGAGAATCTGCTCTGGTTGAAGCGGTTGCCAAGTTTGGCGACGAGTCTAGCTTTTGAGATATTATGCGTCTGCGATCGCTCTCAAAATCTCAACTTTCAACCTCTGAACTCGGAAGTTGCACCTTTTTACTCGAACATTGAGCCTCTGAACTCGAAACTTCCACCTTTTTGCTCGAATGTTGAGCTTCTGAACTCGAAACTTCCACCTTTTTGCTCGAATGTTGAGCTTCTGAACTCGGAAGTTGCACCTTTTTGCTCGAATGTTGAGCTTCTGAACTCGGAAGTTGCACCTTTTTGCTCAAACGTTGAGCTTCTGAAGTTTAAGTTTCGGTTTGTGAGGTTAAAACTTAAAGGTATAAGCTTGGATGATGGTGATTGAAGAGGCGGTTTTCTGATTACCAGAAAGGTGATTAAGCTATTTTTTCTTCAATTTTGGAGTTAAATGCTCTGGAATGTTTTCTAATTGAATTGCATTACATCCAAATTTATAAGCTATTTCAATTGACTTCCCTGCTCCAAGAGCATCATAGAATCCTGTAGCAAACTTGATTGCGGCAGTATCTCCCACTGAATCACTCATACCAATTACATAATTAATATGCTGGACAATCGCGTTTGCTTGCACCTCAGAAAGGCAAGCATTCAGAAGAACACATTCTACGTCTTCAGCAAACAGTTCAAATAAACTTGCGAGAGCCTCTGTACTCACTAGTTTTGATTTACCTTCTTCGTCTTCTATCACTAGTCCTTCATCTCCAGCTCCATGTCCGCAGAAATGGACAATCTGTGGTCGAGTATCTAATAAAGCTCGACGTATATCATCAGTCCTAATAGCCCCTCTCTTCTCTAATCTGAATTGGTCACGCTTCTGAGATCGACGTAATCCCTCATCAATTTCACGCACCTCTTTATCCAAGCGTAATCTTGCCTCATCAACTGGGCTGGATGCCAAGATCAGAATTGTTTTCATAGTCTGTGATTCCTTTTTGCTAACAATCTGAAGAATCTGCTCTGGTTGAGGTGGTTGCCAATTTTTTCGCCGTTTAACGCTCTGAGCTTTCAGCAGCGTTTTTTGAAGCCACGTTAATTCAGGAAACTCCTCAGCAATACGCTCAATCTCGATACATGCCTGAGATGTCCCAGTTTCCCTAAGTTGTGTTAAAACACTGTCTCTTAAGTTAGCAACGCTCTCTCTAGCGCCCATATTGTGAGCAAGAACATCATTACTGTAATCAGGATCTTCAGCATGAGGATACTGATAAAGTAGCCAGATGTATAAATCCGCTAACTGTTTTTCAGTCAGCTTCAAATGCAAACCATGCGAGTAGCGGTAAGCGACTGCTTCAAATACTTCTCGCCCAAAGTCTGTATTTTGGTGGATAGCCGACCAAATAACCGCCCAGCTAGTAGGTTCTGCACATTCGACTAATACCCTACCTGCAACTACAGCTTTTTGGTGTGCTTCTTCTTCTAAAGGCAGAGGAATAGAAACAAGGGATTTAGCAAACTCTCTAGCTCCAATCGATTCACGCTTTAAAAGTTCTTCAAGTAACTGTCCCATACATTGAGGTTTAATTACTGTATCCCTAGCCTTTTCTAAAAGAACAGCTTTGAAAGGCTCATCCCAGCATTTCTCAAATTTATTAAGAATAAAGATATAGCTATGTTCCTCATTCTCCTTATTAATAATGGACAGCAGTGTATTTAGGGTTTCAGAGGGGGCATTTATGTATGCCCATTTAACTAATTCGGTGTAATAATGTTCTCTTTGGGTGGTGCTGCTATGAGGAAAGGCGACAATAACAGATGCCCACCGTTGCCATATCTCAGATGATATAGTATCTAAAAATTCTGGAGTTTCTTGTAAAAGCAATAGTAAAGCTTTACAGCCAGCTAATGCTGGACGATCGTAAGTATTTGTCCCTATCCAGTCATAAGCTACCTGATTATATTCTTGAATGTACTTTTTAGCGCCGTTGATAATTCTTTTACGAGTTTTTCTATCAGCTTCTTGCCATCCAAAAAGTTTTGTTAAATCTGATTCAAGCTCTTGTTCATAAAATTGACTATCTGGCTTAAGCAGCATCTCCATACTTATTTGCCACCAAGCTAATAGATTTCCTGACTCTAGTTGCTCTAAAAATAGAAGTACTCGTTCTTTAGGTGGTGGATCTAGAATAGGTTTTTGTCTACGAGCTATGCGTTCTTGCATCTCTTGATAGTCAGACCTCGACTTCTTAGCCTGCATTGAGTCCAAATCAATTATTGAAACATAATATGCAAATTCTTCACGCAAGATATTATTAGTCTGAGTAGCTGTAAGGATAGCATCTATCTGCTTCACATCTTGACGATTAAATTTCCACTGAATTAGCGCTGCCCAAATTCGCTGTTGCTGAGAATCAACATTTTTAAGTTTTCCGAGCATCCAAAAAACATCTTCTGTCAAAAGGATATTTTGTGTTAATGAATCCAATAAGAAATATATATTTTCTCCTGATTGGGAAACTGTTATAACTGCCTGCTCAACAAGCTTGCGCCGATTTTCAATATTATTAACAAGTGATAATTTAAATTGTGCTTGAATCTCATTGTCAAAAGTTATGATTTTCTGGTCTTCTCTCCACTGTATTAGAGCGATTTTAGTAAAATTTTCTGCTATCTCAGGTAAATTGAGATGTTCCCAAGCTTTTAACATTATCGCGTCTGCAAGTATTTCAAATGAATGTCCAAAGCACCTAAGACCTTGCTTTTCGACCCACTTAAGAGCAACTAGCAAATCACATGGCTGTAGTTTTGGTACAAGTTCAAAGTCAAGAAATATTTGATACGAGCCTGTAAAATTTTTCTTCTTGGGTGGAGTTAATATATTAAACAATTCCTCTACTGTTAGATGATCTGACCAAATTGCTGCCAAAGCATATCCTTTAAGTCGGTCGTCCTCATCTTCTAGAAGCTTTTCACAAGTCAGTGGTTTCAATTGCAATCTTGCACTTACATTACCAATTGTACAGATTGCTTTTGCGGCACTAACTCTGAGGTAAATTGATTGAGATGAATCAAGTGCTAGGTTTATTAACTCCTCCTGAAGTTCATCTACCTTACAAGCCTCAGCAATGTTTATCGCTGCATTTCGTGCATCGATTGGCTTGCTTAAATCCTGAATATATGGAAGCAATTGTACAGCTAACCCGGAATTTTTAAACTTCTCGTATGTGGGATAATTATCTCTATGTGAATCAAATAGTTTTCCCTGCTCGTACTGTTTTAAGAAGTTATCAACTATTGCTGCTCGAAGATTTGTATCTGTAGGTATGTCGCTTCGCAACAGTACATCAGGATCAGTCTTCATGATTTCCTGAAGTACGTCAGTTCTCATACTAGCTAACCATGCTACTATTTCATGAAGTTGTGGAATTAATTTATGTTCAGGATCTTCAGGTGAAACAATTAATTTCATCACCTGATTTAAAGGGGTTTCGTGCTGAAATAAGTACCATGCTGCTAGAAATTCAGCATAGGTCTGATGAGCAAAAACAATTCGATGCACCCCACGCGAAGAAAACAACCCCGTAACAGATAAAATCTCTTCTTTAATACACTTTTCGTCAAAAGAAAACTCTTGCTGATTAATGTTTTCTTTACCTATCAAATCCCGAATAGCAATATCCGTTGTAGGCATATCCCCATATTCTGGATTGACCCAGATGGCAGACTTATTAGAAAATAGAAGTAATGCAGCAATTCGACTTGCTATAATTAATCGTTTTTTGGCACTTAAACTGCCAATATTGTCTGAATCACGGCGATCTGGGTTAACCTCTTCACACATTTGTAAACAACCTTCTTCGTACAATTCTTTCTGAGAAGAAGGAAACCGTCCGTTTTGATAAATACCCAGAAGAAATTTTAGAGCTGATTCGTAAACAAAAGCTTAAGAAGCCATCCGCTTGATCATCAGACGAATCAATGAGCCATAAATCATAGCTTCACTTAACTCTGTGTACAACTCATAATCCTTACTCAAACGCCGAAATCTATTAAGCCAGCCAAATGTCCGTTCCACAATCCATCGTTTCGGCAATCGCTCAAATGTTTTCGATATCCTTTCAATCACCTCAACACGAACCTTTTCTCCGCAAACTTTCTTGACTGCTTGAGCAAAGTTTTCTCCTGAATAGCCTTGATCTACCCAAACAACTTCCAATTTGGACAATTCTTTAACCGCCTCATGCAGTACAACCACAGCACCTAAACGTTCTGACGCATTGGCTTCAGTTACTAAAACACCAATCAACAACCCTTGAGAATCTACAACTATATGTCGCTTACGCCCTTTAACCTTCTTACCACCATCGAAACCGTAGACCTCCCCTTTTTTTCCGTGGTCTTCACTGACTGAGAATCTGCGATCGCCACGGTAGAATTTTCATCTCGCCCTAAATCTTGTCGCAGTTGATAGCGCACTTGGTCGTGAATCTGCTGCCAGATGCCTTTACGCTGCCATTTTTGAAAGTAGCCATACACTGTTGTATATGGAGGAAGGTCATGAGGTAGCATTTCCCATTGACACCCAGTACGTTGCACGTAGAAAATTGCATTCAATATTTCTCGTAAATCTACTTCTACAGGATGCCCAAATCCCTTTGGCGTAGGGAGAAGAGGCTTGAGAATCAACCATTCAGCATCGCTTAAATCACTTGGGTAGGGTTTGCGGTGTGGATTCTCAATCGTAGGTATACGGCTCATCGACAACAACATAAATTACACTCGATTTAGCCTATAACCTTAACAAAGCCGGATTCAGCTTTCTTTAGATTTTCTTTACGAATCAGCTCTTAATGTTATTGGCTTGATAGCAAGAGGAATAGCATTTTTGTTAAAAACTTCCTGTAAAAAACTGTTAGAGTTTATGCCACGCTTACTTGCCTCTTCAATTACATTTTCTCGAAGTAGAGGAGCTAGCTGATATACCCCAAAATTCGCTTCTCCCCACTTGTCTTTTAGCTTTTTTTCTAGGCTATCCTTCCAATCAGCTGTTCTGCAAGTGATCCGAAAATACAAGCGATCGCAAGGTAACTTTTCTATTTCACGCTTGAGAATAATGACAAGTTTATTGATGGAAAGTAATCCTTCATCTAGGCTATCCAAAAAAAGATATAGTTTATGTTTTCCTCTGCACCAAGCTTGAAACGTTTCGTCGCGGAAAATTGCATCACACAGATCCTTATCTGAGTCATAATTAATAAGTTTGAACCACAAACATACATCTTCTGAACCACTAAATTTCTGACTTATTTGAGAATATGCTTGTTCGGCTGCTGTAGTCTTACCCATACCAGCTTCACCTAGCAGCACCAAACAGGGCTTTTCAGATATGGTATCAAAAGTAACTAAGTCAGGATTATATATATGTCCCCACTTTTCTTCTGGATTGCATAAATAACCTCCGCAAGCAAAGTTGAGGTTAATTGATGGAGGATACCAGAATCGCTTCCATTTGTAATCTTGACTTGGCATTTTTACCGACAAGAGGTTGAGAATATTTTTACTATGTTAACCTCACCCAACCCTTAGTGATGCTCCATCATAAACTAGCTTTTAGGATAAGATGCTTTTGCGATCGCTCTCAAAATCTCAACTTTCAACCTCTGAACTCGGAAGTTGCACCTTTTTACTCAAACGTTGAGCCTCTGAACTCGGAAGTTGCACCTTTTTACTCGAACGTTGCACCTTTGAACTCGGAAGTTGCACCTTTTTGCTCGAACGTTGCACCTTTGAACTCGAAAGTTGCACCTTTTTGCTCGAACGTTGCACCTTTGAACTCAAAAGTTGCACCTTTTTGCTCGAACGTTGCACCTTTGAACTCAAAAAATAGAGCTTCAGAACTCGAAATGTCGTGCTTTTAACTCCAACATTTAAATTCTGAAGCTCACACGTGGCATCTTTTAAGTGCAAGTACTAGGCTATTTTCTACAACGCTGCTTTTTGAGACTTGGATTTTCCAGGTTTACGAGCAAATCGTTGTCCCATTTCTGCAACCACTGTATCTAAACCCGCCCCTTGTCCACTGGCTTTAGCGTAGTTATACACCTGTAACGCGGCTGCATAAGCTTCACTACCGACTGCAAGAGATGTATCATCTACCAACTCTTGTAACTGCGTCAAGGACAACAACACCGGATACAAGGCTTCAAATAATTGCACATCCTTTCGCATTTCATCCAAGTCAAACGATCGCGGTAAAAACTCTGGATTCTGCGCCGCCACCTCTAATGCTTTGCTTACAAACGCCCGACTCTTATCTCCCATCTTGGGTAAAGTCTTGCGATCGTCGGCACTCAAATCAACCAAAAATGGTAGCTTTTCTTTAATCGTGCTAATCGCTTGCAACACAGCATCTCTGTCTGTTTGTGCCAATGTTGCACTAATTGGGGTCGTAGACATAGAAATCACTCTCCAGTATGTTTCTGAAGTCTAGAGTGCCCACATATACAACTAAACTTTCCATTCACATAACAAAACCGCTCATCGTAATAAAGACTGATTGGGCGTTAACTGGCTCTCAAAACGGCTGTAAACAATTTGGGTTGGATACCAACAAGAAAACCAGTATAAATCTTGCATAACTTTGCAATAATTACTTTCATCTGCTAACTCAAAGTGAACCAGCGCTAAATTATTCAATCCAACTACTTCTCGTCCCTCTTGAAACCAACGAGATTTCCAAAAAATCAGAGGTTGTAACCATTTCCATTTAGCATTTTCGGCTCGTTTCCAAGGAGCTATCAATGATAATATATCTGCTGTGTAAGTAGAAGTCTGAACGCTGTTTCTAGGTATCCACTCCAGTACACAATGCCAGTCAGGGTCATTCAGCAGCTGAGGATTATGGTGTAATTGTTTCTCGGAAATTTCTACCATATTGGGTGGCTTTATCCAGCCGATCCAATGTCGTACCTGTTCTGGTAGCAGCCAATCTTTCAATCGTGTATGAATCAACCGCGTCAACATTTCTTCATTCTTCAATGCACTAGCGGTTAGCTGTACTAAGACAGATTGTAATTTGGAATGGGTGCGTGCATAAGATAAGTGAGCAACAGAACTGTAGTGAATATCCCCAGATAGAATCACGACTTGTTGACGTTCCTCAAACAAAGTAGTTAGAAATTTCGCCAGTGCTTCAACATTAATATTCCAAGCATCTCCAACATCTGTTGAAAAAACTTTCTCCTGGTTTAAGTGCCAATGATGAATCCAATCAATCACTTGTAATCCAAATACATTTGTAGGCGCAATCACAAATGTAGTTTGAATCTGAGTTTGTTCAACTACTTCTTGTAAAGGTAAAACTAGTTGTTGCTCAAAGGCTTTGGGACATAACAGCATCGGCGGCGCAATTGGTTTTTGATCGGCTGGATAACCCCGCCATGTACGTGTATCCAGCACAATTACTTCATGGCAATCGCTCCTGACTATATAATGCCAAGTCAGCGCTTTTGGATCTCGATCCAGAATAAATACCGCGCCGTCTCGGACTAAAATAGGTAAGTCTGTGTGAGGATCGTTGGCTGGCATACCTAGATAACGAGCGATCGCCTCATTAGCCTTTGCATCTCTTCCTTCGGAAGCTGACCAAGCTTGTGCAGCCGCCAACAGCTTTTCACCTGATTTCCCTTCTGCAAATTGCTCTGGTGTATTGCCCCAACCTTGAAATACTGTATAGGCTAACAATGCATTTTGGACTATTCTTCGCCCTAATGGTCGCCCCAGCACGCGCAAACACCAAGCTTGGTTCAAATTCCAGTCATCAGTAACATCATGGTCATCAAAGATGGTGTACATGGGGATATTGGCAAGGGCGCGGCGCACTTTCCAAAGGGTATAGATGAATTGTCGCAAATGCTTGACTGCGCGATTCCAGTCTTTGATAGCATGGCGATCGCGCATTACTTGGTGTCCTTTGGGAAATGTTGTCGGCCAGCACACTGGCGACCAAGCGAGTAAATAAGTAGCGTAATATTCACCCAGACTGAAAAGATGACTGTTGACTTTCTCTGCTTTATTATGTAATCCTGCCGTCAAACCAGCTTGATTTGTCGCAGCATCAGCCCGTTCTCTAGGGGGTAGCTGCTGGGGAGTGCAATACACTCCATTTACCGGAAGTCGTTCTTCCCAACCCAAGAGGGCATCACCAAGAGTAGTTGCAACCCACAGAGATGGTTCTGCTACATCATCTCCATAAATTTGAT
Organism: Nostoc sp. DSM 114160; assembly: GCF_053470305.1. Lineage (NCBI taxonomy): Bacteria > Bacillati > Cyanobacteriota > Cyanophyceae > Nostocales > Nostocaceae > Nostoc > Nostoc sp. DSM 114160. The sequence goes on along the minus strand of NZ_JBPFGO010000001.1, from coordinate 522,958 downwards.
CTCCCGTGAGAAACAGCTGGTGAGGTCGGTGCTGGGGTTGATTTGCTGACGCCTGAATCATACTATCGAGAATTGGCAGTGCATCAAACCCATGCCCATGAGGTTTACGGCAGGAAGCATGGACAATTTGCAAATCTTGAAAACGGTTTGGCGGTAGAACAAAGGTTGGTTTTCGATGATCGAAGTAGCTGATGCTGACTGGAGGAAAGGAGTTTGAACATAATGCTTGTTGCATTTGCAGGGTTTGGTCAGCAACAGTAAACTGGAGGTCGTATGCATAGATGCGACCTCCAGTTAAGCGATGTCCAATTGTAGACCGAGCCGTGATGGCAACTACATGAAGATACTTACCCAGAGCAAAGGTAGAGCGTTCTCCCTCCAATAAGCAATTTCCTATTACTTCACCATCATTTGTTGTGTCATAAACCTTAAGTTTTACCTGACAAGACTGTTTGAGTGCGACCCATACTGTCACAGACTCTGGCTCAGTATATTTGAGGATTGGCCCCGCTAAAATCAGTGGTAGTTCTTGTAAAAACTCGTCCCCAATTTGATACTTCATTGCAAACAGTTGACATGATGGTGTTTTAGATGTGTTACTTTGCTCCTAAATTGGTAGCCCCAACTCATCTAATCACCAATCATGCATCAATTCTTATCTGTTTAACATCAGTTTATAGCGCAAATTGATTGCAGCCTAAAAGTTCAGGGACGAGCGAGACGCGCATCTCATAAAAGTGATTATTTTAGGAAACTCCAAGAAATAAACTATCCAATATTGTGGGGTGGGCAACATGAGCGCCATATAAACTGGGCGCTTATGTTGCCCACCCTACAATCAATAATTGAATATTTTTTTATTTGGAAGTCCCTTAGTTAATTAATTCCGCGCGATGCCTTCTTCTCGTGCGGCACGTTGCACAGCCGCAGCAACAGCAGTGACAACGCGCTCATCGAAGACGGAAGGAATAATATGTTCCCGATTTAAGTCAGATGGCTTAACTAAAGAAGCGATCGCACTTGCAGCTTCTAGGTACATTTTGATGGTAATTGTCTGTGCCCGACAATCTAAAGCACCACGGAATACCCCAGGAAAAGCAAGGACGTTATTGATTTGATTTGGGTAATCGCTACGACCGGTCGCAATGACAGCCACATCTTTACTGATTAATTCTGGCTGAATCTCTGGAATCGGATTTGCCATTGCAAAGATAATTGGATCTTTCGCCATCGATTGCACCATTTCTGGTGTCAAAACTCCTGGTGCGCTGACACCAATAAACACATCAGCCCCTTGCATTGCACCCGCTAATGTACCCTGACCTTTCACAGCAAATTCGAGTTTTTCCTCTGTCAAATCGCTGCGACTGGTAGAGAGAATCCCTTTAGAGTCGCACATCCAGATTTTTTCTGCCCCAGCTTTACGGAGTAACCGAGCGATCGCCACTCCCGCCGCCCCAGCACCGTTAATTACGATCTTGATTTCTGCTAAGGATTTATGTACCAGTTTCAAAGAATTAAATAACGCAGCCAAGGTGACAATTGCTGTACCGTGCTGATCGTCGTGAAAAACGGGGATATCTAACTCTTGGCGTAATCTCTTTTCAATTTCAAAGCAGCGAGGTGCAGCGATATCCTCTAAATTCACGCCCCCAAATACTGGAGCAATATTTTTAACTGCCTGGATAATTTCTTCTGTATCTTGGGTGGCGAGACAAATGGGAAAAGCATCCAGCCCTGCAAATTCCTTGAATAGCATTGCTTTGCCTTCCATAACTGGTAAGGCGGCAGCTGGGCCGAGATTTCCCAAACCTAAAACGGCACTACCATCGGTAACAATGGCAACAGTGTTTTGTTTGATGGTTAAGTTGTAAACTTCCTCTGGGTCTTGAGCGATCGCTGTACAAATTCGACCAACTCCGGGGGTGTAAGCCATTGCTAAATCGGAAACACTCTTCAGGGGAATTCTGCTAGCAATGCTAATTTTGCCACCACGGTGCAAATTAAAAGTGCGATCGTAAACACTGAGTAACTTGATATCTGGCAAGGCTTTGATTGCTTGCACAATGGTTTCAGCGTGTTCAGTACTAGCAGCATCTACAGTCAGATCGCGGGTGGACTCTTTGCGGGTTTGCTCGATTAAATCGATTTGACCGAGATTACCGCCACAGGTTGCGATCGCATGTGTTACTGACGCCAACATCCCTACACGATTGGGAATCTGCAAGCGCAGTGTCAAACTAAAACTAGAATTAGGAGTTAGGTCTGCCATGTTGATTTTGGATTTTAAGTTTTAGATTTTATATTGAATTGAGACAAAAACTAAAATTTGAGATTTGTAGTCTGTGAAAACACAATCTATGTATCCAGGGATAATCATCAGTAGTTAGTTTATCTACTGCTCACAGTTTTGATAATTATTTTTATTTATACCAATGCATTCACTAATATAAATGAGTAACAATTTAGTAATTGTACCCAAATACACCAGATATTTTTTTTATATTTTATCTGTGTAAATATTTGTATAACTATAGCTTCATGCACGAAAAAAGCGCCCTCCATACAGAGAGCGCAGTGAATTTTAACTTACAATTAACCGTGAATTACAGGTGCCGCAGCTACGCCTGTCGTAGACATCGTTGCCACTGGTACTGCCTCACCCGCCGCTAAATCCAGAGGGAAGTTGTGAGCATTGCGTTCGTGCATCACTTCTATACCCAAATTGGCCCGGTTTAGTACATCAGCCCATGTATTAACTACATGACCTTTAGAGTCAAGAATTGATTGGTTAAAGTTAAACCCGTTGAGGTTGAACGCCATCGTACTGATGCCCAATGCCGTCAACCAGATCCCAACTACAGGCCAAGCAGCCAAGAAAAAGTGCAAGGAACGCGAGTTGTTAAAGCTGGCATATTGCCAAATTAACCGCCCAAAGTAACCGTGAGCTGCTACGATGCTATAGGTTTCTTGTTCTTGTCCAAACCTGTAACCATAGTTTATAGATTCAGCTTCTGTTGTCTCTCTGACTAGAGAGGAAGACACCAAAGAACCGTGCATTGCTGCGAAAAAAGCACCACCGAACACCGCAGCTACACCTAATTCATGGAATGGGTGCATGAGAATATTATGCTCGGCTTGGAATACCAACATGAAATTAAAAGTGCCGCTAATGCCCAGAGGCATCCCATCAGAAAAGCTACCTTGACCAATTGGATAAATTAAGAAAACCGAAGTTGCAGCAGCTACAGGCGCAGAGTAAGCAACGCAAATCCAGGGACGCATCCCCAAACGATAGCTTAACTCCCATTGCCGACCGAGCCAGCAGAAGATCCCAAGCAGGAAGTGCAAGACAATGAGCTGATAAGGGCCGCCGTTGTAGAGCCATTCATCCATTGAAGCAGCTTCCCAAATTGGGTAGAAGTGCAAACCAATTGCATTAGAAGCAGGTACAACAGCACCAGTGATGATGTTATTGCCGTATAATAAAGAACCAGAAACTGGCTCCCGAATGCCGTCAATATCAACGGGTGGTGCAGCAATAAAGGCAATAATGAAACAGATGGTAGCGGTTAATAGGGTAGGAATCATTAAAACGCCGAACCAGCCGATATAAAGCCGATTGTCGGTGCTAGTAATCCATTGACAGAAACGATCCCACAGGTTGCCGCTTTCGCTTCTTCCTAGAGTTGTGGACATAACTGTGTTATTTATAAATCGGTGACAACAAACTTTCTCAATTCTTAAAAATTGAGAATTAAGCTGTTTTCAAAGACTTTTGCCAAATACCTTCTCCCTAATAGCCGGGACTCTCTGGAATTACCTCACACCAAAAATGCTGTTAACTCACTTCCCCAGGGAGACTGTGTAGAAAAAAGGGAAAACTTTCCCGGCTCCTAATATCACGTTTTACATTAGTAATTTGTATTTTTCAAGACATTTTTTTTAAGTTTTGCTAAGTTAGCCTAGCTTTTAAGTTAATTACAACAAAAAAGCGCCCCCCATTTCTGGAGGGCGCTTTTTATTTAGCTAAATCTTCAGAATTAACCGTTGATCGCAGGAGCAGTCAGAGCAACAGGAGTAACTTCACCAGCAGCTAAATCTAGGGGGAAGTTGTGAGCGTTACGCTCGTGCATTACTTCCATACCCAAGTTAGCGCGGTTGATTACATCTGCCCAAGTGCTGATGACGCGACCTTGGGAATCAATTACTGATTGGTTGAAGTTGAAACCGTTCAGGTTGAATGCCATCGTGCTGATACCCAAAGCGGTGAACCAGATACCGACGACAGGCCAAGCTGCTAAGAAGAAGTGCAGTGAACGGCTGTTGTTGAAGGAAGCGTATTGGAAGATTAACCGACCGAAGTAGCCGTGGGCTGCAACGATGTTGTAGGTTTCTTCTTCTTGACCGAATTTGTAACCGTAGTTTTGAGACTCGGTTTCGGTGGTTTCGCGAACCAAGGAAGAAGTTACTAGAGAACCGTGCATTGCTGAGAACAATGAACCGCCGAATACACCAGCCACACCTAACATGTGGAAGGGGTGCATCAAGATGTTGTGTTCTGCTTGGAACACAATCATGAAGTTGAAGGTTCCAGAGATACCCAAAGGCATACCATCAGAGAAAGAACCTTGACCAATTGGGTAGATCAAGAATACTGCGGTAGCGGAAGCCAGAGGTGCGCTGTAAGCTACGCAGATCCAAGGACGCATACCTAAGCGGTAAGAAAGTTCCCACTGACGACCAAGGTAGGCAGCGCAACCGAGCAAGAAGTGTAAAATTACTAACTGGTAAGGACCGCCGTTATACAACCACTCATCTAAGGAAGCAGCTTCCCAGATTGGGTAGAAGTGCAAGCCGATTGCGTTTGAAGAAGGAACAACTGCACCAGAGATGATGTTGTTTCCGTAAATCAAAGAACCTGCAACTGGTTCGCGGATGCCGTCGATGTCCACGGGAGGAGCAGCGATGAAAGCAATTACGAAGCAGGTTGTAGCAGCTAGTAGGGTTGGGATCATGAGGACACCAAACCAACCGATGTAAATACGGTTGTCGGTGCTGGTGATCCACTCGCAAAAGCGATCCCATACGTTAGCGCCGGAGCGCCGTTGTAAGGTTGTGGTCATGGTTTTATAAGTGCTATGGGTTGTTAAATATGCAACAAGCGATTTTATTTTCGCCTGTTGAAATACAGTCTACATGAATTTACTTTGACGCGAACTGTGACTTAATATTCTGTAACATAATTCTTTAACAAGCTCATCGAACTGTAAAGTTTTCCTTCTATAAATAATCAAGATAAAAGTAATGGATTCAGGCTTTTTCAGCCATTTCAACAATAAACTAGCGATCGTTTTTAATGAAGCGATCGCCTCGTTATTTAACTTTACCTTTCTTTACAATTAGCTGGTGGGAAAGATTTTAATTCTTGCTAATTTGTAACGAAATATTAAGTTTTACATTGTCTGATGGTTCAGTTAAAAATCAAAGTAGATGTAGGGCAAACTGCCTTCAGGAGCTAATAACCAAACAGCGTAAAAACATAGGGGAACGAAGACAAGCTTAAGGGGCCAGTTAAACTCCAACTTCAGCATTCGATTGAATGCATAGACTACAGCCATAAGGGCAGCTAAAGCTAGAAGTACCCAAGCGAGTTGGGATTGGCTCATATTTAAGGCTTCGACATAAACCTTTTCAGCAAACTGGGCGTCAGCCGGATAACCCCAAAGATGCCGAATTACCAAAGAAGAGTCTTGGAGATTAGGTAGACGGAACCAAATCCAAGAGGTAAAAACCATGAATTGAGTTAAGAACCAAGCAACAAATATACCTAGAGGATTTTGCCAGAATTGTTCTAGATTTTCAGAGCGATCGCTTATAGAATCTGTAAGTCGATGAACCACTAAAGCTAATCCGTGGAATATACCCCAAACGACATAACCCAAAGCAGCACCGTGCCAGATACCAGCAATTAGCATCACAATAAATAAATTCCAGCAGGTACGGACTAAACCGCGACGGGAACCACCCAACGGAAAGTAGACATAGTTACGTAACCAATCTCCCAGAGTCATGTGCCAGCGCCGCCAAAATTCAGAAATATTGGTGCTGAAATAAGGAAAGTCGAAATTTTCAGGTAGAACTAAACCGAAAAGCATCGCACTACCACGGGCAATGTCTACGTAACCGTTGAAATCTAGATATAACTGCAAGCCATAAGCGAATGTAGCTAACCAAAGATCCGTACTACCGGCCCGTTGCAAATTACCGAAACATAAATCGACGAAAATTCCCAAGTGGTCTGCAAAAATACCTTTTTTGACTGCGCCTCTAGCAATCAACCACAGCGCTTGGGCTACTCTATTAGTATTGGGTAATTCTAGTGTATTAAATTGATTTGCTAAGTTGTGGTAGCGCGTAATCGGCCCTGAAATCAGTTTGGCGAAGAATAATTTGTACGTAGCAAATTTGAGAAAATTATCAGTAGCAGGGGCACCGCGATAGACATCTATTAAATAAGCAATACATTCAAAAGTGAAAAATGAAATTCCCAAGGGTGCAATTAATTTAAAAGAGCTATCTGGCGAGTTTGTTTGGACATGAAAAACAAACTTGAATAAAGGGGTAAAATACTTAAAAGCTAATAGCAGTAAAACATTTAGAATTATACCCACCCACAAAATCTTTAAACGGCGACGATTCCAATCAACTTGAGCAAATTGCCACTCTTCATTAGAAATTTGCCAGTCAAGAGAATGTTTCCCTGGTGATGTGTTGTTACCAATTCCCAGCCCTATACGGAAATTGATAAACGTCAATGCTAATAGTAATGGTATGTATTGGATGTGCAAAGATGAATAAAAAACCAGACTGGCAATTAGCAGCGTCCACAATCGCAATTTATGTTGTGCTAAAGACCAGTAAATTCCTAACACACTCAATAAGAACAGCCCATAGAAAATTGATATAAAGTTCATTTTTTAGTCATTTGTCATTTGTCATTTGTAAAAATAGTTCTTCTTCCCCTACTGTTCTACTCCTCTGCTCCTCGGTCACTGAGCGTTGGTCATTGAGCGTAGCCGAAATGAGTCGAAGTGCTGCTCCTCTGCTCCCCTGCCCCCTGCCCTCTGCTCTCTCATCCCCACTCCCACTCCCTACTTCACTGGCCAAGGAATCATCGGATCGTTAGCTAGCTTTTTCGATACTTCGTATGCACCAAACCGATTGAGGTGGCTAGGATCGGAAAAGAAATCATTTACTTTTGGCCACTGTTGACTCAAATCACGATAAATAAAGTTAGGATTAGTAGCCAAACGCAACATATATTGCTGAAATTGTTGCTCATATTGTTTACGCACTGGATCTAAATAATCTGCTGTCAGAGGCATATTGACAAATACTAAAGAGATTTTCTGAGACTGGGTAAACTGAAGCACTTCTTGAAAAGCAGTATCTTGCTGTCCTTCTACTTGGAAAGATTTATAGTCGTTGTCATAATTTCCGGGAACTCTAGAATGTTTTTGATAGTATCTCGCGGGATTAAAGCGAATCGACAAGGGTAGAAAGCCATCAAAGTCAACGGCTTGCTGGGAAATACTTTCATCTGAAGTACCGTCTGTCAACTGTTTTTGTGATACAACTGTTTGATTTTTACCAAATAAGAGCAGTTGTTTTTGCAGTAAACTTTTAATTTGGTCGCGGTTTTGATAGCTAGTAGAAACAGAGGCGAGAGCCTGATTTAATGACTGATTGACGGCTTCATAAGTACTAATTTCCTGTTTTTCTTCGTTTGTCTTTTGTTCTTCCGAATTGACTGTATTCTCTGGTAAATTATTGCTATTTGCAGTAGTTGCTGTTTTTTGGAATGCTTGCTTATAACCAACGGATGCCGCAAGCGATTTAAAGGTAATATCCTCGCGTCCACCGTTGAAAGCACGCGCCCCATCTGCCCAGATAATTATTTTGGGTAGTTCTGATGGTTCTAGTACGTGACGAATCACAAAGTCTACAACTTGTGCCGTAGCACCGTTGATCCCAAAGTTAAACACGTCAAGATTTGGATAGCCTTGAGTCGCTAAAGCTTTAGAAAGTGCTGCGGGATCTACTCCTCTGAGGGCGCGGGAGGAGCCAATAATCAATACATCTGGGGGACTACCAGTTCTAGCTAAACGCTGTTTATACAGTGCTAGTTGCTCGTCTAACTGCCTAACATTAAAACTTGGCATCTGCGATCGCGCTGCTAAAAGAATAGCTGTTGCGGTGGCTTTTCCCTTCAGTGGTGCGGCTGCCAAATTATTTTTTGGGGTATCATCGCTTTGAGTAAATTCCGAAGCATTAAATACAGAACTCTGATTTGGAGGAGATTTTGTCTTGGAAGTGCTGCTAAAAAATGTCGTTTTCTCACTCTGATTTTTTCCAGATGTCAAAGCTGCCTTTTGCTCAGAAGATGAAGATGGGAGGGTGGCACTAGCTACTTTTGACGAACTGGGCGTATTAAGTGCAATAATTCGACCCAATATCCAATCAGTTTGGAGGGTGAGCAATAATCCCAGTGTTCCCCAAACCAGAGCAATTTTAATTCCTTGAACATCATGGTTACGTTCCGCTGACTCGTTGCTTTCGGTAAATAGCTGGCTTTTCAACAAGAATTTTCTCGCAGTTGAACTCGCCGTTGCTATCCAATCTCGCGCTACTTCGGTTACAAAATTTTGAACTTCTTCTGTCGTTAAGTCTGGGCGCAAAATTGGTTCACTAGTCTCAGATGTTACTAAATCGTCAATGTATATAGAAGTAGCAGCAAATTCTGGGGTTGCTTCTGGTACTAAACGTTGGCGATGTTCAAGATCGACGCCATAATGCCAAAAAGGTTCTTTATTCCCAGCACGCCGACCGTAGATACGTACTCCCATGATACCGGAAATTTTTAACTGGCGGATAAACTGCGTAATTTTACTTGTTACTTGTTGTCGCTGTGGACAAACAGGTGCATCACACATAATGTGCAATAAACCATTTTTGTTCAGTAGAAGTACGCGAATTCCCCCTGTCAATAGTCGCCAATCCAAATCAGGATTGAGTAAGCGCTCTAGTAAAAATACGATCGCTGATTCATCGCCAGTATTTGCCAAATCAAGTGGTGATATGGCAAAAGCGGGATGGTTTGCTGCGGGTAAACTCAGCCAATCAACCCAAGTGGGTTCCTTGTCGCCTGCTTTTTGTCCGTATACGGTGGCGGCGAGAATGCCTTGAGGAGCGATCGCTTCTAGCTGCGGTAAAATCGCCTCTAAGCACGCTACCTTGTCTGGGATCGGGGCAGTTCCTAAAGGATCGAAAGCTGGGATACAAAAAATATGTAGCGTTGATTCTTTCAAAGAAACTTGGACGCCAACTTTTAATCCTGATAGAACTTCAGCTAATAATCGAGCGATCGCTTGGACATCTCCCCAACGCGCCCACTCCTTCAGCATCACCTCTGGTGGCGTCAAATCCACCCGCAGCAGCCAATCAGGGGCAGTTTCGCCGCTCACTTGAGAAACAATTACGGCATCTTGGTAGCCGGAAAGCTTGAGATAACGCAACTTTTGTGCTATGGGTTCAGCAAGCAACGATGCATCAGGGCTATAGCTTGACTGGCAAAATACCCACAGGCGATTTTCTTCTGGCTGAGAATTCTTGGGTTTATATAGCTTAATTTTTACCTGTACTGATACACCTAGCGTACTCAGAGTTTCACTCAGATATCGAGCGATCGCCTCTGGATTGCCTTGGCGTGCCAAACTTTCGTTAGAGACAATTAGCGCCCCACCCGATTGTTTTGATTTTTCCGAGTCTGCTAGCAGCGCTTGTTGCACCTGATCGAGATGCTTATCTATTTGATTGAGGTGAACCCGATGGCACCATGAGGGGCGGTGTTCCCCTTTTCTGCGGCCATAGACAAATACTTGATATATTGAGGTTTGTTCGCTGTTTGTGAGGATATCTAAGTTTGTTTGCTGTAGTGCTTGCAGCAAATCAGACAAAGTACGCCAACGCTGCGGACATTCTGTACCTTCACAAAGAATATGAAGGTCATTTCCCCGCAACCGGACTTTCACTCCGAAAGTGTTGATCCCTGTTGCTTGGCTTACCCATTGCACTAAGGATTGCTGGCGATCTGGTACTACTGTTTTCATGCTCAGTTAACTTTACAGGAAGCGATGGTTGGGGGATAGTGCCTGCACTTGTAAACTAGAACCATAGGTCTATCACACTCTGACGTTTTTTTTTAACAATTTTGTTACCTTCGTAGCTCACAAAATCGGACAAGATAGTCTTGTATAGGTTGCAAGTCTGACTAATGTTGAGTTTTGCGTTTATTTTACTAATAGGGAGTCAGAAATCAGAAGTTAGGAGTTAGTTAGGAGTTAAAAGTTAGGAGCCAGGAGTCAGAATAATTCTATATGACTGGCTGATGACTTGTCCTTTAAAGCGGGACTTGTGTTCCACTACGCTAATGCGCTTGATGGGCGAAACAAATAATAAGCTTATCTCATTAAACTCCCTCCCTTTATCGTTGGAGTCATCCTAACTCCTAACTCCTGTACAGACGCGATGAATCGCGTCTCTCCTAAAAGACGCGATAAATCGCGTCTCTACTCATAATTCCCATAACCAAAAATTAGCAATGCCTCCTACCAATCAACAGTCTTCACCTAAACCCACATCCAATCTGGATTTGTTTCCCATTCCTCAATCGCTCCTTTTACAAATAAGTACAGCGTCTATATTACTGCTACTGATTACTGGAAAAACCACAGTCAGAGCACTAAAAGCCATAGGAGAAGCTAGTGAAGAATTATTTCGAGGCGATCGCCTACCCAATCTAGATTTCCCCGATGAACGCGAAATCAATCAAGATGAGAAGATATACACCAAATAATTATTTGCTCAGGAACAACCCAGTGAGCATTAAGTGCAAAACCTAGAACCGTAAACAATAATTAGCTTTACAAGAATAGAGAATATGGGTTCCCTTTTATACTCTTCGTCTCAAACTGCTGATATATACCCGGTGTCGGAATTATTTTTGCGTCATCGTCTCCAGGTAGTGGAAGAATTGTGGGAGTCAGTTCTCCGGCAAGAATGCGGTCAAAATATGGTAGACTTGTTACGTGAGTTGCGCGATCTATGTTCGCCAGAGGGGCAAGCAACAAATGACCAAGCATCCTCAGCCGTCAAATTAATTGAACAATTAAATATCAATGAAGCAATTCGCGCGGCTCGTGCTTTCGCTCTGTATTTTCAGCTGATTAACATCATAGAGCAGGAATACGAACAACGGCAGCAATTGAGCCGTTATGAAGCAGAAACAGAGGCTATGGAGCCGGAAACACCGTCTAATGTTAACTATTCCTCCAATCAAAGAGAAGATGATGCGCCCGTTAGCAAGGGAATAGCAGCAGCCTTCCTCAAAAAGAATTATCTCGAAAAGGCGCAAGTCAAACCAAAAGGTACTTTTGCTGCCTTGTTTCCCTATTTATTCAAACTGAATGTACCACCCCAGCAAATTCAACGTCTAATTGCACATCTGGATGTGCGGTTAGTTTTTACAGCGCATCCGACGGAAATTGTTCGCCATACCATCCGAGATAAGCAGCGACAGGTGGTACAACTTTTGCAAAAACTGGATACCTTGGAAAATCACTCTGGGAGTACACCAGGAGCATATCCTTGGGAAGCAGTAGATGTCCGCGAACAATTGCTCGAAGAGATTCGCCTGTGGTGGCGTACAGATGAACTTCACCAGTTCAAACCCACAGTGCTAGATGAAGTAGATTATGCCCTGCACTACTTCCAAGAAGTTTTATTTGATGGCATTCCCCAACTGTATAAACGTTTCAAACACGCTCTATCCAATACCTTTCCTTGGCTTGAACCACCGAGTAAAAACTTTTGCTCTTTTGGCTCATGGGTAGGTTCAGACAGAGATGGAAACCCATCAGTCACACCTGAAATCACCTGGAAAACAGCTTGCTATCAGCGCAAAATGGTGATCGGGAGATATATTCAGTCAGTGAAAAATCTGATTGAATTGTTGAGTGTGTCGATGCACTGGAGTGATGTTTTACCAGACTTATTGGAATCTCTAGAATTGGATCAGTCGCAATTGAGTGAAGTCTACGATGCACTGGCACTGCGTTATCGACAAGAACCTTATCGGCTGAAACTGGCTTACGTACTGAAACGGCTGGAAAATACTCGCGATCGCAATCTCGCTTTGTACAATCGGGAAACGCCAACAAATCAAGACAGCCCCCTGTATCGTTCGGGTGCCGATTTTTTAGCAGAACTGCGAATGATTCAGCGCAACTTGACAGAAACAGGTTTAAGTTGTCGAGAATTAGAAAATCTGATTTGTCAGGTAGAAATTTTTGGCTTTAACTTGACACAGTTAGATATCCGCCAAGAATCATCTCGCCATGCCGATGCGCTCAATGAGATTCTGGAATACCTGCAAATATTACCTCAACCTTACAACGAACTATCCGAGGAGCAAAGAGTTACTTGGCTTACAGGCGAACTGCAAACCCGCAGACCATTAATTCCGGCAGAATTGCCATTTTCCGAAAAAACCAACGATGTAATTGAAACCTTTCGCGTCGTGCGATCGCTCCAACAAGAATTTGGTCTGAACATCTGCCAAACTTACATTATCAGTATGTGCCGCGACGTGAGCGACGTGCTGGAAGTATTGCTTTTAGCCAAAGAAGCCAGACTTTTTGACCCCGCCATTGCCGTCGGAACTATTCAAGTTATTCCCCTATTTGAGACAGTAGAAGATTTACAACGCTCCAGAAGCGTCATGCGAAAACTGTTTGAACTGCCGTTATATCGCGCTTTATTAGCCGGCGGCTACGAACAGACAAAAACAGAAGGTGCAGATGAAAATTCACCCTCCCCTGCCCCCCCTGCCTCCCCTGCTCCCACTTCGGCTACGCTCAGTGACCACCTGCTCCCTTGCTCCCCTGCCTCATCCATCACCCCCAACTTGCAAGAAGTAATGCTGGGGTATTCTGACAGCAACAAAGACTCTGGTTTTTTAAGCAGTAATTGGGAAATTCATAAAGCTCAAAAATCACTGCAACAAATAGCAGAAAACTACGATCTAAATTTGCGAATTTTCCACGGACGCGGCGGTTCTGTGGGACGGGGTGGGGGCCCTGCTTATGAAGCGATTTTGGCTCAACCAGGTCATAGTATCAATGGGCGAATCAAGATTACTGAACAAGGAGAAGTTTTAGCTTCCAAATATTCCTTGTTGGACTTGGCTTTGTACCATATGGAAACCATCACCACAGCTGTGATTCAAGCCAGCCTGTTACGGACAGGGTTTGATGATATTGAACCCTGGAATGAGATTATGGAAGAATTAGCAGTGCGATCGCGTCAACATTATCGAGCTTTAATCTACGAACAGCCTGATTTTGTTGATTTCTTCCACGAAGTAACCCCCATTGAAGAAATTAGTCAACTGCAAATTAGTTCCCGTCCCGCCCGTCGTCCATCTGGTAAAAAAGATTTAAGCAGTCTGCGAGCTATTCCTTGGGTATTTAGCTGGACGCAAACCCGCTTTTTACTTCCTTCCTGGTATGGCGTTGGCACAGCCTTACAAGAATTCCTGAACGCAGAACCAGAAGAACACTTGAAATTACTGCGCTACTTTTACGTTAAGTGGCCCTTTTTCAAGATGGTGATTTCTAAAGCCGAGATGACTTTGGCAAAAGTAGATATACAAATGGCACACCACTACGTCCAAGAACTCTCAAAACCAGAAGATCGACTTCGTTTTGCCAAGGTTTTTGACCAAATTGCTAGCGAGTTCTATCTGACAAGGGATTTGGTGTTAAAAATCACCGATCATAATCGACTGTTAGATGGCGATCCGATATTGCAACGATCTGTGCAGTTACGGAATGGGACAATTGTCCCCTTGGGATTTATCCAAGTTTCACTACTCAAGCGTCTACGGCAGTCCCAAAATACTACTGCTACTTCTGGAGTAATTCATTCTCGTTACAGCAAAGGCGAGTTACTGCGAGGAGCATTGTTAACTATTAATGGTATTGCTGCTGGAATGAGAAATACAGGTTGATTGGGAATAGGGCATTGGGCATGGGGAATAATGACCAATGACTAATAGACTTCTTGACATTGTGGGAAAAGGGTAAGGGGTAAAGGGTAAAGGTATAGAATTTTCCCAAACCCAGTAACCTTTAACCTTTGCCCAACATCTTGGCATTTGTTACTTTTGCAAGATGTCTAATGACTAATGACAAATGATAAAAAATAAAATTTTAATTTGCACTTTCTTGGCGCTGTCATCAGGTTTTTTTGGCGCTTACACTAGTGGGCAAATTACCATGATGCTCCATAGTCAAAAGTGTCAAAACCAACCTTGGGGTTTAAAGGAGATGTGCAACGCTTGGATAACACCAGGAGCAATATGGCAAGGTAGCACAACAGGGCTATGGACAGGCACTATCTTAGGAGCGTTTGTTGGTGGTGTGGTGACGCGACAAGCTCGTGATTAGTAGGGGCGCAAAGCTTTGCGCCCTTACAACAGATGTGGTTCAAATACATGAAAACTTCTGTAAACGTGAGTTCGGGCAACTTTGGTGTCAGTAAGGCTGGTAAAATCTACCCATAGCGAAGAAGAGTAAATCACTATGCCTACTGAAACTAACCCAGGGAATCAAACTACTACAGGAGCTGATGCGATTGATGAAGCGATCGCACAGGGAATTGATTTTGATGGTTCTCCCATTCCCCCTGCCAAGCTAGAACTTTATAGTAAAGTTATGGCGCTAGAAAGCAATAGACAGCGCAGTGGTGTATCTAATACCATGCGATCGCGCATTGTACGAATTGGCGCAAAACACATTCCCCAAGCAGAACTCGACCAATTACTTGTAGATGCTGGTTTTGCACCCCTAAAAGAAAAAGAAATTGCCTTTTTTTATAGTGGTAAGTAATTGTCGATATTGTACAACAGTTTTCATTTATTTGAACCAAATATGTTGTAGGGGTGCAGCAATGCTGTACCCTTAATTCTTTACCTCAAACATAGCAAATTGCCATCGATATTTTGGCTTCTTCAGTCATTTCCCGATCGGCTTGAAAAGTGTATCTTCAGCAAGATATTACCAACTTTCTCTTGTGTTTGAATTGGCAGATGGCTATATGTATTTAAGTAATAGCTGAAAGACTTGGAAAACTCATGTCAGAAACTACGTCAAATTCACAAATGCAATACCGAGTTATCGGTAGTACAGGAGAGAAAGTTTCCGCCATCGGATTGGGTGGTTGGCACATCGCCTTGAAGCATGTTGATGAGGAACTAGGTATCCGAATTGTTAGAACCGCGATCGATCGCGGCATAAACTTTATGGATAACAGTTGGGATTACAATGGTGGACTTAGCGAGATTCGTATGGGAAAAGCGCTAGGCGATGGCTATCGAGACAAAGTGTTCCTGATGACGAAAATCGATGGTCGCTCTAAAAAAGCAGCCGCAAAACAGCTAGACGAATCACTCCAACGCCTGCAAGTTGATTGCATCGATCTCGTTCAGCACCACGAAATCCTACGGCACGAAGACCCCGCATCGAGTTTTTCAGGAAGAAGGGGCGAATGCTGCCTTGATTGAGGCACGGAAAGCTGGCAAACTCCGATATATAGGTTTTACTGGGCATAAAGACCCCTATGTTCATCTGCATATGCTGGAAGTTGCAGCCACTAATGGGTTTAAATTTGATACAGTGCAGATGCCTCTCAATGTGATGGATGCCCACTACCGAAGCTTTGAAAAGCTGGTTGTGCCAGAGCTAGTTAAACAAAACATCGGCGTTCTGGGAATGAAAAGCTTGGCAAACGGTATTCTTTTACAGTCAAATACTGTAACGCCAATTGAATGTTTACACTATGCTTTGAATCTGCCCACATCGGTTGTAATTACCGGAATTGACAGCATGGAGATTCTAGAGCAAGCTTTTGAAGCAGTGCGGACGTTCCAGCCAATGAATAACGAGCAAGTGCGATCGCTCTTAGCAAAAACGGCAGAAGCGGCATCACGCGGCGAGTTTGAGCCTTTCAAAACCTCATCAATCTTCGATAGCACTGCCCAAAATCTAGATTGGCTGGGAGAAGAACCACAGTACCTCCAGCAATTGATGTCAGCAGCAAGAAAATAAACTCAATACCAATATATCTGAATTCTAGAAACTCGATTAATGAATTTCAAATTACAAAAACTATGGAGCGATCGCCACACAAACCATAACGAAAATTGCCAAAGGGCGTGAATATCTTGATCTGATTCTGGTTTTATGGTTTAAATAAATCCAGAATCATATCAAAATTAGCACGATTAATATTGCTAATGCGGTATTTAAGCGTATTCTAAGACCTCGCGCTCCGTGTGGAAACCATGAGGTTGAAGCTGACTCAGGAAGACTCAGGCTAACTTTATGTATTACTACAGTAGCAAAAATGTATTATAGTTTTATAAATGATACATTTTAACCATCTATAAAATACTACGCCACAGTAATCTCATTCTCTTAGGATTACTATTGTCATCAATGCTGCAACTTTCTCCCAAATAAGTCACACTAGTAATATTTAATACATATTTTATCAGTTATCAGCCATTCTATGCCTATCCATCAGCACAATTAATCACGGGATCGCTTGCTGTATTCTTCATGATTTGTTACAAAAGTACAAAGAACTTCTAGAGACCCAAAACCACATGTTCGGCGGACTTACTGGTTTACAAGATCCTAAAGGCACAGATTGGGGAGAGCGGATGCTCAACACAGTCGCCAGCCAAACGATTCGCCACCTGTTTAGCACGAGCGAGTCAGTAGAAGTCTTTGTGCGCTGCTATCCTTCCAGCAAGCTCTTACAAGGCAGCATTGATAGCTTCAAAATGAGCGGTCGTGGCTTGGTGATTCGGAGAGATTTCGCGGTTGAGGAGATGTCGTTTGAAACTGATGCGGTGGCCATTGACTTCGGTTCGGTTTTAAAGGGCAAACTTAGCCTTAAGCAACCTACTCAAGCGATCGCTCAAGTAATCTTATCAGAAGCAGGCATAAACCAAGCCTTTAATGCGGAACTGGTGAAAAAGCGCCTGCTTAACCTCACCGTACCATCACTGACAGAATTATCTGGCGGTGAACCAGTCTCCTTTACAGATGTCCAGATACAGCTATTGTCAGAAAATCGCTTACAGCTTCTAGCAAAAGCAGATTTAAATAATGGCGAACTTGTACCCCTGAGCATGATTTTAACTGTAGGTATTGAAAGACGGCGGCGAGTTTCTTTCAAAGATCCGAAAATTCAACTTGACCAAGTACCAGAAGCACAACGGGAAATCTCGCAAACCTTGAGCGTAGCGTTGGTAGAAATTTTAGATAATATGGTCGATTTGGATCGTTTTGACCTTGATGGAGTGAAAATGCGCCTCAACCGATTAGAAACTGAAGGTCAAAAAATTATTTTCAGTGGATATGCTGAAATTGAACGTATTCCAAATAGTCCTTAATCCCAAATTATAGGCAAAAAATTAAAGTAGAGTAATTTAAACAAATTAAATACCGCCTAGATGATTCTAGGCGGTAATTTAAATCTTTAGGTTTTGAAGAAAGTTAGGAGTTGTTAATTATAAATTGTAATTAATTTTTATTTATCACTCCTAACTCCTGTACAGACGCGATTAATCGCGTCTCTACTTTCTATCTTCCCACGCCTACATATTGGAATCCAGCGCGGATCATTGCTTCGGGGTCGAGGAAGTTACGACCATCAATGATAACGGGGTGGGCCATCAGTTTCGCCATCTTCACATAGTCCAGAGTGCTGAATTGCTGCCATTCGGTGACAAGTACTAAGGCATCACAGCCGTCAGCGAGTCTTTCGGCATCGGTTTCTACTAGCACACCAGAAAGTCCATGACGTAGACCTGTTTGGGAAACAATGGGGTCATAGGCTTTAACTTTAGCTCCCAGTCGGTTTAGCTGTTCAATTAGGTTGAGTGCTGGAGCGTCGCGCAAGTCGTCGGTATCGGGCTTAAAGGTCAGTCCGAGTAGTCCGACTGTTTTGCCTTTGAGAATTTTTAGAACTTGTTGGAGTTTTTCCAAAGCAATCAACCGCTGACGTTCGTTGACACTGACAGCAGATTTCAGTAGCTGGGCTTCATAACCATAGTCATCAGCAGTGTGAATCAGAGCGGAGACATCTTTGGGAAAACAAGAGCCACCCCAACCAATACCAGCTTGTAAAAACTTGTTACCAATACGGGAATCTAGACCGATACCTTTAGCTACTTGAGTAACATCAGCACCGACGCGATCGCAAATATTAGCAACTTCGTTAATAAAACTAATCTTAGTAGCTAAGAAGGCATTAGCGGCATATTTAATCATCTCTGCCGAACTCAGGGTCTGTTGCCAAAATTGGCACAGGGGGTAAAGATTGATCGTCAGCGTACTTGCGTTCCACAATTGGAGCATACAGCTGTTCCATTAAGGCTACTGCTCTTTGGCTATTGCCTCCTAATACAATGCGATCGGGGTTGAAGGTGTCGTGAACTGCCGAACCTTCGCGCAAAAACTCTGGATTGCTGACTACATCAAACTCGGCTACAAATTCAGGTAATTTCTCATCACTCGGCACTCCACCTGCGGGTATCAGTGTTTTCTGCCGCTCTGCAACACCATCTAGAACAAGCATCCGCACCCAGTCACCTGAACCAATGGGTACTGTAGATTTATTCACTATGACTTTATAACCACCGTTGAGATTTTCCCCAATCCCACGAGCTACAGCTTCGACGTAACGAGTATCACTTTCACCAGTGGGTAAAGGTGGCGTTCCTACAGCAATAAACAAAATTTCTCCGTGGGAAACTCCAGCAGCAAGATCGCTAGTAAAATGAATCTTCTCTGTTTGAATGGCAGACTGCATAATTTCTGAGAGTCCTGGCTCAAAAATTGGAGATTGCCCAGACTTCATTAACTTAACTTTTTCTTCGTTGTTGTCTACGCAAATTACATCATGCCCAATATGAGCCAAGCAAGCGCCTGTAACTAAACCAACGTAACCAGTACCAATAACGCAAACACGCATTTATTTAACTCCTCACTTTTTTGGGCTTAATTTTCAAAAAAAATTCTCAATTTTACACTTAGACACTTGGGAAAACTCAGCAACTAAATATACTAGCTACCGATGGGGTTAGCCTGGATGAAAATTTAGAGCGACGCTAGACGTAACTCAGGTGGTTGAATTATTGACATCGCTTTGAATGCGATCGCGAAAATCTTCTATTGTTAGTTTTAAACCTTCTTGTAGAGGAATGGTAGGTTCCCAATTTAACCAAGTTTTTGCCTTTGTGATATCAGGCTGGCGACGTCGGGGATCGTCCGAAGGTAGTGCCTCGAATTTAATCTGCGCGTCTGGATTAATCATATTTTGCACAGTTTGTGCCAATTGTAAAATCGTGTATTCACCAGGATTACCCAGGTTGACTGGGCCAATGTAGTCGCTATTCATTAGGCGGATGAATCCTTCTACCAAATCAGAAACGTAGCAGAAACTACGAGTTTGCGAACCATCACCGTACACGGTTAAAGGATTACCCTGCAAGGCTTGAACTATAAAGTTGCTCACCACCCGACCATCATTTTCTAACATTCTCGGCCCGTAGGTGTTGAAGATCCGCACAACTCGAATATCAACTTTATTTTGCCTGTAGTAATCAAATGCTAGAGTCTCAGCAATTCTTTTACCTTCGTCATAACATGAACGTATTCCAATGGGATTAACGCTACCTCTGTACTCTTCAGTTTGGGGATGAATTTCTGGATCTCCGTATACTTCACTAGTAGAAGCTAAGAAAAACCTTGCTTTCACACGTTTAGCTAGCCCCAACATATTTAGTGTTCCCATCACGTTAGTTTTAACAGTTTTAACTGGGTTGTACTGGTAATGTACTGGTGAAGCAGGACAAGCTAAATGATAAATTTGATCGACTTCTAACCGAATTGGTTCGGTAATATCGTGACGGATCAATTCAAAGTACGGATGGTCTAACCATTTCAAAATGTTGCGTTTATGACCAGTGTAAAAATTATCCAGGCATATTATTTCATGCCCAGCAGCCATTAGTCGGTCGATGAGATGGGAACCAATAAACCCAGCACCGCCCGTCACCAAAATTCTCATAGTTTCCCAGTTACTTACAAATATTTTCAGTAGCTATTGCGCTTACTTTTAGATTACCCACCTTGGGTACAAAAATACAAAACAAAAAAAAATAACAAGGCTCTATCAAAAATTGTTGTTGAACTTACCTATTTTTTCACAGTTGTAGTTTTGTTATATTTTTACCTGTTTTCTTAAGAATTCAATTAGCAAAATAACAAAAATTGTTTAAAAATTGTTTGTTATTCAACCGATCTTTATCAAATCTTCAAAAATATAAAGTATTTTTACGGTTCTTAAATTTTTATTTGGAGACCAAAAATTAGTCGAGATCGGGTTGACACTCGCGCTGCAAATATATGCAAATAATATAGATATAAATTCTTACAGCTGATTCATTTATTACTAATATTTTTAGAAATTTGATGCCTCCGGCGGTCACTGAAGCTCACTCGAAGTGCGGACTACGCTAACGCAGCCCAAGTCTACTTACCTGAACTGTATTCTGCCTTACATCATACAGCAGATGTAATGCTGCTAACCGTGGTAGGCAAAATTAAATTTGTGCTTTGAGTGCGTTGCGGTTCTCCAAGCATAATAATTGAGCATGTGAGTTGTCTGGCTAACTGGGTTGTGACATCGCTAATGGCTAACCCTCCAGGACTGGTACGATTACGTATAAAAGGTAAAACTACTAAATCATATAATCTTGCTGCCTGTAAAATCGCTTGGGCAACATTTTCGTGAGCGATGATTTGAATTTCTGGGGCATTGGCTAAAGCCAATTTAGATACCAATAAGGAGAGATGCGATCGCCTCCAAGCAATTTTACTAGAACTAGTGCGGCGATCGCACACATTCAGCACAGTAATGTGGCTCTGATTTGCCTCTGCTAGCATCTGGGCAAATTGTACAGGTTGTAATGTTGGTGCTGTTAAGTTTTCTATTGGTACTAAGATCCGCTGAATTTTTTTCGGTGATTCTACTAGACGTGTCACTGCTACTGGACAATGAGATGCCCAAAGCACACCATCAATCACATTCCCAAATAAACGCGCTCGTAACCCAGTCCGTTTACCCCAACCCATAACAATTAAATTAGCCTTTTGTTCGCGAGCTGCTCTGCTAATTCCTTGAGCAAAGGCATCATCAATTCGCAGCACTGGTTCTGCGGCTACGCCCAAAGCTCGACTTTGTGTCGTGGCTTTATTCAATAACCATTCACTCCGTTGTAGAGATGCTTCTAACTGGGGCGCATCCATGTGAGCAGCAGCAGTAGCGATCGCCAGGGGTATAATTTTGCCATGAGACTGACGTGCTAATAACGCTGCCATTTCAATCAAATACTGCTGGGTCTGAGGATTATATATAGGTACGACTATAGTAAAAGCATTGTCTGTTTCTAATGCCTTCTCCTCAGCTAGGGGTGGTGCTGGATCTTCATCTGGTGGGGAATTCAAACCAACAGCTATTCGACTGGTTATCAACGGCCCCAAGGTTGATGTGACGAGCATTAAAACAATCACACTATGTAATACTTCTACTGGCAACAACCCAGACTGATATCCTACTAAAGTTGCTGCTAACGTTGTACCAACCTGGGGTAGTGACAGCGACCACATCGTTAGCATTTCTTGCCATTTATAGCGGTAAACCAGTTTTGTCAACAAAGCTGCGATCAATTTACTGATAATCAAACCAACTACGATTAACAGCGTTAACTTGAGCGTGTTCAGATTGTTCGCAAAGGTAGGTAGATCGATCAGTAAGCCAAGGGTCTACAAAGAAAATGGGAATGAACAGCACACTGCCAATAAATACCACCTTTTCTTTGACTGGGCCTTCACCCACAGCTTCATTCACTGCCAAACCTGCTAAAAAAGCACCAACAATTTTTTCTACCCCAATCAATTGAGCGCCCACAGCTGCCAGAAACACAGAAAGCAACACAAATAAAAACTTGTTTCCTTCATCGTCTCCAGACCGTTTGAAAAATTCTTTGCCTGCCCAATCAAAGCCTGTGACAACGGCCACAGAGTAAATCATTAACCAACCAGACAAAGTGAGTAGTTTCGCAAAGCTAAATGCTTGAGTATGAGAGACAGCTACACAAATGGCTAATATTAGTACTACACCAATGTTTGTAAAAATCGTAGCTCCAATGGTGACAGTAACAGCTTCATTGCTTACCACTCCCAAACGGCTGATTATGGGGTATGCCAAAAGGGTATAGGAAGCGAATAAAGAGCCAACTAAGATTGAAGTATTCCAGCCATAGCCTAGAATCAGCCCTACTAAGGTTCCCATGAGTAGGGGTACACTGAAAGTAAAGCTAGCAAACCCAAAAGCACGACTTTTTTTCCGG
This sequence comes from Nostoc sp. DSM 114160, assembly GCF_053470305.1. NCBI lineage: Bacteria > Bacillati > Cyanobacteriota > Cyanophyceae > Nostocales > Nostocaceae > Nostoc > Nostoc sp. DSM 114160. The sequence continues at coordinate 500,349 of NZ_JBPFGO010000001.1, read as the reverse complement.
CGAAACTGTTCTAAATCAATTTCTAGCCCAGCGACAAACAGCAAATAAATTAACCCAATGTCTGATAGTAGGTTAATCATGGGAGAGTCAGACTGAAAAAGATTCCAACCTGAAGGCCCAAGTACTAGCCCTGAAAAAACCAAACCCACTAATCCTGGTAATCTTAATCGCTCAAACATGATGGGTATAACTAAGATGACCACCAGCAAAATAGCAAAGGGAACAATTGGTTCTTTGCCAAGAACTTGGGAAGTTGGTTCCAGAACAAGAACTTGTGATACTAGTTCCATATATAGGAATTGAAGGGGCTATGGTAAAACAGCGATTACCTTGGGGGCGATCGCCCGATCAATAAGAATAAATAGGGAAGCCACCTGACAAAAAATCAAAAATCTTCTTAATTTACACTAACTAGGCAATTATTTAAGAATTAACTACCTACGGGTGGATTTGACTCAAAATGAACCGTAAGCGATCGTAGTCGTCTTTAAGTAGCACACTTAAGCTACGTCCAGCTTTAATTAGCCATTGTCGGTCAGCTTTGCGTAACTGGTATACATCTCGAATGGCAGCTGCGGTTAAAGACTCGATTGGCGCACCATTTATACACAGCAGTGTCCGTAAAAAATCTAATTCTTCAGTAAATTTAATGATAGCTTCTGGTTCACATCGATAAACAGCTTGATGAATTTGCGGGGGACGGGGTGGAAGATACTGATATACTCTTTGGTTATAACTTTGATTTTGCGAAGATAGTTCAAATCCCACGATCGCAGCCCGGAATTCTGTGCGGAGCATGGCAAATATTTGGGGTTGTTCTTCCCGTAAGTCTTGCAAGGACAACCCTAATGCTCTCGCTCTGTGTACGGAATCTATGGGCATGGTTGTGGCATAATACACTACAGCATAAATTTGATTGCCAGATTCTTCATCTATAGAACAGACCCAACTACCAAAGGGTGGCATCGAGGGAAAGCTTAAATCTTCTGGCTCTAAACACTGAGCTAAAAATTCAGTACTAGTAGTTTCAATCACCTCCGCAATGTGGTTCGGATGGCGATCGCCAGTGGCAAACTGTGGTAGGGGAAGGCGCATAGTAATTTAGTCATTAGTCATTCGTCATTAGTCATTAGTTTTTGCCAAATAACAAAGAACAAATGACTAATGACTAATCTTATTTGGCTTTTTTACGTCCGGCGGTGGTTTCTACGAGTTCCAATTCGCTCAGACGAAAGGTAACTAATTTATCCCAGTTACCACCTTCAAATAATATGGCTACTTTGCCATCACTCACCCGTTGCACGAGTCCTTCGTAGCGATAATAAGTATCTGCGGGATTCTTGACGCGAACAGTTGCTCCAGGCAGAATCATTTTTTTAGCCTCATTTGTTTCCTTTTAATAGCTTAATACTTGTTAATAGTCATTTGTCATTAGTCATTGGTCATTAGCAAAGGACATAGACGCGCCAGCGGTGAAGTAGCGCGGTCTTGGGGGTTTCCCCCATGAGCGACTGCTGAACCCGAAGGGCTTCCTGCAGGGTAGGACAAATGATCAATGACCAACAAGAAATGACGAATTAATAATACTTCTGTCTTTGTCGAAAATTTGCTACCGATTCTACTATTCCCAAGGAAATGAAGTTGGTGAGCATCGCAGAACGCCCATAACTCATCCAAGGTAGGGGAATTCCTGCCACAGGTGCTAAACCAACAGTCATGCCAATGTTGACAATCAGCTGAAACACAATCATGGACAAAACGCCAATAGCCAACAAAGAACCAAAGTTATCTTTGGCGGTTTGGGCAATATGCAGTAGACGGAAGCAAATTAAGCAGAAGACAAACAGTACTAACAAACAACCGACAAAACCAAATTCTTCCCCGACTGCGGAGAAAATAAAGTCTGTATGCTGTTCTGGTACAAAATTCAATTGCGTCATGGGCCCCTTGAACAGACCCCATCCCCAGATTTCACCAGCACCAATAGCAATGCGAGATTGGATTAAGTGATATCCAGCACCGAGTGGATCGTGATCGGGATTCATGAATACAGTTAATCGGTCTTTTTGATACTCTTTCAAAACATGGTTCCAGGCGAAGACTCCTAATTCGCCACCCAGTATATTGAGAGTCCACGCACCGATAGCACCTAAACCAAATTGACGCCAGGGAAGAGTTTGCCAGCCCACAATAGCCATTGCAACTGACCAAATTAATCCTAATGGGCCAAAAGATAGTTCTTTGAATAAAACTATTGGCTCTGTTAAAGGCCAAGAGATACTAAACAAAATGGCGGCAACCACCGGGGAAATCATCAGAATTAACCAGCCGGGGTTAGCATTTGCCCAGTAAAGCATTCCTAAGACGATCGCACCAAATACCAGTGATGTTGCTAAATCTGGCTGTAAAAATACTAGTCCCCAAGGTATAGCGGTGATTGCCAGAACGCGGAAAACACCTTCGAGGCTAGAAGCAGTCCGCCTGTGTAGCAAGGCTGCTAATGTGATAATCATGCCGACTTTGGCAAATTCTGAGGGTTGCACGTTAAAGCCGGCGACACTAATCCACCGTTGTGCCCCTTTGGCGCTAGTACCAGCAATCATCACGGCAATTAAACTGAAGTTCGTCAGTGTGTATGTTACCCAGTGCCACTGCATCAAGAGTTCGTAACGAATGCGAGATAAAAATAGGGCTATAAGCACGCCGATACCCGCCACCATCCAGTGCCACCACCAGTCAGTTACTGGCTGCTTCAGTTCCGTACTGAGAATCATCAGGCCACCAAAAATACTAACAGCAATCGGCAAACAAAAAAGTAGCCAATCTACATGCTGCCAGGGCTTAACCCAAGACTTCCAGCGAATTTTGGGGAGCGATCGTTTTAACAACATTGTGCCAGTTTAGACTTTAGCTTTAATTGTTGGGAATTGGTCAATAATCAATATTTATTCTTCCCCAATTTCTCTAATTCCTAACACCCAATTTCTAGTATTCCCAAGCTATAGCCCAGGAAGTAGATAGAAATATAAAATTTATAATTATGTCAAGGCAGCAACTGATACTTTACCAGCAATGGTAAGAGCGATCGCTGTTAATGCTTTTGCGGAAGCTGAATCTGGGTCGCCAACAACTATCGGTACACCGCTATCACCACCAACTCGCGTAGAAATCTCTAGCGGCACGCACCCCAACAGTGGTACTCCCAATTCAGCAGCTGTTTTGGAGCCACCACCGGAACCAAAGATGTCATATTGCTTATCTGGTCGATCGGGGGGGATAAAATAGCTCATATTTTCCACGATCCCCAATACTGGAACATTCATTTGCTGGAACATCCGCAATCCCTTGCGAGAATCTAACAAAGCTACGTTTTGCGGTGTAGTGACAATTACTGCTCCTGCCATCGGCACTGCTTGGGTTAAAGTTAACTGAGCATCTCCCGTACCTGGTGGCATATCTACAATCAAATAATCCAGTTCTCCCCATTGCACTTGATAGAGAAACTGGCGAATTACACCATTGAGCATAGGCCCCCGCCAAATTACTGGTTGATCTCGGTCAATCAAAAAGCCCATTGAAACTAATTTGACGCCGTGATTAAAAGCAGGTTCCAGGATTTCACCTGTTTCAGTAGAACGCACAGTAATTTGAGCATCAGACAAACCCAGCATGGTTGGGTCATTGGGCCCGTAAATATCAGCATCTAGCAAACCGACTTTCGCCCCAGTTTGGGCTAGAGCCACTGCTACATTCACTGCAACTGTACTTTTACCAACGCCACCTTTACCGCTGGAAACAGCAATGATATTTTTGACTCCAGAAATACCAGTGCGATCGGGTAAACTTTTTTGTTGTGGTGTTTCTGCCGTCACTTCTATGCTGACATCTGTCACGCCTGGAAGTTTTTTGACAGCTTTCTGACAGTCTTCGACAATAAATTCACGTAAAGGACAGGCAGGGGTGGTTAACACTAAAGTGAAACTAACCTTACCACCGTCAATTTTTACGTTGCGAATCATATTCAGTTCTACCAGACTTTTACGAAGTTCTGGGTCTTCCACTGGTCGCAAAATTTCTAAGACAGAGCGGGAATCGAGGACATCGTACATAAAAATTCAAAATTCAAAATGAATAAATACATTTGTGGGGAACATCTTAGCTATTAACTGGATGCCTTTTTAAGTAAGATCAGCTTAGTGTTATCACTGTTACTGTCGTGATAAAACTTAGCAAATTGCATTATTACCTAATAGAATCTTAACTTTCTTTGGGCATTGGGCATGAAGAAGAGACAAGGTAGACAAGGAAGAGGGGGAGACTTAGGAGAGATTTGTTCAATAATTCCCCTTTGTCCCTCTTAATCCCCTGCTCCTCTGCTCCCCTGCTCCCTTGCTCCCTTGCTTCTTCCCCAATCCCACTACCTAAAAATCAAAACAACTGTCATTAAGGGATTTTTTATTACCAGATACCGCAGGTAATGCCGTCTTTTCTACTGCCTCGACTAAAGATCGTGCAACTCTGTCTGCATAAGGACGGGATAAAGACCAAATCAGGGGTGATAACCAACCCCGTAACGTTACCGAATAAGATAAACAAGTACCACAAACTGTGGACTCTACTTGGTAAGTTACTCGTTCCTCTATTCCAGGAATCGCCATCACTCGGATACTCAGCATCTCTCTGTGATTGACGCGTTCCACAAAAATTCTGATGGGAATCGGCGAAAAGCGTGTTACAGCTTGAAAAATTAATCCTGGTTTGGGTACTAATCCGTGGGGAACATTAGTACTCTTCAGTTGTGGATGCCAAGAAACATCTGTTAAATCAACCACTTTTTGCCACAGTTCATCTACAGAAGCAGAACTAATCTCTCGATATGTCCACACCAGAGAAGCGCAAAACCGACGACGTTTGCGGTGGATGAATTTGGATAACCAACCTTGCATTTTCCTAATCCTCCTCCCTAGATACTTTCTGGTAACTCTGGTATGGTGTGCAACTACGAGCAATTGCTAAATTAAAACTTTCTCAAAAATGCCCTAAACATAGCAAGCCTCGATTCGATACAGACCCAAATAGCCGACATCAGCAATATGGCAAAAAAGTTCTGATTAGACCAGTCAAATCCTTGATACCTCAAGCTTAAGACTAAAATTTAGTCTTTATACCAGAATATTCCAATTAAGAATTTCAAAAAAAACTAATTCAATATACAAGCCTATACGCATTTGAGGGAAAATAACTCTAGTGATGCCCATCAATCGGATAAATGCTTAACCCAAGAAGAAAAAAGCGGGTTGGGCAAATAGAGCTAGATTGTTGGCGCGTGTTTCCCCCAAATTTTCAAATGAGAATTTGTGGCTTTCTGGAAATTGTAATTTAGGTTCGGGAATCTATGTTGACCAACTCGCAAACACCAACTGTAGAAGCAGAATCATCAAAGTCTTTGCCAGCAACTGACGCTCAGACTAGGGTCAGTCAGTTTATGAAACAACTGCAAGACGAAATTACCGAATCATTGGCAAAACTAGATGGTGTGGCTAAGTTTCATGAAGATAGTTGGGAACGCCCAGAAGGAGGAGGAGGGCGATCGCGCGTACTGCGAGAAGGTGCAATATTTGAACAAGCAGGTGTAAATTTTTCTGAAGTTTGGGGTTCCCATTTGCCAGCCTCAATTTTAGCTCAACGCCCGGAAGCAGCAGGGCATGGCTTTTATGCTACAGGCACTTCAATGGTATTACATCCTCACAATCCTTATGTGCCCACAGTTCATCTCAATTATCGCTACTTTGAAGCGGGGCCTGTGTGGTGGTTTGGTGGCGGTCTTGACTTAACACCTTATTATCCCTTTGCTGAAGATGCAGCACATTTACACAAAACATTAAAGCAAGCTTGCGACCAACACCACCCAGAGTATTACCCGGTGTTTAAGCGGTGGTGTGATGAATATTTCTACCTGAAGCATCGTGATGAGACACGGGGTGTCGGTGGTCTATTTTTTGATTACCAAGATGGCCAAGGTGCTTTATATCGAGGCCCAAATCCCAATGGGGAAGCTGCGATTTATAGCAACCAGGTGGGAACACCAGCAACCCGCAATTGGGAAGATTTGTTTGGCTTTGTACAAGACTGTGGCAGAGCATTTTTACCAGCCTACGTACCGATTGTAGAACGGCGACATAGGATAGAGTATGGCGATCGCCAACGGAATTTTCAACTCTACCGCCGGGGACGTTATGTAGAATTTAACTTAGTTTATGACCGAGGCACTATTTTTGGTCTACAAACCAATGGACGCACCGAATCAATCCTCATGTCCCTACCTCCCCTAGTGCGCTGGGAATACGGCTATCAACCCGAACCCAATTCCCCTGAAGCCGAGTTGTATGAAACCTTCCTTAAACCTCAAGATTGGATCAACTGGACACCCAAATAGTTCTGAGTGCTGAGTGTAAGAGTGAGGAGTTATGATAATTATCCCGTTCTCCCCCGACTCCCTCATCTCACTAATCTCTTCCACTCTCTACTATTTTGGTGAGTTATAACTACTAAAGTTAAGCACTTAGCCAAAACAGGTGACAAATTTAGCTATAGCTTGTTAATCTCAAGTGACAGCATTAGAAAATTCTGTCACTAGTTAATCTTAAAAGGAATGCCACGGGGAGGGCTTCAGTGATTCATATAGACCAAAAAACTTATACAACCCAAGACGGAAACACTGTTATCGTCTTGACACCATCAGGCCGTCTGGATATCACCACGGCTTGGCAATTTCGCCTGAAGTTACAAGAGTGTATTTCCAAACTCAGTCGCCATGTAGTTGTAAATTTGGCTCAGGTAAATTTTATTGATAGTTCTGGTCTTACATCTTTGGTAGCTGGAATGCGTGATGCTGATAAAGTCAAAGGCAGTTTCCGCATCTGCAATGTACATCCAGAAGCCAAACTCGTGTTTGAAGTGACGATGATGGATACTGTTTTTGAAATCTTTGAAACAGAAGAGGAAGCTTTAGAAGGTGTACCTCGTAGCATTGCTAGCTGAAAAAGAGTTAGGAGTAGAGACGCGATTAATCGCGTCTGTACAGGAGTTCATTCATAACTCAAGAACTCATAACTTTATCTTATTGAATACTGATTTCGCTTGGTGTAGCGATAAGGCCCCATAATCGCTCCCCAGGTTGCTTTTCCAGTTGCGGGATCGATTCCTTTGTCGTAGCTGTGAAATTCTGTCGCTGTAGCTGCAAAACCTAAAGAAACATGGATGCTATTGCCAAGATAAGTAAAGCTACAACGAGTCTCTGGTAGTGGGGTAGCGGTAAACTTATAGCGATCGCCAGCTAGTTTCTCCTGAGTAACTGTTAGGATACAACCTGGTAGTAAATCTAATTGTTCGGATGTCAGTGTGTTTAGTAGAGCTGGGTTATTACCTGCGCCTATTAATGCACCTGGATCTTGAGGCATATAATATTGAACTTCCACGGTTGCGTCAGAGTTGCTGCTTTGACGCAACCGGATAATTCGCTGGCGATAAGGTTTATCTAAGGTAAGAACGTTAGCCTGTTCGGCAAATAAGGTGATGCTATCTTCTGCGAACAGATTAACTGGTCTTTGCCACAGGCACAGGTGGACATACCAAACTGGTTCTGCTAAGGCTTGTTCTTGATTATCAAATTCACCAGCTAGGTACTCACCTAAAACAATTAACTGTGGCGAGAAGTTCATAAGTACAATAAATAAATCATTAAGGATAATAATTTTTGGCTAGTTTTTGAGGAGAAAAGGCCCGATCTCCTGTAGCTATCAGTTTATAAAATACTTCTAATGTGTATATATTGTAAATGAAACCATCACCCGCTAAAAGCTCAACTTGGCAAAGTAGCCTTTAAGCGAGAAAATAAAGATACGTCGCCCTTAACATTTCTTTTTTATTTGTGAATAACGTCCGTACAGTCTCTGATACAAAGCGAACTTTCTACAATCTTCACACCCGTCCGATCAATACTATTTATCGTCGGGTAGTAGAAGAATTGATGGTGGAAATGCATCTGCTGTCAGTAAATATCGATTTTAGCTACAATCCAATTTATGCCTTGGGTGTCGTCACTACTTTTGATCGCTTCATGGAAGGCTATCAACCAGAACGGGATCGAGAATCAATTTTTAACGCCTTATGTCAGGCTATAGAACAAGATCCGCAACAATATCGACAAGATGCCCAGAGATTGCAAGCTGTAGCTAAAGGTTTGCCAGTTAAAGATTTAATTAGATGGCTGGGTCAAACTACTTACTTAGATAGAGATGCTGACTTGCAAGCAACCCTACAAGCGATCGCCAATAATCCTAACTTTAAATACAACCGTTTGTTCGCAATTGGTGTATTTTCGCTATTAGAACAGTCAGATCCCGAATTAGTCAAAGACGAAAAGCAACTCACTGAGGCGCTAAAAGCGATCGCTGCTGGCTTGCACCTCTCTGATGACAAACTCAACAAGGATTTGGAGTTATACCGTTCTAACCTAGATAAAATGGCGCAAGCGCTAGTAGTGATGGCAGATATCCTCTCAGCCGATCGCAAAAAACGCGAGCAACGCAAACAACAATCAACTACCCCAGTTGCTCCCCCAAGTTCCAACGAATAGTCAGAATTTGGCAGTGATAAGTTAGGAGTTATGAGTGAGGAATTGTTAATAACTCCTAACTCCTAACTCCTAAATATTAGCTTTATACGCCCAATATTTTGTAGATTAAGCTGTTAATTATAGTCAGCGTAAATGCCCCAATAACAGCACTCCAAATCCCGTAACGTAAGCGAAAGCCCTCTACTAACCAAGCAGCAATACTAAAACAAACCACGGCAATCATAAATGTGAAAATGCCAGATAATAAGTCTAAAGTGAGTAGATTTGGTACTGCAAAAATGAGGCTTAAAATTGGTCTAACTATTGCTGTCACGATACCAAGCACTGCGGCAGAAAGAAACGCTTTACCAGGAGTATCAATTTCAACTCCCAAAGGCAACTTACTAATTATCAACAAGCTGATAGCTGTTACGACCCAAACAATTAAAAGCGTTACGATATTCATGCCACAACCCCTGATACTAATTAGTAATTTGTAATTCGTAATTCAGACACACTGAAATACGCTTAATAGAAGCGTTTTTCAATCTGTTAACTTATTTAGACATCCTTCCCCAATTTGGTATGAAATGTAGATGGTAATTGGTGATAAATTGCTCAGTCTATAGGTGGAAAATTCTTTAAATCTCAACCAATTATTTGTAAATTAGCAGTTTTTTTTTATCTAGCCGAGATTTATTCTAGATATCTTTAGGTTTGGGAAAAGACTTGCAGAGGAAGTGATGAATGGGGGAGCAGGGAAGCAGCACTTCTCTGGGAGACGCTCCGCGAACGACTCATTTCGGCTACGCTCAATGACCAACGCTCAGTGACCGAGGAGCAGGAGAGCAGGAGATAAGGGGGAAAAAGGGGAATTATTGAACAAATCTCTCCCAAGTCTCCCCCTCTTTCTTGTCTACCTTGTCTACCTTGTCTCTTCTTCATACCCAACCTTACCGCTTATCCCCAGAGGGAACCCCACCATCCCCAATTCCCCTTTCCCTATTTCATCTTTTAAGAGGAGGTTGGGTTTGTTTGGGTGCTACAGGCGCTTGAGGCGCAGGTGAGTTAGGAACCACGGGAGAAATACCAGGATTGATGCCTTGCCCAGCTGGAGGCTGAGTGATGCTAGGAAAGGGTACAGAATTAGGTGCTAAGGGGAATTTTGGGGTAATATTTCCTTCGGGATTGATTCCTGGTACTGCACCAGTTCCAGGATTGATTGGGAAAGAGGGGACAGTAGGCTGGTTAGGTGAGTTTATGGATGGTTGAGATGGGCCAGGAATAATTCCCAAAGAAACGCGATCGCCCCCTACTTGTCGTAGCAAATCTAATGTTTCAATCACATCGTTGTAAGTTGCTGTACGCGAAGCATTCAGCACGACAACGGCATTAGGGTTTGCTTGGAGATACTGTTTTAAACTCTGTCTCAAATCTTCCTGTTTTACAGGCTGTTTTTCTATGTAAGTATTGCCTACAGCATCGATGGTCACAATCACACTTCCACTCTGTGACGTTATTCCAGAGACTGTACTAGGGCTGGCTTTAGGCAAATCAACATTTATTGCCTGTTGCCGTGTAAATTGTAAAGCCGCTAATAAAAAAAATGTCAGGATACAAAAAACGACATCAATTAAAGGGATGATTTGAATTTGGACTTCTTCAATTGGAGTATGTAGATTAACTTTCATGTCTTACTCACAAACCTGGTTTGGGGATTGAATTATTGACTATTAATTAGGTGTATTCGGGGGTTCAGGAGGTTCAGAAACTCTAGTCTTTCCTGGCTTGCGGGGTGGAGTGAAATTTTCTGCCACAATTGCTGATGTCCTATTGCTAAAGTCAGGAGGAGACTGGCGATAGAGCAATTCCATCTCATTCCCTGCCTTCCGAAAAACTTTGACTTGGTTGACTACAAAACTTTGAAATAGACGGTAAAATACCAAACTAATGATGGCAACTATTAGCCCACTTGCCGTACTAATTAAGGATTCACCAATACCAGTAGTCACCCCAGCGGTAGATTCAGTTCCCAAATCGCCAATCCGAATTGAGCGCAGAGAGTGGATTAAACCCAAAACTGTACCCAACAATCCTAGCAACGGCGCTAGAGCAATCACGGCTTCTAAAAGTTTTTCGCCCCGCCGCATCCCAGCTAATTCGTCTTCTGCCGTAGCCTCCAGTGCTAGTCGAAAAGTTTCCGCATCACTTTTGGCAAAACGTAGAGGGGCGTAGAGAAAACGCCCAACAGGCTGATGGCTTGCTTCTCTTGCTATGTCCGCAGCTACTTCCCAATTATCCTGGGCAGCATCCAAGACGCGATCGACTATTTGCTTTTCCTGAGTCAAAATTCGCAACCAGAACCATATACGCTCGAAAATCACACTCAAAGCTAGAATCGACAGAATGAGTAAAGGCCACATCGCTGGCCCACCCTTGTAAAACAAATCTAAAATATCCACCGTTTAAATTTCCTCGCTCCACGACTAAAGCAAATGTGTTAAGGCATTTTAATTCTAGAGATTAATGCAAAATGAGGGACTTCCAAAATATAAATTTCTCGAAAACCTAAAAAAACAGTGCAAGGATGATGTATTTGACTGAGACTGCTGTACTAACTTGCTGCTGGGTAGGCAATCGAATAATAGACCGGTAATTGTTGGCATACTTTTGCTAGACTTCCTTGTAATACCAATTTGAAAAAAGAATGCAATACATAGATAAGACCTTACCCAACCCTCTACAAGGCTTTGGGGAGAGTGTGCGTCAGTAAGCGTGGGCATCTGGTCGCAAACATTTTTTAAATTGATATAACCTAAATCACAGAGGATATTTTCACGTAAAGGAGAAAAATTTTGGCAGCAGTCCGAGTCCGCCAGCATGTTAATCCACTTGGTAAAAAGTATCAAACACCAGCAAGTCACCAAGACTGGGAAAAAATTTATGCCAAGCCAAATCAACAATTACATTTAGATATTGGCTGCGCTAAGGGACTGTTTTTGTTGAATATGGCCAAGATAGAACCTAACTGGAATTTTCTCGGCTTGGAAATTCGAGAACCGCTGGTGGTGGAGGCAAATAAGTTACGTTCTGAGTTAGGTTTAACAAACCTACACTATTTATTTTGCAATGTGAATAACTCACTGCGATCGCTTTTATCTTCCTTCCCTCCAGGAAGTTTACAATGCGTTACAATTCAATTCCCCGATCCTTGGTTTAAAACCCGCCATGCTAAACGTCGTGTAGTCCAACCAGAACTAGTGGCAGACTTAGCTAAGTATCTTGCGATTGGGGGGTTGGTATTTTTACAATCAGATATGGAATTTGTGGCTGTGGAAATGCGCGATCGCTTTGCTGCTAATTCAGCTTTTCAGAAAGTTGGTACAGAAGAATGGTTGGCTGAAAATCCGCTACCAGTCTCCACAGAAAGGGAAATAGGCACGCAAAAAAAAGGTGAACCTATTTATCGGGCTTTGTTTGAAAGAGTGAAAACTACAGAATAGAGATGTTTATAATATCAACTCTATTCCCCAATTTTGAATTTTAAGTTTTATTGAGCGGACTGATAAATACAGCAAATTTGAGGTTCATGAGGTACAGTAGCAGCAATTAGTAAACCAATTTTTTAGATGCTTTGGATCAACTAGTTTCAGCGCAATTTTAATTAAACCATCAACGACAGATGCACTCTTGGGAGAAAATTGTTTCAGAAAAGCTTTTAATTGTGACCACCAATGTTCAATTGGATTGAATTCAGGAGAATAAGGAGATAGATAAAGAACACTTGCTCCCACTCCTTCAATCAAAAGCTTAATCTCTTCGACTTTATGAGCAGGTAGATTATCCATTACAACGACTGCACCAACCCATAATTGCGGAAGTAAAAAATGTTCTACAAAAACTTTATATGCATCTCCATCCATTGAGCCGTTTAAAGTCATCACGGCTAAAACCTTCTTTAAGCTAATTCCTCCGATTACACTTATTTTTGCTCCCCGGTAATATGGTTTAAAATTATACGTTCTAGTACCGCGCTCGCTTCTTTGATGAGTTCTAGTTAAGCCAAGTAAAACACCCATTTCATCTATAAATACAAGGTCTTCTGGGTCTACTTGCTTTACCTTCTCCCAATACTCTATTCTCAGTTTTTGGACTCTTTCTGTTTTTCCTTGGCTGCACTTTCACTTTTTTTTCGCGTTAATTTTTGTTTTTGTAATGCACAACACATCACACTTGCACACACCCAAACGTTGTATTTTTCTCCAAAATATTCGCAATATTCCAATAAAGTTGCGTCTGGGTAAATTTGAACCATTTCGGCTAATTCGCTCACGAAATCATCTAACCTACCCTTCATGGCTCCACCTTGCTTTTTAGGTTCTAGATGTCCTTGCACTCTATGAAGTTGGATTAGCTTTTGCACATAGCTTTTTGCTACACCAAATTGCACAGCAACCTTTCTTATTGAAGTACCACCCTTTTCGTAAGTATTTACTATTTTTTCTCGTAAATCGATTGAGTATGCTTTCATTTTAAGTCTTGATACACCAATATTATGTGTACCTCATTTACCTCGAAAGTGCTGTAATTGTCAATATTAATTAAGTCTTGCTTATTATCTTTTCATTAAACATTGCCCAAGATTGAAAAATTGTTTGGGACATAAATGTTTTATTAAAGGTCAAAATTTTAATTAAATATTCTCTGATAATTGGTAAAAAACTCTGCTGCTGAAGTGATTACAAGAGATATAAACTTTATTAATAAATAGTTATTCACAAAAACTTCAAATTATTATTTAGTGACATAAAAGGTTTATTTATGTCTGCTTATAATGTTCAAAACATAGTTAAATCTATTATTACCATGCTTAAAATATATACAATACAGGCTATGGTAATTACATTACTTAATTATTAAGCCTGTATCTAGTTATATCTTCAGAGGAAAAGCACAATGGAAAGGAATAAAAAGAATTCAGATTTTAAATTAGATATTAATAATCTGATTGATAATGCTGTTAACAATGCACTAGCAAGACGGAACCCCAATCAGGATTTAGAAGATGCTTTGCTAACTCTGTCTGATGAAGAAATGGCAAACGTTGCAGGTGGTTTTGTAACGGTTGCAAAATTCGATCCAATTATTGCAGGTGGTATTATAGGTGGTACTGGTGCGATCAAACCAATTAATGATACTCCAGTGATAAAACCAATTATTTGTGGACTAATTGCAGAGCAGAACTTGAGTTGAAAATACAAGTCTTTGAAGTTACCAGTCAGTATTAAACTCTTGGACATTTAATTTGCTTATTTAGGTTGATGGAGAGCAGTCCAATTCAAAACTATCTGTCAATCTCCATCAGCTTAAAAATACAATTCATTATAGGTTCAATTTATGGAAGACATCGCTACTGAAAAGACTACACTTTGCCCTAGTGCAAGACCAGAATGGCAAGACAGTGTTGTTTTCGGCGTCGTTGGTGGTACAGTCACAGAACCCCGCGTAGCTTATCTTAAGCACCCCCAACCTGTCACAGATGAACTGATAGCAAAGGCTAGTCCAGTAACACCCACTGAAATTTTTCGGACGGCTGCACCCTGTGCAACTAAGGGTTGTCAACATTTTGATGGTAAAGATTGTCGTCTGGCAATGCGAGTTGTAGAAAACTTGCCAAAGGTAGTAGAGGAACTACCACCTTGTTCCATACGCCGAGATTGCCGATGGTGGCAGCAGGAAGGTAAAGCAGCTTGTATGCGTTGTCCACAAGTTATAACAGATAACTACAATCCCTCTGAATTACTACTTAAAGTGGCGACACCGACTGTTGGCTAAAGAAGCTACAAAGTTTATTTAAGTAATTTCAGGAGAAGATTATATCAATGAACATTCATCACAAACATCTTACAAGTCAAATTGAAATTACGAACTTAATTGAAGAAGCTGTTGTGAATGCATCTGCAAGACGAAAACAAGTTTTAGAACAAAATTCGCTGTCAGAATTGTCTGAAGAAGAAGAGAAAAATATTACGGGTGGGGCACTAACAGATGTGATAATTCTCATCGGTGGCTATTTACTAGGTTAATACTGCGGCACGTAATTTTTAATTTATATACCGCAGACATTTGATTAATTTGTAATAGATGCTTTATTGATGTTGTGCGGTAGTAGTTTAAAAAATCCTTGCAAAAATAGGTTATGGTAGTAACTTAACTACCACAATTTTATCTACATCAAAAGTAGTTGATAAATTTAAAAATTATGACATTTTTCTTAAACTCTCATAATGCTGTCGATTATTTAATTGAACAGGGATTATACAATCAGTCAGAACAACCACCGATTAAAATAGAATTACTTACAGCCAAAAACTTTAATTTATTAGTTACTTTGTCAGGCGATCGCAAGCTGCTTGTTAAACAAGAACGACACAATCAAGAAGGGAAAGCATCTGGTGAATTTTTAAGTGAGTGGCTAATTCAAGAGTTTTTACAACAATTTCCAAACCTTGACAACTATCGCTCATTTTTACCAGAGGTACTGCATTTTGATGTCGAGAATTCCATTATTGTGTTTAGATATCTGGATGATTATCGAGATTTAATGGACTTCTACACCAAAGAAAATAGCTTTCCTACAGAAATTGCTACGGCAATTGGTAATATTTTAGGGATTATCCATCGTGATACTTTCAACCGCCAAGAATATCAAAAATTCTTTTCTAAAAATTCAGATAATTTCATGGTTGACCAAGTATCATATTTAGTTCGGAGATTAGAGCGGCTTGAACCGGAAATTTTTGGTCTAGTTCCTGGCGATGGGTTAAAGTTTTTTGCTCTATATCAACGTTATGATAGCTTGGGGCAGGCGATCGCAGAATTAGG
Organism: Nostoc sp. DSM 114160; assembly: GCF_053470305.1. Classification (NCBI taxonomy): domain Bacteria; kingdom Bacillati; phylum Cyanobacteriota; class Cyanophyceae; order Nostocales; family Nostocaceae; genus Nostoc; species Nostoc sp. DSM 114160. Next base: position 484,847 of record NZ_JBPFGO010000001.1, on the reverse strand, counting down.
TAATAGTGTAACGCCTTCTTGTCTCACCCATAATGATTTGAAACTAAATAATATTCTCCTTTACAAAGATTGGCAGAATTCCAGTAATAATATTGTTCGGCTAATTGATTGGGAACGCTCGACTTGGGGAGATCCAGCCTTTGATTTGGGAACACTTATTGGCAGCTATGTACAAATCTGGCTGGGTAGCTTAGTTATCAGTAATTCTTTGAGTATTGAAGATTCTCTACGCTTGGCAATAACACCTTTAGAACAACTTCAGCCTTCAATGAGTACATTAACCCAAGCTTATTTAAACACTTTTCCAGAAATTTTAGAACACCGTCCTGATTTCTTGCAGAGAGTGGTGCAATTTACCGGTTTCGCTTTGATTCAAAAGATTCAGGCAATGATTCAATATCAAAAATATTTTGGCAATATGGGGATTGCTATGCTTCAGGTTGCTAAGACGTTATTAAGCCGTCCTGTACAATCGATGCCAACAATTTTTGGTGATGCTGCTGTTGAATTCACTCACCTGAGTAGTTCTGTTGTTTAAATCATTTTGTTATTACTAAATAAGTAGTTATGCAGTTATTAAATTCTCCTCAAACTCAGCTAGAGACTGGTTTAACTAGACAATTACTGGATGTTCTGCAAGATATTGTTCAAAAAATTGAGATAAAATCTGATTTCTCTATCCACCATCCAGATTACAAACCTTTAGAATTACCATCTGAGGCAGTAGAACGTTTTCAGAAGATGCCAACCCAGATGCAACAGAAATATCTGAGTCTGCAATTGCGGAGTTTTCTTTATGGTATCTATTACAACGGTTCTATGCAAAGTACGTTGGCACTAGATAGAGAGGGAAATGGTTTGCCCCTAGATTTGGAGAATAATACTGTATTAGGGGTAGATGTGGGATTTTATAAACGATTGCATGAAAGTAATTTTGGAAAGGGCTACTTTGACCCTGATTGGTCTGTTTTGAGAGAAGAAAGTGATGGCAGTTTAGCCGTCACTAAAGGCGGTTTGAGGCTACATATTGAACGCAATAAGCATCTTCAACCTACTGAAGTGGCAGCTGTGCTAGGTGATTCTGTCGCGATCAAGATGCCTAAGAATCTGGTGCAAAATGGCTTTTACGTAGCAGTTAGCAATGTCGCATCTGAAAGTCAGAAAAATCTGGTACGAGTATACTTTAATTTCAGCCCAAAAGGTGCGGTAGGAGTGATGAGTAGCCTGACGCGGCGGCTGAATGCCATTCCCATTTTCTTCCACTTTAAGGTGCTGTATAACCCAGATGACTACAAGCGTTACGATTCAGGGGTACTATATTTTGAAAAAGCCAACTATGAAGCTGTCCGACAAGTCCTCGAGGCTGTCTATGCAGAAAATCAATCACATTTTCAGCCGGAGGTGCCGCTATTCACTATGCAGCTAGCAGCAGGGTTAGGGTTGGCAGAAGAACCAGACCAAAAGTTTGGTGTTCAGGAAAGCTTTGGGATGAATCGCTGTCAGATTGTGGCGAATGGGTTACTGTCAGCTTGGCAACAAGGGGGTGACTCACCAGAGGTAAGAATGCAGGCTATCTTTGGACAATTTTCTCGTTTGGAGATTGACTTGCAGCGCCCTTATGTCAATGCCAATTCAGAAGATATTTATTAGTAGTTCCGTAGTTTTAGGCTCAAGAGAAATTCCTTATTCTTCGAGGCGGTAATGCTCGTCTTCTGCTTCTTGCTTCAGGAGTTATTACTGACTTTCACAATAGCGAATAGCTTCCTTGATGGCAGCATGGGGTTTACTGCTACTGCCAGAATGAAATAACTCTAAATTTTTATCGTTCAGTCTAAGAGAATTCTTGGACTGATTTTTTATTGGTTTTTATAATTTTGAGAAATAAAGTAAGCATTAAAAAAAGAAAATTACCATAAATGTTTTATATATAATCAAAAAATAGATGCTTTTTCCAAATAAATTGAATATTACTTTTTCATGTAAAGTTTTTGCGGTAATATTAATAATAAATCAAGATACAAGTGTATTATTTATGTCACTATTATAGTTATTTAAACATTGAAATAGTCAAGAATTTAATAGATTATAGTAATGGGATAAGTAAGTTAAAAATCTAATCCCAACTAAAACAACTTTTGTTAGGAGTACATTTCCAAATGGCTAATATTACTATTTCTCAATTGAATACCATTGGTTCAGAACTGTTTCAAGACTCAGAAAGCTTTCTCGATTTACTAAAGGATGAAGAACTTGATCTGACCATAGGAGGGGGTACATCTTCTACTTTTTGGACTTTCGCAACTTTAGTTCCAGGAACCCAATCAAGCACAGCAACTACAATAACCACGCTATATTAATAGAGTTAGTTAGATTCGACTGAATTATAGTTAATCTAATAAGTTACTACCTCTGCTTCAACTCAGAGGTAGTTTTTCTATTACTAGCTATAAAATAACTAGTGAATTGCAAACCAAGCAAATTAGCTATTTTATTACAAGGTTTTTACAACTTCAATTTGTTCAATTTGTTGCGTCTTCCATTCATAAAAAAAGTTCAAAAGAATTTGATAGCACAGTTTATCATTCAATTTCGGTTGAATTAGTTCCTCAACTAAAATTAGGTGAAATCCCTTAGAAGTTACAATTGGCTTGAGAAGCTGCGGTGGTTTAGCAGCAAAAACAGCCGCAGAAATCTCCGGCTTCAAATCTTTACGATATACTATCCCTTGATATCCCCCTTTTCGACGTAATTCCGTATCCTGGATGTATTTGTGAGCAATATCGTAGAAACTCATCTCACCTTCTTGAATTGCATAAAAGAGTTCTATTGCCAAGTCTTCATCATCTAATATAACCTCATACATAATCACACCCGCATAGTCTAGCTGATGCTCAAAGAAATAGGGTTCAACTTTATCACCGAACAAGTGTTGACCTAACTTATTAGTCAGCAAGGTGGTGTAAAGCATTTTTTCAAAATCATCTAAAGACAGACTATATTTTTTCAGCCATGCCCAGGTGTCATCAGCGTTATTAAGTTGTTTAGCTAACCGTAATTGGTCTGCTGCTTTCTGAAGTTCCTCAGTCTCCACTTTAACACCTACTTCTGCAGCAGCATCTTCAATAATTTTACGGATGATAATCTCCTCAATTAAATCAGGAATATTAAAAGATAGCTTAACTTGCTCAAGAATGTCTTCCCTGGTAATATTAATAGTTTGATGCATGATATTTCTCCTAAATAGATAGACTAGATAAAACGTTAAATGCTGACCTTTGCTCAACCCATTCACTCTAATAAAAATTACTTGTAAAGTTCAGTTTATAAATGTATAAATACCACAAATTTCCTACATTTTCACTCCACCATGTTGCAACTGCTTAAACGGGTCAATCAGAAAATCAATAATACGACGCTGCCGCACAATTACTTCAGCTGTCGCCGTATCTCCAGGACGCAAGGCAATACATTTATTAGCCGAGAGAATGCAATTTTGCTTTAGGAAAATTTCCAAGTCATAAGCTGCCACCTTTCCATTAGGTGTTTCCACCTCTATGGTGGTAGGAGAAATCTCTAACAATTCTCCTTCAACTATTCCATAATCCTGAAATGGATAAGCATCAAACTTTAGCTTTACTGGCAATCCTCTTCGCAAAGAACCACTCTCAGTTGTCGCCATTTGTGCCCGAATTATTAAAGGTGAACCTTGGGGTGCAATCTCCGCAATCATTGCTCCAGGCTGCACTACAGACCCAGCCCGTTGTATCGGTAACTGAAACAGTCTACCATTCACAGTAGCTCTTAACTCCCGTTGTCCTAACTGAAACTTTAAGGCTACAATCTGACTCTTAGTTTGAGCAATTTCTGCCTGAAGAGTAGTAATGTCTGTCTCCAAATTCTTCTGTTGTTCGTCGATTTTTAACAGAGCCAGTTTGTTGGAACGAGTTAAGGTCTGATAACTTCTTTCCTGTTCTTTTAGTCGCAACTGTGCCTGCTCAATATCTGCATTTGCTTGCCGAATAGTCCGCTCATAACTACTCTGTTGTTCCACCAAACGTAGTTTAGCCTGCTGAATATCTGACTTATTTTGTTCGTATAACTGTTGCTTGTCTTTAGCTATATCTTGCTTTTGCACAACATTAATTTCTGGAACAACTCCTGACTGCCAAAGACTGCGATAGCGTTCAACTTCTCGCTCGGTACTCGCTAAACTACTGTTTACTAATTTATTAGCAGTTTGACTATGCTCAAGAGTTTGCCGTGCCTGATTGACTTGAGCTAATTTTTCGTCTTTTTGTAAGTCATAAGAATTCCTCAAAGCATTCATATTCTGTCGTGCTTGGTCAATTTGAGCCTGCTTTTCTAACTGTTGAGATTGATTTTGTTGCTGTTGAGTTGTCAAAGATACAACTAACTGACTTTTAGATGAGTTTAACTGAGAAAGTCGATTTAATTGTCCTTCTAACCTATCCTGTGCCTGCCGCAATTCTGCTTTAACTAATTCCGATTCCAACACCAATAAAGTCTGCCCAGTTTTAACTAAATCACCTTCCTTTACCCGAATTTCGGCAACAGTACCTGCCACAGCAGCATCCAACCTAACCGTCTTTCCCTTTGGCTCAAGTCGCCCTCTTGCCGTACCCGTCTCATCTACCTTAGATAGCATCGCCCAAGGTAAAATAATCGACACAAACACCACCAAAAAATACAGCAATCCTCTTGTCCAAACTTGGGGCAAGCTATCAAGTAAATCCTTGGTTGCGTAAGCCCAATCATCAGTCGATCTAGCTGATGTTTGCTCCGTTAAAACTTCCTCGCGCTGTTCTACCTGATAAACTTGGGTTTGAACCTTTCCATTTAATGTGTTTGGCATAATTTTTCCTGATATCAATTTTGGATTTTGGGAGACAAGAAAAGCTTCCTCTTTGTCCTCTTGTTTCACCCCGCTACATCCATCTGCTGATGATTGAGATAAAAATAATGTCCCCGCTTCGCCATCAACTCTTGGTGAGTCCCACTCTCAATCAATACCCCGCGATCTAGCACCAAAATTAAATCTGCATGACGCACAGTTGAAAGACGATGGGCGATTATTAAGGTGGTTCTGTCCTTAAGTATTGTGTTCAAATTTGTTTGAATAATCCTTTCTGATTCTGCATCTAGATGGGAAGTCGCTTCATCCAAAATCAACAGCTTGGGATTACCTAATAATGCCTTAGCGATCGCAATTCTTTGTCGCTGTCCTCCAGATAACATCCCGCCTCCTTCACCAATCTGGGTTTCATAACCCATAGGCAACTTTTTAATAAACTCATCAGCCCCCGCCAATCGCGCCGCTTCAATAATCTCTGCTAAAGTTGCCCCAGGATGTGCCAAGCTAATATTTTCCCGAATCGTTCCGCCAAACAAAAAGGTATCTTGGTCAACTACCCCAACTTGCTCGCGTAGAGAACGCAACGAAAGGCTGGCAATATCCTGTCCATCAATCAACACTTTGCCATCTGTGGGGGAATATAACCCTAAAACCAGCTTAGAAATCGTAGTTTTACCCGAACCACTCCGTCCCACTAGAGCAACCATTTGCCCGCTATGTACTTCAAAACTGAGATTTTCTAAAACATTGATATCGCTTTCAGGGTGATAGCGAAATGTCACATTGTCAAAGCGAATGTTACCTTGAATGGGTGGTAAAGATTGCCGCATCTGATGCTGCAAATCCTCTTCTGGTTCTGCATCTAATACATCATTAATGCGTTCCACCGCAATCACCACTTCTTGCAATTGATTCCACAAAACTGTTAATCGTTGGAAGGGTCTAATGATATTTCCCAACAACATATTAAATGCCACCAATTGCCCAATGGTTAGCTGGTTGTGAATCACTTGGTACGCACCAAACCACAGCAAGACGGTAGTTACCACTGCTTCAATTGTGTTGCTAAATATTTGCAGGCGATTGCTGATAATTTGCCCAGAGAAGTTAGTTTTTACTTCTTTACTTAATAACTCTTCCCAATGCCAACGCACTGTCTGTTCTACTGCTGTAGATTTAACTGTTCGCACACCAGAAAGGGCTTCAATTAGATAGCTGCTTTCATTAGCAACAGCATTAAATATTTCCCTAGAAATCCTTTGTAAAAAAGGTGTGGCAATCAATGCCAGCATCAAAAAAGGTGGTACAATCACCAACACCAGCAATGCCATTTTCCAGCTGTACCAAAACATCAATCCTAAATAGATAAAGACAGTGACTAAATCTAAGAGGATGGACAACGCCTCACCGGAGAGGAAGCGTTGAATTTTACGGTTTTCTTGTACGCGAGAGATAATGTCTCCCACATAACGCGACTCAAAGTAACTCAAAGGTAGCCGCAGGGTATGGCGAATAAATCCGACAATTAGTGCTAAATCAAGCTTATTAGCTGTGTGGTCTAACAGATATTGTCGCAACCCTGTCATCGCCACACGGAATAAACTAAAAATTAGTAACCCTAACCCCACCGCCGTTAAGGTTAGTTCAGAACGCTGTACCACTACGCGGTCTAAAATTAACTGGGTAAATAAGGGAGTAACAAGTCCAAATATCTGGATAAATAAGGAAGCGACAAACACTTCCAGCATCACTAAAGAGTGAGGCTTCATTAATTCAAAAAATTGCCAAAAGGGAGTAGAAGTTTCTTTAGTATCTTTAAGCATTGCTGTCGGTTGCAGCAGCAATGTGTAACCAGTCCAGTTGGCTTTAAATTCGGTGTGGCTGAGGGTGCGTTGACCAATAGCGGGGTCGGCGACAATGACGTGTTTGGGGGTAATTTCGTAGACAACGATGTAATGCTTGCCTTCCCAGTGGGCGATCGCAGGCAATTTTTGCTTCGCTAATTGGTCAAGACTCGCTTTCACAGGCCGCGTGCTAAACCCAATACTTTCCGCCGCCACTGATAACCCTCGCAGTGACGAGCCATTGCGGTCAACATTGGCGATATCCCGCAGGCGATTTACACTAAAGTTTTTCCCCCAATAGCGAGACACCATTACTAAACAAGCTGCACCGCAATCCGATCCACTCTGTTGGGCAAAAAACGGATAACGCCGAATCACACGCTGTAATAAATGCCCTACTCGCTGCGTGGAGTTGGGAAAATAGGCTTTGCTTATTTTTTTATCGCCTGGCTTTACTGCTGGCGTTGACAAAATACTCGTTTCATGCAGTCGTTTTGAGTCAGATGGTAGTACTGGGGAATTCACCTGTGGAGGATTACGGGATAGAGCCTTAGCCCACAAATGCTCCCGAATTTGGGGATATTTAGCCATCAATGGCCATAAAACTTCACCCGGAACAAAGCACAGTTGCAAGTTGATTGAAGCCCTAGCAGCGTAAGGTTTAAAGTCTCCCTCCTTAAACAAGGTAAATTCCCCAAATGAGTCACCTGTTTCTAAAGTGGCGATTAACTCATCGGCGCTATCTAGCAACCTGACTTTACCAGCGATCGCAATATAGATTCCTGGTTGAACATCAGTTCCTTGCCAGAATTTGCCGACTTTCGGGTTGATAAATTTAACTTGTTGAAGATAGTGTTGAAATTCCTCTGTCGAAAGAGAATGCCCCAGAATTTTGTTGAACTGTTGTAGAGTTACTAACTGAGCGGATATATCTTGCGCCATGAATGTCTACATCTTTTGCTAATTTGGCAAAGTTAATAGGTAAAAATTCGGGATTATCAGGAATAACTGCCGATTTCAGGTCATTAATCAAAATTTTGGAACCTTGAGTCTGTTCAGTGCTGTTTTGTTCAGAATTGCTGGGTTTTGGTATTGTGGATAATCCCATCTGTTTGAGCAGGCGCTTGATATGGCGATCGCTTACCTCAATCCCAAATTCTTTCGCTAGATGTTTCCCCAGCCAGTTAGCTGTCCCATCGCCGAAAAGAATATCCATGATCGCGGGGACTACCTTTAATCAGTTCTTTCAAACGTTCTAAATACTCGTCATTTATTGCCTTCGGGCGACCAATAGGGCAATCTTGCCATTGGTGCGCCATCCCTGTTCGGGCTATGTGCATCCAATGCCTTGCTGTTGCTGGACAACATCCCAAAATTTGACAAATTTCAGTTTGGGTTTTTCCCTCATCTGCCAACAACATGATTTCAATACGTTGTTGGTAAGATTCGGGTAAAGTTTTTTCCAAACTTGCTAACAGTAATTTCCGTTGAAATGATGTTAAATACTTACTGTTAGTTACATTTATGTATCTTGTTTCAATTTTACTTTGGCAGTCCGACATACACGTATAATTAACTAGATTTGTGGACACACAAATGTTTTCTGAACGATGGAGAATTTTGCAATATCCTACTTATAGAGATATTGCAAAAGCTAATTTTTTTGTAACTGTAATACTTATTACGATTTGTTTTTTATTTTATGCAAGAAATAATTGAGTTAAGTAATATGTTTGACAACGGTTTTTAAATATTCCTTTTGTAAGTTTATATTAGGCTACAAATCCAATTTGTAAATTCCGAAAAGAGTCGTTAAATTTTAGTAAATTTTTTGTAAATATAAATTTCTTCTGAGCAGAGAAAAAAGTGATAACGGAGTCGCCATTACCACGGATGAAAATTCGTTTGAAAGATCGCACACGTAAGGGCACAATATATTTATTGTGCCCCAATAATGAACTGTATTCCCCATAGATGAAAATTGCTGTAACCGCTTAAACTTCTAGTAAAGGAAGGGTGACGGTAAAGGTTGTACCTACTCCAACTTGGCTATTAACTACAATTTCGCCTCCATGTGCATCGACACATTTTTTGGCGATCGCTAGTCCCAAGCCAGTACCAGGAATGTTTCCCACATTGTCCGCCCGTCGGAAAGGCTGAAACAATCGTTTTTGGTTCTCTTGAGGAATGCCAATTCCCCAATCTTGAACTCGGAAAATTACTGCTTTTTCTTGACCAATTAGTTCAAAGCGCACCATACCGCCCGGTAGTGAATACTTAATAGCATTGCTAAGTAAATTGCCCAAAATGTGCCGCAGTAAGCTTTCATCCCATAAAGCTTCATCTAATTGCCCAAAACTGGCGAACACTAAAGTCAGATGCTTATCATTTGCAATCAATCGAACTTCATCGACCATTTGGCGACAAAAAGCTTCTAAATCTAAGCAGATGACTTCAAAACCGAGTCTACCAGAATCAGCTTTGCCGATGAATGTAACTTCATCCAATAGCTGCGCCATGTTTTTAATTGCCGAGCGAATCATTTGCAAATGATTTTGTTTTTTCTCTTTAGTTAATCTTTCATCCTGATTTTGTAGCAGTCCAGCAGCCAAGAGAATAGTATTTAGCGGATTGCGGATGTCATGGGAGAGCATTGAGACAAATTCAGATTTGAACTGGTTGAGTTCATTCGCTTTTACGAGTTCCGCAGTTCGTTCTTCAACCCTAGTTTGTAACGTTTCATTGACAGTGCGTAATGATTCTAAAACCTGCTTGCGCTCGATCGCATAACGCAAAGAGCGAACCAACACATCAACATTTACCTGTCGCTTGACTAGATAATCTTGCGCCCCTTGCCGCACTGCTTCAATTGCTAGTTCTTCGTCATTAGTATTTGTTAAAACAACAATCGGTATACTTGGCGCTTGACTAATTAGAAGAGGTAAAGATGACAATCCTTGGCTATCAGGTAAAGTTAAATCTAATAAAATAACATCATAATTACATTGACTTAGTTCCTGAAGTGCTTCGCCCAATCGGGTCACATGAACCAGAGTAAACTCTTGGGACTGGGCTTGCATCAGAAACTCTTGTAGCAACCTAGCAGAAGCTAGGTTATCCTCAATTAACAAGATTTTTACTGAGTAGCTCACAACCATAATCTTCAGGTTTCACCCCCTATTGCTGCTCTATCTTGTCATTTGTCATTTGTCATTTGTCATTAGTTATTAGTTATTCTCCCCCTGCTCCCTGCCCCCTGCCCCCTACCCCCTGCCTACTCCGATGGTAGCGTCACGGTAGAGAGCCAAAAATCTTCAATACTCTTGACGATTTGAAATAATTGGTTGAGGTTGCGAGATTTAGTGATATAGCAATTCACATGTAAATCGTAGCTGTGAAAAATGTCATCCTCATTTTTTGAGGTTGTTAAAACAACAACTGGAATACGCTTTAGTAATGGGTCGGCTTTTATTTCCGCCAGCACTTCTCGACCGTCTTTTTTAGGTAAGTTCAAATCCAGCAGAATGAGGTCAGGGCGTAGTGCATCAGCATATTCACCTTCTTGGCGTAAATAAGCCATAGCATCTATACCATCCCTGACCGTTACCACTTGGTAGGGCACTGAACTATTTTTCAACGCTTCTTGGATTAAGCGAATGTCAGCTTTATTGTCCTCGACCAAAAAGATGGTTTTGTGTTTTTCTCCCGTTTCTACGCTCAAGTTCGCGTCCTCCAACTGGAATCGTAAAGTAGAAGGTTGCGCCTTCACCCAGTTCTGACTCTACCCAGATCCGCCCCCGGTGACATTCGACAATCTTCTTACAGATGGCTAAACCCATACCTGTACCAGTATATTCATCCCGCGTGTGTAAGCGCTGAAAAATTACAAAAATGCGATCGCTAAATTTTGGATCGATACCAATTCCATTATCCCGAACTGAGAATAGCCATGCATCTTCTATTCTTTCTGCTCCCACATGGATTTGTGGCGGCTGGGTCACTATGAAACTTGATGGCGTTACCAATGAGGTTTTGAAATAGCTGCATCAGTTGGGTGCTGTCAGCCATGACTACGGGTAAGGGATCGTGAGTGATAGTAGCCCCAGTTTCATTAATGCGTTGACGCAAATTGCCCAATCCCCGATTTAAGGCTGTCTCTACCTCGTTCATTTGAAATGCGATCGCTTGCATATCCACTTTTGAGTATGCTAGTACGTCATCAATCAACGTCTGCATCAGGCTAACTCCCTGCACAGCGTAGCTGATAAACTCCTGAGCATCTTCGTCAAGTTCTTCGCTATAGCGCATCTCTAACAGCTGGACGTAATTCACCACTTGATTGAGTGGTTCTTGCAAGTCATGGGAGGCGACGTAGGCAAACTTTTTCAGTTCGGCGTTAGAACGTTCTAAATCCTGGGCTAACTGGGCTAGTTCATCGGCTTGACGCAGCACAATATTAACAATTGCTTTCCGCAATTCTAATGCTGCTTTAACTTCTACATCTTTCCAAGGTAAAGATGTTAAGCGAACTGTCTCTTTCCACAATTCAAATGATTTGCGCGGACACAGACGAACACTTCCTTCTGACTGGTTAACTTCAAACGCCTTATTAGGATCGCCACCCCAATTTACAGTTTGAATTACTTCCGGTCGGAACCACAAAACATAATTGCGCTTGGCGATGGGAATCGCTAATAAACCACTGGCGACATTTTTAAAACTTTCGGCATCTGGATAAATCTGTGGCAAAGAATCTGTATAGAAAACTTCTTCTTCAACATTATTTTTTAGCCATTGGACTAAAAAATTCAGGTCTTCTTCTCTAGGGGTTTCACCAACTACCGTGCAATTTCCGCCAAAACACACGGCTGCACCTTGAGCGCTGGCCAAATCTAAAAGATGTTGAGGGTTTTTAACTAAACCATCAATGAAGTTTTCTTCTTGAGACATGTATTCAATCAAGATTGATTGAAGGTGTGTCAGATTTATCCGGTGATAGTAGTCTTCTGTCTCTTCTCTAGCCGAGATTTCTGCAAATATGACTCGTCCCAAAAATTCGCAGGCTTTACGCAATTCGTAGGAAACATATTTCGGGGATTGATGGTGACAAGCAATTAGTCCCCAGAGTTTTTGGTCTTTAATTAAAGAGATAGTCAGCGAAGCACCTACACCCATATTATGCAAGTACTCTGTATGACAAGAAGCAGCACTTCTGAGAATAGAGTTGGTTAAATTAATCGGGCGATCGCTAATTGGATTATTGACAGGAAAAAGCTTGACTGGCTGAGAATAAGCATCGGGGATGATTCTGATCGAATTAGCAGCAAATAACTTTCTCGCTGGTTTGGGAATATCTGACTCTGGATAATGCAGCCCTAAATATGGTTCTAAGCTTTCTAGCTTTTCTTCAGCGACAACGGAACCATGCCCATCATCATCGAATTTATATAACATTACCCTGTCAAATTCCGTTATTTTCCGAACTTCTTGAACGATAACTTGACAAAAGTCTCGGAGATTTGCTGTTTTTTCTAGTTGGTTGATAGATGCTCTAGCTAGATGATAAAAGCTTAAAAATGGGATATTTTCTTGAGTAAGAGCAGGTTCTAACTCCAAGATTAAAAATCCTTCTGTATTGCGGTGAAATACTGCATCAAATACTACGTATTCATCACCTTTTTTTCGCACCCAAACTTTCGTGGGATTAATAAAATCAAGATTTTCTCCGGATAGCCCTGTTTTAATTCTCTCTATTTGAAAGGGATCGAGTAAATCTTCTAGTTTTTTATGTAACATATTTTCGGGAGCAATTCCGAAAATCTTTAGCGTATTAGTGCTAACTTGTAATATTTTTAGCTCAGGCTCCTCCAAGACTAACAGGACACCATGAGGCTGAATTTGGCTAGAAATATGAATCGGTGCCTCTTTCAAGCTAATTAAATTAATACCTGGCAATTGTAAGTTCATTTCCATGACGATCCTCCTGTGTTGTCCGGGAGCATCAAAACTAGAGTATCTATAATAATGCAGAATGATGAATGTAAAAATTTTATAATTTTCCATTCATCATTTTTACTTAGTATCTAATTTCCCATGCCCTGGTGTTGCGTTTTGCAGCCTTAGTTTTATCTGCTTGTGCTTTGAAAAGTCTAACAGTGACTAAAGTTACATAGCGATAAGAAATGTGAAAACCATGTGATTGAACAATTCTATATATGTGTAGCTATGTTAAGTTGAGAAATAAGTTAGGAGTTAGGAGTTATTATTTCAATACCCCATGCCCCATGCCCTTCAATCAAATCCAAGAGTTGAACCACATTCGCAGCTTGTAACCGTTAGGAGAAAGGGGTAAACCCAAATAAATGGGCATCCAGAAAATAAAAGCAGCCAGAATGATAAAAGTAATGGTGACACCTAGCGCCCGGAGTTGTTGATAATAACTGCAAAGACACCGATCGACAAACCAGGCGATCGCTAAAAATACAAACACCACTGCACACATATAATGGTAGATAAAAACACACCTTGTCACTTTCACCCAAGGTAATAAGTTTGCAGCATAATTTATAACTAAATACAAAGCAATCCAAGTATCAACACTCAGGGTTGCAGGCATAGAAAAACGCTTTTCTTTCACCCAAGGAATTACCGCTTGTGATACCAGCATTCCTACTAAAAACAACATGGCAGCAACACCAAACCACCACAAAAATGGATTGCCCATTGCATGGACATCATAAATAACTTGTCCAGCGCCGGCAGGTAAAGGCGGGCCCATCACAGGTAACGGTTCGGTGATACTTTCAGCTGTTTGATAATAATATGCCATTGGTCGAGTCATCAAAGGCCATTTATACCAAGCAGCACAGTAAGGATGTACGTTAGGACTATTACCACCTAGATGTAAATGAAACTTCAAAATTTGCTGATGTACTGCAATAAATCCATACGTTTTATCTAGTTGAAGGTGAGGAATCCAGATGATGCTATAGATAAAAGCTGGGATAATTCCTAGATAAAACAGCATTTGAAAAATATTTAGCTGAGTTAAATTTTGTAGTGGTGTCGGAGATGAGGGGTATGAGGGGAATGAGGGAGAATAAGTACTAACTCCTGCCTCCTGCCTCCTGACTTCTGCCGACGCTCGCGGACTCGCTAACGCTGCGCTATCGTGACTTCTGCCTCCTGCCTCCTGCTCTAATGAGGGGGATTTAAAAAAGAGTTTGGAGTTAGGAAAAGAATGTATCAAATGAATTACCCAAGCTACTATCCAGATGAGATAAGCACCTGATAAGAACCATAAACCATTCCACTTAGTACCGACTGAGGCACCAAAACCAATGCCAGCAAAAACTAACCAAAAAGAACGTCGGCGATTTTGGTTATCTAATGCCAATAATAAAAACCAGTGCCCTAATAAACCAAAGATGACGATATAAATATTACTTAAAGCATACCGAGACTCAACTAAAAAAATACCATCACAAGCTGTGAATAATCCTGCAAGTATTGCAAAGGTACGACGATAACTTAACTGATAAGCGATCGCAGCTACAACTACAGGGATAAATGAGCCTGTAAGGGCATTTAACCACCGATAAGTCCAAGGCGATCGCAATGAACCTGTCAGCCCATTCACCGTATCGTGCCAAAAAGGAATGTGACTGCCAATCCAAATGCCGATGCCAATCATATATTGACTTAGCGGCGGATGAGCATTAAAAAATGGCGTATGCGTGAGATAATTATTACCAAATTTGGCAAAGTAAACTTCATCAAATACCAGAGTGTTGAATCGCTCCAGCCCCCAAAACCTTAAGGCAAGTGAAAGAAGAAATACACTCACCATCCCAATTCGGAACCACTTTTTTGTCATTTGTCACTTGTACTGAGCGTTCGCGTAGCGTCTCGAAGAGAAGCCGAAGTATTTGTCATTTGTCATTGGGCATTGGGCACTTGTACTGAGCGTAGTCGAAGTATTGGGCACTTGTACTGAGCGTAGTCGAAGTATTGGGCATGGGGAATAGGGAATGAGTCTTTGATACTCGCTGATGAGTCTTTAATACTCGTGAATGAGTCTTTGATACTCGCCGATGAGTCTTTGATACTCGCCGATGAGTCTTTGATACTCGCTGACGAGTCTTTGATACTCGCCGATGAGTCTTTGATACTCGCCGACGAGTCTTTGATACTCGCTGATGAGTCTTTGATACTCGTTGACGAGTCTTTGATACTCGCTGACGAGTCTTTAATACTCGTGAATGAGTCTTTGAACTCCACTTCTTTGCCCCCCTACCCTCTGCTCAAGAACTGCTCCCCTGTTCTCTCTCCACTCTTCAGGTGCATCTAGTTGAAACAGGAGTAGTTCAATGCCGTAATACTTGTTTGTCCGCCCTATTGGTTTCATACCCAATCGTTCTGTTACACGGATTGAAGCATGATTTTCTGGCTTCACTACGGCATAAATCACTGGCAAGTTCAAAACACTAAATCCGTAGTTGAGCATAGCTCGTCCTGCTTCTGTTGCATACCCTTTACCCCAAGAAGCTCGCCTCAAGTGCCAGCCTACCTCATAATCTTGAGTAGGTAAACCATCTTTGTCGGGCAATTGTTTGAGAAGGATAGTTCCCACAATTGTTGTATTTTCCTTTTCAACAATTGCCCAAGATCCAGTACCATTGTTGCGTTGGTGCATTCGCTCGATACCTTCAATCAAACGCTGACGCTGTGACTCAACACTTGCGGGACGAGAAGCTTTACCAAGAAAGCGCGTAACTTCAGGGTCATTATAAATTGCAAACGCTTGTTCGGCATCGCTTTCGGGTATCCAACTGCGAACGATCGAGCGTTCGGTTTCCAAAAGATTTGTCATCTTGCTTTTGGCTAAACTAAATTGCCATTCTGCAAAATACTAAGATATTTATGGTTGAGCAGTCAAAAGTTTTGTAGAGAATTACACAAACAAAATATGGCGATCGCTATGCTATGGGCAATTATCCAGAAGTTTAATTACCGTTGGCTATGCGATGCCTGCGGCGGTAAACTACGCAAATTCTGAATCTTTCCACAGTTCTTCAGACCGAAATCCCAATACAATCCGATCCTTCGGCACACCAGCTTTAACTAGTTCTGTTGCTACCCCTTCTTCAGTGCCATCACGTTGAATCCAAATTTTGCCATCAATAATATCTATGTGAATCATACAGCCGTGAACGCGACGAGTCACAGTAGGAGACAAGTCATAGGCTGGTTCTCTTCCCAAAATCATCAAGAGGTAGCGGTCTTGTTCGCCGTCGAAAACTGTTTCAAATTGAATATCGCCAGTGCTGAAGGGGATTTTTGTATGTTCAATCAGAATATTCCGAATCAACTGCCTGTATTGCTCCAAGGTATCCATTTAAAAATAACCTCTTGCTCTAGCTGAAATAGAACAATATTAACTTTGTAATCTTCTACCAAAAGTTTAGCAATTGGTTCATCAAAGATATCGGCATATACTTCGTCCCGAACGGCGAGATAGAGGACGCGATCGGGATTGGTTCTACTCATCACAGATCGGTATGCAAGATACTGTCCCAGCGCGTGTTCAAGATCAGTCATATCCGATACGCTGCGAAACGTTTTAATCTCAACGGCTATCTGCTGTCCTTCCTTTTCAGCAGCAATCAATTTCTCTGCACCCAGGTCAACATACATATCCCTTTTTCCCCACTTCAGATGAAATGGATCGTCGGTAATCGTCCAGCCATCTTTGATTAGGGCATTTTTGACGTTCTAGTGGTAACGGCCTCTAACTGGCATAAATTACGAATTACTACCCTCGACTTTTGCCACTTCCAGCATTGTCTTTAAAACCGAATCTGGATTTAGACTAATCGAGTCAATTCCCTGTTCAACCAAAAACTGGGCAAATTCTGGATAGTCGCTGGGTGCTTGTCCACAAATGCCGATTTTGCGATCGCATTTTTTCGCTGTTTCTATGACCATTTTTACCATTCGCTTGACAGCTGGACTGCGTTCATCAAACAATCGCGCTACTAACGCCGAATCTCTATCTATCCCTAGTGTCAATTGAGTTAAATCATTAGAACCAATTGAGAACCCATCAAATACCTCAGCAAATTCCTCAGCCAGAATCACATTACTGGGCAACTCACACATCACATAAACCTGCAAGCCGTTAACACCTTGCTTTAAACCATTTTTTGCCATTTCTGCTAAAACCAAACGCCCCTCGTCAGGAGTGCGGCAAAAGGGAATCATGGGGATGACATTTGTCAAACCCATTTCTTCCCGTACCCGTTTGATCGCATGACATTCTAAGGCAAAAGCTTCTCTGTAACCTTCATCGTAGTAACGCGCCGCCCCTCGCCAACCTAACATTGGGTTTTCTTCATGAGGTTCAAACTGTCGTCCACCTAATAAATTGGCATATTCATTACTTTTGAAATCTGAGGTTCGGACTATCACTGATTTGGGATAAAATGCTGCGGCAATTCTACCAATGCCTTGAGCTAATTTATCTACAAAATATTGGGGTTTATCGTTATAAAGTGCGGTAATATCAGCAATTTTAGCTTTGGCAAATTCATCTTTTAACGAGTCATAGTGAATCAAGGCCATTGGATGAATTTGAATTTGGTTCGCAATGATAAATTCTGTGCGCGCTAAACCTACGCCATCGTTGGGAATTGCCGATAAACTCAATGCTTCTTGGGGATTACCCACATTCATTAAAATTTTAGTGCGGGTGCGGGGTAAGTTTTCTAAAGGAACTTCTTTAACTTCAAAAGGTAATAAGCCTGGATAAACTTTTCCTTCTTCCCCTTCAGCGCAAGAAATTGTTACCTCTTCACCAGGTTTCAAGATGTCCGTAGCATTGCCGCATCCCACGATCGCAGGTACACCCAATTCTCGCGCAATTATTGCTGCATGACACGTGCGGCCTCCAGAATTGGTGACAATTGCACTAGCGCGTTTCATAATTGGTTCCCAATCGGGATCGGTTCTCTCTGTCACCAAGACTTCCCCAACTTGGAACTGTTCTAGTTTCTGAACATCCAAAATTAGGCGTGCTTTTCCCTGACTAATTGCTTCCCCAATCGCACGTCCCGTAACCAGAGGGATTGGGGATTGAGAATCAGAGAGTGAGGAGTGGGAATTTTCCCCATTCCCGATTCCCCATTCCCGATTCCCCAATAACAAACGATAACTCCGCAACACATTTCCCGTCTTCTGTGACTGGACGGTTTCGGGACGCGCTTGCACAATAAAAAGTTGGTTCGTAATCCCATCTTTTGCCCACTCGATATCCATTGGAGTAAAAATGCCGTGGACTTGGGAATAATGGTCTTCAATTAAACACGCCCAACTTGCTAGTTGTAAAATCTCTTCATCACTCAGAGCGAATTTACCTCTTTCGCTGGGTGAAACCGAAACATTTTTCGTAAATTTGGAGCCGTCATCATAAATCATTTTCAGTTCTTTACTGCCCAATCTTTTATCGATAATTGGACGGAAACCAGCTTTTAAAGTTGGTTTAAAAACATAATATTCATCGGGATTGACAGATCCTTGGACAACATTTTCACCTAAACCGTAGGCGGCTGTAATTAGTGCCGCATCCTTAAAACCTGTTTCTGTATCAATGGAGAACATCACCCCAGAGGTTGCCAAGTCAGAGCGCACCATTTTTTGCACACCCACAGCCAGAGCAATGCTAAAGTGGTCAAATCCCTTGGCGTGGCGATAAGAAATAGCGCGATCGGTAAATAGAGAAGCAAAGCATTTATGACAAGCTGCTAAAACTCCTTCAACACCGACAACGTTGAGGTAAGTTTCCTGCTGTCCAGCAAAACTAGCATCGGGAAGGTCTTCAGCAGTAGCGCTGGAACGGACTGCTACATCTGTGTCTGCATGGTATCGTTCGCAGAGACTATGGTATGCTGTGGCGATCGCCTCGCGCAATTCTACAGGAAATGGTGTGTGGATTAAGAGCGATCGCGCTTTTTTGCCGCGTTCTCGTAAATTTTTGACATCTTCAACATCCAAGTCAGCAAAAAGTTTGCGTAGCTTTGCTTCTAACCCCGCTGATTGAATGAAATGACGATAAGCGTAAGCAGTAGTGGCGAATCCTGTGGGAACGTTAATGCCTTTGGGTGTTAACTGTTGAATCATTTCCCCTAGTGAGGCATTTTTACCACCAACTACTGGGATATCAGCAATTCCAATTTCATCAAACCACAAGATGAGCGATCGCTCTTGGGCAGATATAGACAAAGTGCTTTTAGATACTGTAGTCATAAATATTACCTTTTCAGTTTATACTCAATTTGTAAATGCATAACTGCTACTATATTTATTTTTCCCATATTCAACTTGAGATTTTTAGTTCTGTCGAGAAGTTTGATATTTGGCGATGAAATCCAAAACTATAAGTAATAAAAATTCACAATTATTCAGTTTAATAACTCGATTAAAATACCGGATGTAATACATGATGGTGCAGCTAGAACGACTCCTGAAAATGGCAGAAGATGAACTAACTGAATACAGTACTGATGCCCGTAAAATAGAAAAACTACGCCGTAAAATAGGTTTAACAGTATCCGCAACAGAACAGCAGCAAGTGAAAGAGGCATTACTCGCTAAGATGAAATCTAATATAATTACCCAAGTCGTGGAAGAACAAAGACAAGCAGTAGCCTTACCATTTTGGGGAATTGCTGGATTGGGTTTGCTATTAGGAATTTCTTTAAATCAACCCATAGGCTTGTTAGCGTCCATAGTTGGAACTGTCTTAGCTTATAGAATTCAGAAATGGGGTTGGAAATTACAGGCAAATCGTTTATTATTACAAACCTTAGAAAATATTGAAACGCGTATTTCCCAACCCACTAAGTAACAAGAAAGATGTATTTTACAGACAAATTATCTACACTTTTTGTATTATATAATACTTAACGAGTAGTTAATCACTTAATTTACATCTCGTAAGCACTTAACAATTCCTTTGGGATCACCATAGCAAAAAAATTAGATATTGGATTTAAGATTAGGTATTTATTAAGAAAGACAGCAAGCAGAAGGCAGTCTTATAGGAAAATTCCATACTTTTGTCCCTTTCCCCCACTTTCAATACGGTTCGGTTAAAGGTTAAAGGTTAAAGGTTAAAGGTTAAAGGTGAAAGGTTTTTAATACATACATCCTTTACCCTTTCCCCCTTACCCTTTCCCCAGACCACAAGGAAAGTGAAAAATGCTTATCCGAACCGTATTGCCCCCACTTCTGCAAGAAGTCTATTGAATATAGCTACGGGTTGTCTCAACTTGGAAGTCTACGTTAGAGAGTTCACTTGCAATAGCTGTCGCTTCGTATAATCTTATGTGGTGTTCCCCCACCATGCGGAAGCTGGCAATTTGGCAAGTCAAAGTTATTGGCTCTCGACCTCTTGAGTAAATCGTCTAGTTGTAGTATCTTGTGCAAGTAGAATAGCAAATTTGCCCAAAATTTTTTTGAATACTTTCCCTAAAAAGAGAAAAAGCTAGTTCTTCAACAGATATTTCTTTTAAAGCAGCAGTCAATACGCTTGGCTTTGTGAAAAATTGTAGGTTGGATGAAGCAAAGCGCAACCCAACAAACCTATGAAAATGTTGGGTTACTCTTCTCTTCTCTACGAGAGGCTGCGCCAACGAGACGCTACGCGAACGGAATCTTGCTACGTTCCTCAAACGCCACTTGCTTCTCCCAAAAGAACAAGTCGGGAAACTGCAAGGGCGTAATATTGGTTTTCTTTTTTCTCATCAACTAACGAGATCGGCGATCGCTTCTGAAGCAGGGACTACAGCTTCAGGTTGATAGCGGATGCCAGCTTGCTTGAAGCGATGTAAAGCTTCACCCAAGCGATCGCAGTCTGCAATCAAACTGATCCTGACATAACCCTCACCTGCAACCCCAAAGGCATTACCAGGAGTAACCACAACGCCTGTTTGTTGCAACACGTTTAGAGCAAAATCTGTGGAACCAACACCAACGGGACACTTCACCCAAAGATACATCGTCGCCTTGGTTTTGGGGATATCCCAACCCAACTCTCCTAATCCTTGAATCAGGAAATCGCGGCGGGTACGGTAGCGTTGTTGTACCTCGTGTAAATACACATCTGGCAGTTGCAAAGCTGTTTCGGCTGCTGTTTGTAATGCTGCAAAAATGCCATAATCCAAGTTAGTTTTCAGCGTCCGCAAACCTTGAATTACATGGCGGTTGCCCACGACAAAGCCGACGCGCCAACCAGCCATATTGTAGGTTTTAGATAAGGTGTGAAATTCCACACCAATATCTTTCGCACCGGGAATTTCTAATAAGCTAGTGGGTTGATAACCATCAAAAGCTAACTCGGCATAACACAAATCATGCACCAGCAAAATTTCATATTTGCGGGCGAAGGCGACAATTTCTTCAAAAAATTCGCGGGGGGCGGTGGCGGCGGTGGGATTGCTGGGATAGTTGAAATAGAGTATCTTTGCTTGTCTTGCAACTTCGTCAGGAATGGCAGCTAAATCAATTAACCAGTCATTTTCGGGTTTAAGAATCAAACTGTGGATTTTGCCACCAGCGATCGCCGGGCCGCGAAAATGTGCCGGATAAGCTGGGGAAGGAACCAGAACTAAATCGCCAGGGTTAATGTAGGCGATCGCTAAATGGGTTAATCCTTCTTTAGAACCCAGCAGTGGCAAAGCTTCACTATCAGGATCGAGAATCACATCATAACGGCGACGATACCAGTTGGTAATAGCACGGCGGAAACTAGCCGTCCCCTCAAAGGGCGGATAACCGTGATTGGCAGTATCTTTTAAAGCTGCGATCGCCGCTTCGACTACTGGTGCTGGCGTTGCACCATCGGGGTTTCCCATACCCAAGTCAATTAAATCTAACCCTTGTTCCCGTGCTTTAGCTTTCAGTTCATCTAAACGGGCAAATACATAAGGTGGTAGTTTTTGTATGCGTTCTGCTGGGACAATCCAATTTAAACTCATAAAACCTCGTCACTCATTCCCTTGGGCGAAACTCGATTTGTAGTATCTCTACTATCTATAGGTGCAGTGGTAGAAACCATTGCCGCCATCAACTGTTCTGGCGCGACTTTAAACGGTAGTCGATGGATGTCAGAATTAGGAACTAGAGCCATTTCGGCGGCTGTTTGCAATTCACCTAATGTAATATTGCCCAATCCTAAATCACTTAATTTCTGGGGTAGTCCAATTTCTGTGTAGAACTTTAACAACTGTTGCCGTGCTGATGCTGCTAGTTGATTGCCTTGTAGCATTTCTTCTAAACGTAGTTGCACCAAAATCCCAAAAGCAACTTTTTCGCCATGAATACTGCCATGTCCAGAAATATGAGTTAAACCGTTATGCACGGCATGGGCGGCAACTGTGCGACACTGCGCTCCTCCAAGTCCGCCAACTACCCCAGCTAGTAACACAGTAGCATCTACCACTTCTCGCCAAACCTCATTACCTGGTTCTTCCAGGGCGGCGGCTGACTTTTGCAACAAGATATCTCGCAAAACTCGTGCTTGTTGCACCGCAGCAATAATTAAAGTGTCTTGCAAGTGTCCACTGCTAACCGAGGCTTCGTACCATTTAGCGATCGCATCACCAATCCCAGCTATTAAGGTACGTTGCGGTGCAGTTTTAATCAAGTCATAATCGAGTATCAATAAATCGGGACAACGAGATAGCCCCACGTCATAGAGAAAAGCCCCATCTTCCGAATAAACATTCGATAAGGCACTCCAAGCTGCACAAGTAGCCCCGGAAGTCGGAATTGTCACCACTGGTAAATGTAACTGCTGTGCAACTAATTTCGCTGTATCTAGGGCTTTGCCGCCACCAACACCGATAATTACATCAGCTTTATGTTCTTTTGCCTTTTTCTGTAAAGATTTTAGGCTAGCTTCGCAGCAATCTGCACCATAAGAAGCTTGGACAGTATGTAACTGCTGCGCTTCTAAAACTGGTTGTAAATTTTGTTGGCTGATAGCCAGAGTAGACTTACCTGCCACAATTAAGGGACGAATTCCCAAACAGGCAATCTCTGCTGCGGCTGTTTGCAACACCCCAGAACCACGGATTACTTTGGCGGGGGAAACTGTGAGCGTAAAGAATGAACTAGAGGTTTGAGTAGACAAAGAAGGTTGAGTAGAAAAATTATTGGGCATATAATCTCGTTTACCAAAACCTTGATATTTCTTAATAAAATAGACTAGCGATCGAGGATACTTGTTGCCAAACTGGTTTTTGGATGGCTCCAACCTGACACGCGGCCGATTTGGATTTGAGCCAAGCAATTAAATAGACAAGTCTTGTTGCCGCTGATTGAGTAGTTTGACGACATTGCTTGAATCTATAAATACCCATTGGTCTGAAATTCCGAACTATCAAAGTTTTGAATAACCGTATAATTAATTAACATTAACATTGTCAGATTCTCAAGAAAAGCAATCGAGAATTGATAATGTGTAGGCGGTCGTATTATTTGATGCAATTTTTAGCTACAGATATATATGTAAAGGTATGCAAATATATTTCCCTACAACACCTTGATTTGCTGCAAAGAATTTTGAAAATGGCAACAGGGGCAATTAGGACAACAACTGACAAATTACAACTGTCAGTACCCATTACCCCATGCTGATTAACTTTTTCCCACAGTATAACCACTAAAGTGTGAATATCTTAATCTAAAAATAACCATTAATGTATCAGTAAATACAAAATAATGTTTGTCATCCTGATAACAGGTAAATTATTTTATTTTCTGGGATTGGGGATTGGACATAAGAGGCAGAGGAGCAGAGATCCAAAGGGGAAAGACTTACTATTACTGCTCCCCTGCTCCCCTACCCCCTGCCTCTTAAGCAGTAGGTTTTGGCAATTTTGCGAAATTATCTGTGTAAATTTTGACTGTTACTGGGGAATTTTGATGAGATACGAGCGATCGCTTGACCTCACCCAAATAAATTGGGACAGAAATCCCTGTTTCCGGGTGGATAATAGTACGGGCGCGAACTGTCAAATTTCCGTCTTCTCGTGTACCTGAACGACCATAAGAAAAAAGATTGCTAGCTGCTTGACGTAAAGTTGCTTCTAATTGTGTGGGTGTAATTTGGGGTGATGTGGCAATCACCGCTTGTGTTGAGCCATTGTCATAAACTAGAGTGTACCGGGCTGCTCCAGGAATCACAGTCCGACTCAAGGGGACTATTGAGAGTCCAAATAAACCAGCAGTCACCACCAGCATAAAGCCAGTCGTACCCACCAACCGAAAGCGGATGCCCCATTTGAGAATAAAAGCCAAAAATGTCAAGGCAGCAAATACCAAGGTAGCTATACCTGACCATTGGGTGTACTGAAGAAAGTTAGCTGTTGTGAGCATAAGGTTGCTTATGGAGGCGTCTTTTTTTCGTTACCGACACACCCATTTTACCGAGAGCTTACACCATAAGAGTTATCGTAGTCTTTAATGCCAATCAGAATATTAGAGGATGTTTGAAAAGTCCTCTTCTTGGTAGCAAAACGTTCTAGATCCCCCTAAATCCCCCTTAAAAAGGGGGACTTTGAAAGGTTTTGCCCCCCTTAAAAAGGGGGGTTGGGGGGATCAATAAGTGCCTAAAATCACAGCCAACCACTTTTCAAACAACCTCTTAGACTTCTTGCAAAAGTCGGGGTAAAGGGTAAAGAAACTCAAGATCCTTTCCCTTTAACCTGAACACTATCAATAATTGCCGTTCAATCAGCATTTCTGTTTCATTCAGAGCCAATCCTAATTTTAGTCGCCGCGTCGTCAATTCGGCAAAAAACCACATTTTCTTTGGCAGCAATTGCAGCGAGAATCAGGGGATGGAAAAAGTCCTAAACTAGTAAATTAGCCAAAATAAAAGTTTTATCAAATTCTGTTATATTCCAGGTTTAATAATATAAAATCGTCTGCTTTAACAACAATATCTAATTTAATATTATTTTTTTATTTAAATTATTTTGCATTAAATTAAGTTCTGATATATAACCGATAAATCCTGTTTTTGAATCGTGTTTAACTGAATAAAAATAATACATATACAAAAGGGCATCTACAAGAGATGCCCGTCATGCAGGAAAACCCCAAAGGGATGTCCCTACACCTTCCCAACAATCAGCAACAGTGACTAATTAGGTATTAGTCACACTCACAGACGTGAATATAACAATCTTATTAACTTAAAACTCTTAAGTCCCCAGTGCATACACTGAAAAAACTAATACCTAATTTTGACGAGATGTAAGCCTGTCTTTTTCCTGATAACGATGTATTACTCCAGCAATAGCAGCCAAAATTAGCCATGAAAGCGCATTCAAACGAAAATCAAAGAGGGTTACATCTACTGTATTCAATAAAAGCCACCCAACAAAGGACAGAAGATAACTGAAAAATATCAATTTGTCTCCTGTATCTATATCTTTTGACTTTTGCAGTAATTGGACACTTATAATCAAAATCCAAGCTAGTAAGCCACAAAATAAACAAGTACTGGGAAAACCAGTTTCAGCAGATAACATCAAAAACAAGTTATGGGGATGACCCAAGGGAATCTGCATCTTTGCTTTGTAAAGTGTACTAAAACTGCGTAATCCCCAACCAGTCCAAGGATGTTGTTGAGCTAAAGACCAGGCAAACTCCCACTGAGTTTTTCGCATTAAAGCGACTGGTCTATCTGGATACATATCGTCATTTAACCTTGCCCAAAAGAAGGCAGGAACTACGAAGCGGAAAATGTGAGCGACTGATGAGGGAGCAAAAGCCGCCAAAAGAATACTAGAGACGATCGCAGCAACGCTACCTACAAGAATGCGCCAACCTTGGTAGAGTGCATAAGCTAAACAGGCAAAAATAGCGATCGCCCACCCATTACGTGAGTTGGTGAAAATTAAGGCAATGAAATTTGTAATTACCGCCACGGTTAGGAAGAGAAAGGGGACTGGAGACTGGGGCGCAGTCAGTTTTTCCCCCCTGCCCCTTTGCCCCCCCGTCACTGAGTGTAGCCGTTGGCGCAGCCTCTCCAAGAGTTGTGCTGCACCTCTGCCTCTTATGCCCAATCCCCAATACCTCATCCCTAATCGCCATTGTTCGATCCACAACCCTAGACTAAGGATGAAAACTATTACTAGATAAGCTGCGAAGGTGTTAGCGTGCAAGAAAAGTGAAGCGATACGACCTGGTGGGTTTCCGCCTGGTGTGATTGTCCAACTAAACACAACCCACACAAACTGGAACTTGAAACTCCAGCCTAAAAATAATTGTCCCAAGCCCATAATCGCTACTGGTATGGAACCGATCGCTAAAGCCCAAGCCATTTGCCGCAATTGGGCAAATGTTTGAATCAGAACGCTATGGGCAGCGAAAAGTAAAAAGAATGGTAATAAATTAAATAAGCCGAGGAAAGCTGCTGTTTTGTCTTGGGCAAACCCAGCACTGACGATCAGTAATACACTCAACAGGGCAAATCCCCAATTGAGGGGGCGGCGATTAATTTTGCGGGATTGTTTCAGCCAAGTTATTAATGAGACAAAACCTACAGTTACAGCCCCCACAAAAGGACTCAATGGGAAGATTAACAGTGCCCATAGAGAGTAGTTCCAAGAAGATTGCCAACGAGACTTGAAATATTCAAAAACCTTGTTCAAGCTGGCTCCCAACATTCCTCACGAGTGAGGCGAATTTGAGCTAAGGCGAAGATGGTGGGGATGATTCGACCATAGTTAGTAGCGATCGCTCTCCAGCCCAAATCTGCAATAAACCAAGTCCACATCACTGGCCCAATCACGGCAAACATCGTGCGGGCTGCCCCATAACGAGCTGCACTTACTGTCATACCCCGTTGCGCCATTTGCATTGCTACATAGCTTTGAAATTGGGTTGCAGCTGCTTCTGTGCCTGTAATCGCCGCTTGTTTGGCTACTTCATAAGTAGCAAAGTGGATAGCGAATTGACGGGCAATTTGCTTAAGTACAAGTGGCTGGAGAACAGAAGTAACCGCGATCGCACTACCGCCTTTGAAAAGCAACCCCAAGGGATCGGGCTGCAATAAAAGTGGTAGCGGTTCTTTTAGTTCTGATTTGATCAGGTGACGCTGCACTCGGAGAGTCAATTTTTGTTTTTCCTGTTCCGGCAATTTTTTCCACACCTGTCCTAATAGATGTAAAAATACTTCTGCTTCTAAATCAATGGTTGCCAGCTGATTAGAATAGGGAATTTTGAGGTACTTACATACTTGAACTAACGCTTGTCGGTAAGTTACCTGTCCTGTGCGTCCTCGTAATACTGTCATCCCATCTGCCGCCAAAAAACGAAAGCGGCCCTCTAGTGCATCTAACCAAGCTTTGCGGTCTTGGCTTTGCACTTCGATGGGTTCGGGTGTGTGTACATAGTCTAAGGGATTGAACTTACGACTAAATAGAATTGCCGTTAAGTCTTGCAATTCTTCTTCGGTCGCTAATTCTAGCGCCGCCCTCATTTCATCCAATTTCCCTTCCTCCCTTCCGTGCAGCTTTCTGTACCTTATTCTACTATTAGCTTTCAGCAGTCATTAGTAGTAATTTTGTCCTTTGATAATAACTAATGACCAATAACTAACTAAGGACTATTGACTCATGACTGATATTGCAGTGATTGGTGCCGGAATTGCCGGTTTAGTCTGTGCCCAGCAGTTAAGTCAAGCTGGATATTCTGTGGTAGTGGTGGAAAAGTCGCGTGGTTTGGGAGGAAGACTAGCTACACGCCGCCTGTATGGAACTTTGGCGGATCATGGGGCTTGTTACCTGAAACCAAAGGGTGAATTATTAGAACGTTTTGTAGAGATATTGCGCGATCGCCATATCCTCGAAGTTTGGACAGATGAGGTTTACGAACTTACAACAGGCGCTCCTTTATCTGAACCGAAAAACCGCAGCCCGCGTTATGTTGCGCCTGGGGGGATGAGTGCGATCGCTAAATCCCTCGCCCCAGGTTTAGAAATATTACTGAATCAGCGTGTCATAGCTATTACCCCAACTGCCGAAGATAGCTGGCGTTTGACTCTGGAATCTAGTAATGAAGAATTAACCGCAAAAGCTATAGTTGTCGCTATTCCTGCACCCCAAGCTGTGATGTTATTGGAATCTTTGGGTGAGAGTGTATTGGATGCAGCCTTTTTTGATAACTTGCGTTCTGTAGAATTTTATCCTTCAATTAGTGCGATCGCGGGATATCCTTCTACATCCCAACCCCTCCCTCAGTGGAAAGCTTTAACTTTTGTGGATAATGCTGATTTAGCATGGATTGGTTTGGATAGTAGCAAGCGTCCTAACCCTCAACAACCACATTTTGTGGTGCAAAGTAGCGCTGATTTTGCCCAACGTCATCTAGAATCACAGGATTTACTACCTGCGGGACAATATATGTTGCAACGAGCAGCTGAATCTCTGTCCCTTCCTTGGCTGAATACTCCCGAATGGATGCAAGTACATCGTTGGCGTTATGCCTTTCCTAGCCATCCTTGGCACGAAGCTTTTTTGTCTGCTGAAACTCCCTTACCTTTAGTTTGCTGTGGTGATTGGTGTGGCGGCAATCTTGTCGAAGGTGCGATGCTTTCTGGATTAGCTGCAGCTGATGAAATTAATCATCAGTTACGTCATCTATCTTTTGATAATGTGAATTTTTTAAACGTTTTTGCTCAATCATTTCATCTGTCGCTAGACTGATCCTGCACTATTGTGAGTCGCTATTTTTCTGACTGACTAAATCAAAGTGCAACAAATAAGTTTTTTAAATGAAATAGCAAATTTTGCTGCGAACCTAAAAAGTGATGCCAATTACCCAAAAAGCTTAACTTCAGAAAAAACTTGTTCCTAATTCAAGTGCTTTTGTTGCTGTTAATCTTGATCCCCTAGCTTTTGTGCTGCGTTTTATGTAGATTTCTGCCTTTTTGGCATAAATTTGAAATAATTAGGATTATAAATATAAAATGTCGGTAACTTACCAGCTTATTGGACGCTGTTTTAATAAGTCATGCTGTGAAACAGTATAAACTTTAACTAAAATAAGCAAAGCCAAATGTCTGAGATTGTACCAAGATAAAAGGCTAGTTTCGGGGTTGATTGCATCTGTAAGTTAAATTACTTTTAACTGATTGTCATCACGAAGTTGCCATCTAAAAAAGTTATTCTCTCCACCAAGCATTGACTTGATTAAAAAAGGAGTTTAAAAACCATGAAAACGGTAGTCAATTTAACACAACAATCAATAGTGAGAGAAATTGAAAGTATTTTGAATACATATCCATCCCATCCATATCAACAAGCCTTTGCGATTCCTGATTTACGCCAAGAGCTAATTACTTTCGTCCTCAACCGCATTCCCTCCTTTTACAGCGTCGTGTCTGATGAACAGATTCCAGCGGAGGCTGAACAAGGAAGCTTGGCTTATTACAAATTGCCTCGTAAACCCTTAGAGCAGCAACTACATTTACAGAATTTGATTCACCAAGGCATTTGTCTAATCGTTCAAGAAAAGTCAGATTGGATTAGCCATCGTGTTTGTGAAACAGTTCAACCAGCTTGTGAACCCTCTCACTGGTTTGGTTAATAGTTCTAACAAGATTTGGCTCGTTGCTGAGATATCATAACGTCCGTAGTGAATTTTGAATTTTTGAGCTAATCCCACGGCTAAAGTCTGTGGGATTAGCTCAAAATTTTTTTAAGTATATTCCTCTTGAGGTGTAAACTTTGACAATTACTAAGTTCAAAGGATATCCCAGGATATGAGAAAAATAACTGCTCTAATGCTAAGTATTTCCGTGAGTATCGGGATGGAAGCATTAACACCCAAAGTCACTAATGCCCAATTGTTTTATCCACCAGCAAGCGATCGCCATTCATTAATGGTAATTGGTCAAGGGGTAGTGAGAGTGCCAGCAGATACGGCGGATATTGAGTTGGTATTCAGTAGCGGAGATAGCAATGATGAGTTACAAACGCAACCATCATCTCTACCCGAAACCAGCCCCATATCCTCACAAATTCTACTTTTAAATTACAAAACAGCAGTAGAATCTTTACCAAGCAAAAAATCCCTAAATAAAGCAACTCTTCAGCCTGTAGTTAATAGCCTAGTTGCTAAAGGCATTAGTGTTGATAAAATTCAAGTGCAGATTAATCCTAATTCCAACGAAAATAACGCCAAGATATTGGTGAGACTAGAAAAACCAACGCGCGATCGCGTTCAGGAAATTGTGGCTACAGCGAACAAAACAACGAGTGAACTCGAAAACCTTTCTGTCAAGAGTGTGGGTGTTGAGTACGCGGTAAATGACTGTCAGGCTTTGCAAAGTTCAGTTTATCAATCAGCGATGAAAGATGCTCAAAGCCGCGCTCAGGCTTTAGCAACTGCAATGGAAGTTAAGCTTAGTACTCCTTCTGTCGCGGAGCCATTTTACACATTATTTTATCCCTCATGTAGTTCTAAAACTGGAGTTCCTTTGCCATCGTTTGCTAGTTTTTTATTATCACCAGCTTACGATCCAGAAGCACCGGCAGAAGTTGAAATGAAAAAGGATATTTTTGTAACATATACAACGAAATAAACATTTATATTTAGGGCGATCGCACTTTGATTTAGTCAAAATTGCAAGTGCGATCGCTTAACTTTTTTCTTCTGAGTCGAATCAAGAAGGATAGGTGCGATCGCGCTGATTGTTGACTTAATATTTATGACTAATTTATATTTATTTTACTGCACAGCTATAATATGCGTGTTCATAATCAAAATCAAATACTCACTTGAATCTAGATTAGATTGCTGATATCAAACTTCAACAGTGAAAAAACTCCAGAAATGTTTGTGACAAATCTGGAGCCAGGAAAGATACGCATTTACCTATACCAAATTTTCACCTTGAGAAAAACCTACGTCATCAGGGTATACACTCAAATGTAGATAAAAATATTTGAGGATTTTCGTTTATACTCCTTCTCTATTGGAAGTAACGCAAAACAGCCCCAGATAAACTGAGGCTGTTTTGCGAGAGTTGTTTGGTATCAGAGGTACATCAATAAGTGATGCCCATATTAAATATAGATAATTCAGTATGCATCCTTATTCAGCTATCTTTTGCCATATCAGGATAATTGCAAAAATTTTTATAGCTTTTTTCAAAAAAAAAACTCCAGATGCACTTAAGGCATTCTGGAGCAGTAACAGGTTTCTAACATCAATCAATTTTTACATCTGCGATCGCCCGATGTCGTTAGGGTATATACTCAAATGTGTTTTATGTCTACTCATCCGCAAATCGACCAACAAATTACCTTCTTTTCTACCCATAACCTCAATGTATCTACAGAATTCTACGAACAAAAGCTAGGTTTGGAGTTATGGCTTGACCAAGGAACCTGCCGAATTTATACTGTTAGTGGTTGTGGATACTTAGGATTGTGTCAAGCAAGCGAAACATTGGCTCCTGCAAGCGATAAGCAATCAAGTGTTATTTTTACCCTAGTAACACAGCAGGTAGATGAATGGTTTGAATATCTCAAAAAACGTGGCGTCGAATTTGAAAAGCCACCGACACTAAATGAAAAGTACAACATTTACCATTGTTTTTTCCGCGATCCTGATGGTTATTTGATTGAAATTCAACGTTTCGAGACTAACGACAACAAAAAAGACATAACCCAATAAGTTATGTCTAGATGTTTAATGTACAGGGCAGGATTTTTACAGGCTAGAACTTTTTGATTTACTAAGGTACATAATACCGACTAATGCTGTATAAACATCATCGATAGGAATATACCTTTTCTTTCATAGATTTATCGGAATAAAATGTGGAGCTTATGCAGCCACAGAAGAATTTTTACATTTGTTTACAATTGCTGCTTATGTATCGCTTTTGACTTTTATATAATGTCTATCTAATTGACCGACATTCCTTGATGGTACAAGCCCCTAGATTCATCTATGGAGTTAATCTAAAATCTAAAATCTAAAATTCCCAAGCCCCTAGATTTATCTATGGGGTCAATCCAAAATCCAAAACTTGTACTGAGCGAAGTCGAAGTATCTAAAATCCAAAATTGTTTGACGATCAAAAAACTCTCTGTGGAAATCCTGATTTAACCAGAGTTAATATTGTATCCCAAAAGCTAGAATACATTGTTGCCAGTCTATTATGTTCTTAGCAAAAATATATTTTTAAATATTTATTAATTATGTTAATTTGATAATCATTATTTTTAAGCTAATAAATATTGAGTGTATCGGGTCAATAAATATTTTATTAGGGTGACTACATGATAACCGGAAAAATCAAATGGTTACGCACAGCACTACAGCCTAAAGGTTCAGTGACGAAAGCAATTTTCAAACATATTTTATGGTGTGGAGCTTTCGGATTTTTAATTTCTTTGCTTCACCATTTTGACAAGCCTGTATCTCAACCTATTTTAGGAAGTGTTATTCCTAGTATTGTTTTAGGTTTGTTACTTGTCTTTCGGACAAATACTGCTTATGAGCGATTTTGGGAAGGGAGAAAATGCTGGGGTTCTATAGTAAATAATGTCCGAAATCTGGCGCGGCAAATTTGGGTATCAGTTGATGAAATTTCACCAGAAGATAAAGACAAGAAAATTACAGCATTAAACTTATTGGCGGCTTTTGCGGTAACAACTAAATTACATTTGCGAGGAGAAGCTGTTAATAGCGAGTTAGAAGATTTAATGCCATCGACTAAGTATAGAAAACTGAAGATTATGAATAATCCCCCTATAGAAGTTGCCTTTTGGATAGGAGATTATTTACAGGAACAGTATAATCGTAATTGCCTTAATAGCTACCAGCTAACATCTATGCAAGAGTTATTAAATAATCTTGTGGATAATTTAGGTGCTTGCGAACGTATTTTAAAAACGCCTATGCCGCTTGCTTATGCTATTCATTTGAAGCAATTGCTAATATTATATTGTTTTTTGCTACCATTTCAAATAGTAGAGAGTCTCGGTTGGTGGACAGGTTTAATTTCTGCTTTGGTTGGGTTCACTGTGTTTGGCATTGAAGCCATTGGCTTAGAGATAGAAAATCCCTTTGGTTATGACGCTAATGATTTACCATTAGATGCAATTTGCGAGACAATGAAGCGTAATATTGACGATTTAATTACTTTGACTCCTAATGCGCGATCGCATCAGCAAGATAGTATCAGCAATTGAAAAAAGCTGCATCAAAATAAATCCCAGTGGCGATTTACTCGGTTTGTGCATAATATATATTCCGCAAACATACTGTAGCTGTACCGAGAATTGCAGATAAATCACAACTAAAAAAGAGGTGCGATCGCTAAGTTTTGTTTGGCAAACTATGAACCTCTCCTAATATCTTTTCACAACCGCCGAATCGCCATTTCTAAACCTTCACATACACGAGTCAGAAAATCTAAATCCAAAGTAGCGATCGCATCACTAACTTTGTGATAATGTGGATTTCGCAAGAATGCCGTATCTGTCACCATCATTGCCGAATAACCCAAATCCCAAAATGGAGCATGATCGCTAAGTCTGGTTTGGGGAACTATTAAACCTCGATTTGGCACGGGTAGCCATTGACTAGATACGCCAGCTTTGCGAATATTACGGCTCATCCCAATTAAGTCAGGCAATGTCCGCAAGTTACCAATTAAAGCAATAAAATCACCCGTATCTGGGTAGAAGCGTTCCAGAGGAGGGGGATAACTTTGGGAACCAGGTGTAGAATCCTTATAGCCCAGCATTTCTAAGGAGATCATTAAGCGTAGCTGTTGTTTTTGTTGATGCAACAGAACTGCATAGTCAGCACTACCCAGTAAGCCGTATTCTTCCATATCGAAAGCAACCATTCTTAAGGGATATCTCGCAGGTTCGGCAGCGAATTTTCTCGCTAATTCCAGCAACACCGCTACACCTGTAGCATTATCATCAGCCGCAACTGTTCCCGGAACCCCATCATAATGAGCGCCAATTAAAATAGGTGGCAAATCCTTTTTTTGCCCTTTAGCTTGGGATGCTAAATTTAATATCAAGTTATTACAAGTTTTACCTCTGACTTCAAAGGTGTGGATTTCCACACTCCCCCATTGGGAAAATTGCTGGCGGATATATTCTTGGACAAAAAAATGCCCAGCCGTTGCCATGTAAGGATCGCGTTCTCGCGCGATCTCACTCAGGAAAGTCTGTAATCGCTCTGTTAAATTCAAATCTTTTAAGTAGTAGCAATAATATGAGAATTTTCAGGGACTCAAAAAAGCAGAGCAAGCGTTCTTAAGGTTAACTTACCAATTTGCAGATAACTTAAACAGAAATAGGCGGATATCAAGAATTGAGGCTGCTTGGGCACACCAACCGTCTCAATGCTATCCTAGTCTTGCAACTATCTCCTCTAGCTGCACTTCTTAGCTTACTGCCTTAATGATGAGTATTTGAGTATTATACATTGAGGTGTTTTTATCTTGTAGCACAAAGCTAGAGGTAGTTCCGCCCAATCATAATAAATATATAAGACACTTTAGGAGAAGAGTAACGCATGGGCAAGGTAGTCGGCATCGACTTGGGTACAACCAACTCAGTAGTCGCCGTTATGGAGGGTGGCAAGCCGGTGGTGATTGCCAATGCAGAAGGAATGCGAACAACCCCCTCCGTAGTTGGCTTCAGCAAAGAAGGTGAAAGGGTGGTTGGGCAAATGGCACGGCGACAAACCGTCCTCAATCCTCAAAATACCTTTTTTGCAGTTAAACGTTTCATTGGACGGAAGTATGGCGAACTGAATGCAGATTCCAAGCGTGTACCCTACACCATCCGCAAAGACGAAGTAGGTAATATTAAAATTGCCTGTCCTCGTCTGAATAAAGATTTTGCGCCAGAAGAAATTTCGGCAATGGTGCTGAAGAAATTGGCAGACGATGCTAGTCGCTATTTGGGTGAACCAGTCACAGGGGCAGTGATTACAGTACCCGCCTATTTTAACGATTCTCAGCGGCAGGCAACCCGCGATGCTGGCAGAATTGCCGGTTTAGAAGTACTGCGGATTCTCAATGAACCGACTGCGGCATCTTTGGCTTATGGATTGGATCGGGGTGACACGGAAACTATTTTAGTATTTGACTTGGGTGGTGGCACCTTTGACGTGTCGATATTAGAAGTAGGTGATGGGATCTTTGAAGTCAAAGCTACCAGTGGTGATACGCAACTTGGTGGGAATGACTTTGACAAAATAATCGTAGATTGGTTAGCAGAGCAATTTTTGGAAACAGAAGAGGTAGACTTAAGACGCGATCGCCAAGCTTTACAACGTCTGATGGAAGCGGCGGAAAAAGCCAAAATTGAGCTTTCTGCTGTCAGTGTAACCGAGATTAATTTACCCTTCATCACTGCCACGGCAGATGGCCCTAAACATCTCGAAACTCGTTTAACTCGTTCCCAGTTTGAAGGTTTGTGTGGTGATTTGGTGGGAAGATTGCGGACACCAGTAAAACGCGCCCTCAAAGATGCCGGACTTTCACCTAGAGATATTGAAGAAGTTGTGTTAGTTGGCGGTTCTACACGAATACCAATGGTGAAGCAGCTTGTACGCGACTTGATTGGCATAGAACCCAATGAAAACGTCAACCCTGATGAAGTCGTGGGAGTGGGTGCAGCAATTCAAGCAGGTATTCTTGCAGGCGAACTCAAAGATGTGCTGCTTTTGGATGTCACACCCCTCTCTTTGGGATTGGAAACCATCGGTGGCGTGATGAAAAAACTTATTCCCCGCAACACCACTATCCCAGTACGTCGTTCTGATATTTTTTCCACGTCTGAAAATAACCAAAATACTGTGGAAATTCACGTAGTCCAGGGCGAACGGGAAATGGCAGCAAGCAACAAGTCTTTAGGACGGTTCAAGCTTTACGGCATCCCACCTGCACCACGAGGAATTCCCCAAGTTCAGGTGTCATTTGATATTGATGCTAATGGTATTTTACAGGTAACAGCCCTAGATAGAACCACTGGACGAGAGCAGAGTATCACCATTCAAGGCGCTTCCACCTTGAACGAGTCGGAAGTGAATCGGATGATTCAAGACGCTCAAAAATACGCCGATGTCGATCGCGAACGTAAAGAAAGAATAGAAAAGCGGACTCGTTCTGAGGCGTTGATTTTCCAAGCAGAACGACAACTGAGGGAAGTTGCGCTGGAATTTGGTATGCAGTTTGCCCGCAGCCGCCGCCAGAGAATTGATAATATTTGCCGACAACTGAAGGAAAGTCTTCAAGAAAATAGCGATCGCGGTATCGATCAAGCCTACGCCGACTTACAAGATGCTCTCTACGAGCTAAATCGGGAAGTCCGCCAGACTTATGCTGAAGATGAAGACGATGACTTGTTTGGGACTATCCGTGATATCTTTACTGGCGGTGATAAGGAACGAGAACGCGAATTTCCCAGAGATACATATCGAGAACCCGACTCATACAGTAAAGATTATGGCAGAGACTATGGCAGAGATTATAACCGCGATAATCGTTCTTCCTCTTATGAAAGCCGTCCTCCACGCAAATCCCGCCCCAGCTACCAAGATAACTGGGATGATGAAGAAGACAATGATTGGTTATAAGAAAAGTTAGGAGTAGAGACGCGATTAATCGCGTCTGTACAGGAGTTAAAAATAAATCTTTCAACTCATAACTCCTAACTCATAACTCCTCACTTTTAATTCATCTAAAATCTAAAATTTAAATAATTGAACTATGCAAAATTTGCCGAACTTTCGCGATTACTATGAAATTTTAGGAGTATCTAAAGATGCCTCTGCTGAGGAAATTAAAAAGGTTTATCGGCGGTTAGCAAGGCAATATCACCCCGATCTGAATCCGGGTAACAAAGAATCTGAAGAAAAATTTAAGGATATCGGCGAGGCTTATGAAGTTCTTTCCGACCCAGCCAAGCGATCGCAGTACGATCAGTTTAGCCGCTACTGGAAGCAAAAAGGTTTTGCAGGCAACAAACAAACGCCAAAGGCTAAAACTTGGCAGAGTAGTGCTAGCGATCGCAACGGGAATCAAGATGTAGATCCTAGCCAATTCTCCGACTTTGAAAGCTTTATTAATCAAGTTATTGGTGTCAAAAATAAAAGTGCGGCAAATAACTCCAGTAATGGCAATAATAGCGATCCGTTCCGTTCTCCCAGAACGAAAGTTGCCTATACAGTTAATCCCCCGCCTCGCACCACCCGCCGAGATATAGAAGCCAGATTAACGCTTCCACTAGAAAAAGCTTATCAAGGCGGTAATGAACGCATTCGTTTGGAAGATGGGCGATCGCTAGAAGTTAATATGCCTCCAGGTATGGTAACAGGTCAAACCA
This sequence comes from Nostoc sp. DSM 114160, assembly GCF_053470305.1. NCBI lineage: Bacteria > Bacillati > Cyanobacteriota > Cyanophyceae > Nostocales > Nostocaceae > Nostoc > Nostoc sp. DSM 114160. Next base: position 447,684 of record NZ_JBPFGO010000001.1, on the reverse strand, counting down.
TCCGTTTGCGGAACCAAGGCGTTGGTGGTGGCGATCTATACTTAAAAATTACCGTTGAACCTCATCGATTATTTAAGCTAGAAGGTTTAAATATCGTCTGCCAAGTACCTGTTACTCCTAGCGAGGCAGTTTTAGGAGGACAGGTAGAAGCACCTACTCTTGATGGCCCTGTGAAAATGACCACTCCTCCTGGAGTTAGGGTCTGGTCAAAAATTTCGACTAGGCAATAAAGGTTATCCTAACGATGCCGGTAAACGTGGCGATCAACTAGTAGAAATTCAAATAGTTACACCGAAAAATATTAGTCAAGAAGAACGGGAACTTTACGAAAAGTTACGGCAAATTGAAACCTTTAAACCCCGTGCTGATTTAATACGTTAGTGACTCGTCGTTATATTCAGTATACTGTCCACTGTCGAATTGCTTAATACCAACGTCAATCTGACTGCGTAATGCTTCTAAATTGAGTTTTTGCAGTTCTTCTTCAAGGCGCTGGAGTTCATCTATCATCTGTTGAAACGCCTGCGCTTCATGCACTACAACCTCAGCTTTCCCATTCACCGTTAGTACAAGCGGAGACTTTGTTGCTTTTATCTTCTCTACGTAATCTTTGGCATTGCGCTTAAAATCGGTAAGAGTTTGAATATTTTCGAGATTAATTTTGATCTGCATCGCATCTAATTAAATGCTTTATAAAATATTTTATCAGATGCTAGACCTGCTGTGTCTTCTGAAATTCACAAAGGATTTAAAATATAAAAAATATCTTTGAGCAAAGTGACTCAAACAGATGTGAATCAAAACGGGGCAATGCCACAAAGCAGCGAACCAACTTATTACTCCCTGCTAGGACTGCATCCCTGGGCATCGGTAATTGACATTCGTCGCGCTTATCGGCAACTGAGCAAACGCTATCATCCTGATACTACAGACTTGCCGACTGCGATCGCCACTCCCAAATTTCAGCAAATCAACGAAGCTTACGCGACCCTTAGCCATCCAGAACGCCGATTAAGCTACGATTTGAAAATTGGCTATTCCCGCTTTGGAGTGATTCAACCACCCCCTGATTTGAATCATCCCGTCTCCCATTCTCATGACTGGTCAAAATCAGCTTACCTTGATGCGAGCGATCGCCCCTTATCATCTGGCGAAATATTTGCTTTATTTATGCTGGTGTTAACATTTGTAGGTTGTCTGTTATTAGCAGTTGCCATTGGCTTAACTCGTGGCGAGGCTGCTTTCCCAACCCATGAGCTGCAACCAAATACATCTGTACAACAGCAAATTAGCTATATATCGCAACTAATTGCTCATCCGATAATTAAAAATTAAACAATTCCCTAATCCAAAATCAAAAATTCCTATGGCTCTTCTTCCCTCTGATACTCCTTTATATAATCATCCCCTGCCACAAATTGAGCAGTGGCTAAAAGACCAAGGCTGTCAACAAGACGAAACACAAAGGCATTGCTGGCGTGTACAGCGACCCAATTGGCAAGCTGAATTATGGCTTGATGTTGAGCAAATCGTAGTGCGATATATCCAATCTGGGGAAAATGGACAAGATATCCAACGCTCATTCAAGTATTCTCTTAGTCGGAATGATGTAGAAGAAGCTGTGTTTTCTGGGCCATAAGGAAGTGCTTATGTATTATGGGATTTTAATTGTATCAAACCGCCCGATCTGTAATCTGCTTGCACCAACGCATAGCGTTTCGTAGAGAAGAATCGTAGAGTGTGCGTAAGTCCTATATTAACGTGAGTTCGACAAGACCTTTTTTGACCTCTCCCCCAACCCCTCTCCGACACGGAGAGGGGAGCCAAAACCGTAATTTTTCGTTGCTCCTCCCTTTCCGTTTCGGAGAGGGAGGCTGAGAGGGAGAGGTTCATCGAACTGACGCTATATTAGATTAAACCTAAAAGTAGGGATTCTAACTGGTAGAGCTTCTAATAACTCAGTTACAAGGTTGCTGCTCTATAACAAAAATTATGTATCAGCTTTTGTTACCAATGCTTTAGTAGTAAGTTGGCTACAAATTTCCAGTAATCTATTAACTGCACGCGCTGCTGAAAACTTTTCTGCAACGTATTGGCTGGACTGAAAACCCCGATTAATTGCTTCATCTGGATTATCTAGGCAATATCGCATACATTTGGCCAATTCTTCTGCATCTTCATTTTCAAAAAATAGGCTGTGCGGCCCTGCTACTTCTGACAATCCTCCCATTTTTGAGACAATCGAGCAGGTTTGAACGCTAGAAGCTTCTTGCACTACGTAAGGTGCTGGATCTTGCCAACGAGATGGAGCAATTAAAGCTAAAGCATCTTGAACTTTTAGAAGTACTTCTTTTTGAGGAACTTTACCTAAAAAATTAACTTTGTTGGCAATTCCTAAATCAGACGTTAGCTGTTTTAATTGCTGAGATTGTTCGCCATCGCCAATAATAGTAATTTTAAATTCTTGCTTTTCATCTTGTAAAATCCGCGCTGCTTTTAATAAAATATCTACACCTTTGTCTGTTGCTAATCTCCCGACAAAAATAAAATTATATGGTTGAGATAAATTTTCTAAAGTTTTAAGCTGGTTTTCCGACTTGATTTCAATCGGATTATATAACGTATCAACTGGCCAAGGAAAAGCAGAAGATTCTCCTAAAAAGTTACTACAAGCTGTATGATAATCGGCTAAGAAGGCAGTAGAAAGCCGGGTGGTTAGCCGTGCCCATTTGATCGAAGTGTGTAATTTCCACTTTAATGGATAATTAGCTTTTGGCAATGTGTGTTTCAATTCAGCTTTTAAACGTTGCGTCAAGTTCATCTGCTCATAACTAGTATGAGTAGATTGATAAAGAGAATAATGATATTTAATAATTATCTTTTTTTGCAAGAGTTTACATAACAAAGTAAACAATAAGTCATTAGAATTCATGTGTACTATATCTGCCCAAGCAATATAACTAAACCATTTTGCGATATTATCTTGTCTGGTCGAAATAGTTTTAACTTCAATTAATCTAGTTTCCAATTCAGGAATAATAGAATAAATATAAGTTAAAACTCCACTAATTTCATTATCATAATGACGGTGTTGAATTAATATTTTCATACATCAAGTATAGGTAATTTTGTATTTATGGGAATTGTGGTTGAGCATAACTATGAAACAAGTATTTCACTTTGCTCAGAATCAACTTGGTGTCTAAGTTAGGTAAGCACAAATAAATCTAACTATCCAACGAGATATAAAAAGCTTGAAACCCTTGCGATCGCTTCTCTACGAGACGCTACGCGAAAATTTCGCTCAGTCCCAACGAGACACGCTTTGCGATCGCAATCCTCACCCATCTATTTATATGCAGTTATATGCAGAAAGTTGGGAACAGGATTCCCGATAGTTATAGTTATATAATTCCCGCAGATGTTGCTAAAGTACCATTCTCTTCGCTACAGGCTAAAAGTTTAGTCTGACAGTAGTAGGGTAAAATTATCATCAATTTGAAATCTCTGCCGATCGACCTGAGATGTTACCCAAACAGGAACCAAAAGCCATCATTCCCAGTTTGACTTGGTAGCATCTACTTATGAGAGAGAAGTAACAAGCCGCACTATCGCTTCGACTATCCCAGCTTCTTAGAAAAACTTCTTTGGAGACACAAGTGCTGATATACGTCTTTACATATCCAATGACCAATGACAAATGACAAATGACCAATGACCAATGACAAATGACAAATGACCAATGACTAATAATTAATTTCTTTCCACCCATGCATGGATGCTACGCCTTTTGTAACCCATTCGATCGCAATTGGGGGAGCTTCTGATATCAAAATACTAGGATAAACTGCTGCACCCCAATCGGGATGAACTAACACACGGCATTGATTTTTAATTACCGGATAGTTTAGCAAAGCTTTGACAACTGCTGTGTCATCGTGAGGAATTGCTCCGGGATGGGAGAGTAAAGGATAGCCTGTGCGAGGGTCAATCAGATCGGTTAAATAGCCGCGATCGCGCAGATTAAATGCTAAATCACAGCCAAATCTCATAAACTTTTCTCGTAAGCGTTCTTTCTCTGACTCTACTTCTAGTGTCTTTTCGACTAATTGATAACGCGATTGTTGTAATACAATCACTACTCGTAAAAATGGCTGCCGTTTCCAATCTGGTAATATCCGTTCGCAGTTGGCACAGATATATTGACTGGGAGCATGAATTGAAATTTGAACCGCTTGTCCTGTTTCGCCAACTAAATTAATAGGACAGACTTGCTCCGAAGTGTAAACTTTGGGATAGTTCACTAAATTGATTCGGCTTATACAAATTTTTTAATTTAATCTCCGGTATAGATGATACCTCTTAAAAGTTAAGAAAAATCATCATTTTTCTATAATATGTTACTTTTTTGGGAAGCAGTTAATAATAATTTGAAAAATTTAATCCGAATTTTATCCTTTATTAACCTGTTCTCATAGAATTTGCTGCGATCGCTGTAGGTATTGGCAGAAATGCAGCGTGTGTTAGACAAGCGATGCCGATGGCGGGCTACGCCTACGTGGATGAAATATGTTAGATCGAAATCCCAAAAAAGCAAAGCAGGTTGAAGTAAGCAGAAAATAACAAAAGTAATTATGTCTGCCAGGAAATACTTCAGCTATGCAGCCTAATTTCTATAACACCCAATTAATTGAGTTTTAAAGAATTCACCGGCACTTCATCCCAAGAATCGACTGTCCGCAATCGTGCCACCCAACCTGCTGCTTTTTGCCTCTCAGTCAAATTATTCTGAAATGAATCATGGCAATCTTTGGCTTGAGATTCATTACGAGTGGCAATACAGGCATGAATCATCCCAGACGGATCGATTTGCTCATTTACCCAAATAGTCATGGAATATTTCCTCAATAACTGTAGCGAACAAAGCTATTCGTCATTTTAGAATACTATTAGAGTCAAAAGTTTTAGAGCAAAATTCAGTAACAAATAGTGAACTAATCCCAATTACTGATTGCTAATTTACAATTACCCAGTTTTGCTTCATTTATTTGGCGGATATGATTTATCTGCTCTTTCGTAGCGACGACGGTAGAGTAATTCTAACTGTCCGCCATATTCTTGAATCCAAGCAATCTGGCGCTGGTAGAGTCCGCGGAAGGTATTGGCAAATAATAGTGTAAAGATTGCCACTACCAACCCTGATGCTGTGGATACTAAAGCTTCACTAATTCCAGCTGTCACACCTGTTGTTTTACTACCTCCCACATCTCCGATATTCAGAGAAGCAAAAGAGTTAATTAATCCTAATACAGTGCCGAGAAGTCCTAACAAAGGCGCAAGACCAATAATTGTCTCAAAAATATTTTGCGAGCGCTTGAGTAAAGGGATTTCGGCTTGTGCTTCACTTTCTAATGCCAAACGAAATTCGTCTGGTGTCGCCTCTTGCAATTCTAAAGCTGCTAAAAAAATTCGAGCTAGGGGTAAATCAGCATTTTTGTGCAATTTATCTAAAGCACTAACTACATTATCAAGGCGATAAAGGTGTAGCACCTCTTGCACCACCTTGTTTTGCCGATTATTTATCTTTACCCAAAAGATGATCCGTTCGATAATCAGCGCCACTCCTAACAAAGAAAATGCCAGCAGAGGCCACATGACCACGCCACCTGCTGCAAACAGATTACTAATTTCCATTTATTATTTTTTAACTCTTCAACAACGCTAGATTAACAGATCGTTGTTTGAGCGAAGTTGATATCATTTCCCACAAGGAATTGCTCTGAAACTTTTAAAGCGTTAGCAGCAAGTATGGCTTGCCCAAGCTGCATAGATGTTTGAATACCCAGGTTGACGAGTTTCGACTTCGCTCAACTCTCGATCCCTTAGTTGGTTGAGCGAAGTCGAAACCAACGGCGGCGGTAGATTTATTAACGGAAATTGCCTTAAGGAGTTTAGATTATTCCTACACCAGAACAAAAAACACAGTGTTACATATTGTGCTGTTGGTTTACTAAGCTTTACTTGCCTATTTATATTGTTCGTATGGATGAACGGACAAAAAATCTATTTTTCTTGGCAGGTGAGGAAAATATTATAGAAATATACCCTAACGGTAAATCGAGATACATAGGATGAGCAAGCCTAATTTTCATACAATGAGCCAGAAAGAGTTACATGATTACGTTCTTGCTCATCGGGAAGATCGGGAAGCCTTCTATGCTTATGTGGATAAGCTGCATATCGAAGGTAATTGGATTGAAATGCCACCGTTAGAGTCAGAACAAGATTTAGAAAATTATCCTCAGTTCATAGAGCGTATTCGCAGCAGTTCTGAACCACGAGATGGAGCAGTTTAAGGCTTACAGCAGTTTTTCTGCTATCCTCAGTTTGGCCGATCGCGATCGCGGATTTTTCTCAATTTCCTCTTCTTGAGCAATAATTGGCTTTTTTGTCAAGACCTTTAATAAAGGTGAATTTCTTAAACCATGCTTCACCGGACGATCTTCCAAACTGTGGAAACTGATAATCGCAATTCTACCGCCAGGGACAAGGGCATTTGGTGCTTTATCCAAAAAGGTTTCTAGAGATTTTAACTCATCATTGACGACAATTCGCAGAGCTTGAAAAACACGGGTAGCGGGATGAATTCTCCCATAACGGTATTTTGGAGGAACTGAAGAAGCGATCGCCTCAGCCAATTCTGTAGTCGTGTGTAACGGTCGCCGTTCGACAATCCGTCTCGCAATGCGCCGCGATAATCTCTCCTCACCGTACTTAAAGAAAATATCAGCTAATTCCGCTTCATCCCAATTATTAATCACATCAGCAGCAGTTAGCGATCGCCCCCGATCCATTCGCATATCCAAATTTGCAGCTTGGCGAAAGCTAAAACCCCTTTCTGCTCGATCTAAATGGTAAGAACTTACCCCCAAATCGGCTAAAATACCATCGAAAGTGTTGGGGGGAAATTCGTAATTCGCAAAATTGCGATGAATAAATTGTACGCGATCGCCAAACTCAGCTAATTCTTTCCTCGCTGCTGCTAAAGCCTCCTCATCTTGGTCAATCGCCGTTACCCGCACATTTGGCGCAGCTGCTAAAATCAAACGGCTGTGACCCTCCACCGCCTACCGTTGCATCAAGATAATGACCTCCTGGAGATACCGCTAAACCTGCGATCGTTTCCTGCGGTAACACTGGTAGATGAGAAAATATCGGTTCTTCAATAGCTAGCTGAGGATTCATGAGACTTAGGGCAAAAAACCACAGATGAACTTTAATTATGTATTCTTTTGTTTGTGTGTTTGTGGTTTCTAGCTAAAAAATAGTTTTTAAACCACTAAGCCACAAAAGAAAATATCATAAACTCAACACTCAGCGTCAGCTTTGAATGTTGAGCTTTAAGCATCAGTAGTACTATTTTTTACCTTTTTTCTGGTAAATCATCGAATTTGGTATCCGTTTTAGTTTTTTCTCCATATTTAAATGTCTATTTAAAATAAAAATGAATACATTATCGGGCAATTCATTTTCCTTTAATAAGCCCTGAACAATTTTAGAGTTATCGTTTTCATAAATACGACTACCTTCCCAAAAACTAAATCCACGCTTAACAGCTATAACATAAAGTGGTTTTTCAGGAAAATATTGCAGATTCTTTTTAACTAAATAAGCAGTTATTATCTGCGGGTAATGAGATAACTGCTGACGAAGCTTATTTACCTCTATTTCAGAGATATCATGATAGTCAAATTTATCATTTATTTTCAAACTAGAGCGCTCTTTCTGTGCTTTTAAAATTAATTTATGATGATTTTCTGCACGTTCTTGATAAAACTTCGCCTCCTTGTTTTTACCTTGGTTTTTCAGAAAATCGCAAATTATCTGACAACCTACTATAACTATATTTGAGTCTTGCTCTATTGCCTTCTCAATGTATTGTATTCCAGTCGCATCTTGTTTTTTTAATAATATTTCACCTAGTAAATAATTAGCTGATGCATGATAAGCATCACGATGAAGAATTTCTTGTAATAGAGGTATAACAGCTTCTTCGCCCTCAATTTTCAATGTCAAAAATGCTTGCTGAATAGCTTCTTTTAAAGTTAGCTGTTGTTTTTGCGATTTGTAATTTAAATCTTTTAATGTAGCTATCAATTTTTGAAACTCAGCATATTTTTGTCGCCAAAGTGTTGCTATATTTTCTCGCCAATTTAGACTAAAATAATCAATAAAAATTTCTACTGTCTCGCCTAAAAATTCTTGGGCCGCACTAATTTCAATTGGTGCAAAGATAGCTAATTCCTGCTGAGTATCGGCGATATATCCCAAGGCTTTTAATCTATCTGTCAGGCAAGGGTGAGTATCAGCATTGTTGGTTTTTTCCGTTAAAGCTTCACTTAAATAAGCACTTGTAATTTCCTGATTAAGTCTCTGACTTAAAGCCTGCCTCATTTCCATATAAGTCATTATTGGTGGTTCAATCTCTGTTTGTGATTGTTTATAAATACTAGACCAAAAATATCTTTCTAGAAATCTAGCTTTGACCTCCACATTTATCAAAGCTTCAGCAGCATTTTGTTCCCCCGTTAGCTCAACAGCACATCTATCTGCCTCATATTCATTCATTCGTGCTAATACAAAAGAATAGGCATTAAAAAATGGAATGTACCATATCAAGAACAGTTGAAAAATTAACAATGATAGATCGTGTCCACTTTGTTGGAGTCCCTTAAGAATGCGATACCAAGTTTCGCGTTGGCGATAAATCCAACCTCTAAAGCGGCTGTGATTTCCTGATAAATGTCCTAGTTCATGGGCTAAAACGGCACGAAATTGTTCGGGTGGCAGTGCTAACATCAGTGGTAAACCGACAATTAAGTAATTTTGCTGCCATCCCAGCAAACCTAAGCGTGGTCTTTGGACAACTGCTGCATTAAAATCGTTGGTCAGCAGGATGTGGTGAAACCGTGGAGCTTTTAGCTTCGATGAGATTTCGTTAATTAAAGAATAGAGATTGGGTACATCTTTGGATTGTAATGGTAAACCTGTTGGTGGAGGGAAAGAAACCCAAAGCGATCGCACTAATACGAATGCTAACGTCAGGCAAAACAGAAGACCTGTCAAAGATAAGTTAGAAATTGACTGAGTATTAAGTATCCCAAAAATAATACCTACCAGCAGAGTTAATGTTACAGCTAGAACCAAAAATATATATGCGTATCCCAAAGTAGCCAAAAAAGCAACGTGCAATTTATAAAGACGTGGTTGTTTGTGAGCAAAAACTTCTAACTTTTGAATTAGCCGATCGAAACGCTCTTGATTGAAAGTCATAAATATGTATCAGCGTCATAAAACTGTAATATAGCTGACACAATATCTCTTTAGCTTACGTAGAAACTCAGAAGTCAATAGTTATCATTGAGAAAACGCATCTTCTTTCACCTCGTCCTCTCAGCACCATGAGATAAAAAAATTCGATGCCTTAATTAAGTGCATATCGAGCTTCCATATAATAGTTGAAGAAGTGCAACAAAATTAAACATCAAATCAAATCTCTCTTCCCACAACCCTTACTTTGGCTTGACAAACAAGATAAATTGGGTCTAGTTGGCATCTGCGCGGTTGAATTCAATATTTTCACGAACGGAGAACACGAAATCTATGACCAGACTAGAAACCCGCACTGAACCAATGGTGCTAAACATGGGGCCACACCACCCCTCAATGCACGGGGTTCTGCGGCTAATCATGACTCTGGATGGCGAGGATGTCGTTGACTGTGAACCAGTTATCGGCTATTTGCACCGAGGAATGGAAAAAATTGCTGAGAACCGCACTAATGTAATGTACGTTCCTTATGTTAGTCGCTGGGACTACGCGGCGGGAATGTTCAACGAAGCGGTTACTGTTAACGCCCCAGAAAAACTTGCAGGTGTCGCTGTTCCCAAACGTGCTAGCTACATCCGCGTCATCATGCTGGAGTTGAACCGCATTGCTAACCACTTGCTATGGTTTGGCCCCTTCCTAGCTGACGTAGGCGCACAAACTCCCTTTTTCTACCAGTTCCGGGAACGGGAGATGATTTATGATTTGTGGGAAGCAGCCACAGGTTATCGAATGGTAAATAACAACTACTTCCGCGTTGGTGGAGTAGCAGCTGATTTACCTTACGGTTGGGTAGATAAGTGTCTGGAATTTTGCGACTACTTTATACCCAAAGTTGATGAGTACGAACGTTTAGTAACTGATAACCCCATCTTCCGGCGGCGTATTGAGGGTATTGGTACTATCACGCGAGAAGAAGCAATTAACTGGGGACTTTCTGGCCCAATGTTACGCGCTTCTGGCGTGCAATGGGATTTGCGGAAAGTTGACCATTACGAATGTTACGACGATTTCGACTGGGATGTGCAATGGGAAACCGCCGGTGATTGCTTTGCCCGTTACGTAGTGCGGATGCGGGAAATGCGCGAATCTGTAAAAATTATTCGCCAAGCAATTAAAGGACTTCCTGGCGGCCCTTACGAAAATCTGGAAGCCAAGCGTTTAGCCGCAGGTAAAAAATCTGAGTGGGACGCATTTGATTACCAATTCATCGGCAAAAAAGTTTCCCCCACTTTCAAGATGCCCAAGGGTGAAATCTACGCCCGTGTAGAAAGTGGCAAAGGTGAATTGGGAATTTATTTGGTTGGCGATGATAACGTCTTCCCTGCACGTTGGAAGATTCGCGCCGCAGATTTCAACAATCTCCAAATTGTTCCACATTTACTGCGCGGGATGAAGGTTGCAGATATTGTGGTGATTCTCGGTAGTGTTGACGTAATTATGGGGTCTGTGGATAGGTAGAGTAAATATCTATCTCAGTAATTTTTAGAGCAGTTGTATTACAGTGCAACTGCTCTATTTTTTTGATTTTTTAGGATTTGACTATAGCAATTCCTAGTTACGTGAGGTACAGAAATAATGTTTTTAAACGCAGAGGAGCGCAGAGTCAAACGCAAAGGTACGCAGAGGTTTACCTAATTTTATTAGTGATTTACTCAGTACCTCAGCAGGCCGGGAAACGCTATATACCAAACTAATAAATAAAATACCAATTTCATCAGAGCATCTAACTCTAAAATTTTCAAAGCTTTTAAATCCATACTCAGAACGTTTAATCAGTTTAAGAATGAAATCATCAGTGTGCATTAAAGTAAAAAATATTGACCCTTTACTAACGACCTTTTTCTATGACACCTTCGACAAACCAGGTTTATCCCGTTATTTGGCACAACGACTCAGTGTCACTAATTGACCAAACTCGCTTACCCAACGAATATACATTTGTAGAAATTCACCGCAGTGAAGATATGGCGCGGGCGATTAAAACTATGATTGTGCGAGGTGCGCCTGCAATTGGTGTGGCTGCGGCTTATGGAATGTATCTTGGTGCAAGGGAAATTGAGACAAGCGATCGCACCGAATTTTTGCAACACTTAGATAAAGTAGCCCAGTTGTTGCGTTCTACTCGTCCGACGGCGGTAAATTTATTTTGGGCAATTAGCCGGATGCTGAAAGCTGCCTACGAAACGCTGGGAACAGTAGAAGACATCAAGCAAACCCTTTTCCAAACAGCCCAAGCAATCAACGTTGAAGATTTGCAAACCTGTCAAGCGATCGGCGACAATGGTTTGGCAGTCTTGCCCAATACTCCAGAAAAGCTCAGGTTACTTACTCACTGCAACGCTGGGGCATTAGCTACAGCCGGATATGGCACAGCCTTGGGTGTTGTGCGTTCTGCTTGGAGAGAAGGACGTTTAGAGCGTTTATTTGCCGACGAAACTCGTCCTCGTTTGCAAGGTGCAAAACTCACCACTTGGGAATGCGTGCAAGAAGGTATTCCAGTTACATTAATTACTGATAATATGGCAGCCCATTGCATGAAACAGGGTTTGATTCATGCCGTAGTTGTGGGTGCCGATCGCATTGCTGCTAATGGTGACACTGCCAATAAAATTGGTACATACAGTGTAGCGATCGCAGCTAAAGCACATAATATCCCCTTTTTTGTGGCTGCACCCCTTTCCACCGTTGATTTTGAATTAGCTGATGGCAGCCAAATTCCCATTGAAGAACGCGAACCAACAGAAATCTATCAAGTTGGCGATACCATTCTCACACCTGCGGGTGTAGATTTTTACAACCCAGCTTTTGATGTCACCCCGGCTGAGTTGATTACAGCCATCATTACAGAGAATGGAGCGATCGCACCTGATAAATTAGCAAAATCACAGGTAAAGCAAGTACCGATTGGGTTAAATCCGAATTAATGGAGAAACAGCTATTTTCAGGTAAATAGACCACGCGGTAGGGGCACAGCAATGCTCATTGGTGTAAACTTAACGCCAAACCCCTTGTCCGCCGGGAATTAAAATTCCCGTCTCATAGCTAATACCATTTTGGATTTTAGATTTTAGACTTCGGCTCCTTTCGACTTCGCGGTAGTTGAATCTCGACTTACTTCGACTACGCTCAGTACAAGTCGCTCGATTACCGCGCAGTCGAAACTCAAGGCAAGTCGCTCAGTCGAACGATTTTGGATTGTGAAACATCCATTGGATAAGTGTTTCAGTTTTCCATCTGTCGCAATCATTTTTCACGCTTGGTATAAAGTCATCTTTATATGACTAAATATCGCCAAAAATCTCCAGTCTACTTCAGTAGACTTAAGCTAAAAGCCGGAAAATTTATTTTCGGGCGGGGATGCCAGCCAACAGATAAACTATTTCCAGCTGAAGTTGACACCTATGAGCAATACTGTGTCCTTACAACAGGTGTGGTTCAAATACATGAAAACTACTTTCAAATCTAACGGCTCAAAATTTATCAGTAATTTTTTCAATAATTTTATCTAAATTTTATATTATGACTAAATTCAATAAGCAAAATCCGCAATTACTTTCTCAAAAGAAGCTTTGACTTTCTCAAACTCCGGTTTGCTTACTCATTTTGGTGTTTTCCGCAAGCAAAAGAAGCTTTGACTTACTCAAAAGAAGCTTTTGCTTACTCATTTTGGTGTTTTCCGCAAGCAAAAGAAGCTTTGACTTACTCATTTTGGTGTTTTCCGCAAGTAAAAGAAGCTTTGACTTACTCAGAAGAAGCTTTTGCTTACTCATTTTGGTGTTTTCCGCAAGTAAAAGAAGCTTTGACTTACTCAAACCCCAGTTTGCTTTTTGATTCTGGTATTTTACGCAAATCAAATGCCATTTTGCTTTTTGAAAATGGTTGATTTATCAGAGGATGTCTGAGGAGTATTAAATATTTGTTCATCCCCCCCTAACCCCCTTAAAAAGCGTGTATACACAAGTCAAATTACCCCCCTTAATCCCCCCTTGTAAAGGGGGGGAAATAAGAAATAAATCCAGTTCCCTCACGCCACACGCTTCAAGTCGGCGAAGCCGCCCAACGCAGTGGCTCCCCTTTATAAGGGCAGGGTTAGGGTGGGGTAATTTGACTTAACCCTAATAGAATTAACCAAAATGTTGAATAATTGCCTCGGCAAATTCGGAACATTTCAAGGGTTCAACTGGCGGTTCTAGCAACCGGGCTAAATCGTAGGTTACTTGACTACTGGCGATCGCATCGCTTAAACCTTTCTTAATTAGGTCTGCGGCTTCTTGCCAACCCAAAAATTCCAGCATCATCACACCAGATAAAATCACTGAACCAGGATTAATCCGATCTAAGCCGGCGTGTTTGGGTGCTGTACCGTGGGTAGCTTCAAATATGGCACTAGAATCGCCAATATTTGCCCCTGGCCCCATTCCCAAACCCCCAACAATAGCAGCAGCAGCATCAGACAAGTAATCGCCGTTTAAGTTCATTGTCGCCAAAATCGAATACTCATCCGGTCTGGTTTGGATTTGTTGGAAAATACTGTCAGCAATCCGGTCATTCACCAAAACTTTCTCTTTCCATTTGCCATCGCCGTGGGTTGACCAAATTGAGTTAAGAACAGTTTCAACTTCCTTGACAATTTGCGCTTTTTTCTCATCCGTGAGACTATCAAACCCAGGATCGATCTCGCGGGCGTTTTCTTCCAAGGAAATATTCGGATTTTTTTCCTTGTTACTCAAAATCCAAGATTCTCGTTCGGTGACAGTTTCTTGGCGAAATTCGCTGGTTGCTAGTTCATAACCCCAATCGCGGAAAGCGCCTTCGGTGTACTTCATGATGTTGCCTTTATGCACCAAAGTCACTTGTTGCTTGTGTTTGGGCAATAGCAAGGCGTGTTTGATGGCACGTCTGACTAGACGCTGGGAACCAGTTTTGCTGATGGGTTTGATGCCAATCCCAGAATCAAGAGGAATGCGTTTTTTTCCGTGTTCTGGGGTAGCGGGGATTAGTTCTTCATTGAGAATTTTAATTAAGCGATCGCCGATTTCGCTACCTTGTCGCCACTCAATGCCTAAATAGATATCTTCCGTATTCTCCCGATAAACAATTACATCCAGCTTTTCGGGGTTTTTGTGGGGAGAGGGCGTACCCGCATAGTAACGGCAAGGACGCACGCAGGCATACAAGTCAAAAATTTGCCGCAGCGCCACATTTAAAGAACGAATTCCCCCGCCAACAGGAGTAGTCAAAGGCCCTTTAATAGCTACACCATACTCTTCAATTGCCGTCAAAGTGTCTTGAGGTAAATACTGATAAGTTCCGTATAAATCGCAAGCTTCGTCTCCAGCGTAAACCTTGAACCAGCTAATTTGACGCTGACCCTTATATGCTTTGGCTACCGCCGCATCTAGCACCTTTTGGGTAGCAGGCCAGATGTCTATACCTGTACCATCGCCACGAATAAAGGGGATAATTGGATTGTCTGGTACGATTGGTTCACCATTTTTGAAGGTGATTTTTGCTCCGGTTGCGGGGGGGGTAATCTTTTCGTACATCGTTCACACACTCCTAATCGATACGCTGCTATTCAAAAAACCTTATGTGGCAGGCTTGTATATTTTGCTATGTCTTCTGTTCACCAAGCCATAAGGCAAAGATTTTCCCCCTATTCCCCTTGTACATTATTTGGGGATTAACTGTGGGATTCAGTGAAGCGATCGCAATTTTGTACGATCAAAAATAGTAAACTACTTTTCGCTATCAATGCTTCACTTTAGAGAATGCCCGATAGCTTACCGCTCTTTCACTGACCGTTAACACAAGAATGGCATGACAGACCCAATGATTTTATCAGGCCCTGCAAATGACATCGACTCCCTCCGACAACCGTTAATGGCTGGGTCTGAAAAAGTCCAACAGCAGATAATCCCACAGTTAGCCGAGTTAGGTAATGAGGGATTAGACGTGTTGATGGAATTTTTACTGAAACGACGTGAGAACCCAGCTACTTGGATTGATGGCAAAGCTTACCAAGTCCTTTACAGTTCTGATGCACCTCAAGCCCAAGAATTTTTGCGCTCCTGTTTTCCTGAAGGAATTGTACCTCTAAAATCAGAGTTGGGGATTAACTACAATTCTTTGCAACAGCTACTAGCTGTTCAAGACTTCCAAGCAGCCGATCGCCTCACCATCGAAAAAATGTGCGAACTGTCAGGGCCTACGGCTGTACAACGAAAATGGTTGTACTTTACTGAGGTAGAAAATATTTCGGCTGTTGACTTGCAAACCATTAACAACCTCTGGTTAGTCTACTCGGAAGGTAAATTTGGCTTTTCAGTGCAGCGAGAAATTTGGTTAAGTTTGGGTAAAAATTGGGAAAATTTCTGGCCGAAAATTGGCTGGAAAGCAGGTAATAACTGGACGCGATATCCTAACGGGTTTACCTGGGATTTGAGTGCGCCTAAAGGTCACTTACCCCTCTCTAATCAACTCCGGGGAGTACGAGTATTTGCTTCTTTACTTTCTCACCCAGCTTGGTTGAAGAATCCAGAAAAATGATTTTGAGCCTACGGACAAACAGATTATGATCGATCCCACCAACCGAGAATTCTACGTCATCATTGAACGAGATGAAGATGGTTACTATGTTGGAGAAGTTCCTCAGCTAAAAGCCTGTTACAGTCAGGGAGAAACAATTGATGAGTTGATGGCTAATATGAAAGAAGTAATTGAACTTTGCTTAGAAACAAAAAGTGATGAAGAAATACCAGAATTTATAGGTATTCAAAAGGTAGTAATTTAATGCCAAAATTACCAGTTTTAACAGGTAAAACAGTTATTAACGCCCTTGAAAAAATAGGTTTTCAGGCGGTACGTCAAAAAGTATCTCATGTAAAATGCAACATGAGGATGGGCGGTTAGTAACTATTCCTATTCATGCTGGTAAAACAATAGGTAAAGGATTACTACGCAAAATACTACGCGATATTGAACTTACAAGGGAAGAGTTTATAGGTTTGCTGGAATAATAGAGTTGGGAAGTTTTCCACTAATTCCAAATCCACAATCTTAAATTAGATAATGGCAAATGTTCGTCTAGAAGATATTAAACGTAGATTCAATAATGTCACTGCGATTGAGGACATTACTTTTGAAATTCCTGATGGCGAGTTTTGGGTTTTAGTTGGGCCATCTGGTTGTGGTAAGTCTACAATTTTGCGAACGATCGCAGGTTTAGAAACCGCTACATCTGGCAAACTCTACATTGGCGATCGCTTGGTAAATAATATTCCAGCCAGACAACGGGATGTGGCGATGGTGTTCCAAAACTACGCTCTCTATCCTCACATGAGTGTGGCCCAAAACATCGCTTTTGGCTTGCAAATGCGGAAAGTTGACCGAAAAATTATTCAAGAACGAGTGATGAATGTGGCGCGATCGCTTTCTCTGGATCATTTGCTGGATCGTAAGCCGAAACAACTTTCTGGGGGGCAGCAACAAAGGGTAGCATTAGGGAGAGCGATCGCTCGCGAACCCCAAGTCTTTTTACTTGATGAACCTTTATCTAATTTAGATGCCCAACTGCGCGATGATACCAGGGCAGAATTGAAACAGCTACATCAAGAGTTAGGCATTACAACAATTTACGTCACTCACGATCAAGTTGAAGCCATGACTTTGGCCGATCGAATTGTCGTGCTAAATCGCGGACGGATTCAACAAATTGGCGATCCTCAAACTATTTATGCAAATCCTGCTAATCAGATGGTGGCAAGTTTTTTGGGCAGTCCGCCAATGAATATTTTGCCTGCAATCTATGAAAATAACGGTTTTGATGTGAGCGGACAGTTATTAGCAATCTCAGAAGTTGTGAAAGGAAAATTACAGTTGCGTCAAGGACATAGTTATGATTTGGGGATTCGTCCAGAGCATATAAAAATAAACACTAATTCAGAACGGGCTGAACGCCCAGTTACCGCTAACAGTACTCAAAACTCAGGATTATTATCGGTTGAAGTTAAAGTTGTAGAACCTTTGGGAAGAGAAACTTTGATTCGTGCTGGTTTACCCGGTTCGGCGGTGATGCTGAATATTCAAGTAGGCTCTGATGTGCGTTTTCGTCGAAGCGATCGCCTTTCTCTACAGCTGGATTTAAATCAGTTATTTGTATTCGATCCCAAAACTGGGGACAGAATCTTATAAAGAGTTTCTTAAACTGCCAGAAATAATCGCTAAATTCTAATTTTTTGTAGCCAGAATCTAAGAAAATAAAAACTGCAATAGATACTTCATGGATTAGCTGCAAAAACTTATATGACTATTAATCGACGCCATTTCTTGTTTTTACTGACATCAGGTGCCGGTGTTTTTGCATTAGACGCTTGTGCATTGGCAGAGAAATCTCCTGATGGAAATACTGCAACACCAAATACAACCGCAAATACAACACCCAATATAACAGCAAATACAACAGGGGCTATCCAATTACCGCCTTTACCTTATGCCTACGAAGCACTGGAACCACACATCGATACCAAAACGATGCAATTTCACCACGATAAACATCACGCAACTTATGTGAAAAACCTGAATGCAGCCTTAGAAAAACATCCAGAACTCAAAGGTAAAACAGTTGAAGAACTGTTGCAAAAACTTGACAATGTACCACAAGATATTCGCAAAACAGTACGTAATAATGGCGGTGGTCATGTGAACCACTCAATGTTCTGGCAAATTATGAAGCCAAAAGGTGGGGGAGAACCAACAGGAAATATCGCCTCCGCAATTAATCAAAATTTTGGCTCTTTTGCAGCTTTCAAAAAACAGTTTAATGAAGCTGGCGCTGGTCGTTTTGGTAGTGGTTGGGTTTGGCTAGTACGTAACAAGGGTGGCAAGTTGGAAGTGACAACTACAGCTAACCAAGATACTCCCTTAAGTGCAGGTAAATATCCCATCCTGGGTAATGATGTATGGGAACATGCATATTATCTCAATTACCAGAATCGCCGCGCTGATTATTTAGATGCTTGGTGGAACGTGGTTAATTGGGATGAGATTAACAAGCGGTTTGCAGCAGCAAGTAAATTTGCCTGAAACCAGACAAAAATTTAGAGTTATAGGCGCTTAAAAATTGGCGACAGAAACAATATTCTGTTGCCAGTTTTCTGATGTAATAATCTAATTATTATTCATCTTTTGAAAATAATTTGCTTTAATAATTATTCTTCAATTATTGCAGGTATTTTTTTTCTTTTTTGAGATTTAATATAGCTTGATTTTCCGTTAAAAATAAGAATATATCTCAATAAATCTTGTAACTAATCTTACTTTTATAGTGCTAAACTACTGATGTTGACAAAATTTATATAAGATTGCAATTTCAAATTTCATCATCACAGTACATGAAATTTAGAACCTTTCTTTAAATGTCGAATTTGAATTTGAATTTGATTATAAGGAGGATGTTCTTATGAAGATTGGTTGCAAATTATTTACGGTTGCTTTAACTGTTCCATTACTTCTTGGAATTTTAAATTTTAAAGCACAAGCTGAAGTGACTAGACAATGGGGTGTAGGTGGCGATATTCCCGTTCCTGGCGATTATGATAATGATGGTAGAACTGATTATGCAGTCTGGCGACCGAGTAATGGCACTTGGTATGTGATTAACAGTTCAACAGGTGTAGCAGTTACTAGACAATGGGGCGTCGGTGGCGATATTCCTGTTCCCGGCGATTATGATAGCGATCGCAAAACTGATTATGCAGTCTGGCGACCAAGTGATGGAACTTGGTATGTGATTAACAGTTCAACAGGTGTAGCAGTTACTAGACAATGGGGCGTCGCTGGTGATGTTCCTGCACCTGGGAGATACGATAATGATGGTAAAACTGATTATGCAGTCTGGCGACCAAGTAATGGCACTTGGTATGTGATTAACAGTTCAACAGGTGTAGCAGTTACTAGACAATGGGGCGTCGGTGGCGATATTCCTGTTCCCGGCGATTATGATAATGATGGTAAAACTGATTATGCAGTCTGGCGACCGAGTAATGGCACTTGGTATGTGATTAACAGTTCAACAGGTGTAGCAGTTACTAGACAATGGGGCGTCGGTGGCGATGTTCCCGCCCCTGGCAAATACGATAATGATGGTAGAACTGATTTTGCAGTCTGGCGACCAAGTGATGGAACTTGGTATGTGATTAACAGTTCAACAGGTGTAGCAGTTACTAGACAATGGGGCGTCGGTGGTGATATTCCTACCCCTGGCAATTATGATTTCTCTATTAGGAATGACTTCGCAGTTTGGCGACCGAGTAATGGCACTTGGTATATTTTTGGGAATTAGGGCTAATACTTTGTCCTTTTTCCCACACTTACCCCTCAAAGAGGCTTTTGAGTCGGTACACCTACAGCACGAGGAAAATTAGCTGGAGTGGTAGCTACCTTACGCAAATACACACAGTGGCGGATGCTGTGACTCAGAGGTGTCGTAAATTGTTCGATTGATTCAATCACGCCACCCAACTGGTTCACAGCATTCTTTAAAGCAGCTGTTTCATCCTCAGTCCAATTACCGCGATAAATTATAGCTAAACCTCCCTGTTTGAGCAGTGGTAGGGTATATTCTGCACAGACAGACGCTGCCCCTACAGCACGGATCAATGCAATATCATAAGCTAGTCGATGCTGGCGGTGCTGACCGATTTCTTCAGCCCTACCAACAAGAGTTTTGGCATTGGTAAGGGCAAGTTCAGTTAATATATTGTCGAGAAAAGTAATTTTTTTCCGAGTGGAATCGAGAAGAGTAATTGTGCAATTAGGTACTGTAATTGTCACTGGAATACCTGGAAAACCTGCACCTGTACCAATATCGATGATAGTAGGGGAAGCAGGGGAGAAATTTGCTGATAACAGAGGTGCAATTCCTCGCAGAGAATCCCAGAGATGTTTTTCCCAAAACTCTTGAGGTTCAACGATCCGAGTTAAATTTTGTTGGCGATTACCTTCTAGGATTAACTCATAAAGCTTTTGAAATTGCGCTTGTTGTTGAAGAGTTGGTTGCCAATTGAGAGTTTTCTGCCAGATTTCTGCCATCTCAGGCAATAAGTTTGTCATTTGTCATTTGTCATTAGTTATTCTCCCCTGCCCCCCTGCTCCCTGCCCCCTGCCCCCTGCCCCTTGTCCCCCTGCTCTTTTCTCACACAGTTGGTAGAGGTTCTTTAACTTTGGATTCTAGTGACTTTGGATCTACTGATTCTAGTTCGCCGTGGTTGAGTGTCCAGCAACGGTCTGCGATCGCTAACAGATCCCCAGCATCGTGTGTCACAATTAACAATGTCCAATCTTGTTTGAGTTTTGCTAATAAATTTATCAATTGCCGACGCATTGACCAATCTAAACCAGCTGTTGGTTCATCCAATAACAGTAAATTTGGCTGGCGAATTAATTGGACTGCCAAAGCTAAACGTCGTTGCTGACCACCACTCAAAGCATAAGGGGCAGCAGAAAGCGATAAATGCTCTAATCCCACTTCACTTAGCGCCTGTCTGACTCTTTCTGACCCTAACTCAGGATGTCCTAAACGCAATTCTTCTAAAATCGAACCACCGCAAAAGTGCCGCTCTGGAAACTGAAATACTAACCCGGCTAATTGTTGTAGCTGTTCGGCTAGAAGTTCTTGTTCCCGCCAGAAGAGAGCGCCAGTAGTGGGTTCGGCTAGTCCCGACAAAATTTCTAGTAAGGTACTTTTACCGGAACCACTCGGGCCAATAATCAGACCCTAGCTGCTGGGGTGCTAATTCTAAATTGATCGATTTGAGAATCGCTGTTGGGCACGCTGTGGGATGATAATTTACATTTCGGAGATAAAGCATTTGTTAAGATTACCAAAAAGTCAGCAAATTACTGATTAGCTACACTGAGAGTGTCTGGAAAATTCTAGAAAAATTTACAGCGTATTACCTGAATTAACAGCTTAATTTAGCAGCAAGAATTATCCACTTTTTCTCCATTGTGGCAGACTAAGCCTGAAATAATGGCTAGAGCAAGCCTAGAAACATAGAAAGATAATATATAAGAAAATTTTGGTTGAAGCAAAGGCAAGTTGAAATTAACCATTTTTGCATTCTAAGTAACACATACAACTATTTCAACCGCAATTATTCTGAGGGTTACAATGACTAAAAGGTTTTCTTGGGCTGAATTAGTAGTGTCTGCTAAACTCACTACCTTTGCTCAGACTGCTTTTGCAGTTGCTTTCGCACTTAATGTCTGGGTAAATCCCTCGCTGGCTGGCGATCCATTTCGCGATCGCGAACCTCATCAAATTGGCGACCAAACAGAAGCAGCTTTTAAAGCAATTTTCCAACAGGGCAACTATCCAGCAGCACAGCGTTATCTGGAACAAGCACTATCCAAAGAGCCAAATGAACCTCTAGCTTATGCCATGAGCGCATCTTTAGCATACGGAAATAAGGATTGGGCTAAACTAGATACTTACAGCCAAAAAACTCTAGAAACTGGACAAAAACTGATTTCTAGCGATCCATTGCGTGGTAATTTATACACTGCTGTTGGTCATTTTTTAGAAGGTGCAACAATTATCACCCGTGAGGGTACAGTCAACGGTGTGCCGCAAGCCTTTAGTCGGTTGCGGCAAGTTTATGAATATTTAGACAAAGCCGAAGCAATTTCTGCCAACGATCCAGAACTGAATTTAATCAAGGGTTATATGGATTTATTGTTAGCAGTTAATTTGCCTTTTGCTAGCCCAGATCAGGCAATTGGACGCTTAGAACAAAATGCTGCTCCTCAATATCTAGTGGATCGGGGTATTGCTCTTGCTTACCGCGATTTAAAACGGTATCCACAGGCGCTAGAGTATGTCAACCGGGCGATTAAAACCACATTTGATAATCCAGAAATTTATTATCTTAAAGCCCAAATACTGAAGCGACTGGGGCAAAGAGAAAAAAGCCAGCAGATGATCCAGGAAGCGATCGCTAATTTTGACAAAGCATTGACTAAAAAATCCCAACTCCCAGGCGATTTAGTCAAACAAATTGAGCGCGAACGCAGAAGTGCTGTTAGCTTGAAGAATCCTTAACCCCCATTCTCTACTCCCGTTCGGCTACGCTCACGGCAAGCCCACTCCCTACTTTGATATGCTTATTCGCAGAAGAGTACTTGAGATATTAGACCAAAATGGAGATTCAGTTCCGCGAAATTAATCCTTTTGATATGTGGATTTGGCTGAAATTCAGCACAAATCCTTCTGCGCGTGAAAAGCAATATGTAGAAGAAGTCTTCAATTCCTGGTTTTATTTAGGTAAATTGGGTGCATTTAATGCAGAAAACCTCCAAGTGCAGGATACTGGACTCGATATCAGCTACATGAATTATGATGCACAAGGGTATGACAAAAGCTTGCTAGCACTGATGCACAACATGGGTGAGTTGGAATATGAGGGTCAGTGGGGGCGTTGTTGGTTTGACTTAGGAACCAGTGATGCGATCGCATTGGATATTTTAATCAACGCTCTCACCCAGCTAAGTCAGGAATATGTGACCATTGAAGAATTGTACATCGGTGGCGAAAATCCAGATTGGCCTATTGAGGATAGCGAAAGTCGTCCTCAGTCTATTTATGATAATTAGTTACCAAAATGAATAAAGCAGGTGAAATTCGGGTAATAGCCTTGGGGTTAATTCGGAATGGCGATCGCATATTTCTTTCTGAAGGCTACGACCCCGTAAAACAAGAAACATTTTATCGAGCTTTAGGCGGTGGTGTCGATTTTGGCGAAACCAGCCACGCCGCCTTAAAACGCGAATTTCAAGAGGAAATTCAGGCAGAATTAACCAATATTAAATATTTAGGTTGTATAGAGAACCTGTTTACATTTAATGGTAGGCAAGGCCATGAAATTATTCAGCTTTATCAATGTGACTTTGCTGATTCAAAATTTTATCAACTAGAAAGTTTAGTTTTTTCCGAATCACCACATCATAAACATAGAGCCTTATGGATAGATATCTCTCGCTTTAAATCTGGAGAATTAAGATTAGTACCTGAAGTATTTTTTGATTATTTATAAATAATATGGAACTTTACTAAGAGTGCTTTGCTGTTAATTATGTTACCGAACTCAGCAAAGACACAATATACTGGTTGAGACTAACGCCTTCCCGTTCAGAAGTCTCAGCTAAACGCCGATGTAAAGATTTCGGCATCCGTACTAGTAATTTACCGCTATAGCTATCGTTACTACTTGGTAAGGGAATATTATCATTGGCTTCATAAGCTGTCTCAATCCACAATTCCCGCGCCTCATTGAGATTTGCCATTGTTTCTTCAAGAGTTTCTCCTTGGGTAAAACATCCAGGTAAATCTTTAATTTGAGCTACATATCCATTCTCTGGGTCAGGGTAAAGTGTTACAGGGTACTGAAGATTTAAATAATATTCTAAGGATGGCTTCTCAATGTGCTGGTTCTTCTGGTTCAGTGTCTTCATCAATCCACTCTTCTAAATTTAATAGTTCAACTATTTGCTGTACACGATCGCACTGTGTCGCTACAACTGAGAAAGCAACTTGTTATACTCTGCGTGTGAACCAAGCCAAAACCAAATAACAGTATCTCCATCTAACTGGCCAACCGCTCGATAATTTTTGCTAATCCGTGCTGAATAAATTGGTAGTTCTGGATGTACTTTTTTGAAGCGCAAGCTGGGATGGCTCGGATCTTGTTTGAAGAGGCGGTATGCCTCACGCGTTTGCTCTTGAACTTGCTCAGGTAGATCGGCAAACCCTTGACGAAATTGAGCGGTTATACGTGACTTCACAATGTATCTGGATCTAACTCTTGAGTTTTTCCTGCACGGTATTCAGCCATTGCTTCGGTTGCAAGTTTGGCAAGCATATCTGGAGAACGAGCAAAAGCTTCATCCCAACAGCGTTCATCTTCTAGTTCTGCCAAAATTATCGCCGCGATCGCATCTTGTTCATTGGCAGGCAAGTTTTTTAGTTTAGCGATCGCTTGTTCAAGTAGCTCAGTCATAGCTGTTAATCATTACGAAAGTCATACTATAAATTACAGCACTTTCGAGGTAAATGAGGTACACATAATATTGGTGTATCAAGACTTAAAATGAAAGCATACTCAATCGATTTACGAGAAAAAATAGTAAATACTTACGAAAAGGGTGGTACTTCAATAAGAAAGGTTGCTGTGCAATTTGGTGTAGCAAAAAGCTATGTGCAAAAGCTAATCCAACTTCATAGAGTGCAAGGACATCTAGAACCTAAAAAGCAAGGTGGAGCCATGAAGGGTAGGTTAGATGATTTCGTGAGCGAATTAGCCGAAATGGTTCAAATTTACCCAGACGCAACTTTATTGGAATATTGCGAATATTTTGGAGAAAAATACAACGTTTGGGTGTGTGCAAGTGTGATGTGTTGTGCATTACAAAAACAAAAATTAACGCGAAAAAAAAGTGAAAGTGCAGCCAAGGAAAAACAGAAAGAGTCCAAAAACTGAGAATAGAGTATTGGGAGAAGGTAAAGCAAGTAGACCCAGAAGACCTTGTATTTATAGATGAAATGGGTGTTTTACTTGGCTTAACTAGAACTCATCAAAGAAGCGAGCGCGGTACTAGAACGTATAATTTTAAACCATATTACCGGGGAGCAAAAATAAGTGTAATCGGAGGAATTAGCTTAAAGAAGGTTTTAGCCGTGATGACTTTAAACGGCTCAATGGATGGAGATGCATATAAAGTTTT
Organism: Nostoc sp. DSM 114160; assembly: GCF_053470305.1. Taxonomy (NCBI): domain Bacteria; kingdom Bacillati; phylum Cyanobacteriota; class Cyanophyceae; order Nostocales; family Nostocaceae; genus Nostoc; species Nostoc sp. DSM 114160. The sequence continues at coordinate 422,514 of NZ_JBPFGO010000001.1, read as the reverse complement.
TGTAGAACATTTTTTACTTCCGCAATTATGGGTTGGTGCAGTCGTTGTAATGGATAATCTACCTGCTCATAAAGTCGAAGAGATTAAGCTTTTGATTGAAGGAGTGGGAGCAAGTGTTCTTTATCTATCTCCTTATTCTCCTGAATTCAATCCAATTGAACATTGGTGGTCACAATTAAAAGCTTTTCTGAAACAATTTTCTCCCAAGAGTGCATCTGTCGTTGATGGTTTAATTAAAATTGCGCTGAAACTAGTTGATCCAAAGCATCTAAAAAATTGGTTTACTAATTGCTGCTACTGTACCTCATGAACCTCAAATTTGCTGTAAATATAATGAGTGCCAGTAATTCTTTGCAAAACCCAACCTTTATGTTCCACAATCTTACAAAGTTGCTTGCCAGAAATCGATTTCATACAGCAATTTCGACAACTCGATCTGTTGACTCAATTGCATTACGACTGTTGGCAACTTCAAGCCAACCTTCAATAGCGTCCTTTAAATTAGCCATCACTTCTTCTATGGTGTCTCCTTCGGTAATACAACCGGGAAGCGCGGGAACTTCTGCCCAATAACCGCCTTCTTCTGCTGGATGAATGATTGCTCTAATTTTCATAAACTTATTGAGCTAGTTTGTGAGAATATGCTAACAACCATAACTGTTTGCTCTTAACTATGGCTACTCAAATTAATGTTGCTACGGTTCAAACAACAGGTGTTTCTGCGATCGCTCTTCATCGCAGAAATAGTTAGGTTTGAGTATAAGCAAATATTCAGCTTCGTGCTGTCAACCGAATCTAGGCAAAGGCGATCGCACTAATTGTTATAAAAGTTGAGGGTTGATTCCAAGATCGTCAGTAAATAAAGACAGTTGAACTCCTGCCTTAAGCCTTCTCTGCTTTCCTACATTTCTAAGTCGCTTATCTGCTCTGTACACATTCTCAATTATAGGTACTGATTGTGGTATGTGTTTAGGGAGTAAAAGCTCAAAAGCAATACGAACAGCTTCCACTGGATACTTCTCTTGATAACGAATCTGATTAGCTGTTAGTCGGCTGATGGCTGAGTAATCCATCAACGGACGAGTATCATAGTGGTCTCGAAGCGATACATTCTGAGATAATTTGTTTTGTTCTCGGATCTCTCTTGCCTTTAAACCTTGCAAAAGCTTGTTCATTGCATCATGAGTATCGGAAAAAAGCTTTGGACATAGACAATGATGCTTTTGACCGTATTCTGCAATTGCGGATTTTAGTTCAGGATATTCCTCAAGCCGTAGAATCTCTCTAACGCTTAGACGCACTCTATGCGCCTCAAATTCTAGCTCAAAGTTAGTTTCTACTGGGCATGAAGAGCAATCGCTAGATTTCCATCCAGTTTTTTTATGGATAAAAAGCCTCATCCCAAGATGTTTGATCAAATCCAATGTTTGTTGAGCTTTGACTTGGCTTTCTTTGTTTACTTGCTTTGAGTATGAGGCATAATACTCAATCATGGCTGCACAAAAACCATCTGTAAGAATGTTTCTCCCTTCGATATCAAAGTATCCTGTGAGAACAAGATCCCATTCAGCAAAGGGCTTCAAGCACTTTGGTAAAGAATTTTCGGCACGATTAGCTTCTCGGACTCTTTTCACCCATTTTGAGACTCTTTGGTGTGGCACTCCTAGAAATCTCGCTAATCCAGAGTGAGACATTCCAGATTGACCAGTGGCTTTGACTGTGAAGTACTCTGCACCATCAGGATCTACATGGCGCAGCAGGTCATCTGAGAGGCTATCTCTGCCACCAAGTTGTGCTGCAAGTTGACGCATGGGGATTCTCCTTGTATTTTATTAACTTTGATTTCTGACACGGGTAGCTAAACCTTAATTGTTTGTCCGGTTTCCATTAGTTGAAAAATGTGGACTAACTACATTTTTATCGCTCAAATATTCTGCTTGGGTTGAAGCGAAAGAACCACGTCCTATTTGTTGCCATCTGCCTTCTCTAGCCCCTCGACGCAATTCAGTAGATAAAGAATTTCTAGCACGCACATACTCATCATTATTCTCTGTAATAAATATCGCTTGTGCAATCTCATCAGCAGTCAAAGCCTCATTACGGCTACTCAAAACAATTTCAGCTACCTCTGCTAACGTTTTGTTTGCAAATTCAGTCCCTAGCATTTCTTTCGGAGAACGCTTGTTATCATCTCTAACCCCATATTTGGCATTGTTGGTAAATGTATTGTTGTTTGTTTGACTTTGGTTAGACTCTCCGTTATAACTTTCATCAGAGTTAAGCATTATAGAGGTATCTTGATTTAGGGCATCGGTATTAGCCTTCTCATGTATGTTTAACATCAACTTAAAATACTCAATGTCAGCTTGTAGCTGAGATACACGTACTTCAGTTTCAGTCAGGGCAGACATTTTCTCTTCTATTTGCTTGTTTAACCAACTAATGTGTTGTTGACGGGCAGTATCATAACTCATAAGCTTGCCCCTAAACAAATATACTGGTTTTCAAAACAAGCATAACAAATAAAAAACAAAATAGGTATATCAAAGTTTATTTAGTTAAACAAATTTGTTATTTAAGCAACTAATCAAACCACAGCTATACAACATAGACGTTGAGTAGCTTGCTGTTAGCATCACTTTCCTGAAAATTTACTCAAAATGTATCAGTGTTGGTTTACTGGTTAACGTGTGTAGGGCTGTGCCATGAGAAGACCGGGAACAACATGGTAATGAACATTGAATGTACAAAGTGTTGCACCTTGCCCAACAGCACAAGCAGCTATCAGCGCATCTAACAACCCTAAACTGTGAGATAAATGGTAGGTTGTAAAGTCAGACAAAGCGCGAGTCAAGTCAGCCTCAGTAGCCCAGACTATAGGTAGCGGCGCAACCAGTTTTAAAGCATTACTCAACTGCTGCTTGTTTTGAGAATCCTGAATCAGTTCCATGACTACAAAGCCGGGCACAGTGGGCAACTCTGATAGACTGGCAAACCAACTTATTGCAGGAGCATGACCTCGTTGGATATCAATTAAAACGTCGGTATCTAGCAAATACATCAACTTTACCTATTCTCGCTCACGGGTTTGGGCCTCATGGCGTAACTTGCGAGCGTATGCTTGACTATCTGTAATATCAGGTCGTGAGTTTATCACACCTTCGCTCTGCCAATAAGCAACGAGTTCGGCTCCTGTCTTGGGAGGATTTGCTAAAACCTGTCTTACAGAAAGAATCCGAAGAATGTATTCAGAAAGAGGAAGATTTAACCGAGAAGCTTCAGTAAAAAGCTCGTTTTCTAGCTCTGGTGGCAAATCAAGATTAATACTCACTCTGCTTATTCCCTGTAGGTTTGGTTCTTAATTGATAAAAACTTGAGCAAAACTTATCAAGCAATTGATGACTAATCTTTTTCTAGCATTTAAACAACAGCCGCCTCTGGAATCGCACCTTGCATTCTCCCGAAAGCATCAATTAGATTCTGCAATTGTTGATCTGCTTTAAAAACTCCTAATCCGCGTACCGTCACTTTCCCCGGAGAATACACAAACCGCGTCTTGAGATTGTCTGGTAAATTTGCCGCCAACAAGTTCCAAGCAGGTTCTTCCATTGGCGTTTCTAAAACGACGTGCTGCTTGTTTTCTGGTTTAATCCGGCTAAATCCGAGTTTTTTCGCTAGCTGTTTGAGTTCCATGACTCGCAAAAGTTGATTTGCTGAGACTGGTAAAGTACCATAGCGATCGCTCCACTCAGCTGCAATCTGTTTTAATTCTGATTTAGATTTAGCTGTCGCCACCGCTCGATAAGCACTCATCTTTTGATCCAAATCGGTGATATAATCCGCCGGAATAAACGCTGTCAGGTTGAGGTCAATCTGGGTATCCTCCACTTTCGGTATTTCTTGTCCTCGGATTTCCCGAATTGCTTCTTCAAGCATTTCCATGTATAAATCAAAACCGATGGCATCCATTTGACCGGATTGTTCTGCACCTAGCAAGTTACCCACGCCTCTGATTTCCATATCGCGCATCGCTAGCTGATATCCAGAACCTAACTGAGTAAATTCCTGAATCGCTCGTAATCGTTGCCGTGCTGCGTCAGATAATGCTCGTTGCTTCGGATAAAATAACCAAGCATGAGCTTGGATACCTGCACGTCCTACACGACCGCGTAATTGATACAACTGTGCTAATCCAAAGCGGTGAGCATCTTCAATCAAAATCGTGTTGACTCGCGGAATATCTAAGCCAGATTCAATAATTGTCGTACAAACGAGGATATCTGCATCGCCATTGCTGAAGGTGAGCATGGTTGATTCTAACTCGCTTTCATCCATTTGACCGTGAGCGATCGCAAACCTAGCTCCCGGTATTACTTCTCGTAAATTGGCTGTTGTCTCTTCAATTCCATCTACACGTGGAACTACATAAAATACCTGTCCACCTCTGTCTAATTCTTGACGAATTGCAGTGCGGATACTTTCAGAATTTATTGGTGATAGATGGGTTTTAATCGGCCGTCTGGTTGGGGGTGGTGTGGTAATCAAACTCATTTCCCGAATCCCCGACAAGGACATATACAAAGTACGAGGAATGGGAGTGGCGGAGAGGGTAAGCACGTCCACCTGAGTTTTCAAGCTTTTAATTTTCTCTTTCTGGTTTACCCCAAAGCGTTGTTCTTCATCCACTACCAACAATCCTAAATCCCGGAATGATACGCCTTTACCTAAAAGTTGATGTGTACCAACCACTACATCTAATTCACCCGTTGCCAATCGCTTTTGAATATCGCGGCGTTCTTCGGCGGAACGGAAACGGTTGAGCAAACCGACATTCACGGGATAGGGTGCAAAACGTTCTTTGAGTGTATGGTAATGCTGCTGTGTTAAAATAGTCGTTGGCGCAAGGAGTGCCACTTGTTTACCGGCGGTGACTGCTTTGAAAATAGCACGAATCGCCACTTCCGTCTTCCCAAAACCGACATCGCCACAAACTAAGCGATCCATTGGGCGATCGCTTTCCATGTCGCGTTTTACATCTTGTACAGCTTTAAGCTGATCTGTCGTCGGTTGGTAGGGGAAAGAATCTTCCAATTCCTCCTGCCAAGGCATATCACTTGGAAAGCTAAAACCTTGTTGTTGCGATCGCGCTGCATACAGTTTCAACAAGTCCACTGCCAATTTTTTAATCGCTTTGCGGACTTTGTTCTTGGTGTTTTCCCAAGCTTTACCGGTCATTCGGTTGAGTTCCGGTGCTTTATCACCTCCGGCGCGGAACCGGGATAAAGCACCTACTTGATCGGCTGCGACTCTGAGTAACCCATCAGCATACTGCACCACCAAATAATCACGGGTTTCGTTATTAATCGTCAAACTTTCCAGCTTGACAAATTTACCAACACCATGATTTCTGTGAACCACATAATCGCCTGGACGCAGCTTATTGGGATCGACTTGCTTAGAAGTAGCTTTGTGGCGCTTGCGGATATAGCCGGGAGTCGCCAAAGAATGCTGCCCAAAAAATTCCCGATCTGTGACGATTACGATTCGGTATGTAGGCAGGATAAAACCTTCTAATTCCGCCAAACCAGAATATTTTAAGGCTATAGGAGTATGGTTGATTTGCAGCTTATCTATTGCTTGGTAGTCGCGGGGATTGGGGATAAACTGAGCCGGACAATCATGTTCTTGTAACAGCGAGACAGAACGGGAAGGTTGAGCAGAAAGCAGCCAGATCGAGAAATTGCGATCGCGTTCTTGGCGGATGGTTTCAGCTAGTTTAGCAAACTGGTGTGGCGTGGCTGGAACAGGACGGCTGGCAAGATTGATCCCATCATTTTCCTCTGACAGTTCCGACAAATATAATGTCTTAAATCTGGCAACATCAGCCAAACACTCATCAAACGAACGGTGAATTTTCGGCAATGTTAGGGGAGTTGATTCTTCCCCATGCGGCATTCCCCATTGTTCCTGGGCATTTTCTACCCAGCGATCGCTATGAGCATGACACTGTTCTGGCTCATCAATGGCAATCAAGGTATTTTCTGCTAAGTAGTTTAGCAGAGATGCTGGTTGCTCGAATGCTAACCCCAAAAAACGACGGCTACCTTCAATCAGCGATGAGTGCTGAGTGCTGGGTGCTGAGTTAAATTCTGACTCAGCACTCAGCACTTGGAACTGGGCACTATTTTTCAGTGCAGCCATCACGATGGGAGTAAAGCTAGTGGGGGTAAGAATTAACTGCTCAACTTTGTCGAGGGCGGAACGTTGGGTTGCTGGGTCAAATTCCCGCATTTGCTCGATTTCATCACCAAACCATTCCAACCTGACTGGAAATTCTGAGGAAACCGGGAACACATCAACAATATCGCCCCGCCGACTCCATTGCCCTTCCATTTCCACCAAAGGAACTCTTTCATACCCCAAAATAGTTATTTTCTCACTGAAGCTATTCAGGTCTAATTCCATACCTTTTTTTAGGGTAAGACAGAATTGTCCAAAAGCTTCTGGCGGAGGTAAATGAGGTTGCAGCGCCCCTTGAGTAGCCACAATCGCTAAATTTGTTTTTTGTCCTACCCTGCGGGAAGCCGCTGGCGCGTCTATGTCCTTTGTCATTTGTTGTTGGTTTGTTTCTAATGACAACTGACTAATACTTCGACTACGCTCAGTACAAGTGACTAATGAGTCTTGATTTTTGAGTAAATCTGCCAATACCTGCATTTGCCCCCAACTCATTTCAGTTTCTGGGTCAAAAGGTTCGTAGGGAGAAGCCTCGGAGGTGGGGTAAAAATGTACTGTTTGCCATCCCATTGCTTCCAGTTGTGCGTAAACGCGTCCAGCTTCTTCTAGGGTGGCGCAAACCACAAACAAATCTTTACCCTGAGACTGCGCTAATGCCGAAGCCACTAGAGTCTTGGGCAGCCTGGGAATGCCATTTAACCGCAATTCTTGTTGTCGATTCAGCTTAGAAATAAATTCAGTGGTGAGCGGCGATCGGCCTAAGGCACGCACAATAGAAGAAAATGACATAAGTACTACTAGCGATGAGAGTCTTTGTGGATCAGCAAATCTTGAGGCAGTTTATGTCAACTATTTTAAAAGTGTTAACAGCTTTCTTATTCTTGCGGTAGAAGAATAATGCACAGTGACTAATAAACTTAAGAACTATAACTACTACTTTGTGTATAGTCAAAGTATTTATCGAAGCACCTTTAATACTAGATACTAGGTATTGAGCTACATTCGCTCTGATAAGCGGCAATTTTAAACATGTCCCCCATCACTTTTGAAATTTCAATCATTTTGGTGCTAATTATTGCCAACGGCGTGTTTTCTATGTCTGAGATGGCGATTGTCTCGGCACGGAAAGTAAGGTTACAACAGCTTGCCAATCAAGGAGATGCCAAGGCAATGGCAGCATTGAAATTAGCAGAGTCTCCCAATCATTTCCTGTCAACTGTTCAAGTGGGTATTTCCTTAATCGGTATCTTAACTGGTGCTTTTGGAGGAGCAACAATTGCCAACCGACTGGCAGTCTATGTGCGACTTGTACCTTTGTTAGCACCTTATAGCGAACCGATATCTTTTGGAATAGTGGTTTTGATCATTACCTATTTGTCACTCATTGTTGGCGAATTGGTACCAAAGCGTCTGGCATTAAATAATCCAGAAAGGATTGCCTCGATTGTAGCGATTCCGATGCAAGCCTTGGCTGCGATCGCTTCTCCAGTAGTCTTTCTTTTAAGTGCTTCTACAGATTTGATCTTGCGAGTGCTGGGAATTACAGCTTCTACTGAGCCGCAAGTCACCGAAGAAGAAATTAAAATCTTAATCGAGCAAGGCACTGAGGCGGGAACCTTTGAGGAAGCTGAACAGGATATGGTAGAGCGAGTCTTTCGTTTAGGCGATCGCCCTGTTAGTTACTTAATGACACCCCGTCCTGATATTGTTTGGCTAGACTTAGACGACTCTGCCGAAGAAAATCGCCTTAAAATGGTTGATAGTGCTTATTCTCGGTATCCAGTTTGTCAGGGGGGACTTGACAATGTGCTGGGTGTTATTCCTGTCACTGACTTATTAGCCAGGAGTTTCCGAGGGGAACCACTAGACTTGACCATCGGATTGCGACAGCCTGTATTTGTGCCAGAAAGCACCCGTGGCTTGAAAGTTTTGGAATTGTTCAAGCAAACTATCACTCACATGGCGCTGGTAGTGGATGAATACGGCGTAATTCAAGGATTAGTTACTCTCAACGACATCATGAGTGAAATCGTGGGTGATGTTCCTTCAACGGATGGACAAGATCAACCACAAGCTGTACAACGCGAAGATGGTTCCTGGCTTTTGGATGGGATGTTGCCTGTAGAGGAGTTTTTGGAACTTTTTGGTATGGAAGAATGGGAATCTGAAGAACGCGGCAGTTATCAAACATTAGGCGGTTTTGTGATTACCCATTTAGGTCGTATTCCTGCCGCAGCAGATCATTTTGAATGGCAAAGTATGCGAATTGAAGTGATGGATATGGATGGTAATCGCGTTGATAAGGTGCTAGTCGTACCGAAGGCAGTTAAATCAGCAGATACGAAAAAATCTGATTAGCATTGGGCATTGGGCATTGGGTATTGGGCATTGGGCATTGGGCATTGATAATTATTGTCTCCTATTTCTCATACGCCATAACCAATGCCCGATCTATGCATATCAAGTGCGAGATAGACGTTTGACAGCTTCACCCGCCAACAAATGATGAGCTTGTTCCAGAAGTTGGGGGATTTTTTCAGCGTAGGGATTATGGACGAGACATTGCCGCAAGTCTAATTCATCTAGCCGATCGGCTTTGTTGCCGGGGAACCAGTGGCCGCCATTACCAAGCAGATTGTAGCGCATTTTAGCGTAGTCTACTAAATCGTAGGCGATCGCTAAATTCCGCAGCCACAAAATCACCCGAATATTTACCTCACCAGGGGTTTCGTCAAAATTTGGTAGATTTGTTTCCCAAGATTTTACCCAATTTTCTCCCAAAGTAGCGATCGCTTCTTGTTCCAATCTTGATAAAATTGGCGGCAAAATTTCTGATGCTCGATCTAGTAATTCTAAAGTCTTCAGATGTTCATCAAAATCTTGTGGTTTTGCTGCTCCCAAACTTAGGGTATGTACCTCTTGATGACTCAAACAAAACAAATCATTAAACACCATTGGACTCAATGGAGCGCAAAGATTGACTAATTTTTTGGGAGGCTCATACAACAAACCTCCTTTATTAGAAGGGCTAATAATAAACACCCCCATATCGTGGCGTTTAGCTGCTTCGATTGCCGCCCAATTCCATTGATTAATGTAGTACCAGTGCAGGTTCACGTAATCAAATTGATTGGTATTAATTGTCTGCACAATTATATCTGTCGAGCCGTGTGTGGAAAAGCCGATAAATCTAACTTTTCCTTCTGCTCGCAACTGCTGCGCTACTTCCAAACAGCCGCCGGGACGGATGCTGTCCTCTAACGACTCAGGATGATTAATGCCGTGCAACCCTAAAAGGTCAACATAATCTAGTTGGAGATTTTTCAAAGATTGTTCGAACGTCTCTCGGAATTCTTTCGCATCTGCCTTTGGATTGATTTTCGTCTGAACAATCAACTTTTCGCGGGGAAATTTGGGTAATATTCTCCCCAATTGCATTTCAGAAGTGCCATAACCACGAGCAGTTTCAATATGATTAATTCCAACTTCGACTGCCCTTCTAATAGTCGTTTCCAAATTTGCCTGGTTATCAGCAGGAATTTCATGATTGGGAACATCTTCCCATTTGAACTGATATCTCATGCCACCGCAGGAAAACACTGGCATCTGTAATTCTGTGCGCCCAAATCTTCTATATAGCATCAGTGGATTGTGGATTGCTTACCAACTTAAAATCTAACAACGATAGTCATTTCAGCTTTTAGTGCCACAATCATTTCCTCTGTTCAATCTGTGACACTAGCAATATTCATCGCATTCTTAAATCGGTCAGGTCTTTTGGTTATTGGATTTTTACCTACCAATATTCTAGTTCCACAGAATAATTATCTCATACTGTTAGTCTGTCAGGGTTGAAACGAGGGACAGAGTTGTTTAAGCTTAATGCGTGCATCAATAGTTGTAAAACGCCAGTTTGCTAGAGCATTAGTTTCTCAAGAGTTGCTAAGTAAGCTTCAGGATTTCGACGGAATCGTAGTTGTTCAATTTATTGCCTAAACGTGTTTATCGAACCAATCCTAGAGTTATCAAAAAACCTGTATCAAAGTTCGCTCAAAAAAGCTTAAACACCGAAGTATTAGTACTAAAACGAATCCTCCTGTTTTCCTTGTTATTAGCACTGCGTAGTCCTAACTGAACCGTATTGGGCTATAGTTAGGCGATTTTTATGGGCTAGCACTTTTTCAACTTCTCCTGAAACCACTCAAATGATAAAAGTCCCTCGTCTTTTATTTGAGCGTTTAAGAGATATTGCTGTTTACTCTGCTTGATTGAATCAAAAATGGATAAATTCAAGCTTAGGCCGTTAGAGAGATAAAAATCGACAGCAAATCTATTACCAATAAATAAACAGTAGCAAAACTGGCATTTTACTATTTTGGTGGGTATGGATACAATAGTGGGACTGTGCAGCACGCAGGGTTGGACAGCACAGCTTGTCATCGCTCAAGAATTTACGGCTTCAGAAGATGCTGCGCTTTTCTTCTCAGGCACTCAAGGTTTTTTAGTCTTGATAGCTGGACTGTTGCTGGCCTTTGCCTTTCAGCTGCTGCTAGCTAACTTTTTCATTGCCTTGGGAATTTCATACTCCACTCCTGAGCATGAATCAGATACTAACAGCCAAGCATTGATGGACGATAAGATTAATCAAGTTGGGATAATAGTTGGGTTGCGAACCTTAGGAACTGTAAGCATTACATTATTTCTTGCTTGTTTTCTAGCGGTGAAACTTTGCCCATTACATGACCCGCTATTGGCAGCAATTATTGGTCTGCTCATTTGGGCAGCCTACTTCTTTTTACTGGTATGGGTCAGTGCTACTACGGTAGGCTCGGTACTCAGTTCTGTTTTAGATCGGGCAACTTCTGGCTTGCAAGGCATTATTGGTACAGCAACTATAGCCTTTGGTGCGAAGACGATCGGCGATCGCGTTGTTTCCACAGCAGATGCAGCGGCAACCGCAGTTCGTAACGAACTGGGTTCAGCGGTAGATCGAACCAGTATCCGCAAGGCAATAGACAATTATTTAAACCAGCTACAACTATCTCAGGAAGAGCGACTAGAAATTGAAGATGAGTTTGAAAAATTAGTCGCCCAACCAGAAATGCAATCTCTCAGTAAGGAGAATTACTTACGCAATATCGGTCGTAAAACCTTTGTGGATATAGTCGATAGTCGTACAGATTTGTCAAAACAAGACATTAATTGGTTTGTAGACTCTTTTGAAGGCTTTTGGCAGCAGATTTGGGGTCAGCAACCCCAAAAAGTGCAAACTAATGGATTGCCGATCGCTCTAAAGTCTGGCGAACCAGACGAGCTAAAGCCCGAGCGACTGAGTGCCAAGCTAGAGCAATTCATTAACCAAATTAGCCAGCAGCAAGCTAGACAGCAAGCGGAAGCTACCCAAAAGGTGGCAGAAACTGCTGCTTGGTGGCTGTTTAGCACGGCTTTTTTCTCTGCTGCTGCTGCTGCAAGTGCTGCTGCGATTAGTGTAGCTGTTTAATTTTCTCCAACCAAGCTAATTAAAACGTATACACCAGCCCAGAGCGCTTTTGCCATTCGTGGTAAACGGTTTCTAGTAGCACCACAGCAACAATAGAATCCGTTGCCATTTAAATTTTTGACTATTTTGCATTGTGGTTTTTCATTTTAATTCTTTGTAGACTGAGACTGCGCCTGAGTTAAGCAATTTCTCAATTTTTCAGCTAACACTTGTACATGAGGTTCTTTAAGTATGTCAAGGTGAGATCCGGGAATGTAATCGATATCTAATCCTCCAACTACTATGTCACGCCAGCCAAATTGAGGATCGTATTCTATGCCTATAGCTTCGTCCCGATTTTTATCCTCTGTCCGCAAAAGAATAGCTCGACCAAGATAAGGTGAAAAAATATAGTCACTAAGAGCTTGAGTGTTAGTATCTATAATCTTTAAATGCTTGTCAGTTTCAGGTACATGAAGTACGTCTTCCAAGTAACGGTTATATGTATTTTGCAGTTCTCGCTTACGCCAATAACTCCATCTCACAACTTTTTGCCAAAGGTAGTTAGGCCCTTGTTGAACAATATTATTTAAATGCAAAAACACTCGCTTGAATAATGATACCTGCCAGCTATAACCTATACGACAACTATCAAGTAGAACTAAAATGCCGACTTGTTCGCCTTGCTCATAGAGTTGCCGAGCCATCTCAAAGGCAACTGTACCCCCAAAGGAATAACCTCCGAGAAAATAAGGGCCATGAGGTTGAAGGGTTTGAATTTCTTGAATGTAGTGCGCTGCCATATCTTCAATACGGGTATGGAGAGGGTATTTTTCGTCTAGCCCTCGTGGTTGTAATCCGTAAAATGGTTGTTCTGTCCCCAAATGCAATGCTAATTCACGGAAACATAAGACTTCTCCACCCAGCCCGTGAATACAGAAGAAAGGTGGCTTAAAACCGTTGGGTTGAATTTCTACTAGGGATGACCAGCTAGATTTTGATTGGTCTAAGGTATTTACTAAAGCCGAGTTTCTTGTTAAATCTTCTTCTTGGCAGATTATTTTGGCTAGAGCCTCTATAGTACCTGACTGGAAAAGAATGGCAAGCGGCAGGTTTTTACTAAATGTCTTTTCAATTTGCCAAAACAGTTTTACTGCTAGGATAGAATGTCCTCCTAGCTCGAAGAAGTTATCCCTAACACCAATCGGTCGGACACCTAAAATTTGTTCCCAAATCTGTGTTAACTGGCGTTCCACTTCATTGCGGGGAGCAATAAAGGTGGCTTCTGGCTCTTGCCTCGATAAGTCTGGTGCTGGTAGGGCGCGGCGGTCTACCTTGCCGTTGGGGGTTAAGGGCATGGTGTCCAGCACGACAAAAGCTGAAGGTAGCATATACTGTGGCAATTTTGTCGAGAGGAAGCCCCGGATCTCAGCAATTGCAATTACTGAGTCTTGATTTGGTATAATATAAGCTACCAAACGGCGATCGCCAGCAACATCTTCACGGGCAATGACTACAGTCTGGAGTACATTTGGATGTTGGGCTAACACCGTTTCAATTTCCCCCGGTTCAATGCGTATTCCCCGGATCTTGACTTGATGATCTCGGCGACCGAGAATTTCTAGAGAGCCATCTGGACGATAGCATCCGCGATCGCCTGTATAATAAAGCCAATCCTGGCGATCGTTCCCAAAAGGGTTTTTGACAAACCGAGAATGGTTTTCTTGCTGGGCATTGATATAGCCCAAACTACGGAATGGAGTGCGGATTACAATTTCGCCTGGTTCGCCGATACCACACGGTTGTTGATTTGGTGTGAAAACCAGTGCTTGGGTTTGCGGCAGCGGTAATCCAACTGGCTGTACACCAGGGCTACAGTCAACAGGTACTCGGTAATAACATTTCGCCAAGGTTGTCTCTGTCGGGCCATAGAGATTAACAATTTCACCTGATTCAGGAAAAGCATCCCGCCAGCGAACTACAAGGGTTTCTTTCAAAGGTTCTCCAGCCAAGAATAACCAGCGTAAGTTACGTAAAGAAATTCCTGACGGCACATTCGCTAACCATAATTGCGCTAGCGAAGGAACTGTATGCAGTACAGAAATTTGCTCATTTTCCAAATAACGCAGAATTCTCGTCGGTTCTAGGTTATCCTCTTCTTCTGGCAAACATAGGGTTGCACCACTAGTTAAAGGTAAAAAGATATCTCTAAGAACGACATCAAAAGAAAGACCAGTTAATTGGGCAATGCGGTCTTGCTGATTAATTTCAAAAGTCTGTCGCTGCCAGTTCAGAAAATGCGCCAACCCTTTATGACACCCCAGCACACCTTTAGGTACACTAGTTGTGCCGGAAGTAAAGAAAATATAAGCTGCATCGTCGGCAGCGATTTCAGGTAGATTTACGGCTTCAATAATCGTCTTTTGGGAATTTATAGCTTCTCCTGTGTCTGGGTTAACACAGATGCTAGTTAAAGACTCCCATATCTTTTCGTCTTCTGAACGCTGACCATCAATATATAATATGTATTTAGCTTTAGCTTCCTGTAGCATCAAGCGCTGGCGATCGCTAGGAAGTTTTGGATCGAGGGTGAGTAGCACACCGCCACTCAAGAGTACGCCCAGCATACTGGCAATTAGCCCAAAGCTGCGTGTACCATATATGGCTACGACATCTCCCCGCTCTACTTTGTGAGATAACAAAACCTGTGCTAAAGTTTGAGCTATTTTGCCCAATTCCCCATAATTCCAAGTACGAAATCCTTGACGAAGTGATGAATGTTCTGGGGTACGATTTACCCAAGAGGTAAACATTGTAGTTGTCAATTCATACTGTGGTTCTGGCAAAACTGCCCTTGGCTTTGGCAGCAAAAGTTGTGCTTCTGGTGTCACCAGAGAATATAAACTAATCTGTCTCTCTGGAGCAGCAACAATTTGATTTAGCAAGTGATGGAATTGATGAAGCATTTCCATCATCCGTTCTGAAGTAAACAGATCGGTGTTGTAAACTAAATCAAGTTGGATTCCTTGATTTTGTTCTGTAACATAAAGGGTTAAGTCGAACTTGGAAGCTGTTTCTAGAATGGAGACTGGTTCGATAGCCACTCCAGGTAGTTCCAGGTGGATATCCCTTAAGTTGAGCATATTAAACCACACTTGAAACAGTGGGTTGCGACTGGTATCTCGCTCTGGTTGCAGTTCTTCTACCAGTTTCTCAAAGGGCATATCTTGATGGGCATAAGCAGCTAATGCCATCTGGCGAACTCGATTTAGCACTGAACGAAAACTGGGGTTTTCGGCAAAATCAGTCCGTAAAACAACGGTGTTAATAAAAAATCCAATTAACTCTTCAATCTCAGAACGGTTACGTCCGGCAATGGGAGAACCAATAAGAATGTCTTCTTGCCCTGTGTAGCGGTGCAGTATTGTCCCAAAAGCTGCCAGCAATGTCATGAATAGAGTGACACCCTCTTGATGCGAGAGTTCTGTGAGTGATGCACTCAAAGTCTGCGGTAGCATCAGAGATTGAGCTGCTCCTTGGTAAGTTTGCACTGGCGGCCGTGGTCGGTCGGTAGGCAATTCCAGTACAGTATTAGCACCTGCTAATTGGGTTTTCCAATAGTCAATTTGCTTGGAAAGTACCTCACCTGATAGCCACTGGTGCTGCCACACAGCAAAATCTGCATACTGAATGGGCAATTTTGCTAATGGGGAAGGCTTACTACTCAAAAATGCTTTATAAAGGGCTATTAACTGCTGCCAAAGAATACCAATTGACCAACCATCTGAAGCGATGTGGTGCATCATTAACAAGAGTATATGCTCCTGCTCGTCTACTTGGAGCAAAGTAGCACGCAGCATCAGGTCAGATTCTAAGTTGAAGGGGCGTTGCACCTCTTGATTGAGAAGAAATTCTACTTGCTCTTTTGTTACCTGAATGATTTTAAGTTCCACTGGCCGAGGCGTGCCAATTACTTGTATGGGGCTACCATCAAGTGATGTAATAAAGTTGGTTCGCAATGCCTCATGATGGACAACGATCGCATCTAGTGACTGTTGTAATATACCCAGGTTTAACTTGCCCGTTAAGCGTTGTGCATTGGAGACAATATACGCTCGGCTGTTGGGTTCCAACTGCTCCAAAAACCAGACTCGCTGTTGGGCAAAGGATAGAGGTGCTGATTGCCGATTCGCTATTTGAGGAATCGTCTGATTTTGGGGATCATTTTCTGGAGTTTGGTTTTGGGCGTTCCCGCTTCGGGTTGCCGTAGGCATTGCTTGAGCTAAAGTAGCGATCGTGGGATTCTCAAATAAGAGTTGCAACGGTATTTCTATTTGAAAAGCTTGACGAACTCTAGACATCACTTGAGTGGCCAGCAGTGAATGCCCTCCCAATTCAAAAAAATTGTCGTGGATGCCTACTTGTTCCAGACGCAAAACTTTCGCCCAAATGCCAGCTAAGACTTCTTCTGTCGAATTCTGAGGTGGAACAAAGTTAGTTGACAGCTTAATATCAGATGTATCAGGTGCAGGTAAGGCGCGGCGGTCTATTTTACCGTTGGGATTTAATGGTAGGGTGTCCAAAAAGACAAAGAAACTAGGCACCATGTATTCAGGCAACTGAGTTTCCAAAAAGCGACGCAATTCAGCCTGGCTAGGAATTTGCTCTGGACGGGTAACAATATATGCTACTAGTCGCTTGTCCCCAGGAACATCCTCTCTGGCTATGACTAAAGTCTGTGTCAGTGCCGGATGTTGAGCTAATATAGCTGCAATTTCTCCTAATTCAATTCGGAAGCCACGTATTTTAACTTGATCGTCAATGCGACCGAGAAATTCGATATTACCATCGCTCAAATAACGTGCTAAGTCCCCAGTTTTGTAAAGGCGCGCCCCAAGTTCAGAGCTAAAGGGGTTAAAAATAAACTTCTCTGTGGTCAATTCTGGACGGTTAAGATAGCCTCGCGCTAGACCAATACCGCCAATATGCAGTTCACCTGATTCACCAATAGGCACTGGCTGCAAGTTGTCATCAAGGATGTGAATCTCTGCATTGGTAATCGGACGGCCAATAGGTGCAGTAGCATAATTACTGTCTCGTTGGCAACTCCAGAAAGTAGTATCAATAGAAGCTTCTGTCGGGCCGTAACAATTATGTAAAACATTGTCCAAATTCAGTTGGGCAAAGAAGCGTTCTATAAGTTCGCCAGGTAAAGCTTCACCACCGCAGGTAATGTGTCTGATGAATCGGCAATTTTCAATTCCCTTCTCTTCTAATAAGACACGCAGTATGGAAGGTACTAAAGCCAGAACTGTGATTTGCTGCTCGGTAATTACCTTCACAAGATAGGCTGTGTCTTGATGTCCACCAGGGCGAGCCATAAATAATTGCCCCCCAAAGCACAATGGCCAGAATATCTGCCACACTGAGGGATCGAAGCTAAAAGAAATAGTCAGTAGAACTTTGTCTGCGTGAGTTAATCCAAAAGTTGTTTGCTTCCAGTGGAGTTGATTGCAGATACCACGGTGAGGGATCATTACACCCTTGGGCTGTCCTGTAGAACCAGATGTGTAGATTACATAGATGAGGTTATCGGCTGTAGTTTGATTTACAGGATTTTCTTGACTATTTTGAATATTCCCTTGCCAGTTTGAGTCCAGACAAACCACTTGTGCCTGATGCGGTGGTAAGTTCTTGACCCATTTTTCTTGGGTTAACAATACTGGTGTTTGGGTGTCTTCCAAGATAAAAGCTAAACGTTCTGAGGGATATGCCGGATCTAATGGCACATAAGCGCCTCCAGCTTTCAGAATGCCCAGTAGTCCTATAATCATCTCTAAGGAGCGCTCCAGACATATACCCACAAGCACTTCCGGCCCAACGCCTAAAGAACGTAGGTAGTGCGCTAGTTGATTCGCCCGCTGATTTAACTGTTGATAAGTAAGTTGTTTATTTTCACATACTACTGCAATGGCTTGGGGCGATCGCTCTACTTGCATCTCAAACATTTGATGAATGCACAGATCCTGACTATCAACTACTTGGGTATCATTTAATTCTTGTAAAACTTGAGTGTCGATGATATTAGTTAAGGTATTTAAGGTAATATTTTGCTTATATTCTGATGTCTTACTATTTATCTGCATTTTCTATATTAAGTTCCAGTGGGCATAAATAATTAAAGGTTTATGACTAAAAAAGATATGAGCAAATACAGCTCTCTATCTCTAGAAAATGAGCAGAATCTACTAATATCACATAACCAACATATAGCAATCTTGAATGATACAAACACTAGGAGCACACAGATATGTTGTGCGCCCCTACTAATTATTTTTACTCCAAATAATTGCAAATAGCTATAAAACTTATCAAACTAAAAAGTTGCTCTTTAGTTTTTGACTATTACCAGTGCCTTCATTTCAGCATTGAGCAGAGGTTGATGATAATTTTTTTGCAGGTCTGGCACAGGTTTCCCATCTACAATAACCTTGTAGATTTTTGCGTAGCAGTTGCTAGGTAAGTTATCAAGAATTCTTGTTTTAAATGCAGCAGGACTATAAGTTCTAGCAAAGCCTTCATATGCACCCCATCCAGCAAAGCTTGCAGTATTGTCAAAAATTGTGATTGCTTTGTCAACATTGGGCTTCTGAATTCGTTTATTGTTCCAGATTTCCGCATATTCGTTAGTTAAAAATAGCGGTGCAATGACAAGTTTTCTGCCCGCTTTCAATAAACGTACTGCCTCTTTAATAAACTTAATATCCAAATCATCTCGAAAATGTTCAAAAGAGTGATGACAGCTAATTCCATCTAAAGATTCATCTGGGAGAGGGATTGCATCAATAGATCCACCAATGTACTTAATTCCATCTGTGACTTTTCCATCCAATAAGGAGTCTTGACAGTAAGCATTCAATTTGAACTTTGAAACTGCCATTAAAGCCTTTATATATTCAGCTTTTTCACCACCAGCAGCATCTAGTATTTCATCACCTTCTTTCAAATCTAATAGAGTCATTGTCGTTAGATATTCAAGTGGCTTGGAATGGATGTAATCAAGTTGATTATATTTAGTTAATACATCCGAATTTATAAAATCCCTATAATCTTTTTCAGAAAAATATAAATTGTTTATTTCTATTTTTACTTCGCCTATCTCCGAATCATTTGTTGCTCGTAAAATTTTATTAACTTTTAAATTGTTTAGACGCAAATTTGTCAACAAACGCCACTTTTTATTGTTTAAAAACCTGCCCAATCGATCTACTATATCTAATTTACTAGTCACCATACTTTCACCCTGTGTTTTATTGATTGAAATGAAACTCGAAATTCTTACAGTTGAATCCCAAAAATTAAATTTCTGTTTTACCGAATAAATACAAACACTTACACGTAATTATAAAGGTACATTATCCTATCTCAGTAAAATCTACTTGATGAAAGATAGTTTTTACAAAATCTTCATTTTGCCTTGAATTATATAAATTTAATGTAAAGTCATAATCTTATTTTTTTGGATAATTCACGCAACCCTATAAAACCCAACTATGTTTGTAACATCAGTCTTCTAATCTAAACTACAGCCTCATCGTTAAGGTTGCTGCCCTTTTAAGACTTCATTTAGAAATGTTTTTGAAACTGACTTGAGTCAACAATGTAAAGTTTTGTTGCAAAATTCAAATTTTTAATGCATTTTGTTATAGGTTATGTAATATAATTTCTAATCAGTAATTATGCGTAAAAACAACAGATATAATAAGACAACTTTATATTCAAAGCTGAATTAGTCTAAATAAATATGCTAGAGTAATTTCTGAGGTTATATAAATAATTGTATACCTCGAAGAAAGAAGTGAAACTCTCCAAGATATCTGCGATATCCATAATTAAGCTGATGTATTAGCGATCTGAAAAATCATCATACTTTATTTTTATTTTGCCTACTTGCTTGATTTTTAACATCAGCAGTTTTGTTTAACTACTAATAATCTAAATTGACCAACAAATCTTTTTTTCATTAATTTTTACAGACTAAAATGTGATTATATACTGCAACTAAACCAAGGTATCTCGGTAGTAAAACAGTACTAAAACCGACCTAGAGAATATTTTTAATCGAGAACTTAAAGTTACTCCCAAAAAAATGGTTAAGACCAAGACTAAAAAGTCAAGTTTTCTTTGCAAATAAAAATAGTGAGATAGCCAAATTGTCTTGTATATTTAAGCTCCTATCAGATTTTACCTACACCAAGTGTTCCTACTTATGAGTCATCAAAGCATTACAACAAATAAATTCAGTGAAGTACCTTTGGATTTACGTGCATCGACATTTGTCACGGTACGTAAGGGTTCGTGGTGGTTGAGATTAACAACATTATTCTTAGTAGACTGTACTCTTTTATTTCTAGCTTGGGTTTTAGCAGCATATCAATCTACTTACGGACACTTTAGTTGGTATACAACGAGTCATTATCTACCGATTTTAACAGCTATTGGGATTCAAATAGGATCGCTAGCTGTCGAAGGTATTTATCGAGAAGGTCAAAAACGTTATGACTATTTCAATATTATCAAATCGCTAACTTTTGCTCATGGATTAATACTATTAGTTAGCTTTTTGTATAAACCAGTTATTGATATAACACGTCCAAACTTAATATTATTACCTTGGTTGCTAAGTATATTTTTTGTTTGTACTGGTAGATATGCTGTAAATATTACTCTAGAATATCTACGCAAGCAAAAAAAAATAGTTCGTTCTTCTGTTTTCATTATTTGCGATCCTCAAGATCGCGAGCAAATTGAGAGTTTTATAAAAAAAGAAAAGCATTACATTATATCTGGAACTGCGAATGCCAATTCACTAGACAGATATCAGCGTCAGCAAACATTGACTCAGCTTAATCAACTAGGGGTGACAGAAGTTTTTATATCTTGGGATGCGCTAAAAAATAGAATGTTTTTGTGCTGGTTATTTCAAGCATCTGGAATACAAGTACATATTTTACCGATGGAATTAAAACCAATTTATAAAAACGTACAATTCAACAAAATAGGGGGAATGCCTTGTCTAAGTTTGGATTGTCCGATAATTACAGGTAAGGATTTTTGGATAAAGCGTAGCTGTGATTTCTGTTTTGCGACTTTATTTGTAATGTTATTCTTCCCCATTTATATAGCTATAGCTATAGCTATAAAACTTGACTCTCCAGGTACAGTATTCTACAAACAAACGCGTATAGGTTTACATGGTCAACAGTTTAAAGTATGGAAATTCAGAACAATGAGGTCTGACGCAGAAAAGTTACAAAAAGAATTAGAAGCATTAAATGAAACAAAAGATGGGATTATCTTTAAAATTAAAGATGATCCTCGCATTACCCGTGTTGGAAAATTTCTCCGTCGTTACAGTTTAGACGAATTACCTCAACTTTTTAACGTTATCCTTGGAGAAATGAGTATAGTAGGACCTCGCCCTTTACCTACTAGAGATGTTGAAAAGTTTTCTGAACATCATTTTATTCGACATGAAATATTACCTGGTATTACCGGTCTTTGGCAAGTTTCAGGGTCGCTCAAATATTTTAGATTTTGAACAAGTGATTCATCTCGATATGAACTATATCGAAAATTGGTCACTTAAGTTAGACTTTGAAATTCTCCTTAAAACAGTTATGGTGGTTTTGCGAAAAGATGGTGCTTACTAACGAGGAAAAATCTATAGCTGGGCAGCTATGATTAAAGAATTTCCTTTTCGGATAAATCAATAAATTTATTGCAGTTTCAGTTTAATTTGTGGCGGATTCAATTGAGATTTTTTTACATTACACTGAGTAATTAGTTACTTGTTTTGCTTGAAAACACTCTAGAAAAATCTATAAGGATGTATCCGAAAAAATCATGGTGACTCCAAATAAAAGAATTAAGCTGAATTAAGAATTATAAGAATGGTAGAAAAGTACAAATTCATAAGTAATTCCTTCTCAATGATACTCAATCGGTTAGTACAAAGTGTTACAGCCTTTGTGTTAACCGCTTCTATTGCTCGTACTCTAGGAGCCGAGGCTTTAGGACAGTATCTACTAGCATATAGCTACTATTTTATTTTTGTAGGCATTGCTTCACAAGGGCTAAAAACATTGTTTACTAGAGAACTAGCTCGTGAACCACAAAAAACATCAGTCTATTTAATGAGTGGTACTTGCTTACAGCTAATATTTAGTTTTTTCAGTTATGGAGCATTGGTGATTGTAGTATTTTTACTTCCCTATAGTACCAAAACCTCAATTGTTTGTTACATAATGGGTTTAACGATCATCCCCTTTGCGCTTTCTAATATCACAGAGGCAATTTTTCAAGCGAAAGAAAAGATGCATCTGATTGCGATCGCTACAGTGCCAGTTTATATTTTACGCCTAATAATCATGATTTGGGCGATGCAACTAAAATATGGAATTGAATATTTGGGAGCGATCCTAGTTTTTTCTGAAACATTAATTTTGGTAATTGAATGGATTTTTATCGCTCGCTTAGTAAAAATTAAATGGCAAATTGATAGGGATTTTGTCTTAAATACAATCAAAAATGCGCGCACATTTTTTGCTATTGAAGCAATAGCTGTAGTAATTGGCAGAATTCAAATACTGATCCTTTCATTATTAGGAAATGAGTTTTTAGTAGGTTTATTTGGCGGAATAACACAATTATTACAACCCTTTATGATTATTGCTAACAGTATGAGTTTAGCAATATTTCCAAGGCTTTCAAAAGCAGTAGAACTAGGAAGAGAAAAGCAGAAGCAGATAGCTGAAAATATTATCGAAATCTTACTCATCATCGCACTGCCCTTGTTTCTTGGGATATTATTATTTGGCAAAGATTTATTAGTTTTTCTCTATAATGCTAGCTTTGCTGAAGCAAATATAGCTCTTACGATCAGCGCCGCGTCACTGATTTTTTTGCCGTTTACACGCTCACTGACTTATTTACTGGTAGCCAATGGTTTCGAGATAGTGAACTTACGTGAAGTAGTTATTACTAGTACATTAGGGAGCTTAGGAGGTGTGGTATTAGTTTCGCGCTATCAGTTACTAGGTGCAGCTTTAATGGCATTATTGATGACTATTTCTGGTTTTAGCCAGTATATTTATTTCACCTATACTCGCCTATTTTCATTAAATTTATGGCGAATTGTACGCCGACCATTAATAATAACTATTGTGATGCTACCTATATTAATATTTTTACAAAAACTTAGTTTAAACTTTATATTAACTCTAATTATTGCAACTTGTGTTTATACTTTATTTGTGATTTATTTAGGTATTCGTGCATTTGGAGGGTTTCGGTTTTTATGGTTTAAATTGTTAAGGTCTCAGTAATTAGTTTCAAATAAATTATTATTAACTCATAAAATAAACTTATAAAAACTGATGAAATAAATAATCTAAGAGGAAGGATGTAATTTTAATTATGATTAAAGTTGCTTTATTACATTTTAGCTTTGAAGATTACACCATTGAATTAGCAAACAGTCTGGTTAAATATGTTGATTTAACGCTAATTCACCCGGAAAAAGTTTCAAATGTTTGTAGCAATGTTCTCGATCCTAACATCCGCGTAATTAGCTTTAAAAAACCACGGATTCGCGACCCACGCAACCTATTGTCGATGTACGAGATGATGCGTATTATCAAAGACATACAGCCGGATATCTTGCATGTGCAAGAAACTAACGATCCTTGGTATGATTGGACTTTGTTACTCAACAAAATGCCGCCATTGGTGACAACTATCCACGACATATTCCGTCACCCAGGAGATAGCATGGCTGTATTCGGTTCAGAGTATACTAGGCGTATTGCCTTCTATCGTTCCCAACAATTGATTGTCCATACTCATCAACTAAAAAAGATTCTAATTGAACAATTTCATATACCTCAAGAGCGAGTCAATGTTTTACCACATGGGGAACTTGGTAGTTTGTATCAGCGTCGGGGTACGAAGTATAGTCAGACTCGCGAGCCAAATACGTTACTATTTTTTGGCCGCATCTGGCCATACAAAGGATTGAAATATTTACTTCAGGCTATGCCTTTAATTGCTGAACGTATACCTGAAGTCAAACTGATTATCGCTGGACGGGGAGAAAATATCAAACAATATTTCCCTAATGGTTATGATGAGAAACGTTACGAAATTATCAATGACTTTATCCCCCTTGAAGAAGTCAGTAATTTATTTCAACGCAGTACGATAACAGTTCTACCATACATAGAAGCCTCTCAAAGTGGAGTGGCAGCCTTATCTTATGGCATGGGAACCTTGGTTGTAGCCTCTGAAGTAGGGGGATTAAGTGAGATAATTCAGCATAAAAAAGATGGGTTGTTAGTTCCACCTCGTGATGT
The DNA here is from genome assembly GCF_053470305.1 of Nostoc sp. DSM 114160. Classification (NCBI taxonomy): domain Bacteria; kingdom Bacillati; phylum Cyanobacteriota; class Cyanophyceae; order Nostocales; family Nostocaceae; genus Nostoc; species Nostoc sp. DSM 114160. The sequence continues at coordinate 398,385 of NZ_JBPFGO010000001.1, read as the reverse complement.
TCAATCTTTAGCTGATGCCATTATTTATTTGTTAAGCGATCGCGATTTGCAACAACGTATGCAAACTGCAGCATTAGCTCGCTGTCAGGAAGATTTAAATTGGTCAAATATTGCCGCTCAAACAGTCCAAGTTTATTATAAAGAACTGAATATGCAAAATAAATAAATATTAGTTAATTTATTATGAAAAAAATACTAATTTTTGAACAGGTATTCACAATTATGAGCTTGCTGATGTATTCAGGGGCAGTTTTTGTTGTTGTACTGTCAGGAGGAGCAGGACAGGGTGATTTAGTAGAATATGATAGCTCTGTGATTCGGATTATTTATTCTTTCATCTACCTAGTTACCTTAGTACTACTAGTTTTACGTTGGAAGAAAACTCTTTATTTCCTTAGGAAAGACTTTTGGCTTTATTCTTTAATTTTATTGTCAGCTGTTTCTATTATTTGGTCTTTTGAACCCTCAACAACATTAAAAAATAGTTTTTCCCTGATTAATTCCAGTTTATTTGGACTATATTTTGCTTCGCGATATAGCTTAAAACAGCAGTTACATTTACTCGCTTGGAACTTTGCAATTATTATAATACTCAGTTTTGTTTTTGCCATAGCTTTGCCTAAATACGGAATACAGAGCGATTTGGATGGTTCAAAGTGGCGTGGAGTATTCACACACAAAAACGGTCTGGGAGCAAGAATGGTAACAAGTAGTATGACTTTTTTTATACTTGGTTATCAAATTCAAAGACGTAGTTGGCTTTTCTGGGCAGGGTTTGGCTTGTCACTACTACTCTTACGGCTTTCTGCTTCCGGTTCATCTTTAGTTAACCTATTAATCATAATATTGACATTTTTTGCTTTTCAAATTTGGCGTTGGTCTTACCAATTCATGGTACCAACCCTAATAATGATAGCTACTATCAGCCAAAGCTTATATTTTTGGTTGTCTAGTAATGCGAATGTCCTGTTCAATGCAATTGGTAAAGATGCGACGCTAACGGGTAGAACAGAGTTGTGGCCATTAGTAATTGATAAGATTTGGAAACATCCTTGGCTTGGTTACGGTTATGGTGGATTCTGGCAAGGATGGAATGGCGAATCTGCCGATATTTGGCTTGCAGCTGCATGGACGCCAAGCCACCCCCACAATGGATATCTGGCTCTTTGCCTAGATTTGGGGTCTTTTGGGCTTAGCAATCTTCTTTTTTGGATTTTGGCGCAATTATCTGCAAGGATTTGCTTGGGTACGTAGTAGCAAAACAGCATTTGATATTTGGCCACTTATACACATGACATATATACTTTTATCTAGCCTCACTGAGTCTAACTTAATGGAATCAAATAGTTTGACTTGGATACTGTATGTGGCGGCATCTCTCTCAGTCAAAATGTAAAAAGTCAGATGATTAATCAATATACTTGTAACCAGCTAATAACAGCAAAATTGATAGCTGTCATCATGTGTATATGCATATTTATTACTTAAGCCAGTTTCGCCAAGTTATGAATATAAGTTCCAGAAATAAGGTATATTTTAGACTTGACAACTGAGTGTTTTACTAAAGTAGCGTTTCACATTTACCCTGCCTATACTCATAAATTCAGGGTTTCAACCATTTTTCCGAGTAAGTGAATAATTACTTACTAAACTAATTAAAAATTGAAATTATTATGGCATCACCGAAAAAAGTACTAATTATTGTTGAAAATCTCCCAGTCCCCTTTGATAGACGGGTATGGATGGAAGCAACTACTTTACAAAAAGCTGGGTATGAAGTTAGTGTAATTTCGCCTACGGGTAATGGCTTTGAAAAAGATTACGAAATTATTGAGCAGATTCACATTTACCGTCATCCCCTACCACCGGAAGAAAGTTCTGTCATTGGCTATCTTCGAGAATACAGTTGGGCAATTAACTGGCAATTCCGTCTAGCTCAAAGGGTATGGCGAGAGCGTGGTTTTGATGTCATACATATTTGTAATCCGCCCGATTTACTTTTCTTGGTAGCAGTATGGTTTAAATTATTTCATGGTATATCTATTATCTTCGATCATCATGACCTCAGTCCAGAAATGTATGAAGCTAAATATCGTCGGCGCGATATTTTTTATTATGGATTACGGTGGGCTGAACGCTTAACCTATGCCACAGCAGACATGGTAATTTCAACGAACGAGTCACACCGAGAGGTAGCTCTTAAGCGTGGGCACAAGAAACCAGAGAACGTATTTGTAGTTCGTAGTGCGCCGGATCTTTCGCGCTTTCGCCGAATGCCTCCAAACCCCAATTACCGCAGAGGTAGAAACTACTTGATAGGTTACATGGGTGTCATGGGAGAACCAGAGGGTATTGATTATCTATTAAGAATGGTATATTACATTGTCCACAAAAAAAATCGCTCTGATATTCACTTTATGCTAATTGGTAGTGGCCCTATGGCAGAAAAGCTCAAGGACTTATCCAAAGAGTTAAAAGTGAATGAGTTTGTAGAATTTACAGGGTTTAAGCAAGGTGAAGAACTTTTAGAGCGGCTTTCCAGCTGCGACGTGTGTGTAGAACCTTCTCCAACATCTGCTTATAACGAAAACTGCACTATGAATAAAATCCTTGAATATATGGCAATGGGAAAAGCAATTGTCCAGTTTGATTTGCGAGAGGGAAGACGTTCTGCACAAGAAGCGTCTCTTTATGCAAAGCCTAATGACGAAGTAGAATTTGCCGAGAAAATTTTGGAACTTCTAGATTCTCCTGAACGTAGACAAAAGATCGGAGCCGAGGGCCGACGCAGAATGGAGGAAATTCTTGAATGGCAATATCAAGCTCCAAAACTGTTAGATGCTTACGATAAAGTTTGGCAAAGTAGGTAGCTACTTCAACTTTCAGAATTACTATATTAAGTAGTAAGTAAGTTGAGTAATAAGTAGATGTTTGCGATCAAAAATTACAAAATGACAAAATAAAGAATTTTTTACTTGACTTTGAAATTTTTGCTTTAGCTAAGATATTTCATATGACAAGGAATCTAGCCGTATAATATTCAAGGAAAAAATCAAGTCTTTGATAATCCAGAAATAAATTTGAATGAATATTAGTGGTTGATGGCTAATGCAGAAAAAATTTTTAATTGAACCTCCTGTTACTAAAGGGTTGATTTATGGTAAGGCAGTTATAGTTAGAACGTAGTTAACTCACCTGAAATCCCAAAAGTAACAAAAGTTTTGCTCAATAAAGGTACCAGCACCGTTACACATTTGCACTCAATGGAGACTAAATTTTTACTTAAAAATATACTATAATACATTTCATTTAAACACTTCTTGCGTCTTTGGCGGTTTCGTTAAAAAAAGGATTTCGATAAAGAGTAAAGCTTTAACTGAACCGTATTCGTCTATAGTATATTTTATATTGTAAAATTATACATAATCGGTATTGTCAATTGCACTGGTTTGTGACTGTTATAAGTCAATTTTGAGTTTCTTGCTTAAGACCTGTACTTTGGAAGATTTATGTCAGAAAAATCTATGGAATCTAGAGAATCTATTGATTTAGACCTTAATCGTTACTTATTGATATTGAAACGCTGGTGGTTGCCTGCTTTCAGTATATTTGTGGCGACAGTTATTCTGAGTGCTATATCTACACAATTTCTGAAGCCAGACTATGAAGCAGAAGGAAAACTGTTATTCAGAGTTCCCAGTTTTAAAGTAGCAGGCAATAATCTTTCCCCTACTGCCTCTGAAGGAGGAGACTCAGGAGATTTGAAACCATTGGTAGCAACTCAAAATCCCATAAGCAGTCAGATAGAAGTTATTTCTTCCCCAGCTTTATTACAACGGACAATAGACAAACTACAACTCAAAGACAACGAAGGTAAACCTTTGGAGGTGAAAGCACTACTAAAAGCCCTGAACCTAAAAATTATTGGTGGGACAGATGTATTGCGTATTACTTATAAAAGTCACGATCCTGAAGAAGCAGCGGCAGTAGTCAACACAATTATGAGGTTTTATTTAGAAAATGATATTCTGACAAATCGCTCTGAGGCAGGAGCAACTCGTCAGTTTATGGCCAAGCAACTTCCTACAACTCAAGCTGCTGTTAATAATGCAGAAGTAGCGCTACGTATATTTAAACAAAAGCATCAGATTGCAGATTTATCAGAGGAGACAAGGTCAGCTGTTGCGACTATTGGAAATCTAGACAATGAGATGAATACTGTCAAGGCTCAACTGGATGAGGTAAATGCCCAAACCAATCAACTACGGCAGAAAGTAGAGCTAAATTCTCAGGAAGCGATCGCTGTGAGTGCCCTTAGTCAGTCACCAGCAGTACAGGGAATTCTTATACAACTTCAAGAGACCGATCGGCAGTTGGCAGTTGAGCGCAGCCGTTTTCTAGATGACAACCCTATAATTATTAACCTAGAAGCAAAAAAAGCGAATTTAAAATCTCTCTTGCAACAGCAAGTTGGTCAGACTATTGGCAATCAAACACAAGTTCCCCAGAACCTATTGCAGATTGGAGAACTCAGACAAAGCCTGATACAAAACTTTCTGCAATCAGAAATACAACGTTTTGGCTTAACTCAAAGACTCTCGTCCTTATATAATTCTCGTGCCAGCTATGAACAGCGGGTGAAACTCATACCCCAGTTGGCACAAAACCAGCGGGAGTTAGAACGGAAAGTTGAAGTTGCAGAATCGACCTATCAAACTCTATTGAAAAAGGTTCAAGAATTACAGTTAGTTGAAAATACAAATACCCCTAGTTCCCGAATTATTGCTCAGGCTTTAGTGCCTGAAGATCCTACATTAACCAAAAAAATAATTGTTTTGGTGCTAGGAGTCATGTTCGGTTTGTTTTTTGCTACCACAACTGTACTTTTTCTCGCGATGAGAGATAGATCTCTAAAAACACTTAAAGAAATTAGAGATGTATTTGGATATACTTTGCTAGGAATTGTTCCTTTGTCTGTTAAAAAGCTTCGTTCCCGTGATTCAAATGCAGAATCAACGTCTCAAACAGTTGCCGTCAGAGATACTCCCCACTCTTTAACGAGTGAAATGTATCGGATGATTCAAGCAAATCTGAAATTCTTAAGTTCAGATAAATTGCTTAAAACCATTGTGATAACTAGTGCAATTCCTAAAGAAGGCAAGTCTACAGTTTCAGCTAATTTGGCAGCAGCGATCGCTCAACTAGGACGTCAAGTTTTATTAATAGATGCAGATATGCGAGTTCCTTCTCAACATCATCTTTGGCAATTAACCAATGAGGTTGGTTTGAGTGAGGTTCTCGTAGGTCAGGCTGAATTTAACATTGCTGTATCTAAGGTAATGGACAACCTTGATGTTTTAACTGCTGGAGTTAGGCCTCCCAACCCACTTGCTTTGCTTGACTCAAAACGGATGGCATCACTCATTGATAGTTTCTCATCCCAGTATAAGTATGACTTTGTAATTATTGACGCTCCTCCACTGCTTTTGGCAGCCGATGCTTTGACTTTAAGCCAAATGACTGATGGTATTTTGTTAGTAGCTCGACCCGGAGTCATTGATTCCAACAGTGCTAATGCTGCTCAAGAGATATTAGAGAGATCCAATTACAACGTTCTAGGTTTAGTAGTCAATGGAGTCATTGATAAAAATGAATCTAGTAGTTATCGATATCATTCTCACGAATACTTTAACCCAAGAGAGTTGAAAAAAGAGCTTAAGGGACTAGCGAAGAAATAAAGCTTCTAAAAAATTATTTTAGGAGTTACATCAAGTCCGGATAAATATTTATTAATAAAGATTGAGGTAAAGACGCCATAAGTTTTAAATAATAAGTAATTAACCGGACTAAGAATTATTGATATAGCGCTCCTAGATCGGATAAGAGATATCTTCACTGTTTTGCTTTGTGGCTCTTGCTGGCCTTCTCCAATTGGGTTGTAGACAAAACCTATATATTAATAAGAACTTTATCCTACAACCCAATGCCATACTTTTAACTGCTACCGATTTTCGTATGCTCCTCTATCAGGTGCATAACCAGACACACGAGAATTGCCTAGAAAATCGGTTTTCAAACTACTCCATTTTAAACCACTATTAATAGCCGGACTTGTTGATTTCAATCTAAAGTCACGAGCCGAGGCATTAACAAACTGTGGATCTGCAATCATATCGTTAGGTCCTGTAATCTTGATCGTCGAATTATTGCGATAAACATTGTAGTCATAACTGACGTTGACATTTTTCATATTGCTATTCACAGCATTACCAGGGGAAGCATACATAATGTTATTGAAAATTTTGACATCAGACGAATAACCCGCATAAATTTCGCCTTTTCCCTTTTTTTGAACTTCTGGACTTTGCTGATTCAAATATGCCGTATTGTTGATAATATCGATATGCTGACTCTCATGGGAATGAATACCTGAACCGCCATTATTGTAGGTGAGATTGTTCGCAATTAAAATCCGTCCTCTATATCCTTTTGAAACATCAACAATAATACCATTACCGTCTGAAATCGTTCCGGAACCAATCCAAGGAACGTACATTCGATTGTTGTAGCTTCTGTTATTGGTCACAAATATCTTGTATCCCTTGTTATTGTCAGAACTCCAATTATTAAGCATGGAAATGCCACTGCAACCATGAACTGTGTACCAAGCGTTATTGTATACAGTGTTATTATCCACTTTCACATAATCAGCTTGGATTGCTGAGATACCTGCTCCTCCACAATCATGCACTTTGTTGTTTAGAATATTTATGTGATGGGAACGGCCTTTATTTCCTCCCTCAATGCTTATGCAATTTCCGCTAGTAAGCGGATTTGATGTGTTATATTTCTGACTTAACGCATAATCACGGGTGATATTAGCATTGTTCCCTATAACCTCCAGCCCGTTAATCTCGATGTATGAAGCTCCATTTGAAATCGAGATCCCATTCCATGTATTGTGCTGAATTTTTGGAGAATGCCCAGGATATGCTTCAAATTTAATCCATGCATTTGCAGTTCCAGAACGTTTAATACTTAGTACAGCACCGTTTTTGGGCCCATTCTTGTATTGCCCGTTCATAATAAGTACCGTGTCGCCAGGATTAGTCAGGTTTGCTGCCCTTTGAAGTGTCCTAAAAGCAGATGAGGTAGAGAGTCCGCTATTTCTGTCGTTTCCGTTACCACTAACATAGTATGTTGTCTCAGTTGAAATACCACTGATCAGCTTGCGGTTAGGTAGTGGTGTTTCCTGAATAGTGGATGGCTGAGGAACATCTTTAAAAAAAGACTCTGTTATTCTCTGTCCTTGAACCAGACCTGTTAATGCCCAGGGAAGTACAAGAGATGCGCTCAAACTGAGAAAACCGAAACCATGAATCATCATAGGGAAAAAATAGGGTATGTTGCAAAAACTCAATCGTTAACGGTTAGTAACTCTAGCCTTAGTTAATAACCCAGTATTGGATACGGTCGTATCACTGCCACTTGTAAGTTTATACACGGTTTTATAGGTTTAAACCTGCGCATTTTCGCGTAAATATGGCTGAACCACCTTTTGAGCTTGTGTTCCAAAAAATCGCAAACATCTGATAAAATCACTGAATAAAAAATATCAGTATCCAGAGTTACCCTATTCATGAACACCAAGCAACCGTACAAATGGCGTCATTTCCAATTCGACATCATTCTACTGTGTATACGCGGTATCTGTGGTTAAAATAGTATATCTGTCATCAATTAGTTGATTTACTTAAATAATTCTTATGATAATAATAATCACTAAATAACTAAAAATCAGTGATTAACTAGTATTTACGAAATCTGCTTTCTAAAAGATTCTCATTATCATAAGAAATCCGAGTACCTACAATAAAGATTTCAAAAATCTATCAATGCACATTATGAATTTACAGTAAGAGTTTTAAAGTTTACAGTATTTCTTTATGAGTAATATTACTTAAAATTATTATAATGACGGATATATAAAAGTGGTCAGATAGCTTAAAACATTGGCAAATCAGAAAAGAGCGGCTGTCAAAGTATTTATAGCAGACTTGTCCTAACCAGGATCGCAGCATTTAGAAAACGCAATTTGGAAGGAGCGATGTCTTGTGAAGCGTTTGTTATGTGTAACTTGTTTTTAATCAAAGGATAGTGCAATTTTAGGGACGAAGAGGGTTGACCAACGCCCCCAATTTACATCTATCTCTTAAATTAGAGTCCGAATAAGTTCAGAAGATTAAGGATAATACCTAGAGGTCCAGTTACAGTGTTGACGGTATCGCCAGTCTTAGCTGCACCAGATCGGTTTACTACTACAACGTCATTATTGCGGAGTATGGGATTAGTTTGCTCATTAATCCCAGCAGAGAAATCCACTTTTACTATACGTTTAGTGACAGAACCATTAGGATTGAGGCGAATTAAATCAACAGCACTACTACTAGCTCTGGCATCATTAAATCCGCCAGCAGCGAGTATAGCTTGATTTAAAGAGCTATTTGGTTGAACGTCTGTTAGACCTGGTTTTTTAACTTCGCCAACCACACCAACCTGAATTCGTGTAGGAGACAAAGTAGTGGTAGCTAATTGAGTCGCTTCTGCGGGGTTAATTTCAGTTGCCGTCGGAATAACAATTGTGTCTCCGTCTTGCACAATGATGTCTTGATTAGCATCACCACTCTGTAACAGTTGCCAAAGATTAATATCTATAGATTGTTCTGAGCCTGTTCTTGTAGGTCGGCGTAGCTTGAGATTACGCACATCAGCTTGTGCTGTAATCCCGCCAGCTAATTGAATTACCCGTGTCACATTTGGTAAACCAGTGGGACTGGCAGTGCCACTGTTAGGGGTTGCGCCCACTTGGCTATCTGTATTACCTGGGGTGACAAGATACGAACCAGGACGGTTAACTTCACCAATAATTGTTACTGTGCGGGGTGTGGTTTGACTGGCAGCAAAGTTGGATGCAAATATATTGCGAGATTCTGCAACGTTGAAGTTGGTTGCTGTTGGCACAACTATAGTGTCTCCATCCCGCAAGGTAATATCCTGCGATAACTTGCCTGTTTGAATGAGTTCTTTCAAATTGAGGGTGACAGATTGCTCTGAAGAACGTCCGATTCTACGCCGTAATTGAACTTGAGTCACATCCGCAGCTAAAGTTACCCCCTGCGCTGTTGTTAATGCGGCTAATACAGTGGGGTATTGTACGCCTGGATTGTTCCCGGCGCCTCCGCTCAAGTTTAGAGTGTAAGCTCCAGGACGTGTTACCTCTCCAGCAACAAAAATATTTATAGGACGAGGAGACAAGAGATTGACTGAGATCAAGGGACGTTTGAGGAAGCGAGCATATCTTCTAGCTATTTCGTCAGAAGCTTGTTCAGTTGTTAGCCCTAATACCGATACACTACCAATTAAAGGTAGGTTGATTGCTCCACCGGGGGGAATTTGGTATTCACCTGTATATTCAGGTACTTCAAATACATTTACACGGATGAGATCGCCGCCTCCTAATGAATAATTAGTATCTAATTGTGTTTGTGTAATTGGTGGTTGTGTTGTTGGTGGTAACGGTTGTCCCTGAGCTAGACTGGCAGATGACACAGCGGCATTGACAGCAGTTAACAAAGCCATACCTACAGTTGGCTGAATTAGGAATTTAGACAAACTTTTGTTAAGCATATTTACCTGAGACTCTGAAACTACAATCAATAAAGTACTGTCTAAACATTTTTATTTTGACTATACCTAAATATTCAAGTTCCCCGACACTCTTATTTTCCTAGAAAAGTGTTATTTTCCGGAGGAAATTTGTTTATTGAACTTAAATTTTTAGTGAAGTTAGCTTAAAGTTAATGTTGCTTGAATAGAGTGATATCAAAAAATGTAGGATTTACGCAATTAAATCCAGTTTCTACAAGAAATTGTCTGTTAGCCAACAATCAAGTAGTCGCGAATAAAGTTTTCTTGTCAAAGTTAATTTGATGACATTTAAAATCTGCAATGAGTAGTAAGGGACTACTAAAATTAGGAACAAGTTCATTAAATAAATACAAATAAGCTTGAAAAGATGTCGGAATTTTATTTTTTGTGGATTGTGTTGGGCAAAGGAACTTAAAAAGGCAGAATTTTGGGTTTTGTTCTTCAAGCCAGTCGACAATTTACTACTTGGCAACAAGACTAATTCAAGGGGTTGTTTTTTCTTTGGATCTGTTGAATAAAAAATTCTTCTAGGGATTGACGTGACAAGTTAATGGCGATAATTTTACCTTCCATAAGACGAAGACTGGCAAGAAAATCATAGTAACCATCTTGTAGTGTACCGTGCCAGGAACCATCAGGCTCAAATATGAGAGTGGGTATCCATTTTTTAAGAATTTCCCAGTCACCACCTTGACCTTTTACTTGATATGTGTCATTTACGCCTAAAAGTTCATTGAGGGAACCAGAGCAAATTAGTTCACCTTGAGCGAGAATGGCAATGCGATCGCAAATCTGTTCTACTTCACTAAGAACGTGGCTGTTGAAAAAAATCGTTTTACCAGCAGCTTTGAGCGCCAGAATAATTTCTCGCATTTGGTAGCGCCCCACCGGATCGAGACCAGACATAGGTTCATCCAGAAAAACTAAATCTGGCTCGTTAATTAGTGCCTGTGCCATCCCAACACGCTGTAGCATTCCTTTGGAATAGCGGCGCAGCAGTTTTTTACGGGCATCGGCTTGGGATAAACCGACCAATTCCAGTAGTTGGGGAATGCGCTGGCGTTGGACACTTTGGGGAATTTGGAATAAGCCAGCAGCAAGCTGTAAAAATTCCCAACCAGTGAGATAGTCATACAAATAGGGATTTTCCGGCAGATAGCCAATATGTTGCTTAACACTGCGATCGCCTATTGGTTTACCTAACAACGATCCGCGTCCGGAAGTGGGATGAATAATTCCCAGCAACAATTTTAAAAGGGTAGTTTTCCCAGCACCATTAGGCCCCAACAAACCAAAGGTTTCGCCTTTGTAAACCGTTAAAGAACAGTTTTTGAGAGATACGACTTTTTGATTTAGCCAAAAACCAGTGCGATAGACTTTTCGCAACTCAGAAGTTAGGACTACTGGTGGAATGTCTGCCGTATTAAGTTGAGAATTAGAGTCATCTGCAACAGATTTCATCTCGGTTAAATCACTATTTATCAGCTTGGCATCAATTAAAAATTACCCGGTAGGCTGATAATAACCATCAACAACTCGTGTGTCAATTATCCGAAATGGGGGACTGGGGAAGAAGCAGGGGAGCAGGGGAGCAGGAGAGCAGAGGAGAAGAGAAGTTGTAGTAAGTTTTCTCCCCTCTGCCTCTTTTCAATGCCCAATTTGACTCTTTTCATAGAACTCCCTTAGAACTGGGAATTAAGCCAGCACGTCGAGGGTCAATTTCCACTGCCTGCCGTGTTGCTCTTGCAAAGGCTTTAAATGTTGCTTCAATGATGTGGTGAGAATTAATGCCATCCAATTGTCGAATGTGCAGTGTCATTTGGCTATGGTTAACCAAAGCCACAAAAAATTCTCGCACCAGTTGGGTGTCATAGGTTCCTACCCTGTGAGTAGGAATTTGCAAGCCGTAGCTGAGGTGAGGCCGTCCAGAAAAGTCTAGCGCTACCTGAACTAAGGCTTCATCCAGTGGTGCAAGAAAATTACCAAAGCGGACAATACCTTTTCTGTCGCCTAGTGCTTGGTTAAAAGCTTGCCCTAAAGTAATGCCTACATCTTCGTTGGTGTGATGATCGTCAATTTCCCAGTCTCCCTTGGCTTGAACATCTATATCAATCAGCCCGTGGGAGGCAATTTGATGCAACATGTGATCCAAAAACGGAATACCTGTTGCTGCTGTGCAAGTTCCTCTACCATCCAGATTGATGGTAACTTGCACATTAGTTTCACCAGTGGTGCGGTGAACAGTGGCAATGCGAGGGGTTTGGGTTAAGCGATCGTAGTTTGAATTAACTTGGCGATTGGTTGTTTGCATGGGGAGTGGAAAGAGTTAAAAGTTAAGAGTTATCAGTTAGGAATTAAGAACTATGAGTTATGAGTTATAAATTTTTAACTCTTAACTCCTCACTTCTAACTCCTAACTTTCTTACTCCTAACTTTATCGCGTCACATTCCCATAATTTCATATCCTGCATCTACATAGAGAATTTGTCCGGTAATGCCGCTGGACAAATCACTACACAAGAAAGCCGCAGCGTTGCCTACTTCTAACTGAGTGACGGTGCGTCGTAGAGGAGCTACTTCTTCTACATGATGAATCATATCCAAAATCCCACCCACTGCTGAAGATGCCAAAGTACGGATGGGACCTGCGGAGATGGCATTCACACGAATATTTTGCGGCCCTAGTTCAGCAGCTAGGTAACGCACACTCATTTCTAAACCCGCCTTGGCAATTCCCATAACGTTGTAGTTGGGGATTGCCCTAACACCACCTAAATATGTCAGAGTGACGATGCTACCTCCCTCTGTCATCAAAGGTTTGGCTGCACCACTTAACTGCACCAATGAGTAGGTACTAATTTCTAAGGCGGTGTTGAAGCCAGAACGAGAGGTTTGGCTAAAATCTCCACTTAAATCGTCTTTGCTGGCAAAGGCCAGACAATGGATCAGGATATCTAGCTTTCCCCACTGTTCGCGGATTGTCTCAAAAGTAGATTTAATTTGGTCTTCATCTTGGACATTACAGGGAAGAAATAAGCTGGGGTTGAGAGGTTCTACCAATTCCGCAACTTTTTTCTCCATCTTGCCACGTTCATCCGGCAGGTAGGTAATACCCAGGTTTGCTCCGGCTTTGTGCAGTTGTTGGGCGATGCCCCAAGCGATCGAGCGGTTATTGGCAATACCTGTAACAAGGGCATTTTTTCCAGTCAGATTTAGCATATAAATTGTTAATGCGATCGATCATTAGGAGCATACTAGAATCTGAGGCACGTTTAGTCTTTGTTTTATACAGGATTGACAAAAATGAATATTGCTAAGGGTGTTTGCCGTGACAAAAATCTTGATTTTTTATAAAGATATTCTCAAGATATCTTTATTTGTTCTTCAAAAAACCTTTTAAATATAGTTATTGGAACTACTTATCAACAATTAGTAGCTGAAAGGATCAACAATTATGTATCATTATAAACAAAGAGTTATGAAGAGATTAGTTTGAGTATAGGAAAGTACAGAAAGGTTGACGGTGCTTTATTCATTTTTCGGGTGTATTCTTAGGTAATCAGTTTTTGTTTTTCCGGCATTGGGTAGGGGAAGGGAGATGATCGTGACACAAGATAAAGCCCTAGCAAATGTTTTTCGTCAGATGGCGACCGGGGCGTTTCCGCCAGTTGTGGAAACGTTTGAACGCAATAAAACGATCTTTTTTCCTGGCGATCCTGCCGAACGAGTTTATTTTCTTTTGAAAGGTGCTGTTAAACTTTCCAGGGTGTACGAGGCAGGAGAGGAAATAACGGTAGCGTTGCTGCGGGAAAATAGTGTTTTTGGTGTATTGTCATTGCTGACAGGAAATAAATCGGATCGGTTTTACCATGCGGTTGCATTTACTCCTGTAGAATTACTGTCGGCACCAATTGAACAGGTGGAGGTAGCACTTAAGGAAAATCCAGAATTATCAATGTTAATGCTGCGAGGTCTGTCTTCGCGCATTTTACAGACAGAGATGATGATTGAAACTCTTGCTCACCGAGATATGGGTTCTAGATTGGTGAGTTTTTTGTTAATTCTTTGTCGGGATTTTGGCGTTCCTTGTGCGGATGGGATCACAATTGATCTGAAGTTATCTCATCAAGCGATCGCAGAGGCAATTGGTTCAACTCGTGTTACCGTTACTAGGCTCCTGGGAGATTTGCGTGAGAAAAAAATGATTTCTATCCACAAAAAGAAGATTACTGTGCATAAACCTGTTACCTTAAGTAGGCAGTTCACATAAAAACAATTGGAGAAAGGGGAATCGGCGCGTGTTCTATTTTGAAAAATGACACTAATAGCTAGAGGTAAATCTAAAATTGAATAATTTCAGCTATTGCCAATTCCCACTTCTTTCCAGACAATGCTTAAAAGTAGTAGGCTGTATCTGGAAGGATTTCGGTAGCTAAAGATGACCACCGGATACATCCTCATCGCAGCAATTCTGATTCTGGGAGGCGTAATTGCCACCGTGGGCGATCGCATCGGCACACGAGTTGGCAAAGCCCGCCTCTCACTTTTTAAGCTTCGTCCGAAAAACACTGCTGTACTAGTAACAATTTTTACTGGTGGTTTGATTTCAGCATCAACTCTAGGGATTTTATTCGCTGCCGACGAAGGTTTGCGCAAAGGAGTCTTTGAGTTAGAAGATATTCAAACAGACCTCAGACAGAAGCGGGAACAGCTAAAAACCGCAGAAACGCAGAAAAGTCAGGTAGAGGGTGAGTTAAATCAAGCAAGAATTGCCCAAGCAAAGGCACAACAAGACTTGCAGGCAATTAATCAATCCTTGCAGGCGGCAAACGCCAAACAGAGGGAAACGCAAGCCCAGCTGAACCGCACCATTAGTCAACAAGCCCAAACCCAAACTCAACTCCAACGCACTCAAGGTCAGCTAGATCGAGTTGTAACTCAATATCAAAAAGCCATAGCTGAATTGCAAAGCGTTTACGACCAGAGAAAGGAACTACAGGCGGCAGTTGAACTGTTGAAGACAGAACGTCAAAGACTTTATGCAGAAGCGAAAAAAGCCATTGACGAAGCCAAAACAGCAATTGAAAAACGCGATCGCGAACTTGCTAACCGTCAAGAAGCCATAGAAGCGCGCGATCAAAAAATTGCTCAACTGGATCAACTAATTCAAAAACGTAATCTAGAAGTTGTAGCACGAGAGCAAGTGATTGCCAAACGGGAATCGCGCCTCAAAGAATTGGAAGCACAACAGGAGGAACTAGAACAGGAAGTTGCCAGACTGGAAAAATATTATCAGTCCTACCGCGACTTGCGTTTGGGTAAGCTGGCCTTAGTTCGCGGTCAAGTTCTGTCCGCTGCTGTAATTCGTGTTACTCAACCTGCCGCCGCTCGTCAAGCAGTGGTACAACTTTTACAAGAAGCCAATCGCAACGCCAACCTCGAACTAAGCGAACCTGGTGCAAATTCGGCAAATTTAGAGCTGTTGCGCGTGACCCAGGATAGAGTCGATCAATTAAGCAAGCAGATTGAGGATGGTAAAGAATACGTCGTGCGAATTTTCTCTGCTGGTAATTACGTCAGGGGAGAAAAGCAGATAGAATTTTTCGCGGATACAGCCCAGAATCAACTGGTTTTTTCGGGAGGCGCGGTGTTAGCCACGACTACTGCTGATTCCAAAACCATGACATCTTATCAGTTACAGCAGCGGCTAGAAATACTGATTTCTGCTTCCCAATTTCGTGCCCGTAATGCCGGAATTGTCGAAAATGTGCAAGTAGAGGGGACTTTTCTGCGCTTTGTCAGCCTACTAAGACAGTATAATCAACCCTTGGAGATCAAAGCGATCGCAGCAGAGGATACTTATACAGCCGGACCATTGAGAGTAAAATTGGTGGCGATAGTTGACGGAAAAATTATTTTTAGTACTTAAAAAATTATTTGCACACTGTTATTAGTAAGATTTAAACACATTGAACAGCAGTCAAAATAGTTGCTGTAGCTGCATTTTTTATCTAGCACATACTATACGTAGCAAGATCCTTGTAAGGGTACATTTCTAATTTTTAATTAATTATGAATCTCCGTGAATTTTCACCAACGCAACCAGTCATCTTGGGGTTTGATCCAGGTCGAGATAAGTGTGGTTTAGCGGTGATGGGACTCGATCGGCAACTGTACGATCATCAAGTTGTGTTAGCAAAAGAGGCGATCGCTAGCATTGAGACACTGCGCCAAAGGTTTCCGATTTCTTTGATGGTCATGGGCGACCAAACTACAGCCAAACAGTGGAGACAGAGATTATATCAAGAATTAACAGAACCGTTGAGTATTATTTTAGTGGATGAGCGCTACACAACCTTAGAAGCACGCGATCGCTATTGGCAAATGTTCCCGCCCAAAGGGCTAATCAAGCTATTGCCACAGGGTCTACGACAGCCTCCAAGACCCATAGATGACATTGTTGCCATCCTCTTAATCGAAAGATACTTAAATCGCCTTACTGAATGAGCAGCCAGCCAATTTTAGATTTTTTCTTCAATCCAAAATCTAAAATCCAAAATCCAAAATTGAATAACTCTTAACTTTTAAAGTTCCGCCCGAATCGTAAAAGCATAGTCTCCTCCAGGCTCTAGCTGGTAATCTTGTTGCTCTAAGAATCGACCGAGAGGTTCTTTGATTAAGGCGCGACCTTGGGAAGGCTTGACGGCAAGTTCTCCCCGACGAAAATGCCACTGGAAATGCCACTCAAACTCACCCGCACTCACTTCACCCTCAAGGAAGCCGTGTTGCCAGGATTGACGGGTAATTCTGACATGGGCAATGGTTTCTGGCAGACGTTTTGCACTCACAATGCTTTATGTCAAGTGTGGAATAACAGCCGATAATGTAGGCTACTTATTTTATTTACCAAACATATCTCAATTAGACAAACTGACAAAGTGGGTATTTGTAGTTAACTGTCTGGCAAGTCAACAATGCTTGGTGAGGGCTGGGGAAAGGGGAAAGGGAAAAGGGTAAGGGATTTAAATCCTTTCCCCCTTTACCCCGCTTGCGTCACGAAAGCGAACTACTAGTACAGTACGGCGTCAATAAACCGCCCCTGACGCTCGGGTCGCTCTTAGCGTCTCCTAGAGAAGCGTTAGCGAGTTTTACTTCGAGGGTCATAGTTCGTCATAGATATTGGAAAATAAATCAAACGAGAAATGCTAATTTTTTCGTTGCTTCTAGCGATCGCATTTCAACTACTGGTACATTTCAGAAATCGTTTCCACTGGCAATGTGAAGCAGTCTCTAGCGTAAATACCCAAATAGCAGTGTCTAACACTCCTATGATAATTGTGTTGCTGAAAGTCTTTGTTGGGAATCCACAGTATATTTCTGCCGCAAGATAGCTGTTTTTTGAATCTATATGTACTCTAAATGTTGGGCAAAAGTATCTAAAGTGTACAATAAATTAAAAACTACAGATAAAAAGATTTCGTGAATTACGCATAGACGCTTGTACAATCGAGCAGTCTTACTAAAATAACTATGTCTAACATCAATGCCTAAAAAAGCAGCGTAAATGTCTTGTGGAGTCCTCATCACAAACTCAAAAATGCTTTTTAAAAGTTAGTAGTTTCTCAGTGGATTTTCATAAAAAGCTTTATATGTTTTTGCATTTTATTTAGTTTTACGTCCTTAATAATTTGTCAATAATGATTTAGATATAACTATTAGTTATTACTATTTATGTAATGCTCAATTCCCTAACTCAAGTAAGATGTGCGCTCACTATCAAAATCGATATTATATTTCTTAAAGGTAAATTTCAGTTTCCGTAACGAGGTAAATAATGGCAATTAAATTGAAAGTTCCCAATATTAAAGGTAATGAGTGCGCCCAGAAAATAACTAAATCTATTCAGACTATGGAATCTGATGCCAAAGTAGATGTGAACGTTGAGACTAAAACTGTCACTGTAGATGCTGCCGCTTCTGAAGAGTCAATTAAACAGATAGTTCAGTCTGCTGGTTACACTATAGAGGGCTATTAACTAAATCTCTAAGTTTTCTAAGAAATTTAGAGGAAATAATTTAGTCAACACAATTGTCTAAGGATATTTACGTCCGTTTGACGGGCGTAAATATTAATATATTACTCTACTCGCTCGCAATTATTCTTTCTCTGACAGCAGGGCAAAAAATCTAAATATTGGTAAGCATCAATAAGAATTAAGTTTGCCAAGACCACAATCAAATATAACTTTCAGAGAATTAAATCTTAAATCTCATATTAAAAATTCTTAGGTCGAAATTAAAGGATGTTTTAAAATTTATTTAGTCGGTAACAAAACGTTTTAGTTCTCCATAAATCCCCCTTATTCAGGGAGGTTAGGGGGCATATAGAAGTGCCTAAATTACAGTTGAACGACATTCCTGGATGGTACAAGCCCCTAGATTCATCTATGGAGTTAATCTAAAATCTAAAATTCGCAAGCCCCTAGATTTATCTATGGGGTCAACTGTCAATCCAAAATCCCAAATCCCAAATCTAAAATCCAAAATTGTCTGACCGACATTCCTGGATGGTACAAGCCCCTAGATTCATCTATGGAGTTAATCTAAAATCTAAAATTCGCAAGCCCCTAGATTTATCTATGGGGTCACTGTCAATCCAAAATCCCAAATCCCAAATCTAAAATCCAAAATTGTCTGACCACTTTTAAAATATCCTCAGTCTATGAGGATTGTCTGTTAAATAATGTGGTATTTTCACATATAGCAGAAAGAAGAATTACATTCACTTATCCTCAAGTCTAAGTACTAGGGAGGATTTCTGATGAATAACTAACTGATAGATAATTGAGGCAGAAAGCTATAGCTAGAATCATGGAAACCAAACAGCTAGGAAAAACTGGTATCTTTGTGAGTGCAATTGGTTTGGGTGGTATGCCGATGTCAATTGCTAATCGTCCTCCTGAATCGGAATCAATCCAAGTTATTCATCGTGCCTTGGATTTGGGTATTACATTTATTGACACTGCCGATGCTTACTGTAAAGATGAGTCAGATAAGCACCACAATGAGCAGCTAATTCACAAGGCAGTTAGTAGTTACAAAGGCGATGTTAGTCAAGTAATTGTAGCAACTAAGGGCGGGTTGATGCGTCCCAATGGCAGCTGGACAAGCAACGGCAACCCAGAACATTTGCGCCAAACAATTCGAGCCAGTTTTGAGGCTTTGGGCGGTGCTAAACCCATCGATGTTTGGCAATACCATTCTCCCGATGCTAATTACACCATTGAAGAATCTCTTGCACCAGTTAAAGAAGCAGTAGAGGCTGGTTTGATTCGGTTTGTGGGAGTTTCTAACTTTTCCGTTGAACAAATTAAGCGAGCGCGGGATGTGGTGGATATTGTCTCAGTGCAGAATCAATATAGCCCTTGGCAACGACAGCCAGAAAATGACGGCGTATTAAAATATTGCGAACAGCAAGGATTGACTTTTTTACCTTGGAGTCCATTTGGTGGTAAGCGTCGCCATCAGGATTTGCAGGATATTTCTGCGATCGCTAAATTAGCTAAAGAAAAAGGCGTGTCGGTATATAATATCGTTTTGGCGTGGTTGCGTTCTAAGTCACCCGCTATTTTGCCTATTCCTGGTGCTAGCAAGGTTTCTAGTATTGAAGACTCAACACGTGCTATCAACGTGAAACTATCTGAGGAAGAAGTACAAAAAATTGATCGGGCAACTTAATTATTCGGCGTTGCTAATTCAATGTATGAATCTGGGTGTAAAGACGTTGCTATGTAACGTTTTTACAAAAATTTTGAAATCATGCCAAATCATTTTCATATCTGAATTTAGCAACGCCAATTATTCTACTGGCTAATCTAGATGTGGTAGAACTTGCCTATAAAACAATACGGTTCAGTTAGCCCCAGAAACCTTAAACTACGTAGGTTGGGTTGAGGAACGAAACCCAACATTTGCAGGACTTTGTTGGGTTGCGCTTTGCTTAACCCAACCTACAATTTTTCTTAACTGAACTGTATTGGCCTATAAAAACAGATGATATTAGAAACACCCCGCTTGCTAATGCGTGATTTTGTAGAGACAGATTGGCAGGCGGTTTTTGCCTATCAATCCGACCCTTTGTATTTGCGTTATAGCTACTGGACACAACGCACACAGAAGGATGTTTGCGAGTTTATCCAGATATTTATCGATCGGCAAAAAGAGCAACCCCGGACTAAGTTTCAGTTAACTGTTGTCCTCAAAGAAGAAAATCGGCTGATTGGCAATTGTGGTATCCGTGTAAACGATCCAGAAATGCGGGAAGCAAATATCGGCTATGAACTAAATACTCAATATTGGGGACAAGGTTATGCAACAGAAGCGGCACAGGCAATTTTAAAGTTTGGCTTTGAAGAATTGAGAATGCATCGTATCTGGTCTTGGTGTATTTCAGAGAATGTTGCTTCTGTAAAGGTATTAGAAAAAATTGGTATGCGTCGTGAGGGTCATTTGCGAGAAAAAGAGTTAATCAAAGGCAGATGGTACGACAACTTTCTTTACGCTATCCTTGACCACGAATGGAAAGCAAAGTAATACTGCTTCTATGAGCTACCTCAGAGACAATATCATAAATTACTGAGAAATTGAGGGTAAGACAAGTTCAGAGGGTCGCACAGATGACCAACCCTATCCTCAATTTCCAAACAGCTACGGACACGAAGCATTAGCAGCAGCGGGTAAAAAGCATCTGCGTTCTGGTAGAGGAATAGCTACAAATAAATTATCTCAGGGGGCAAATCAGCCTGGAAGATTATCAACTTTTATTTACAGTTCATAATCCTAAAGTACTATGAATTGGTGTTTTTGTCTTGATATCTACTAATGCACCTGATGCTTGAAAGATTGAAGAAAACCTGACATTTTTGCTCCCCATCTCAGAGAAAGTCACAGATAAAAATTAGTTAATTTTGGATTCTAAAAAAATGCGATCGCTACTTTTAACTTTTGCTGAAAATTTAAATTTTTCTGAAACTCAGTTGGAGGAAATACTCTCACAGCCTCTAACTAAAGTTCTCAATTCACCTGAATTGCAACAAGAATTAAACAGCTTAGATACCAATTTGCTTAAGGAAACTTTACCCACCGCTGGAGGAGTTTTAGCTAAGGAATTACCACCTTTTTACAACTGGCTAAAAAATGAGTTGGGAGTCAAACGGGTTCCTGATAGTCCCGATCACACTACAAGATGGGTAATTGGTTTTGTCCATAATCAAGAAAGTTTAACTCATTTGGTTGAGTTACACCGTCCAGTACCTCGTCTGGCTTTAGAAGCTTCTATTCCCCGCTTGGTAGGGTTGTTTGAAGGTGTCGAAGACGCGCAAGTTCGGCAAGAATGGCAAAAAGCGATCGCAGCTCTATGTCTAGTTTTAGTTGTGGCTGCACGCGAGCAAGATAGAGCAGCTGTAGCAGTCTGAATTGCTGTCCCCCGCGTGTAGTGGCGCACAGATGTGCGCCACTACTAATCTATATCTCCAGATGCGATGCCTGCGGCGGTAAACTACGCATTCAATTTTTCAGCATCAAGGATCGTAATCTCCAGATGCGATCGCATCTAATTTATCAGCATCAAGGATCGTAATCGTCCCACCCCGACGATAAGCAATTACTGGTTTGAGACTTTTAATTAATCGCACGCATTCTTCGTAAGTAATGCCGCTACTTCGAGCCATCCGATAATAAGATAATTTGACTTTTAAACATTCGCCTTCGGAAGTAGATTCAGTTCCAGATTCAGCAGCAAAATATTTAATTAATCTCGCAAGGCGAACAATCGCTCTTTCAGAAACTAATCCGTGGACTGTTTCATGTAATTGCTGAATCCGACTGTTAAAAACCATCAGCATTCGTAAGGCGATTTCAGGGTTTTCGCCAATAGCTTTTAACAAAGCATCTCGCTCTACAGTGAGGATTTCACAATCAGATTCAGCAGTGACAGTTGCTGGAGAAATTCCATTTCCCAACAAAGCAGGAGCCGCAAAAATTTCTCCAGCAGCTAAGGCACGGAGAATTGTTTCTTTCCCCGTTGTTGCTGTTTTGGTAACTTGAATCGATCCACTGACAACAGCGTAGAGTTTTGCTGGTAAGCGATCGCCTTCATGGAGAATAATCTCTCCTTGGCGATAGCCTTGCACCTGAGTGTAAGGTTGCAAACCGATCTTCTCTGCCGTTTTTAAACCTGCAAACACGATAATTTGCGCAAGTTGTTCCAAGGATGCCTGCACGATCAACCTGATATTGCCCAAGCTGGACGATGATTAATCCAAGGATTAGCCGCTTCTAATTGTGCTGCTAGGCTGATGATTGTGGCTTCAGCAGCAGGTTTACCAATTAGCTGCACACTGATGGGTAAACCCTTACTATCAAAGCCGACAGGAATAGCGATCGCAGGTTGTCCAGTTGCATTCGCAGGCGGACAAGGGGCAACCCACTCAATAATATTTTGGAATGTCTCTTCTGGACTGAGCGAAGCCCATTCCCCAACACGGATAGGTGAATGTAGATAAACTGGCAATACCAGCACATCCAAGGTATCGAAAAACGCCACAATTTGACGTGCCACTACCTGCATTTGGGAAACTGCTTGTAGGTATTCTCCAACGGAACCTGTGCGTGCAAATAGCCAGCGATTCAACGACTGCAAGGCTTCAACAGGAAGTCCCGATGCGGCTACCCCAGCTTGCCAAACGATTTGAAATGGTTCAACTAAACCACTAAAATCTGGGGATTTTTGTTCAACGTGGTGGCCGAGTTTTTCTAATAACTGGACTGTTTGGCGGACACCTTGCTGACAGTTGGCGTCAGCTTCTCCCAATGGAGAAATGCTAGTGTCAAAGGCAATTCGCAAAGCACCGAGTTTTGTCCCAGTGGCGGCGAGAAATGATGGTTCGGGATCTGGCAACCAGTAAGGATCGCCTGTCATGTAACCAGATATGGCATCCAAAAGGGCAGCAGCATCAGCGACAGTCCGGGCGATTGGCCCGTTAACGGCAATTCCAGCGAGGCGTTCGCCTACGGGTGCTTTACTCACCCTACCCCTAGATGGTTTAATTCCCACCAAACCACAACAAGCCGCAGGCCCCCGAATTGAACCACCACCATCAGAACCTTGAGCGATCGCACACAATCCCGCTGCTACCGCCGCCGCCGCGCCACCACTGGAACCGCCAGGGGTGTATTCTAAATTCCACGGATTTCTGGCTGGAGGAAAACCCATAGGTTCGCTGTAGGGAAAAGAACCTAATTCGGAAGTGGCTGTTTTACCAAGAATAGTAAATCCAGCCTGCTTAATCCGCGTTACAACCCCATCATCATAATTAGGGATATTGTTCAGTAATGCTGGATTTCCATAAGTACAGGTAACACCTGCTACAGCATTGAGGTCTTTAATGGAAATCGGCACGCCAAAAAATGGCGGTAGTTCTGAGGTAGTTGTTAATAATTCTGTTTTGGCTTTGGCATCTGCGATCGCTAATTCTGCCGTCACCGTAAAATAACTTCCTAATTGAGGATTTAATTGCTCAATCCGTTCTAAATATATTTCTACCAACTCTAGCGGTGATATTTCCCGGCGACGAATTAATTGCGCCAGCTCTAGTGCTGGGGTAAATGCTAAATCAACTTCATTCATAGGTTAGTGAATGGGTAATTTTGTCTTTATCTGGGATTTTTAAACTGAAATTGTTACTTTAGCAGGATTTCCGGGAACTATAAATTTTATAGCTCCTAAGATTTGTGACTTGTTTAGGATGCCGAGATGCAATAGGCGGGGTTGTATTCTTACTCAAGCCATTTTAATTGTTCTGCATAAACTTTCGACAAATCCCCCAGGGGTATTTATGGCTAACCTAGAAATACTTGTTAGTGAATTGCCAACACTAATTCAGAATTTAAAACTGACTATTGGCGATTCTAATCAAATCATGGAACAAATTATCCCGATTAATAATGCTCAGGAACAGCTACGGAATATTAAAAAATTAATCGTTCAAGAATTGAGACTTGAGAACGTCAAAAATTCTGCGATCGCTACACTTCCTCGAATAAGTACTGTAGGTGTTTTATTTATACCTGGTGTAGGATTAGTAGATCCAGCGATCGCAGAGAAATTTGGAAATTCAGAAACTAAAATTTCATTGACTGATTTACAATCAAAAATTGATGATTGGCTTGAATGGGGTTATTTTTTGCAAGCGATAGCCGCTGATATTCTTAGTGATATTCAATTAGTAAATCAATTAAATTCTGATATTCTTAATTTAAGTATATCCAATCAATTTCAAACCTTGAGTGACAGCTTACAAATTGACTTAGCCTTGACTAAATCTAATATTTTAAAGCATCAAATTGAAAAAATTAGCGATTCTCAAAAACAACTATTACAGTTACAAGAAAAACTAAATTATATTTTTGATACTATTAAAAATAGTCGCAACTTATTAAATATTTTATTAGGCGTATCAGCTTTTTATGGTAAATCTGGTTTTGCTCTAGAGTGGTTAGATGATGACCATGAATTAATCATATCAAGTGATGGAAAATTTCAAGAATTGACAGATATTCTCAATGATTGTGATTATTTCCAACAACAAATTGCTGCTTTAATTCTTCAGGGTGATACTTTCAGTCTACACGCAGAACAAGCCTTGAAAAAGATTGAACAGGAAAGTAATAAAGAAGCAATCAGTAGCCAGAAATTAGGAATAGTACCAAAGTTTTCAACACCAAAGATAGTACGTTCAGTTTTGATTATCGCTTCAAGTTTATTAATCTTAACTTTTGCTGGTTGGAAAATTAGAGAGCAAAATCTAAGTTTAACTCAAGAAACAAGTGCGTTCGTCGCAGACGATGGCGGAGCCATCGCCAACTTTAAATCTGCTCAAAAACTCGGTATGGAGGCTGCTTCTCTCGTTCAAAAGCCACCGCATCCTCTAAAAGTCTGGCAACAAGCACAAAACAAATGGTATCAGGCAATAATTTTATTAGATAAAATTCCTGCTAAAACATCAATTTATGACCAGGCAAAGAATAAATTAGCTTACTATCAAATTAACTATAAATCTATCAGTAAAAGAGTGCTAATTGAAAAGAAAGCTGTAGCAAACTTAGAATTAGCCCACAAGCTAGCAACAGAAGCTAATTTATTTGTTAAAAATTCACCTCATTCACAACTAAGTCGAAAGCAAGCACAAAATAAATGGCGGCAAGCAATTAATTTGTTAGAAGCTATTCCAAAGAGTACGTCTGTCTTTGTGCAAGCTAAAGAGATGCTTTCTATTTACAAAACTAATTATGCAGGGACTAATCAACAGTCCTAAATCATTTGTGAAAAATTAGATAGGATTGCTATATAGCAGTTATTGAATGTTTGACAAATTGTGTTAAAAAAGTAAAGAGGTAAATCGCCCTCTTTCAACGCTTTACCTCTCTCAACAACAAATAATTACAACTGACAGTTACAGCTTAGAACGGTCAGTCAAAATCTCATAACCAGTCTCTGTCACCAAAACTGTATGCTCAAACTGAGCAGACAAAGAATTATCCATAGTGACTGCTGTCCAACGGTCAGATAATGTCCGCGTGTGTCTAGAACCCGCATTTAAAATTGGCTCAATTGCCAGCGTCATCCCTGCCCGGAGTTTAACATTTGGCATCTCACGAGTACGGTAGTTGAATACTGAAGGTTCTTCATGCAGGTTACGACCGACACCGTGTCCAGTAAACTCTTCGACTATACTAAAGCCGTTAGATTTCACATGATCTTCAATTGCTCCAGCTAAGTCAAGCAGGTATACACCAGCCTTTACTTGCTCAATGCCTTTATATAAAGCTTCTTCTGCTACACGAATTAATTTAGCCGCTTCTTCTGTCACTTCACCGACAGCAATTGAAATGCAAGAATCACCATGAAAGCCTTGGAAATAAGCGCCTGTATCTACTTTTAATACATCCCCGACGCGAATCACTTTCTTAGGGCTAGGAATGCCATGTACTGCTTCATTATTAATGCTGGAGCAAATAGAACCTGGAAAACCGTGATATCCTTTAAAACTCGGTGTTGCGCCCATTTCGCGGATGCGCTTTTCTGCATAAGCATCCAAATCAGCTGTTGTCATTCCTGGCTTTACTAGCTCGGAAATTTCTTTTAGGACAGTTGCGACAATTGCCGATGATTGCCGCATGATTTCAATTTCACGCAGCGATTTAATTTCAATTCCTCGGCGCTGTTTTTTCGCAGGTGCAGGCTGAGTCGCTTGAGAAAGTAAGTTACTGAAAATGTTCATAGGAAATTAATAATTACTGGTGGCTTTGACGCTGAAGTATGAATGCTTTCTCTAGATTAATTGAGAAATAATATCTATAATTTAAGTTATTTTAATCCCTGATAGGTATTCTTCTATTTTTGGGGTTAATGTATATAGAATAACATATTTGTATATTCTTAATGTGTTGGATTGGAATCAAAAACGCCCTAAGTTATTTTCCACGAGCCACTATGGGAGTTAGTACAGTTTTGTCTAAAATGAGGGTTGAAATTTCAAGGCAGAGGGGCGCAACGGTACGCAGATAATTTAATGAAATGTTGTATTTAGCTCAATTCTCTTTAATTTTTAATTCTTGATGGCAATTTCTCCAATCATACCCGCTTCTATATGTCCTGGTATTGTACAACGTAAGCCATAAGTACCAGATTTCAAGGGCACAAATACCCATTCGGCTTCAGCACCGGGCTTAAGTTCCAGTTCGTGAATGGCTCCTTTGATCTCTACTTTGCCTGCTTCAACTTTTTGTGTCCAGATGCCATCGGCAAAATCTTTAGCAGTAAAATAGTGCTTCAGTTGACTGGGATTAGTAAGCCGTAGTTGATAGCGTTTGCCAACCTCAAATTCCAAATGATTTGGCTCAAATTTGAGTTCGTTAGCCGCATTACCCAAGCTAACTGTAATTTCTTTAGCTGGTTGCTTGAGCAAATCAAAAGACTTATTCGCCGCCATTGCTGGAGTAGCAGCGATGAAATTTAGAGCGAGGAATAACATTAATATCACGTAGTTACGCCGTAATATTTGTACCCAAGTAGGAATTGTGAAACTAAGGGATTTAATTACAATTTCGTAAAAACAGTTATAAATTTTCATCACTAATTCTCAAAAGGCAATGCTGATGAGCAATAACAATTAATAGGTAGTGGGGAAAACCACTTTACCTATTCTTTATATTATCCATGCCTAGTGCCTATCTCTACCTAATACTTTTCTCTGCTAACACAGATGGCCCAGCAGTAACGACTACGATTCGATCTGGGTGGAGTAACTCACGAGCCGCTTGATTAACTTGAGTAAGGGTGACTTTCTGGATTTTATCAGTGAAGGAGTGCAATTCTACTTTATCTAGTCCGTACACCTCATTCATCAGAATTCTATCTGTTAATTCCTCTGGGTTTGCCAGGGAAACGTTGTAGCTGCTGATGAGGGTGCGTTTAGCTGTTTCTACTTCTAGTGCAGTTACGCCTTGTTGATGAATTTGCTGTAGCATCTGGCGGGTACTAGCGATCGCTTTACTGCTATCTTCAGGACTAGTCTGCATCTCAATCAAAAATGTCCCTACATTCTTCCCAGCTTGGAAGGAGCTATAAATTCCATAGCTTAAACCTTGGCGATCGCGCACTTCTGCACCCAGTCTACTAGATAAGGTATCGCCTCCTAAAATCTGGTTCAATACTAAGGCTGCATGAAATCGAGGATCGTAACGGTTAATGCCTGTGTAACCCATATAAGTTACAGCTTGGGCTTTATCTGGTAAAACTGGGTTGACACTCACCATTTTCTTTGGCATTGCCACCGGGGGATATTTTAATGCGGGTGCTTGGCCGCTAACTTCCCAGTCTCCAAACTTATTTTTAATCAGCGATCGCACTTTGTCTAGATCGAAATCTCCCACCAGCGCTAGCACTGTTGTATCTGGGCGATAATGTTTAGTTTTGAAATCAATCACATCCTGGCGCTGAATCTGCTGTAAACTCTCCTCTGTGGGGAAGGTATGTAAGGGGTGTTTTTTCGGATAAATTGACTGAACAAATACTCTTCTAGCTACTTCTGATGGCTCATCTAATTCCTGTTGCAAATCAGTTAAAGTTTGTTGGCGATGCAGTTCTAACTCTTTGCTGGGAAAGGTACTATTTTTCACAACATCTGCTAATATCTCCAGGAGTATGGGCAAATCATCTGCTAAACTATCACCTTCGATATGCACACCTTCGCGGTAGGTTTGAAAGTCTAGACTTGCCCCTCGTTCTCCTAAGACTTTAGCAATAGTTAAAACATCCTTGCTCTTAGTACCATTTAGCAAATTATCTGCCACAAAAGCAGCCAATCCAGCTTTATTCTCTGGATCGAATTCTGTCCCAGCTTGAATATAACCGCTTAAGGTAACGGTGGGAGTACTCCGATCGGGTAACAGTAATATCCGCAATCCGTTAGTCAATTTAAATTCCTGGGGTAAGACTTGGGCAATCGCATCTGTAGCCAAATCCACAGGTGGCAAGTATTTCATTACCTCAGAAGGAAGCACAGGTGCGCCAGGAGAGAAATTTTCTGTAGTTTGGGCTGAGTCTGGTTTGTCAGCAACTTCTGTTATCCGCTTCTGGGTTGGTTCAAAAAATCCTACTGTCCGCGCTTCTTTTGTCAAGTATTTGTTAATCACAGCAACAACATCCGTCGGCTTCACCAAACGAACAGCTGCCAAATAGCGGTCTGTGTAGCGATAATCACCAACAGTTGTCTCATCAGTCCCCAATCGCATTGCTTGAGAGGTGATATCACGGTTACTCAAAATTACATCTGCTGTTAATTGAGTTTTGGCTCGTTCTACTTCCTCAGATGTCACACCTTTTTCTGCTACATTGGCGATCGCACTACTCAACATTGAGTCAATTTTTTTCAAATCTTGTTTAGCTCCAGCCGTTACCAACAACTCATACCAGCCAGATTCTCGCAAACTGGTGACGGATGCCGTAAGTTCACTAGCTAAACCTGATTCCACCAATGCCTGATAAAGTCTAGAATTCCGTCCCTCTGTCAAGATGTAATCCATCACATCCAGCGCCGGCACATCTGGTTGATTTGCATCCGGTAGCGGATACACAACTTGTAACAGCCGTCCTGCTCCCGGTTCTCGTAATACGATGGGAGATGAGGAAGAAAGACTTTCTCCTCTGCTCCTCTGCTCCTCTGCCCCTCTGCTCCCCTGCCCTCTGCCCCCTGCCTCCTGCCTGGGTACTTTACCAAACACTTCTTTAATTGTTTCGAGAGTATTTGCTGTTTGAAAATCTCCCACAATCACTAAGACAGCATTATCGGGACTGTAAAAATTGCGGTAATATTTTTCTACCTGCTCAACTTCAAACTTTTCGACATCAGCTTTAGTGCCACCTACAGGCAACCCATAAGCATGATTGGGAAACACCGCTTGCATGACAGCGCGGTTGAGGCGATATTCTGGACTATTTTCGTAACCCTGCAACTCGGAAATTACTACCCGCTTTTCACTGGCTAATTGCTCCGGCTCAATCTGGGAATTTCGCATTCTGTCTGCTTCCAGCACCAAGAGCGCTTTCAGCTTGTTTCGTTCCACAGTACCGTAATATGCAGTTTGGTCATAGCTGGTAAAAGCATTAGAATCACTACCTAAAGCACTAAACAAACGTCCAAATTGAATCGGGCGGTTTCGAGTGCCTTTAAACATCATGTGTTCCAATTGGTGGGCAATGCCATTCACGCCTGGTTCTTCGTTACGCGAGCCAACCTTGTACCACACCTGCACCGTCACCACTGGCGCAGTATGCACTTCCTTTGTCAGGACAGTTAGACCATTCTCCAGCACTGTCTTGCGGACGTTTTCTGTCAGTGTTGAGGGCATTATTCTTTTTGCTAGCAAGGTTGACTGATATTTTTCTTTGTTAGTAAATATAACTGGATGTTGGCTATGAGCAGGTCGATCGCTCAACAAAAAAACAGCTATTAGCCATAAACTTAAAAGTAATAACGGCAAGGGATATTTATAAAATTTCGAGTAAAGTTTGGAACATCCATACATGTATTTAGCAGATATATCTGTAAATTAAGTTACATAATTGTTTTTGTGAGTGACCACACTTTAATCTGGCGAAAAAATCTGTGACTTCAGTAACAATACAGAAAAACAATATATTAGCAACAAAGCTAATAAAAAAGCTAAATTACGGGAGTTTTGCTAAAATCCGAATGAATTCCAGAGGTAAGCCATCAGTATCGGCGATGAAAGCCACTTCGTAAATGCGATCGCCTATTTGCTGTTGTGTCGGTTCTAAAAGCACCTTCAATGGTTCTAATCCTTCGGGTTGACTCTCAGCAGCTACTAATGCACGTTCTTGCAAATTTGTCAACCAGCTAGGTAAATCTGGTGTAATCTCAGTTAAATCGAACGAGAGATGATAATATCCCACATAATGTTCGTCAGCAAAGGCATCTGGGGCTGGTTTTGGTTCGGGAATTTGGATCAGTTCAATTCTGCCGCCCAATCCTTCCATCCAGCAAGCTAGGGTATAGCCTGTGGTAAAGCGTTCTGAGATTGTAAACCCTAAAAGTTCGTAGAAAGCGATCGCTCGATGAATATTGGCAGTCCGAATAGAAGCGTGATGCATAAGACAGTAGTGCTGAGTGCTGAGTAACGAGTGCTGAGTAAGACCTTAAACTTAAATTCTAAGGATGAAAAACTTTTTAATTGAGTGCAATTAAAACTTCTTCTCCATTAGAACTCAGCACTCAGCACTCAGCACTCAGCACTAATTATTGACCATTACTCAAACAACCTGAAATAAGGGTAGCGTACAGGGACACCAGGCTCTTTTTCCAAGTCAAAATTAATCACTTCCCAACAGGCATCATCTGAGTTATCGGGGCTAAACTCCACGGGTAAACCGTATAAACGCGCCGCAGTAGCTTCTGGTTGTCCAGAACGCCAAGGCGTGCTGCGTTCTAAGTAGCCACTCATCAATTCCTGATAGCGTCGAGCAATAATTACTCGTGTTGCTCGAAAACCTTGGGTATAGAGCTTGTCTAATGCTTCGTGAATTTCAAAGCGAATACCATCAGGATGAGTATGTTGTCTATACCATTCATTATTCCACCTCCGCCAATGACGCCCCGATTGCAAATGGATTAACTCTCCATTTTTCGGATTAGCTTCAAACGCGCCATGACGCGGACACAGATAGGTATCTGTGAGTGTCAACGCCGGAATAGTCTGGCGACAATGGGGACACTGTATTTCCGGCCCAAACATTGGGTACTGCAAACCTGGATTCATCATGAAGTGCGTACAAACATAGTTTTGTCTTCACCAGCACTAGTGGGTTGGATTATACACTTCGGCTCAACCACTTTGGGTTATTTGCTCGCTGCTGCATAGACACGGTGTTGCGGCAGGAACATTGTTCACTAGTGTTTTCCTCAGCGTAGAGGCTTGACGCTGTGATATCCTGGTTGTGCAACCAGCCTCAAAGGTTGGAGTTTCTCCAGTGTTCCTGGGTACCATATTCATATTCTATCGTGTCTACCGCTTCTTACTGGACATCTCCTGATTTTTCTCAAGCTGCCTTCATTGCGGGCAATGCTGTTGTTATGGGTTCGGTAAATATAGCAACAGGAGTGAGCATTTGGTATGGAGCAGTGGTGAGGGGAGATGTAGAACAAATTGAAATTGGCGAATGCACAAATATTCAGGATGGTGCAATTTTACATGGCGATCCTGGTTTTCCAACAATCTTAGAAGATCATGTTACCGTAGGGCATCGCGCTGTAGTACATTCTGCTTACATTGAACGTGGAAGTTTGATTGGCATTGGCGCAGTGATTTTAGATGGGGTACGAGTGGGCGCTGGTAGCATTATTGGTGCTGGCGCAGTGGTAACTAAAAATGTACCGCCTTTGTCCTTAGTTGTCGGTATTCCAGGTAAAGTATTACGGCAAGTAACAGATGTTGAAGCCGCAGAACTGATTGAACACGCTAAACGTTACCAAAAGTTAGCTTTAGTTCATGCTGGTAAGGGTACTGATATTGGTTTTAGCAAGGCTTAGAGAATGGGGAGCAGGAGAGCAGGGGGAGATAAGGGAGAAGAATTAATAACCAATGACAAATGACTGATGACTAATAACAAATATCCAATGCCCCATAATTTAAACATTCTTTACATTTGGATTTGGAAAAATTGCCCACTTCAGCTAAAAATAAAAATGAGAGCTGTTGACAAAACTTTAATTTCTACTTAAAAGAGGGGTTCTTAGATATGGATATCGATTTTCGTATAGCGATCGTTTTAGCACCAGTAGTCATTGCTGCTAGTTGGGCAGTGTTTAATATTGGCGCTGCGGCTTTAAGACAATTTCAAGGCTTTTTCGATAGAGAAGCTTAAATTCATTAATGGGGTATGGGGCACGGGGCACTTGTACTGAGTTTCGACTGCGCGGTAATCGAGCGACTTGTACTGAGTTTCGACTGCGCGGTAATCGAGCGAAGTCGAGATTCAACTACCGCGTAGTCGAAGTAAGTCGAGATTCAACTACCGCGAAGCCGAAGTATTAGGCATTGATTATTCCTCTTGTCCCCTTTGTCCCCTTGTCCCCTTGTCCCCTTGTCTCCACTCCCTACTCCCATTCCTTGGATATCGATTCTGTAATACAACCCCTGCAACGCTTTGGTGTCCATTTGGGACTCGATCGCATTGTCAACCTATTGGCAAATCTCGGCAATCCCCATCACCAAGTCCCGGTAATTCATGTTGCTGGCACTAATGGCAAAGGTTCAGTCTGTGCCTATATTTCCTCAGTACTCACAGAAGCTGGTTATCGTACAGGACGCTACACTTCACCCCATCTAGTTGATTGGACGGAACGTATTTGTCTGAACGAACAGCAAATTTCCTCTGAGGAATTGAGTCAATTATTAGAAAAAGTCCAAGCGGTTATTCGTTATCAGGACGAATCAGCAACTCAGTTTGAAGTAATCACAGCGGCTGCTTGGTTATATTTTGCCCAGCAGCAAGTTGATGTGGCTGTGGTAGAAGTCGGACTGGGAGGGCGCTTAGATGCTACCAATGTCTGCTTGGAACCTTTGGTTACACTTATTACTTCCATTAGCCGGGAACACTGGCAACAACTTGGCCCTACCGTCGCTGACATTGCTAGAGAAAAAGCAGGTATTCTCAAACCTGGATGTCCCGTTGTGGTTGGACTATTACCACCAGAGGCAGACAAAGTAGTGCGATCGCGCGCTTTAGAATTACAATGCCCGATTTTTACGCCTCAACCTGCCCGTGAAATCGCTACAGGATGGGCAGAATATCAAACTATTCAAAATTCAAACTTAATTAAATACCCTTTGCCATTAGCCGGACAAATTCAATTAGCAAATTCCGCTTTGGCAATAGCTGCTTTAGAAATTCTCCAACAACAGGGTTGGCAGATTTCAGAAGAAGCCATAATTAACGGTATGGCCAAAACTAAATGGCCGGGGCGGATGCAATGGATTACTTGGAGTAACCATAAATTATTACTTGATGGCGCTCATAATACCGCCGCTGCCGAAGTTCTTCGCCAATATGTTGATAGCTTAGACGCAGTTAACCATAAGCCCGTCAATTGGGTTGTGGGAATGTTTGCCGATAAGGATCATGCTGATATTTTTACCGCCTTACTGCGACCAGGCGATCGCCTTTATTTGGTGCCAATACCAGTAGAACCCTGGCCCGGTAGAACTTCTGCGGATCTAGACTACTTATCAAATCTAGCTTACAGCCTCTGTCCCGAATTAAGCGATCGCCAAATCCATCCAGATTTATTCACAGCACTAACAGCCGCCACTACAACCGCTACCACAGAAGATTTAATCGTTTTGTGTGGTTCTCTTTATTTAGTCGGCGACTTTTTAGCAACCACCAATATATTTCATAAATCATAATTCGTAATTATGAATTACGAATTACGTTAGCGTAGCGGTAGCGACGCAGGAGCGTCATTACGAATTTACCTCTGATTCCATTCTTGCGCCGCATCTTCAACAGCTTTATCTACAGTTTTCTGCCCTAACATTGCTGCTTGCAAGTTTTCGTAAACTGCCTTTTGCAGTTTATTAAAATCCTTCAATGTCGGGGTCAATATTTCTGCCTTTGGCAGTTCTTGAGCACTCATGACTCGTGCTTTTTCTATTGTTGAAGCATTAGCTGGAACATCTTTAAAGTAACTATCAGACAATGCTTTGATTGTAGAAGGCAGAACATTTGCAGCTTTAGCAAAGGCTAACTGATTTTCGTTATTGGTGACAAATAAAGCAAACTTCACAGCGCCATCTGGTTGTTTGCTATCGCGGGGAATAACTATGTTCATCACCGCGACATTTTTCTTACCTGTGTCACCAGTGAGTTGAGGTGCTATTTCCGAAGCTTGAGCAATTTTCGGGGCATTATTAGCGATCGTTTTTAGGAACTCTGGCCCAGAAGCTAGAAACGCAGTCTCTCCAGATTGGTATAAATCGATCGCGTGGCGATGTCCTTGGGTTAAAGCCTCTTTAGGAAGCAAACCTTTTTTATACAAATCTACCCAATACTGAAACGCGGCTTTTCCTGGCGCTGAATTAAACGCCGCTTTCCCCTCAGCATCTATTAAGGTGACTCCCATTTGCACGAAAGATTCCAGCACTTCACCAGAATCTTGCGGTACGAAAGTTACAAAAAAGGCATATTTTCCCGTCTTGTCCTTAATTTGTTGCGCTGCTTGTGCTAATTCTGCGTAGGTTACGGGGACTTTATTGATACCTGCCTGTTTTAATAAATCAGTGTTATAAATGGTTAACCGTGTGGTGAGATACCAGGGAATCCCAAAACTCTTGCCATTAAGCGTGCTTGCTTTCCAGATATTTGGCAGATAGGAGGAACGTACATCATTCGGGACTTTAGCATCCAAATCTAACCAGGCATTTCGTCCGGCAAGTTGGGAAGCAAAACCCGGATTCAAGTTAACTACATCAGGTGGCGTTTTTGCGGAGACAGCTGTTAATATTTTGTTCTCCATTGCTGCCCAAGGTACATCAACCCAGTTAATCTTTATACCTGGATTTTGCGATTCAAAATTCGCAATTAGGCTTTTGAAGTAGTCGGTAAATTGAGGTTGGAGTTGCATTGTCCAAAACTCAACAGTTCCCACTCCTGAAGTAGCTTGTTTTGTACTTGTATTAACATTACCTGTGCTGCAACTGATAACCCAACTGGTTATTAAGCCAAGCAGTACAAAAGCAACAAGTTGTTTAAATTTTCGCAATTGAATCATTTTCCCAGTATTTTTACGCTTGATCGGTGTGAAAAGCTTAGACAGAATTGTTGAGATTATAGGCTAAATAAATTACCCGTAAAGACGTAATATATAACGCCTTTACTGCAACAAATTTAAATTTTCAATTTAGCAGTCCAGCGGGCACAACTGTGGTAAAAAGCTTCAATAGTCTGTTTGGCAAATCGAAAAAAGGAGTAGGCATTGAGCTTGCTCCCGAACGAGTGAATGTAGTTCAGCTACGCAAGCAGGGTCAAGGCTTGAAATTAGAAACCTATACATCGGTAGCAGTTCCAGAAGGGATAGTTATCGATGGTCAAATCAATGACCCTCCAGCAATGGCGCAATTAATCCAGCAAGCGCTAGCTGAGAGCAAAATCAAAACTTCTCACGTTGCTACTGGTGTACCAGGACGAGATTCTATCGTTCGGATTATACCAGTGCCAGCAGAGTTAGATGATAAAGAACTGCGAGAAATGGTGCTGAACCATGAAGCAGGTTTGTACTTACCCTATCCTCGTGAAGAGGCTGATGTAGATTATCAGAAACTTGGGTATTTTGTAGATGAAGATGGCATTGAAAAGGTACACGTACTCCTAGTTGCCACCCGCAAGGAGATCACGGATACCTATATAAGTACCTTCGAGCAGGCAGGATTACAAATTGATGTTTTAGAAATTAACAGTTTTGCTCTAATTCGGACTATTCGCGAACAACTGCGACAATTTGGGCCGCAAGAAGCAGCAGTACTAGTTGATATCGAGTTCGATAGTACAGAAATAGCCATCATCGTTAACGGAGTGCCGCAATTTTCGCGCACAGTCCCCATCGGGACTTATCAAATGCAAACTGCCTTAGCAAGGGCAATGAGCTTACCTACATCACGAGACATGGAATTGTTACACGGAATGGTTATTCCTGCAACTCCCATAGACGGAGGTAAAACTGGCGTTACCGAACTCGATCCTGGCATGGCTGCCATCTTGAGAGTCTTGGGAGAACTAACGGATGAGCTGCGCCGTTCCATCGATTTTTACCTGAATCAAAGTGAAAATTTGGAGGTAGCGCAGATTTTATTAGCCGGACCAGGAGGTGGACTTCAACAGCTAGATGAATTTTTTACCCAACGATTGAGTTTGCCAACTACCCAAATAGATCCAATCGGATCTTTATCTTTGGAAGTTGACACTGATAAATATCCACAGGTACAACGCTCTGGCTTGGCGATTGTACTAGGTCTAGGAATGCGGGAGGTGTAATAAAATGTACAGCCTAGATGTTAACTTTCTTAAAGACCGCCCAGCATACCAGAAAAAGCCAGAGAAACAACGAGGAATAGCCCTAAAACTTCCTACGGGGGATTTGACACTACTGTATGTAGGAGTTGCAGTAGGTATAGGTCTTCCGGTTTTATTTGGAGTTGGTTGGTGGTTGCTGCAAGGGAAGATTGTTGAATTAGATGGTCAGATTGCACAACTAGATCAAGAAAGCAAGAGGTTAGATACAGAAATAGGAAATATTAACAAAATCAAAGACGAGACGAAGGCAATTAAAGGGGAAACCCAAGCTTTAGTAACTGTATTTGACCAGATTCGTCCTTGGTCAGCAATGCTGCAAGATTTGCGCGATCGCATCCCAACGGCAGTGCAAATCGAAAATATCAAGCAAATCCCACCCATTGCAGTAGCAGCAGGTCAGCCGCCAAATAATCCCGCGGGGGGATTAGAAATTAACGGATTGGCTCGTTCCTTTAATGATGTCAATGATTTCTTATTGAGTTTACAACAATCTCAGTTTTTAAAGCCTACAGAAACCAGAATTCTGACAGCAGCGTTAGTAGATGCTCCCTTAACATCAAGTGCGAGTCAATCTTCTAATAATGTCGTAATTAAGCCACCTCAAGTAGTTAAATACACTATTCAATCGAGCATGAACGACGTTCCAGCGTCGGAATTAATTCGAGAGTTGGAAAAAAAAGGCACAGTGGGGTTAGTAACTCGAATTCGTAATATGCAACAAACAGGAGTCATTTCAAAATGACGCTGAGTGATGATTTAAATTTTGCCGAACAAGGTGGGGAATTCGATCCGGCAACGCCAGCCGCACCTGTGGTATTTGGTATTGCCTTCACACCAAAAATTATTGGGATCTTGGTAGGGGTAGTTGGTTTAGCGGGAGCAGCTTATATATTTTTAAATCTGCTGATGCCAGCTTGGGAAAGCTATCAGCAACAGCAAGCTAAAAGCTCTGAACTGCAAGCGCAAATTGAGCAAAAAAAAGCCAATATCAAACAGATTGACAAAGTTAAAGACGAACTAGCACAGGCAAAGCAGCAAAAAGTTCAGGTTTTAAGTTTATTTGCTAACGAAAAAACCTTAGATACATTACTGTTGGATTTGAACCGCTTAATTGAGTCTGGCAATAGTGCAACTTCTATTAATGCAGTCAGAGCCAAACTGAAGAGATATGTGCCGATTTCTCAAAAACCAGAACCGATTACCGATGGAAGTCTAGGAGTAGGGGTTGACGGCAAGCTGCAACGCAGTACGATCAGCGCTGAGATTACAGCAACTTATGAACAAACACAATCGATAATTCGTAACATTGAGCGGTTACAGCCTTTGTTAATAGTTAAAGATTATCAAGCAACTTTGGCTCCAACAGAGACAAGATCCCCATTAGATAAAACGCCGATGCAGGTAGGCCCAGCAGCGATTAATACATCATTCCAGTTACAGGTATTGATGCCACTTAGCCCAGAAGAAATAGCGGCAGCAGCGAAAGCTGCCCCGAAAAAGTAGTCAAATTAGAGCTAGGACGAATAGAATTCGCGGCTACACAAGCGTAGACAAACCCTTCCCACAGACTAAGGAAATAATTGAGGGTTTTGAAACTCACGTTCGCCCTTGGCCTTCCCGTAGGGTAGGTGGGCAAAGTCTCGTGTAGTTAAGCCAACATGGTCTTTTCCAAAAAGGAGAGGCTAGCGCCAATGGGGAAACCCCATAAGCAATTGGCGTGTGGTTTCTAAGTGCCTACTCAAAATTGTTTGTAAACAAGGTTTTATAAGGTGAGGAATGAACTGTGAAACAGCTTCACGGTAATAGTTTTATTTTAGCTACTGCTGCTTTTGTATTTTTGGCAGCTCAACCAGTTTGGGCACAAATTAGTCAAGTTACTGATGTCAAGTTAAATCCCGTTAATGGTGGAATTAACGTCGCTTTGAAAACTTCTTCCGGATCGCGCGCCCAAGTTTTCACTACAAAAAGAGGCAAGGCTTTAGTCGCTGATGTTATCAACACTCAATTACGATTACCACAAGGTAATAGCTTTCGTCAAGATAACCCAGCACCAGGAATTGCCTCTGTTGAGGTTAGTCAGCTTGATGCTAATAGTGTTCGGGTGACGGTAACTGGGAGCAACGATGCACCTGGCAGTCAACCTGTGATGCGATCGCCAAATGGAATTACACTCAGCTTTAGCCCTTCAACAGGCACTACAGCATCAGTGCCAACGCCAACAGCCCCAACAACCCCAACATCCACAGCGCCACCTGTTACAACTCCAGCCCAACCTGGTCAAAATCCAGGTGTTCTCGTTCCTAACCCGCAAGTCACCATTGACGGACAACCTGCACAAGCGGCTGGTCCAGGTCAACCTCTGAGTCAGGCTCCACCGTTCTTACCTCGAGCTGTCGCCCCCCCAGTGGGAGATATTGCTATTTCGGCTACCGATGCTTCTCCTAGTACTGTTGACTTAGCAACTCAGGAACGTGTACCTCGTCTAGTACTGCGTGATGCGCCAGTACGTGAGGTTTTGTCATTACTTGCCCGTGCTGCTGGTTTGAACTTGGCTTACGTAGGAGGTGAGCAAGCTGGTGGAG
Source organism: Nostoc sp. DSM 114160 (assembly GCF_053470305.1). Lineage (NCBI taxonomy): Bacteria > Bacillati > Cyanobacteriota > Cyanophyceae > Nostocales > Nostocaceae > Nostoc > Nostoc sp. DSM 114160. Next base: position 359,386 of record NZ_JBPFGO010000001.1, on the reverse strand, counting down.
GTCAGGCAGGTGGCGGTGCTAATGCACCAGCAGTTTCTCAAACTATTTCTTTAGATATAGAAAATGAGCCAGTGCAAGATGTATTTAATTACGTTTTGCGCCTGAGTGGTTTAGAAGCTAACCGCAGTGGTCGTACAGTTTTTGTCGGGGCTAAATTACCTAATGCGACCCGTGATATGGTTGTACGTAGTATGCGACTCAATCAGGTCACGGTAGGAGTCGCCCTGAATTTTTTAGTTGGCTTAGGAGCAGAAAGTGCCGTCAGCCGCGAACGACAAGTTACCAGTGTTAGTGCCGTAGCCGTGGGTAATACGGCTGCTCCCATCACCCAAACTCAGACAACCACGGAAACCCAAATTCAACCTCTACGCGTTGATTTTAAAGACTCTAGTCCATTATTAAGAGGTTTACAGGCATTAGGAGACGAGCGCACCAATTCCGTGACCTTAATTGGTTCTCCTAGACTGATTGAGATTGCGATGGCTCAACTAACTCAGCTTGATATCCGCCGTCGGCAAGTGGTAGTCAATGTCAAGATTATTGATGTTAACCTCTCGAACATTCAAGACTACAACAGTAGCTTTTCTTTTGGGGTTGGTAACAACTACTTTAGCAATGATGGTGGTATTGCAACTCTAAATTTTGGCGGTGCCAGACCACCTACTAGTAATGAAGTAAGAAGTAGCGTTACTAATACACCAACAATTTTAGATCCAAGAGCTGCTTTGACTCCTGCATACAGGTTTACCAAATCTCTTCTCACTAGCTTGCAGGCTCAGGTTACAAATGGCAATGCCAAGATTTTGACCGACCCAACCTTAATTGTGCAAGAAGGTCAACAGGCTCTGGTGAATCTTACTCAAGAAGTAGTGGGAAATATAACCCTCCAAACAACAGATACTTCTGGTGGTTCTAGGACAGAAAAAACAATTGAGAAACAAAAAGTGGGCTTAACCTTGAACGTCAAAATTGAGCGGATTGACGATAATGGGTTCGTTTCTCTATCGGTTGCTCCTACTGTCAGCGCTCCTTCCGCCCCAGCAGATACAGGAAATGGACAAATTATTTTAGTGTCTGAGCGCTCTCTTACTTCTGGCTTAATTCGCTTACGAGATGGTCAAACACTAGTCCTGAGTGGTATAATTCAAGACCAAGACCGGACAGCTGTCACCAAAATTCCTATCTTAGGCGATCTTCCACTGATTGGTTCGCTATTTAGAAGTACAAACCGCCAGAACCAGCGTCAAGAGGTGATTGTGTTACTTACACCTCAGATTATGGATGACTCTGAGAACTCCTCCTATGGCTATAACTACACCCCCAGCCCAGAAGTGCGGCAAATCCTTGAGCGGCGTGGGTTGAAGGTTCCTGGCAGGTAATAAAGATGATGAGTAGGTGAATCACCTCTGCTAAAGGCTCAGATCCCCGACTTCTTTAAGAAGTCGGGGATCTTCTTGTTCGCAAGTAGGATTAAATTTAAATACTACTCGTGCTTTTCGGGCTTGGGTGCAACAAAAAATTTCTGCTAAGGATTGACTCACTCCGGCATTTTTTTATGATGGGCTTGCAAAAAATAAATAATCTCAAAGTATATGGAGACAGTTAAAGGCGTAACGGATGCACCAGAAGAAGTTGTTGCAGCGTAGTTTACCACCGTAGGCATCGCCCCACAAATGTTAAGAAACATGTGACTAATGGATAGCCTTCTAGGGGAAAAGCTTTAATTTTTCCTCTTCGCTACAAAAGAAGCTTGCTATGGGGTTAAATTTCGTATTGGATTTTCCATATCAGATAAAAAGTGAGCAAAATCTGCGATTTTTTAAAGAAATCGGGAATCTGAGCCTTCAATTTCCATAAAAATTGCTTAATCTCAGCAATAACTCTTCAACATCGGTAATGAATGCCAACAAACATTGACCATCTCTTCCCTGTTTTCTTGGCAATTGCGGGATTTACTAGGTATTTTTTCCTACTTTTGGGTTGATTTTTAGTGAAACAAGTACCCTAAAATTACAAAAAATCCTGAAATCTATATAAATTAATGGTTTCATCTATCCACATCAGGCTACTACACCTTAGAATGATTCATTGAAAAGTCGAGCCGATGGGATGTACAGCCGTTTTGAGAAAAAATACTCCCAAAGGATGATTTTTGTATTTCCACGAACAAAGATTTCAGTACGGATGTATTAATCTGCATCCGTACTGAAATCTCAAGTAAACCTTCAGGAGTTTGACATGAACAAAGGTGAATTAGTTGATGCCGTAGCTGAAAAGGCTAGTGTTACCAAAAAACAAGCGGATGCAGTTTTAACTGCTGCTTTGGAAACGATTATTGAAGCGGTTTCCTCTGGTGATAAGGTAACGTTGGTGGGATTTGGCTCATTTGAATCACGGGAACGTAAAGCCCGTGAAGGTCGCAACCCGAAAACAAATGAAAAAATGGAAATTCCAGCGACGAGAGTTCCTGCCTTCTCCGCAGGAAAACTGTTTAGAGAAAAGGTAGCACCCCCAAAAGCATAGGTTCTGTCTTCGGGAACCCTTTTTTAATGCGGCAACCTGCACACGGGGGAAATTTAGCCTGGGCAGCAGCACTGGCTGGCTGTCCCCCTGATGCTATTCTGGATTTTTCTGCTAGCATCAGCCCGTTGGGGCCTCCAAACAGCGCGATCGCTGCTATTAAGTCCCAAATTGGTAATCTTAAGCACTATCCAGACCCAAACTATAGTGAACTGAGACTAGCTCTCAGTCACTTCCATAAATTGCCGTCAGAGTGGATTCTGCCGGGTAACGGCTCCGCAGAATTACTTACTTTAATCGGTAGGGAATTAGCTCAATTAGCCGCGACAATTTTAATCACTCCAGCCTTTGGCGATTACTACCGAACCTTGGCAGGGTACAACGCTAATGTGCTGGAGTGTCCTTTGTCATTGGTGAGCCAGTGCGGTCTTGGGGGTTTCCCTGGTCATTGGTCATTGGTTATTGACAAAGGACAAAGGACAAAGGACAAAGGACTATTGCTGAATAATCCGCACAACCCAACCGGAAAACTATTTTCACGGGACTCTATTTTGCCCTACCTGGAGCAATTTACTTTGGTTGTGGTGGATGAAGCATTTATGGATTTTGTGCCGCCCAATGAGGAACAAAGCCTGATTCCGGTGGTGCAGGAATATCCGAATTTAGTAGTATTGCGATCGCTGACCAAATTTTACAGTCTCCCAGGACTACGATTGGGATATGCGATCGCACATCCTGACTGTTTAGCTAAATGGCAGCTATGGCGAGATCCTTGGCCTGTAAACACGCTAGCGGCAGCAGCGGCAATTGCGGCACTCCAGGATACGGAGTTTCAGCAGCAAACCTGGGCATGGCTACCACCTGCACGAAACCAACTGTTTCAGGGTTTAGCTGAAATCCCAGGATTGCAACCCCAAGCAAGTGCTGCTAACTTTTTACTGGTTGAGTCCCAAGAATCTACTTCCCAGTTACAGCAACAATTACTCAAGTATCACCAGATTTTAATCCGCGATTGCCTTAGTTTTAAAGAACTAGGCGATCGCTTTTTCCGGGTTGCTGTACGTCAAGAGTCCGATAACCAACGCTTACTAACAGCGCTAAACTCAGTGCTGAGTGGGGAGTGGAGAGTAGGGAAATAGGGGAAATGAGGTAATTTTCATTTTCACCCATACCCAATGCCCAATACCCAATGACAAATGACAAATGACAAATGACAAATGACTACGATGTTGTAATTATTGGTGGCAGTCTTGCTGGATACTATGCTGCACTTGCTGCAACCCAACTACGTGCTACAGTTGCCCTGGTACAAACCAAAGTAGACTACGGGTTTACTCATCACCATGCTCTGACCGAAATTGGTAAACTAGCGCAGAAGTTGAAGGATGCGGCTGGTTTTGGTATTCATGCCACACACACTGATACCTCAGAAGAATGCCAGATATCTATGGCATGGCAAGAAGCGATGCTGTATGCTCAATGCGTCGCTTCAAATCTCCAAGAACAGTATTCCCCAGCCATTCTAGCTGCACAGGGAGTCGATGCGATCGTTGGCAGTGGTCAGTTTCAATCTTCACCTCAATTGGCTTTTGCCGTTAACAATCGCCTACTACGTGCCCGTACTTATTTGCTAGCCAGTGGTTCGCGTCCAGAAATTCCAGAGATTGAAGGATTACAAGCCACTGGCTATCTAACCCTTTCTAATATTTGGCAATCCTTCCAGGGAGCGACATTGCCTAAAAATTGGGTAATTATCGGTGGAATTCCCCAAAGTATTGAAATTGCTCAAACTTTAGCAAGGTTTGGTTGCAGTGTGACGCTGGTAGTCAAGCATCCTTATGTTCTTCCATATCTAGACCCTGAGATAGCCACATTGCTTCAGGCGCAGCTAGAAGTCGAAGGTGTGCGCGTACTCACCGAAAAACCAGTAACTCAGGTGAGGGTAATTGAAAATAAAAAGTGGATTCAAGCAGGAGATAAGGCCATTGAAACTGATGAAATTTTAGTGGCGACTGGCCAACAGCCGAATCTTGAATTTCTCAATTTGGCAACAGTAGGTGTGAAATGGCATCGGCGTAGCTTAGTAGTAAATGATAAACTGCAAACCACTAACCACCGCATTTATGCTTGTGGAGATGTAATTGGTGGTTACGACTTTGCCAATATTGCTAATTATGAAGCAAAAATTGCCCTGAACAATGCACTATTTTTCCCTAGATTACGAGTAAATTATTCCTCACTTCCTTGGGCAATATTTTCTGCGCCAATGCTGGCGCAAGTGGGTTTGACAGAGGCACAGGCAAAACGCCAATTTCGTCGAGATGAAGTTTTAGTTTTGCGACAGTATTTTAAAACAGTGGCCGCAGCCCAACTTCGGGATGAAACCACTGGTATGTGTAAATTAATTGTGCTACGCAATGGGGAAATTTTGGGAGCTTCGATATTAGGGCCAGAAGCTGGAGAATTAATTAATTTGATTGCCTTAGGAATATCACAAAAAATAAAAGTTAAACATATAGCAAATTTATCTCCTGCCTACCCCAGTTTCTCAGAAATTCTGGAACGAACTGCAAGAGAGTGGAGTAAGCAAAAGTTAAATACCAACATTCCTTTGCAAGAGTTTTTAGAAGGCTTCTTCCATTTCCGCCGCAATTGGAATTAGCACTTACGCACGCAGTTGTCACTATAATAACTTAAACAAGGTACTGATATAGGACTCCAATTTGATTTCTGAAAACATCTTGAGACTGAAAAGCCCATTTTATAATAAGGGTTTTATCTAAGGGACTTCCAACACAAAAAATATCCGATCTTGGTGTAGGTAGGGGCTTTCTGGGGCAGGTTTTTTTGATTAGACAAATTTTTGGGATTTTAAAACCAAAACCATTGTCTGAGAACTTAAAACTACGTTCAATAATTGAGAACATTCTCAACTATTTATCGAAAGCCTAAAAGCCTGCCCTTGAAAGGTAGGTAGGGGAGCAGGGAGCAGGGGGCAGGGGGAGAAAGAAAAATACGATCTGAGTCAATTGGATAATTTATTTTCTGGAAGTCCCTAAAATTTCGTTTAAAAATCAGATATGAGTCCTATATCATTACTGACTTCCACAAGGATACTGACTTTACAGTTCTCGCTGCCTTTGCCAATCTTGACAGCACCTCGATCGCAAACGCAACGTCATCAGAATTGAGGAGCATCCCTCAAAATTGAGCTTATTATTTTTGTTGAAGTGCAAATTTGAAATCTGTCAACTCTAATTCTCCTCCGGTTGTTGTTAATACTAAATTAATGCCTAAAACACTTTTTCCTGTAGTTGTATAGTTAGTTGGAAGTATTTGCTTGGTCAAATCAAAATTTATAGTACTTTCATATCTTATTTGATATGGAGTTGGTTTATCGCCAAGTAAAAATGATGTAATAGCTACTTGTGCTGGTGCTTTCTTGACTACACCTTTTACAGCTAAAGGCACGAGCCTAAATTGTTTTTGACTATTAGAGGTATCAATTCTAATGATACATCTAGCCCTTGACGATTGTGCCTTTACAGTTATAGGAGCGCGAAGCGTAAACTGATTTATTTGGGGATTGAAGCTTATATTACATCCTCTGTTAACCGAAAATCGCGGCTGGGTGTTTACTGGAGTAGCAGTGCTAGATGAATTGGCATCATAACAGAAAAAAAACAAGCACATTAATATGAAAAAATTACGTGCATCACTCAATCTCAACATAACTTCCTCTCCATCAACATAAATTTGTAATTTTAAAGAAGAATACATTCGGTAGATTCAATGAGTGGGGGATTTAGACTCACTACTCATTGAATTTACCGAATTTGGAATTTGGTGCGGTGTATCACCATCTATCCACAGAATCGCTAAAAGCAACTACTAGCAACGCTTTAGGTCAAAAGAAAGTATCACATCCCCAGCATTGATATCGGCTGTATCAACGAAAATAGAACTTCCTGCTGAGGATTGTGCAGTCAGATTAATACCTAATAATCCTTGTCCACCACCACTACATAAACCTGTAGCAGCTAGAACAGTAATCTCATCTTGCTCCGCAAATGCTTTACTAGATGTAAACTTGCTAGTTTTAGGGGGAGCTACAGCTTGACCAAGAGCACCACCACTAAAGCTATAAGTTCTGCTTAAGCTGGTACCTTTACTCTTGGTATTAATATCAGTAGTTCCTTGGTACAGTACTTGTACATTTTGGACGATGAAACCACTTGGAATAAAACTTTGAACGCGTAAAATACACTTTTGACGCTGACCATTGAATGCACTAAAGTTATCCAAGATCAGCGATAAGGTTCTACCATCCTCTCCAACAAGCTGATCGGCAACCTTACATCCACCAGACCCCAATTGCATCTCCAAAAGTAATACTAGGCTCATCAGCCAAAACCTTGGTCGCGATCGCGTTGAGTCCAAGAATTGTAGATATAGACAGTAATACACCAAATTGTTTAAAGTTCATATTGATTGTACCTATGTTGCTAGAGTTGTTTTTTGATGAAAAATGCATTTAGAAGCTAGAAGGTACGAGGTATGAAGGCATTTTTGCTTTAATCCCACGCTTAAAAGCATGAGATTGAAGCAAGAATGCTTTATGTCTGGTGTTACATATCTCGACACAATTTTGTTTTAGTAATGGACAATCACCTACTACTAAAGTTTTAATTGATACTTACAGGCTTCTGCCTTTTTCAATTGTGGGAAATCCTTTCAAGTATGCTTTGACAATTTCTGCTCAATCAGAAAATGAAGCATAACTGTGTATCGCTGGAGTTAATAGGAATAAGATGGAAGTCAGGTTACAAGATGTATTCTTGCTGTATGTCCATGTGGCCAAGATCATATAGTTGTCTCGATCAGAAAATATGTGTTCTCGATCACAAACATATTGTGTTTCTGAACACTGCCAACTTCAAAATAGTAGTATTGTAGTATGAAGTAGCAGTACTCCAAAGTTAGGTGCTCAAAATAAGGGGTATAAATCGCCGAATTAATAGTGCGATACCGATAGCGCAGCCTTAGTGAGGCGTCGAGCGTCACAGCCTGCTGCAGATATCGCAGTGAAATAGCTATTTTTATTGAGAATCTATATTATAAGTGGCTGAAATTCTAGTTTTAGACTGAGAACGAGGTAATTGGAAGTGCCTTAAAAACACTGCATAAAAATCCAAACTACTCCCGCTGCTGTTAGAGGTACGCTGAGGTTATCTGTGCCGTGGGGCGAGACTGCCTCTGCGAGGGTTGCAAAAGTAGCAGTTACCACTGCCGTCAACAATGCCCATCCGAAACTTAAAGGCTTTGCTAGGGGACTTAGCAAAGAACCAGGTAGCAATAACAGCACCAAGAAAATCACTACTGTACTCGTTATAAACATTGCTGCTGAACCTTCCCAGGAACGCACAGAACTTCCAACTTGGTATTTATGCTGCCCAAAACGTTTACCGATTAATGCTGCTAGTGCGTCACCCCAGGTCATCGCCATTATCCCAGCGACAGCGATCGCAACGCTATCTACTGGCCCATCTGGTCGCCACAGTAACCCGAACAGCAGTGTCACTGAGATAGCGAAATAAACCGTACCGGGTGAGCTATCCTGGGTATCCATTGCGCCGATGATTCGGTAGCGGTAAAATAAGTAGTTCAGTCCGATAAAGGTAGCAAAAGGTATAATTCCGATTTCCCAATTCTTAAACAGTAGCAGGACTCCGAAAGTCCACATCCCTGCACCAATATGGATTACTTTGCGGGTCAAATCCGGCTTTACACCTAATAGCCTACGTAGTCCCTCGCCAATCACGAGCAGACTGATAGCGTAAACATACGAAATTGCTAGTCCGATAAAGTGATTTGTCATTTGTCACTTGTACTGAGCGAAGTCGAAGTATTTGTCATTTGTCATTGGGCATTGAGTATTTATCTATTGTTATTCCCCTTCATCTCCCGGTTGGTGAGCGTAGTCGAACCACATCCCCCTGCTCCCTGCGCCCTTTGCCCCCCTGCTTCTTCATTTGGGTCGATCGCTATTTCGTCTAAAGTTCTTTTCTACTGACGAAACGCTACCAATACCTTGAAGAATACCACGACCGATTAAACCTAAACCCCGACCAACTATTTGGGTAAGGATAAAAACTATACCGCTACCTAAAAAAGCTAATAGTGATTTTAAACGCGGTGCGATCGCATCACTAAATTCTAGGAGCAATGTCACTACTAAGGGAATATTAGAAAGTTTTACTAACTCCTGATTTCGAGGGGCATAAACTGAAGTATTGGCAATGCCACGAGGCGCAATTACAAATAGCTCATAGCGACTTTCAAAAACTGCTTTTGGCTCGTTTATATAATTTTTTAATCTATATTTCCACGACAAATCATTTCTAAATCGTTCAATTTCTCTTGTAGAAATCAATTGGCGTCCATAAAAATTTTGCTTAATCTCTTCTACATCTGCTAAATAATTTAACAGTGGTTGCACTACTCCATTCGCTACCTGAATCAATAGGTTTTCTAAAATCATTAATGCTTGAGATTTAGCTTCGGCGCTCACTACTGGATAGGAGGTATTATCAATGTTCAATTCTGTTTGAAATAAAAGATAAGAATAAAGTTCACAAACTAGCGGAATTTGATTGAGAATCTCTCTCTGTACAACCTCTGTATTTTTCAGCAATAAATTAAGAATTTCTATATTTTTATTAACTATTTTAATCCGAGAAAATTTTCCAAAAAAATCTGTAATTGCTGCTTGCCATAAATCACACAATAAAGTATTTTTTAGTTCATATAATTGATTTATCTCTATTTGAGAAGTACGCAGTTCATCTAACTGTTCAGCTAATTTTTGTAGGATTAGATAAAGTAATTCCCGTTTTTTATCTTCACGAAAGATATCAATTTCTAAAGGTACATCTGTGACATTTCGTAAAGAAAATTGAAGTTTAGTAGTACAAGATGTAAACAAGGCAGATTGTAGGGTTCCCGGACTCAGTAAGGGTGATACAGTTTGCCTTTGCTGAATGGCAGCACTTAATAAAGGAGTCAAAGGTGGCTCATCAGCAAGCGGAATCTGTTTTTCTTGCCTTTCTTGTGATGAAACCAACAACCGATTTAGCAACCAACGAGCCGCTAGCAGTTCTCGCCGCTGTCCCCCCCAGCTAGAATGGCTCGATCTAGTACTGGTAGTCCAGGAGTTTGTAATTGTGCTGTTACTGCGGCTAGGGTAGCATTAATGTTAGCGATTCCTGACAAACGTAAATTATTTCGCAGTTTAAAAAAGGGCAGTGAAGAGTGGGGAGTAGAGACGCGATTAATCGCGTCTCTATAGGAGTTAGGAATTATTACTGCTTCTGTATCCTGGAACCAGTAAGAACCACCATCAGCAACTTTTTGGATGGCGGCGACTAACTCAGGAAGTGGTGTACCTTTTGGGGAGTAGCCATTTACACCAACAGATTTCGCAGCTAATAGCAGTCCTTGTTCTTGAATAGAACTGAGGAGCAGGATTGGTAGGTTGGGATATAAGGCTTTGAGTTGCCGACAGAATTGTAAACCTAGCTGTTGACTGGTGGTAGAGCGACCATTGCCAAATTCTAAAACTACCAGATTTACCTGGTTAGGGTCTTTTTCGGCAATTTCTGCTAGAATCTGCAAGGCAATGGTATCAGTTTCTACAACTGCGATCGCTTCTAAGTTAGGAATTGCTTCTAAGGCTATCCGTAATCCCAGACGAAAAATTGGGTCTTGGTCGATTAACAATAATTTTAAAGGGCGATCGCTCATAGTCCACTCAATTAGATCGGCACTGTTTTTTACCAATCAGAAAACAACTTTGATACAAAACTTTGTCTTCCCCATTGTCACCTGTTTTCGCAAACTGATAAATCGATCGTAATTGCCATAAACAGCTTTCACTGTGTGATTAAATGAACCTGAGTATTCGGCACTGGTTGGCAGAACGCCATATCGCAATCAATCAAATCAGAGGGTTTTCTGAGGGGCAATTGGCAGGTATTGCCTACCAGATTGTTCAGGATATGGAACTCAAAAGCCTGATGCCTTTTGATATATGTACCTTGGTAGAGGTTTTAGAACTGCCCTTAAGTATTGTTTGGGAAGAAATCAGTGTCATTTCCCAGCTGACAGAAAAACTGTTGCGTAGCCTCAGCCAAAAAAAACCGTTAAAACGTAACGAAGGGACGTGGTTAGCGTTTCAAATTGCCTATCTTCAAGCTTTACAAGCAATTCTAGAGCAGGAAGCAAGCTTACAAAAACCGTGGTTAGACCGGGCAATTATACCCATACAAGCACACATACTTAAAGAGGATGTGGGTAAATTCATCCTCCAAGATCCGCAACTACAAGGATTGCTAAAAACTCTTAGCCCAGGTAAATTAACTGATACTCAAGCTGAACAAGCACTGTCTTCGGTTGCAGATTCATTGCTGGTGCAACAAATAAATAACGCTGCTATCGCTTGGTTAGTTGCCAATGGTGCAGAGGAACCGGAAGCGAAACTTCTAACACAGCGTTTAATCAACTCACTTCCTGGTGACATATTAGTAGTTGTCACCGAGAATGCTGCACCTTTAGCCCAACTGCAAAAATTTTTCCGTTTGGGGATTTCATTATCTCCCAGTTTCATTACCCCAGAAGTTGGTTCTACAGTCAGTGAAAAAATTGATTTGCACCGAGAACATTACCGTGCAAGTTTGATTAAAAACCTCAGTATCCCTTTGCTAATGGAATCCTTTGCGCTTAAGGATATCTATGTGCCACAAAAAGGCTTACCAATAGAGGAAAATATTTCTGAGCAGGATAAAAAAGCTGTTAAACCAGTTGATTTAAAAACATGGGCACAGCAACAGTTAACTGATTTAGAAACGATCGCTGTTATTGAGTCAGAACCGGGTTATGGAAAAACTAGTTTTTGCCAACTTTGGGCAGCACAGGTAGCACAGGAATTGTACCCTACTTGGATACCTATAGTAATTAGGTTGCGAGATGTAAAATATGGTAAAACTTTAATCGAAACTCTAAATTCTGCCTTTGCTGTTAATCTTTCAACTTGGTTAGAGCAAGAAAATCTCCCTTGTCTGTTGCTGCTGGATGGTTTGGATGAATTGCCCCATTCTGCTCAGGGTATCAGGGCACAAGCAATTTTTATTCAACAATTACTGAACCTTCAATCTCAGCACCGCCACAAAATTGTGTTGACAAGTCGCTCAACGACTTTACCAGAAATCGTCTCGGAACTACCGCTATTGTTGAAGCGAATTATTATTCAGCCATTGGATGTAGACGAATTTAAGCAATGGTTTCAACAGTGGGCAAAAGTGCAATCATTACCGATTGCTCAAAATTTCTTTACATTATTAAAACAGGCAGGGTTATTTGCTAACCAATCAAAGTTAAGCGAATTATCTCCCCTTATCCGTCAACCCTTAATGCTGCATTTGTTGGGCCTCTTGCACCGCGAGGGATTGCTAGATGATGAACTATTGCAGTTAGCAGCTAATACCCAAAAGTCTTTTCTATTATGGGAAATTCATCATCGTCTGAGTCGATGGTTGTTGGGTTATCCGCTAATTGGTGGGATCAAGACGATGTTACTGCGTTCGGGTACGGCTCATATTCATCGGACTCCAGAAGCGATCGCTAATTTACTCGCTAATCGTCATCCCCAAGATTTACTCGAGCAGATGCAAGCGATCGCTCTCAAAATTTTACACTCGCAACGTCATCAAATTAATCTAGCTGGTGAATTTAATACTTTACCAGGGTTTTATTTTAAAATTTGGGATGTAGAAAGCTCAGGCGAAAGCGCAGCAAAAAGTAGTTTAATTGAGTTTTCGCATCTCAAGTTAGGAGAATCTCTTTGTGCAGATGCTGTTGCTGCCCAACTTAAACTTCTGACTCAGTACCAAGATGAGGCTTATGGCACGCCCACTTTTGTACTCGATCCCAGTAGCGTAGCCCAGAATATTTATAATTTACTAGGTTACGGGATACTTAGCCAAGAAATTGAAGAACTAGCGATCGCCGGATTGCGTCGCCAGCAAAAACACAAATTTTCGTTTGAAGTTTTGTTTCAACGTCTTTTATCTTTCTGGCGTGCTTACTGTCAAGGACGTTGGTTAGATGAGGGGATAGCCCACAACGCTTTGACTAATTTTCATGCACTGCAAAACCCTGTGAATGTTGAACAGGTGAATGCTGCGGTGGGACTGAATGTATTTTTATTGCTTTGTGCTTGCTACCGAGAAACAAAAGTTCCATTTTGGCCTTGTGGGAATCCAGTCAATTTAACAGAATTCAACCCAGAAGTGCTGAGTGTGCTAATTGCTAGGACAATGGTTTTGCATAAAAGCGCTTTTGCAACCCGAATCAAGTCTCTGTCTGGACTCAATTTATCGGGAGCCTCTTTATCGCAAGTGATGTTAACCGGGGTAAATCTTGAGCAAACAAATTTATCTAATGCGGAGTTAACAGGTGCGAATTTGGTTGGAGCCAATTTGCAACAGGCGAACCTCGCAGGCGCGAACTTACAACACGCAAATCTCGCAGGAGCGAATCTACAACAGGCAAATCTCACAGGTGCAAACCTGCAACAGGCAAACCTGATCGGGACAAATCTTAATTCTGCCGATTTCACCAACACCTGCTTATTTGAGGCCATCCTTGCTGCGAGTGACAAAAAATTGGCCGCTGATAATGGAGCCTTGTTCTCTAAAGAGTTGTTTCAAAAACTGAAATATTTGCGATCGCAGCAGCCCTTTTTAAACACTGTAAAAATCATGCCAAACACAAACCTTAACTGGAACAAAACCCCTGCGATCGGACTAATTGAAAGCTGTGAAGGTGCAATTTTGTCAGTAGACTTAGATGATGATGTCGATGATGAGACAGTTTTTGGCAAGAATTCGATTGGAGAATAGGGCATTGGACATTGGGAATAAACTTGGGGATAAGGGAAAGGGAAAGGCTTGTTGCAAGTTCTAACTTTAGTCACCTTGTCCCCTTGTCCCCTTTGTTTCCCTTGTCCCCTCTGCTCCTAGCCCTCCTCCGGATTGCGGTAGCCAAAAAAGTTAATACTATAGTCAGTAATCCGCACTCCTGTTTCTTCTTCAATTTTGCGGATCAAATCTTCTGGTAGTTCCACATGAACATCAAGAATTTGATTTGTATCCACACAGTTTATGTGACTGTGAGAGTCGCTAATGTTGCCGTACAAACGCCCATCACAGCGTTCAATACACTCAATGATTCCTTGACTGGATAATGCTTCTAAATTTTGATAAACAGAGGTATGACCGATCTCTTTGCCTTGTTGGTTCAAGCGATCGTAAATCTCTCTTGCAGCAAGATGTTCATTCGCTTGCCAAAGTAATTCCAGAATAAAGCGACGTTGACGACTAACGCGCATACCCAGGATTTGACAGCGCTCAAGTGCATCTTCTAAGGAACGAATTGGTCTTGTAGTAATTGTTTGTTTTTGCATATTACAGCTTGTTAACTGTTGGGAGAATTTTCCCGTCTAAATGTTTATTGGTTATTTAATATAGGACTCGTATTTGATTGCGTGAAAAAAACTCAGTACACATTTATTCCTTCTTCCTATTCCCTATTCCCTATTCCGTGTTCCCTCCCTACGCAAATAATTTCTCCAAATCAAAGCGGATTCCTATATATGCAATGATATTGCGCACCGCTGTCTCACCTGTACTTATGTTTTGGCTTTTGATGCTGTGAAAGTGACAGGTGGCGATTATGATTTTTTTTGCTTGTTGACGGCTACTTTGTCAGACCTTCATCTAAAACAAACTCATTACAACTTTAACTTAAAATTACTGTAAATGTCCACCTTGGGGCAGGGCTTACCCAAGTAGACTAATTCTAATGGCATACCATATTAATAGTGTAGTAATTCTTTAGTTATATATTAAGTAATTATCTCAATGACAAAAGTAATATTTGATTTTAGTAAACATCGGTGAAGTGAGTCGCGTAGGCGAGCATTTACCGCAGCCATCGCTAGTGGCTCATATCAAGGCTATTAATGGATGTATATTTGTGATAATCAACGAAAATTAAGCAAAAGTATCAAATAAATTTGAGCAAGGTCAGACTTGTGTTTAAACCTTATATGAGTTGACGAAATTATTAGCAAAAAGTATCAGTAAATACTAATTGATTTATGAAAAAGACTTTGTGCGATCCAAAGTCAATGTAGCGTCAATCCCTGAAAGCTGCTACTGTATATTCTCGATCCTACAGTTGAGCATCAAGAAGGTGGCTGCTAAATCAATGACAATTGCGATCGCACTCAATAATGACTTTATTAACAATCTGGATCTGTCCCCTGCATCAGGGGTGATTGAAAAAATGCTGCAAGATGGGGTTGCATCCCACGAACAGCAGCTACGCTTTGATGTAAATTACGACCTCCAGCTTGGCGACCCCACGGGAACTCTCAGAAATTCCAGAGGTGCGTCTGTGGTTTGTGCGTCTAGATGCCAAATATCCCTGGTTGCCATTTTTACTAGATTGGAAAGCTGGGGAATTTGCCCGTTATGCCGCCATGCTTGTACCACACCAGTTCAGTTCTCAAGAAGGTATTCAGTATAATCCCGAAGCCTTAGAGATATTTTTGATGCACAAAATCTTTATTTTAGGTGATTGGCTCAAACAACAAAACATACCCAGCCTCTCGCGCTTAAAGTCTATGGCGCAAATTCTAGGCTATGAATTAGATGATGCTTTTTTTGAAATATTTTAAATAGCTAATAGGTGATGGAAGAATTTTGAGAAAATTTTCTTCGTTTGAGTGGACTGTGTGAGGTTATTCTTCTTAGATTGCAATATTGTTCAGTTAAGCCCTAAATCCTCTGTAGAGAAGCGTTAGCGCCTCGACACAAAGGATAATTTTGGGTCTCTATTTGCCGAAATCAATACTAAAAACTTAACTGAATCGTATTAATGCATACTATATTTTGCGATATTTAAAACATCCTCTAAGGATGAAATTTTTATCTATCTAAAAAGATATTTTTTAAATTAACCATAGCAAATATGCTGAGAATAGAAACCTGTTTCTTATATAGTAAGAAATCAGGTTTTATTTTATACTGTTTGATTAAAACGTTTTCAGTAGTTCGCAAGATCCTGAAAGAGCAATTTTGTAATCAAACAAGCTTGATAAAATGAGGGTTTGAGAATGACAAATTTAGTACCTGAGCGTGCAACATCTGAAGAAGAACGTTTCCAAGATGACTATTATTCTTACTTTGAATCCCCGGAAAATGTCACTCGATACACACCGACAGGTGGTTTTTTAAGTAACGCTTTTCCTGAAAAATCATTCTCTTTATTAGATTTAGGATGCGGTAATGGGGCTTTAAGCAAATATCTTCCGGCTCGATGTGACTATCTAGGAGTCGATCACAGTGAATTAGCTATTGAAAAATGTATAAAAACTTACCCAAATAGGAATTTTATTACCAAAGATTTATCGCTTTTCCTGTCTGAACTTGTTGAAGATAATCAAAAATTTGATGCAGTCGTGCTAGCGGGTTTGTTATTTCACAGCATTAACAAAGATACCCAAGAAAAAAAAGACGATCAAGAAATTATTCAATTTTGCCTGAATAAAATACTAAACGACAAAGGATATCTTGTTCTGATAGTACCTTTTTGCTACGGCGATCATCCATCTCACACTTTGTTTGTTCGAGCAGAGTGGCTACAAAAATCAATAGAGAAAATGCTAGAAATTGCTAATGCAAAAATTGTTCACGAGAATATATCTCTACAAATTGGTTTGGAAAAGAGGGTTCGAGAGCAGAAAGCGACTCCTGATTGGTTTGTTTCCGATAGTAATGCTGATTATCCCAGTATATTTGTGGGAACATATATGGCAAGCTGGACATTTATTGCTTGCCTCTAATTAATACCATTTTGGATTTTAGATGAGGAATTTGACCTGTAGAGATGCGAAATTGTACTTTATCTTGCTGAGTGAACGCATCTCTAAAGATTTTGGATTTAACTGTTAGAAAGACGCGATAAATCGCCGTCCATACAGGAAATTTATCGGTCAATTAGTTCTTGACAGATTACTAGAATAGATAGATTTGTCTAAATAAAAACTGAAAGCCGTTCCCAACTTGTGACAACGGCTGAGTGATAAATTATAGAGCTTTTCATTTTTATGCAATATATTCACCTCTCTCTTGCAAAGAGAGAGGTTTTGAGGCTTACTGTCTGTTCTAGGTATCTAAGTTTGGGAAAACTACTGCTTTAGCCACCCCAAATTTTCTCTAAAACTGTGTTTGGTGAAATATCCGCCGTTTTTCCCGTAAGGGATTCAATAGCTAGGAATTTATCGTTTTTCGGCAACAATTTAGCTGGATTGCTGGGTCCAAAGATGGCAATGGTATAAGTTTGGACTGCAACACTCAGTTGTAGCGCCGCGCTATCAGTAGATAACATCAAATTTGCCCCAGCAATTATGGCAGTTAACTTACCAATATCATCTGGGGCAGTCACCTTGATATCTGGAGAAGACTCCAGAAGCGATCGCACAAACAGCTCATCATCAAGTCCCTTAATAACCACCACAGGCAGATCGGGCTGCTTTTGTTGGAAGGCTTGAATAATTTGCTGCCAATTCTCGACAGGGTAGATTTTATCTAGTTCTTTAGCCTGTAATAACTGGCCAGAACCGCCATAAATCAAGATATAGCCTGTTTCATGAACCCCTAAACGTTTTTGTTCGTTTTGTGCCCACTCAATATCTGGTTTTGGTACATTTACTGCTAACTCTGGGACAGGGCTATTTATTTCCAACGGTTGCAGCAAGTCGTGATATACTGCTGCCACATATTGGGATGGTTTAAACGGCACAGTATGGGTAAGAAAACCCGATCCTTTGCCTTGGTAGCCAATACGTATAGGAATTCCCGTCAACCAGAGTAAAAGACCTACCAACCAATTTTGCTCAACAATAATAGCAACATCGTATTCGCGATCGCGAATCGTCCCCACTAAATTACCCCAATCTGCCAGACTGTTACGGTCATTAAAATCAAAGTTCAGCACCTCGTGAACTGATTTGCTCACTCGGTAGGCAGCCTTTGACCGGGGTTCAACAACGACATCTATCTGAGCATCAGGGTAATGGCGCTTCAGGTCATCTAGAGTCGGAAAGAAGAGAATTTGGTCGCCAATTCCGCCAGGTACAAGGGCTACTACTCGCATAATATTTATTGACGCTTACTCGCTCCCTATTTTAGGGGAAAATATATAGCTTAAAGATTGAGGAATTCTGTGTATTTACTAATTCCAGCTGCGGGAATCGGAAAAAGAATGGGGAGTAACCGCAATAAACTCCTTCTAGAAGTGCGATCGCAACCAATTATTGCTTGGACTTTATTAGCCGCAGAAGCCGCCAGTACAATCAGTTGGATCGGGATTATTTCTCAGTCTAGCGATTGGCCAGAGTTCAAAGCAATTATTGCCGATCTAAAGCTGACTAAACCAGTTGAATTAATTCAAGGTGGCTCCACCCGCCAAGAATCTGTTTACAATGGCTTGCAATCTCTGCCAATAGCCGCAGAACAAGTGTTGATTCACGATGGTGCTAGATGCCTGGTAACACCAGATTTATTTAACTCTTGTGCCGAGGCCATTCGCCACTGTCCCGGTTTAATTGCTGGTGTACCCGTCAAAGACACCATCAAAATTGTTGATGAACAAGGCATAATTCAAGAGACACCCGACAGACGACAACTATGGGCGGCACAAACTCCCCAAGGATTTGATGTCAAGTTGTTGAAACAGTGCCATGCTGAAGGAGTCCGTCAAGGTTGGGAAGTAACCGACGACGCCGCCTTATTTGAAAAGTGTGGCATCGAAGTCCGAATTGTCGAGGGAGAAGAGACAAATTTAAAAGTGACCACTCCACAAGATTTAGCGATCGCAGAATTTATTCTCATCAGTAGAGGCTTATGAAGAGGCAGAGGGGCAGGGGGCAGGGGAGACAAGGAAGACAAGGGGGACAAGGGGCAATTTATTGAACAAGTCTCTCCCAAGTCTCCCCCCTCTTTCTTGTCCACCTTGTCTCTTCTCCATGCCCAATGCCCAATTTGAAATAGTCAAAAAATATTTTGACAATTTAGGATATAATGCCACACACTTGTTGATTGTTAGTTGTCATGTACTAATGACCAATACTTCGACTACGCTCAGTACAAGTGACTAATGACTAATGACTAACGACTAATGACTAAATGATTACAGCCACAGCGACGAAGATAGAAGCAATTCTCTATTTAAAGGGTAAACCCTTGTCGCTCGGCGAAATCGCCGAGTATGCCGCGTGCGATCGCGCCACTGTCAAAGAAGGCATAATTGAACTAATGGACAACTATGCCCACCGAGATAGTGCCCTAGAGGTAGTAGAAACCCCAGATGGTTATAGTTTGCAACTCCGGTCTGATTTTCATGACTTAGTGCAAACGATGATACCAGTAGAATTGGGTGTAGGTGCATTGCGAACTTTGGCAGCGATCGCCCTTAATAGTCCCATACTCCAAAGCGACTTGATTAACCTACGCGGTTCAGGAGTATATCAGCACGTCCCAGAACTCGTTGAACTTGGTTTCATCCGCAAACGCCGAGACAGCGATTCTCGCTCCTACTCACTCCAAGTAACCCCAAAATTCCATCAGTATTTCCAAATCGAACAACTTCCACAAATACTTTCTACAAGTCAGAAGGAAGAACAATTAGAACTAGAACTAGAACTAAAGGCAGTGGCAAGTAGAGAATAGGGAATAGGGAATAGGGAACACGGGGAAGAATAAAAATTACCTCTTTCCCCTATGCCTCCTCTACTCCCTGCCCCCTGCCCCCTGCCCCCTGCCCCCTGCCCCCTGCCCCCTGCCCCACTCCCCTCCTCTAGACTTATACCCGTGGTGAATGCGCTACTCTTGTACTATGGTTTAGAGTAGAGTTAGCAATTAAGCTAAATAAAACTGCCAATGGTGTTTAATCCTGACTTTTTGAATGACAACTCCGAGGAACACCCTAATCAACTTCTTTCCGACCACTCTGAGGAATACCCTAATCAGTTACTCAAATATCTACAGCATCAGTCTCCTGATGTTTTAGCTAGGGTTGCTCAGTCCGCCAGCCCCGAAATTAAACAAATCATCTCGCAAAATGTCCAAGGGCTAGTGGGAATGCTCCCGGCAGAAAATTTCAACGTGCAAATCACAACAGATCGGGAGAATTTAGCTGGACTTCTAGCGTCGGCAATGATGACGGGGTATTTTCTGCGCCAGATGGAACAAAGAATGCAGTTAGAGCATTTGTCTAATGGTCAATAATTAATAGTCAGTAGTCAAAGATTTTGGGATTATTGACCAAATAATGACTAATTCGTAATTCAAAATGACGCTCTCTATGAATTACGAATTATTTTGACTACTTCTTTTCAGGATAAGCTCCTGATTGTACTTTGAAGGTTTGAACTTTACCGCTGCGATTGACTTCGATCGCTATTATGTCTCCAACTTTGCTCGACTCTACCAGCCTCTGAACTTGGGCTGAAGTTTTGACAGGTTTCCCGTTAATTTTTTGAATCACGTCTCCAGGAAGCAGTCCTCCACGCTTTGCTGGGGAATCATCTGTGACTCCTTTAATCACAATTCCAGCATCCTGTTGAATATTTAGCTGATTTTCTTGATTAATCTGCTGTTTTCTGATAGGAGAAAGGTCTGCCATTTCAACACCCAAGAAGGGATGTTCTACACGCCCTTTAGTAAAAAGTTCATTAGCGATGCGGGCGGCGGTTTCAATGGGGATGGCAAAACCAAGTCCTTGAGCATCAGCGCGAATGGCAGTGTTAATGCCAATCACTTCGCCTTGGGCGTTTAATAAGGGGCCACCAGAATTACCAGGGTTAATTGCAGCATCAGTTTGGATAAAGCTGACTCGCTTATCGGGGACACCAACTTGAGTACTAGTGCGATCGGTAGCGCTGATGATACCGATAGTGACAGTATTATCTAAACCCAGAGGATTGCCAATAGCGATCGCCCATTGCCCTGGGATCAGGTTTTGCGAATTGCCCAGTTTTACCGTCGGCAAATCATTCGCTTTTATTTTCACTACCGCCACATCTGTCACAGAATCAACTCCTACCACCTTCCCCTCTAAACTGCGACCATCTTTGAGGGTAACTTGCACTGTATCTGTATCTGCTACTACATGAGCGTTGGTGAGTAATTCTCCATCATCGCTCACAATAAATCCCGATCCTGTACCGCGCTCAATGCGTTCTTGAGGAATTGGTTGGTCATCCTCTCCAAAGAATCGCCGCAAGATGGGATTTTTCAAAGCGTCAGAGATAGGATTGGCTACTTTGCGAGTCGCATTAATTCGGACTACAGCCGGGCCAACTTTTTGCACTGCCGTCGCAATAAAATTCACGTTGTCGCCACCAGTAAGCCCAATAGCTCCGTTAGGAGAATTCGGAACTACGGATTCTGGAGGCGAAGCCATTGTTACATTTTTTAGCTGTTGGAACGAGCGATTTTGGGGAATGAAATAGCGACTGCCAAACAAACCTGCACCACCGCCAATTACCAGTAAAAACACATAAACCGCCAGTTGCTTTAAGGATAACTTCATAATTGTTTTGCTCAAGAACAGCAATGCAGTTGCTAATTTCTAAGTGTAGTCAAGCGAACGGCAAGTGGACAGATCAATTTACGAGAAATTAGGGATTGGGAATTTGTCATTTGTCATTTGTCATTAATTATCCTCCCCTGTCCACTGCTCTCTGCTCCTCGGTCACTGAGCGACTTGCCTTGAGTTTCGACTGCGCGGTAATCGAGCGAAGTCGAGATTCAACTACCGCGAAGTCGAAAGGAGCCGAAGTGCTGCTCCACTGCTCCCCAATTCCCATTCTTCCCATCTAAAATCTAAAGTTAATGCGCTCTTGACCTTTATACATGACTTTACCCTTTCGTCAACTATTTCTCTGTAGCTTAAGCGCCTTGGGCCTAGTAAGCATACTGCCATACTCAAACAGTGCTAACGCTGCTGTAAGTGGTTGCTCAACTCCAGCTCTATCTCGCTTCCAACGTCATAAAGTTGTTCGTGGCGAAACTTTGGAGAGTATAGCGCAGCGCTACAATCTCATTCCGACAACTATTATTGGCATGAATCCAGCTTTGCAGAACGGTGCACCTGCCGCTGTTGGTAGTGTGCTTCAGATTCCTCCCTACAATGGGATTGTAGTCGAAGTACCTCGCGGTCAAACTTGGCGACAAGTGGCGGCACAATATAAAGTTCGTGCTGATAGCCTGTTTGAGGTGAATGGCTGCCAACAAAACCCCAGAATCGTGTTTGTTCCGGGGGTAAATTGGTCGCCCAATGGTGTTGTAACTAAGGCCCCTTTACCTACTGATGCAGGTACACCAAACCGCGCATCTTTGTCTGGATATCCCTTAGCACAAGTAGCAACTGTCGGATTAGCTTACGGCTGGCAAATAAATCCTGGGACAGGTGAAGTTTTCTTCCATAGTGGTGTTGACTTATTAGCACCAGTTGGGAGTAATGTGGTAGCGATCGCACCTGGAACTGTAGCCTTTGCCAGCGATCAAGGTTCTTATGGCAAGTTGGTCATTATTAACCACAATGGCGGACTCCAAAGCCGCTACGCCCAGCTTGACAGTATCAAAGTTACTGTCGGTCAGCAAGTGAAAAAAGGAGACTTACTAGGAACAGTAGGCACTAGTGGAAAACCAAGTTCCACTCAACCGCATCTCCATTTTGAAGTGCGTTCTAGCTCATCTCTGGGTTGGGTAGCAGAAGATCCAAAGGGCTATTTGAAAAAATGAAGTTCGTTTTGAAACGCAGAGGAAATCTCTGTGTTCCTCTGCGAAACCTTTGCGCTCTTTTGCTTTAAAAAAAAGATGCTATATTTTCGCTAGATTTGACGATGTGCATTCCTGCCTCTGTAAACCTTTTAAATGCTGCATCTGCCTGTTCTGTGTAGTCCACAACACCGGGGACAACAACGGGGGAAGTGGAATCTTCTAACAGATAGATTTTTTTGGCAAGGGTAGCATCTACCTGTTTAATTTCTGTTAATAAATCGTCAATTGTCCAAGCGACACAATGACTTTTAGCTTGACCGCCAATAATTACTGCATCATATTCTAAAAGTTGTTTAATCAGGCGCGTGTTTTTTTGAGCGAGTGGACGTTGTTCAAAATCTTCTAACACCTCTGGGCGTAAAATAGAATAGTTTTCTGTTAAAGGATTTTCACCTTTGACTTCAAATTGCGTTTGACTCTGACGCGCAATACCGTGGAAAAATATCGCTTCTTCTACCGATGAAACTAAAGCATGACCAATACCACCCAACATAGAATGATAAGGCCAAACTGTGAGGGGATATTTCCCATCTTGACTAAGTTTTTTAAGGTAATGGTAAGCGTGTTTTTCTAATAATTCATAATCTCCATTAGTAACACTGTTAGCAACTGCTGGGTTTACTTTCCAGATACCTTTTTCAATATCTGCTGGTGTGATACTAGTCGCTGCTGGAGTTGGATGTTCTCCCGTAGCGTTCACCCAAAAGATCGGATGGAAAATTTGCGTTGCAGTGTGAGTATCTAGGGTTGGTACAATTTTCGTGATGATTCCCAAGTTTCGATAGATAAACTCAGATAATCTGACGTTATCATCCACCGCCGCATGACCGGATTTTCCACCTACAAATAATTCAAATCCAGGGATGCAGAAGGTGTTTTGGACATCAATTAACAGTAGGCAAATACGAGTTTTATCTAAAGATGCAGGTTTGATATCGTGTTGTTTTGCCCAGATTTCACCTTCGGCGGCACGTTCTTGGTAAGGTACGCGCCAGACTTCGCCGACTTTATCGGGGTTAAAGTGTGGAGGAATTGGTAGTTGGGGTGTTATTTGGGTGTTCATAATTACAGCCGCTTTTATTCTGTAATAACATCTATGATTTCAATTCCCAAATTTTCTTAAGTCTAGTGTTACCTCAGTAACATCATCATGAGAACCTAAAGTCAACAAAGAAATTACTAATTCCCCAGAATCGGGATGAGGAACAAACTCAAATAGAATCCGATTGTTGTAGTCTATGGAACAAGCCCATGTACCCAATAAATCCCCTTTAAGTTTATGAGTACGCAAGCTAGGGTAAAACGGATCTTCAGCAAGCTGTTGTAATGTTTGCTCAACCAAAGAGCGTAATTGCGGGTTTCGACGGGCTAAACGCTTAAAATCTCGAATAAATCTTGCACTCCAAAGCAGTTGCATCAATCATCTAACTCCGCGATTAAATCAGCAACAGTTCCACTACGTACTTCACCTTTAGCATAGGCTTCACGAGCTTCTGCAACCGCCTTTAATAAGTCATGCCGTCGCTGTTGTTTAAGGCGCTTTTGGATAATATCTACAAGAATAGCCTGAGCTTCTGGATCTAATGCTTCTACCGCTTCTATGGCTTTCTGGAATGTAGATGTTTTTTCTAGCATTGGCGTCAAAGAATTTGATGATAAGTCTAATTTAGCTGGCAGTAGGAGCGATCGCTCCTCATTTTCCTGACTTAATAGTATATTTGTATTATAAAAACCTAAATTTAGCGTTAGCAAAGCTTAACGAAGCGATCGCTCTTATGAACCGAGATGAATTACTCAAACGCTATGCCGTAGGTGAGAGAGACTTTTCAGGAGTTGACCTAAGTGGTGTCAACCTAAAAGGTGTTGAGTTGTATGGTGTCAACCTCAGCAAGGCAAATCTCAGTAATGTCAAGTTAGGCTATGCTGACATCACTTGTAGCAACTTGCAAGAAGCTAACCTCAGTGGAGTAAACCTAGATCATACTCGAATTGATGAATGCAATTTAACAGGTGCTAACTTGAGAGGTATCGATGCATTTCAGTCATCTTTTGAAGGTTCTAATTTAACTGGTGCTGATTTGAGTCAAGCTCTATTAAGAGGAATCGGGTTGCAGGGTGTAAATCTCAGTGATACTAATTGGGAAAAAGCAAATATTGATAGTTGGTTTGTAGTCAAATTTAAGCATTATCTGAAAAAAGTTTATCTTAAGCGTACTGTTTTATATGTTGACGATACCAATGAAATAAATAACTGTGGAGCAAATTTAACTGACGCTATTTACTATAATTCTGATGGTTTTAAAGACACAGCAGCAAATGATCCACCAGGTGTAATTCGCATATATCCCGGTGCTGACTTAAGTGGACTAGATTTTAGCGGTTGTAATCTCAGGAATCTTGACTTGCAAGGTGTAAATCTGAGTGGCAGTAATTTAAGAGGTGCTAACTTAATACACACAGACTTAAGGAATGCTAACCTCACAAATACAGACTTGCGAGATACTTATTTGAGATATACAGACTTGCAGGGCGCTATCTTATGCAACACTATTATGCCAGAAAAAAGAATTGAAGAAAATCAACTACATAAGGTTGAAGATGCTGAAGAGATTGATTATATATTAGATTTAGATAATGACGAATTAACTTTTGATGATGACGATCAATAATTTATTCACCATTTGTATTAATTTCCATCACTTACACCTATGAGGCTTAGGAATTGGATACTCACAGAGTATAGTTGTAATGAAAGCTGCACTATCAGGAATTGAGTGAATTACAAGTATTGCAGATTGGGTCATGGCGTTCCTGGATTATAAGTAATATTGATAACTCAGTAATAAGGCGATCGCTTCTTTAAGCTTTTCTACAAAACGCTGCGCGATCGCACTCAAGCTACTCAGCTAAAAATCTTTTGAGTAATATATCTTTACAAAAGAGCAAAACTCCTCAAATGCTCTTGATTTCTTTGCCTGTATTATTTTCCATTTTTTTCTATAGTAATCGTCCAAAAAAGCGCTAGCTGTGGCAATCTGGGAAACAGAGATTTATTAAATCTGATATTTGAGCAACAGCAAATTTACCTAATCAGGTTATGCAAACTCTGCCCACAGTAAACACTTCAAGCATTACATCACCTCAAGCCACCTTTGATACAACCATCAAGCGGCGTAAAACCCGTCCTGTAAAGGTGGGAAATGTCACCATTGGCGGTGGCTACCCCGTTGTAGTGCAGTCGATGATTAACGAGGACACTCTTGATATTGATGGTTCCGTGGCTGGTATTCGTCGTCTGCACGAAATAGGCTGCGAAATTGTCCGCGTCACAGTGCCAAGTATGGCTCATGCTAAAGCTTTAGGGGAAATTAAACAAAAATTAATTAAAACTTACCAAGACGTGCCAATTGTGGCTGATGTCCATCACAACGGGCTAAAAATCGCTGTGGAAGTTGCCAAGCATATAGAGAAAGTACGGATTAATCCGGGTTTGTATGTGTTTGAAAAGCCCAACATTAATCGAACTGAATATACTAAAAGCGAATTTGACGAAATTGGCGATAAAATCCGCGAAACCTTAGAACCTTTAGTAGTTTCTTTGCGCGATCAAGGTAAATCGATGCGAATTGGGGTAAATCACGGTTCCCTTGCTGAGAGAATGCTATTTACTTACGGTGACACCCCCGAAGGAATGGTGGAATCTGCTATAGAATTCATTCGCATCTGTGAATCTTTGGATTTCCGCAACTTGGTAGTTTCCATGAAAGCCTCACGAGTGCCGGTGATGGTAGCCGCCTATCGCCTCATCGCCAAGCGTATGGATGAACTGGGTATGGATTACCCGTTACATTTAGGCGTTACCGAAGCCGGTGATGGCGAATACGGGCGAATTAAATCCACAGCAGGTATTGCCACGTTACTTGCTGATGGCATTGGCGATACAATTCGCGTCTCACTTACAGAAGCACCAGAAAAAGAAATTCCCGTTTGTTACAGCATTCTCCAAGCTTTGGGATTGCGAAAAACGATGGTGGAATACGTCGCTTGTCCTTCTTGTGGACGCACTTTGTTTAATCTAGAGGAAGTACTGCACAAAGTCCGGGAAGCCACTAAACACTTAACTGGACTAGACATTGCAGTTATGGGTTGTATTGTCAATGGCCCCGGCGAAATGGCAGATGCCGACTATGGTTATGTTGGCAAAACACCTGGTTATATTTCTTTGTATCGTGGTCGAGAAGAAATTAAAAAAGTCCCAGAAGATAAAGGTGTAGAGGAATTAATTAACCTCATTAAGGCAGATGAACGCTGGGTAGATCCATAAAGGGGACAAGGGAACAAGGGGACAAGGGGGAATTATTGAACGAGTTTCTCCCTTGTCTTCTCCCTCTTCCTTGTCTACCTTGTCTCTTCTCAATTCCCAATCCCCAAAAACTTTGTATCTTTTAACCATCAAGGTCGCCGGATTGTCAAGTATTTTGTTTAAATTAAGGATACATACTCGGTCTGTACAGTGGTAGCCTGTGTTAGATTGAGCATACTGACTATATTATTTTCCCTCTGACGCAGCTGTCATTATGGTGATTACAAAAAATAGGCTTGTTTTGGGTGCTACGGCAGTTACACTCTCCACGATCGCTGTTACTAGCCTTGGCATTCATTCGCGAGGTCAGGCTTTATTTAAAGCAAGTCCTAAAGAATTAGTAGATGAAGTTTGGCAAATTGTTCAGCGCCAATATGTCGACGGTACTTTTAATCAGGTAGATTGGCAGGCTGTTCGTAAGGAATACTTGAGCAAGTCCTACAGTAATCCGCAGGATGCATATAAGTCCATTCGGGAAATGCTGAAAAAGCTAGATGACCCCATACACCCGGTTTATGAGTCCAGAGGAATTTAAGAATATGCAGGTGGATACCTCTGGAGAATTGACAGGGATTGGGATCACCATTAGTCAGGATGAAAAAACCAAGCAATTGGTTGTAATTGCGCCAATTGAAGATACACCAGCCTTTAAAGCTGGTGTTTTGGCAAAAGATATCATCCTCAAAATTGACGGCAAAGATACTAAGGGGATGGATACTAACCAGGCAGTATCCTTGATTAGAGGTGAAGCAGGATCGAAAGTCAGCTTGACTATTCAACGCGACAAGCAGATAAAACAATTTGATATTACACGGGCGCGAATTGAAATCCATCCAGTTAAGTTTTCTGAAAAGAAAACTCCAGCCGGAAATCTTGGTTACATTCGCTTGAACCAGTTCAGTGCCAA
This sequence comes from Nostoc sp. DSM 114160, assembly GCF_053470305.1. Taxonomy (NCBI): domain Bacteria; kingdom Bacillati; phylum Cyanobacteriota; class Cyanophyceae; order Nostocales; family Nostocaceae; genus Nostoc; species Nostoc sp. DSM 114160. Next base: position 331,626 of record NZ_JBPFGO010000001.1, on the reverse strand, counting down.
TGCTGGTAAAGAAATGCAAACCGCTATCAAAAATTTAGAAAGCAAAAAAGTAGCTGGATATATTCTCGATCTGCGTGGTAATCCAGGCGGCTTACTCTTCTCCAGCGTAGATATTGCTCGGATGTGGATAGATAAAGGTAAGATTGTCTCCACTGTTGAACGCCAAGGAGAGGCAGAAAAGGAAGAGGCAAACGGAAAAGCCTTGACAAATAAACCGTTGGTGGTGTTGGTAGATAAAGGTTCCGCTAGTGCCAGTGAAATCCTCTCAGGGGCTTTGCAGGATAATAAGCGTGCTACTTTGGTCGGTACTCAAACCTTTGGTAAGGGACTAGTGCAATCAGTGCGTCCCCTAGAAGATGGTTCAGGATTAGCAGTGACAATTGCTCATTACTATACCCCTAATGGTACAGATATCAATCACAAAGGCATTTCGCCAGATGTGAAAGTGGATTTAAGCAAAAAACAGATGGAGGATTTGTGGCTGCATGAACGTGACAAACTCGCGACTCTTGCAGACCCTCAATTCGCTAAAGCAGTGGAAGTGATAGGTAAAAAAATTGCTGAAAAGGGCACACCTACAGCAGAAAAATGAGGAGTTAGGAATAAAGTTAGGAGTGAATAGTGAGGAGTTAGAAATAAAGACCGTCACTATCAACTTCTAACTACTAACTTAAACTGGTTGGCACTTTCCAGCCCTAATGAGTCCGACACGTCGGGCGATCGCTTCTTCTTGTGAACTAAAAGGCCCCCACTGTTCTATAATTTCTAGATTATCGTCGCCAACTTGGTCGCTGGGGATTATTTCACAATTTCCAGCAGAACGCTTGACAATATACCAAGTTTGTGAATCGCTCATATTTTAAATATATTGTTTTTTATAGTAAGAATTTTACGGCATACAGAAAATATCTTCGCATTTACTGCTAAATCTCACATTATGTAGGTGCGATCGTAAAATCCTGTAGTATGGAACCATGAATAATGTAAACTATGCAGCAATGAGCGACCAAGAGCTAAAGAGTTACTTTATCACCCATAAGGATGATAAAGAAGCCTTTTATGCTTATATGGATAGACGAAAATCTCGTCATCGCGATCCTGCAATAAAATTAAATGATCCGGCTTGGGATGAAAAAATAACAGCTGTAATTCAAAAACAATTAGGTTCTAATTGATAACTTAATCATTTCATATTCTGAATCGAGGTGGACAAAATTTTTGTAATCACCTCGATTTCTCATATAAATTTACCTTTACTAATACTTCCGCTCTTTTGGCTCAAACATAGTAATCGCCACCGGTCGATATTGAATATCAATTCCGGCTGGTGAATAGTAAGCCATTGTGTGTTTGAGAAAGTTCGTATCATCTCGCTGGGAATAATCTTCGCGGAAATGAGCGCCACGGCTTTCTTGGCGATTTAGGGCTGATGCCAAAATGGTCTGTCCTACTACCATTAAACTTCGCAATTCCAAGGCTTCTACGAGTTCTGTATTCCAGCAACTACCTTTGTCATCTAAATAAATTTGCGGATATTTTTGTTGTATTTCTTCTAGTTTCTGCAAACCTTCAGTCATTAATGCCTCAGTGCGGAAAACACCGCAGTACTCAGTCATACAATCCTGAAAAGCTTGACGAACTTGGTTAATGCGGTACTGTCCTGGTTGTTCTAGCAAAGCTTGAATTTGTTGCTGGGCTTCTGTTAGATACCGTTGCTCATCAACAGAAGGTAACTTACGTTTTTGCACAAATTTGGCGATCGCAGCTCCAGTTCTTTTACCATAAACTACACACTCTAGGAGTGAATTACTCCCCAAACGATTAGCACCATGTACGGAAACACAAGCTGTTTCACCCGCAGCAAAGAAAGCATCAACCAAACCATCACCACTACTACGAACTTGACCATCGGTGTTTACTGGGATACCACCCATACAATAGTGAATTGTCGGGCGGACTGGCATCGGTTGAGTTACTGCATCAACACCCACTAAACGGTGGGCTTCTTCCCAGCAGAAGGGAACGCGACTCATAATTTTTTCTTTGCCCAGATGGCGCAGATCCAAATAGACAAAGGGGCCACCAGCACTGCCATTGAGATGAATACCACGTCCGGCGCGAATTTCGTAAGCGATCGCTCGTGAGGTAATATCACGAGGAGCTAGTTCCATCCGGCTAGGTGCATAATTCGCCATAAAGCGATCGCCTTCACTATTAATTAGATACGCGCCTTCTCCCCGTACCGCTTCCGAAATCAGTACCCCTACCGGATATAAACCAGTGGGATGAAACTGGACAAATTCCATATCTTCCAGGGGCAAACCTGCGATCGCAGTCATTGCCAAACCATCACCCGAAGAAGCGTAATCATTAGAGGTAGTGTTATAAACGCGACCATAGCCCCCTGTAGCAAACATCACCGCCTTAGCCCGCACCACCTCTATATGTCCATCCAAAAGATGGAACATGACCACACCCTTGGCCTCATTTTCTTCTAAAATGAGACGCATCACGTACCACTCTTCGTAAACTTGCACGCCATAACGCCGCAAATTGTTAACCAATTCGTGCAAAATTGCATGACCGGTTTTGTCAGCGGCGTAGCAAGTGCGGTTATGGGAATGTCCGCCAAAAGCTCTTTGGGCAATGCGCCCATCGGGTAAGCGAGAGAACAAAACGCCGAGATGTTCCAAGTCAATTACCACATCTGGCGCTTCTTGAGCGAGAATTGCCACAGCATCTTGGTCTGCCAAGTAATCAGAACCCTTGACAGTATCAAAAGCGTGTGCTTCCCAACTATCTTCGGAATCAACATTTTTCAGCGATGCAGCCATACCCCCTTGAGCTGCCACCGAGTGTGAACGAATTGGGTGGGTTTTGGCAACGACAGCAATATTTAAACTAGGGTCAGTGCGGGCAATTTCTACAGCAGCGCGACATCCCGCCAATCCGCCCCCGACAATAATCACATCGTGTTCCAGCATAATTAGCCCTCTGATAGCAAACCACTGCTGTTCTATTGTAGAGATGTGATTAATCAGCTAGTGCGTTGTAACAATAACATCTGTACAAAAAATCCCTGCTTCTATACAGGGAGGTTGTAACAAATTTTGAAATTAGGAGTGAAAAGTTAAAAACAAAGAGTTATGGCACAGGTAGAGTGACTCATAACTCTTGTACAGACGCGATTAATCGCGTCTCTACTCATAACTCCTAACTCTTTAGCTAGTTGCTTGTACAGGTTGTTGCTGAGAGACATTACCTGGTATGGGTTCCATTTTGGTTCCTGGCCCTACAGGACTGACTTCAATATGATTTAACAAGGTAGTGACAAACGCGAACAACAAGAAAGGTAGCGATAGCAGAACAACGAGACCCCGCTGTTGCTAAAGCGTACACGGGTCGCTTGGCACCCATCAACGCCAAGGCTGATGCCAAACTTAGGGTAATTGTAATCAACCAAACAATTATTTGACCGTAGATATCACCGAAAGTCAGGGTACAGACAAACCGGTACTTTTGAATATTATTTTCGCTCATCACATTTGCCTCAAGTCTCTCCTAATAGGTTCTACGTTAGAACTATGTTTGCCTTGTAGGCAATTTCTAAATATTTTTGAAAGCTTTGTAATATCACTTCACAATCTAACTACCTTTGGCAACAAAGCAGTTATACTAATAAACTTCTTTCGTTCATGGAATAGATGGCAATCGCGTTGGCGCAGCCCGCCGTAGGCATCGCCTCCTTAACAAACACTATCTTAATTTTAAGCAAAGAGACTATTTGTCATCTACCAAATTCAGGATATTTCAAATAAATATATCAATTCTATTTAATTTGTGAAAATTGCCACCCACAAATCCACGATTTTGTAAAAGTCGTTGGATATCTTGTTTTTCGCGAGTTATTCAGGATTACTATAAAATTTAATTTTTTGCTAATAAATATTAACTAGAGGAATCAAGTAAGGTCAGAATGCAAAAACCGATTTTTTGATGTTAAATTTTGAATATTGCCCGAATTTGTTGACTAAAATCAACAAAATCTTTGTTTTTCGCGGCAACATTGTTTTAGGAGTGAACGTGAATACTATTTTTCTTCGTAAAGGTGTTTTTTGGTTGCCAAGTTTAGCTACTCTTGCATTCGTGAGTAGCGGTTTATCTGCAAGCGCCCAGACAGTAAACAAGTTGAGCGATCGGGCATTAACTGAACCTTCCGCAACCATAGCGTCTCCCAAAGAGTTTAGCCAAAACCTCTCTACAGAAACAACTGAAACTTTTGCAGTCACAAATTTAACTCAGGTAGAGCAATCGCCTAACGCTGCCATACAAGAAAACGCCAGTGTAACACCCATACCTGTTCCAGGCACAGTGGCAACCTCATCTGCAACGCTAACCTCTGAACCTGTACAACCGACTTCTCAAACTCCTGCTCAACCATCTGCTACCAAAGTGGCGCAATCAGATATTGATTTAGGTAGAACTACCAATGGTGGTAGTAGCTATCTGGGCGTCGCTGCTAACATTGGTTTGAGTGGTGGTGACACGTCTTTGGGCGACGGTAACTTTGCGGTAGTTAGCAAAATCGGACTGACAAATTCTATATCAATACGACCCTCAGCCGTATTTGGAGATAACACCACAGTTCTACTTCCGATCACCTACGATTTTACCTTTAAACCAGCAGATGCTTTTAGCGAACCATTAGCGATCGCACCTTACGTCGGAGTGGGTGCAGCTTACAAAACTGGTGATGATTCGCAATTTGCCTTTTTGGTGTCTGGTGGCATTGATGTGCCTCTAACTTCTCAATTTACGGCAACAGCTGCTATCAATGCCGGATTCTTCGATCAAACTGATGTGGGCTTGTTATTAGGAGTCGGTTACAACTTCAGTGGGCTTTAAGAATTAGGAGTTAGGAATTAGGAGTTATTAAGATTAAATTCATAACTCATCACTCCTAACTCCTAAGTTTCTACTTAGGGGTAACTTTGTCAATCACTTTGATTGTGCCATCGTCTCCTACTGTCCAAACATCGTATACACCGACGACATCGCCGTTAGCATCAACATCTACATTGCCGCTAGCTCCTTGGTAGTTAATCTTTTTACCATCTTTAAGTAACTTCAGTCCCTCGCAGACATCAGTAACTTCTGTGCCAGGGCCATCAGCAACTTCCCGGATTTTGCTGGCTATACCAACGCCTGTATTTTCCTTAGCAGCTTGCGCCGCCAATGTTAATAAAGCAGCTGCATCCCAAGCTTGAGGAGCGTATTCCCCTGGCGCACCACCTTTTTTATCCTTCCACAGCTTGTTGAAAGCTTCTAATGCTTTACCATCGGAACCCGGTACTGTACCGATCGCTCCTGTTAAAATATATTTACCATCACCGCCTTTACCCACTTGTTCTGGAAAAGTCGGTGACTTTACCCCATCTGTCAGCAGAATTTGTACTCCCTTCGCCACACCTTGTTGATAGGCGGCTTTCAGGAACAGACTACCAGTTTCCGCATACATTACAGCCAGGACTGCATCTGGCTTCCCAGCAAAAGCAGCAGCCGCTTCTGTATCAAATGTCTGGGCTTTCGGGTCGTAGCGGACAGGCTTATCTTTATTAACTATAGTGCCACCCAATTTTTCAAAAGTTTGCACAAATGCTTTTTCAAAGCCTACGCCATAATCGTTATTAATCACGACTGTAGAAACTCGCTTGAAACCTTTTTTGTTAGCAAGTTGGGCTAAGGCTAGTGCTTGGTAGGTATCAGGGGGAGCAGTACGCGCCCAAAAGCCTTTAAAGTCGCCTTTTTGTGCCTTTTCGGTAAACACGGTACTGGTACTACCAGGGGAAACCAGCATGACTTTATTCGGTGTGGCAATGGAGACTGCTGCACTAGAAACGCTACTGGCAAAGGAGCCAACTACACCTGCTACTTTATCTAAAGTTGCTAGTTTGGTCATACCGGCAGCTCCAGCTTTTGGGTCGGTTTGGTCGTCTACTTGCACCAAAGTAACAGGTTCGCCATTTACCCCACCGCAAGCGTTGACCGTATCCACCAGTAAAGGTATGGAACCTAGCATTTGCTGTCCTACAGAAGCCAAGTCGCCTGTCGTCGGTAACAGAGAACCAATTTTTAGCCCTTTAGCACTGCTTGTAGTAGTTGAGTTTGCTGCTGTGGTAGCGGTAGTTGCGTTGTTAGCTGTGCCATTGGGCGTACTGCTATCACCACAAGCTCCAACTAGAAACCCAGTTGCTAGGGTAGCTATACTTAAAGTTAAGGCGGCACTAAATTTTTTCATAAATCGCTTATACTCCTCAGATATCTAGGAAGCCTAAAACTTAAGAGTCAAACTAGGTTTCTAACTAGCTGGATCTTAGCAAGACTCCAAAGCATAAATCATATCATCCATCTTTGGGAGTAGAAGTGTTTACGTCTGGATTGGTATTTATTTTTAAACACGGAGTTTATTCCGTGTATCAAAACTTGAAAAACGGAGAGGGAGGGATTCGAACCCTCGGTACGGAGTTGCCTGCCGTACAACAGATTAGCAATCTGCCGCTTTCGACCACTCAGCCACCTCTCCATGACTCACGAATATCAATGTTACCAGACTTGTTGGCAAGAGTCAATAGTCATTTGTCATTGGTCATTTGTCATTTATAAAACTCTAAGGACTAAGGACTAGGGACAAATGACTAATTTTTTAAAGGACTTGCGATCGCATCCAAGCTATGGGCAAGGTGCGTAACTTTTTCCACTGGGGAACAAAAGCTCGCTGACTGAATACATCGTAATCGTTGCGTTCAATCGCCTCTAAAATTTGACCGTACAGCATTGATGCTGCCCACACAGGCCAACGGGCATCGGATGCTAAATAAGTAATTCCCTGGTCGGATGTGGTGTAAAATTGGCGGGCACGGTCAATTTGAAAGCGCATCAATGCCCGCCAACGATCGTCTACCACACCTTTGAAGAAGTCTTGCTCGGTATAGTTGAATTTTGCCAAGTCTTCTAGGGGAATGTAAATCCGTCCCCGTTTGGCATCTTCTCCCACATCCCGCAGGATATTGGTGAGTTGATTGGCAATTCCGAGAGCGATCGCTTCTTCTATGGGAACATAAGGTTGTTTGTTCTGTTGCCACGGTGCTGCATATATGGTGTTATCCACACCCATAACGGATGTTGACATTAAGCCAACAGTGCCAGCAACGCGGTAACAGTAGAGGTATAAATCCTCAAAGGTTTCATAACGACTGCGATATAAGTCCATACGCTGACCGGCAATCATATCCCGAAATGGTTGAATGTCCATCGGAAAGCGCTGGAGGGTATCAACTAAAGCTACATCGTAATTTTCTAATGGACGCCCCGCAAAAATCGATTCCAGCTGCTGTTCCCATAGGTCTAGGGTTTCTGGCGTGGTAATAGCAGATGCGGGGCCATCCACCAATTCATCTGTACGGCGACACCAAGCGTATATTGACCAAATAGATTGACGTTTTACCGGACTCATCAGCAAAGTACCCAGGTAAAAGGTCTTGGCGTACTTTGCTGTGAGATGCCGACAAAGTTTGTATGACTCGTCTACAGAGACCAGCGTTTTCATGCGCGGCGGGGAATCAGGCAGTTGCAGCATTCGTTGCGGGCGGTCGGGTGAGCGTTTGCAGGTTTGAGGAATTTGCTACCGAGAGGGCCTCAGAAATCGCCTGCGCTGTCAGCTTACCAGAAAGTACGGCACCTTCCATACTGGCTAAGTAGCGTTGCATGGTGTAATCCCCGCTAAGATAGAAGTTACTAATGGGGGTTGTTTGCGAGGGACGGTACTGTTGACGACCAGGGGTCGCTTTGTAAACTGAACGGGGCGTTTTCACCACATGAGATTTCAGCAATGTTGCTGGATTGTCTCCCCCAAAGTGGTCGGGGAAGAGTTTTTCTAACTCGGCAATAGTTGCAGCCACAATCTCCTCATCGGATTTGGCAATCCAATCTTTTGCCGGGGCTAGAACTAATTCCAACATCGAGCGATCGGGATTGGCGTATTCACGGCAGGTATTGCTCATATCAGCATAAACGCTTAGGAGGGGCGATCGCGAGAATAGCAAGTGATCAATTTGCGTAAGTTTACGATCGAACCACAAATGCACGTTAATTACAGGTACGCCCTCCAACCCATCTAGCTTTTGGAAAAACTCCATTTCTTTCCAAGGTGCTGGCAAAATCACCTTCAAAGGGTCAACTGGTATGGCAGATACATACAAATCCGCCGTGAAGACTTCATCTTCGTCTCCATTCAACCCCCGAATCAAGTATCCTTTGACGCTACCATCGGCGTTTAGTAAAATCTCTTTTAAAGGGGCATTTAAGCGGACTTTTCCACCGCGTTCGGTGATGTAATCTACTAGGGGCTGACACAATCGTTCTGTTGGCGAACCATCCAGAAAGGCCATTTTCGAGCCTCTTTTTTCTTGGAGGAAACGATTGAGGGCGGTTAAAAGAATGGTTGCCGAAATTTCATCTGGACCAATGAAGTTCAGCGATTTGGCCATGGCAATAAAAACTTCTTTATTGACCCGTTCTGGAATATTGTGTTTACGCAGCCAATCTGTCCAGGAGTATTTGTCCATTTCTTCAACGTACTTTTGCCCCTGAATCATGGCCGGCAATAATCCGATGCCAAAACGGATTTTTTCTGGCCATGTCAGCATGTCGTTGTTTCGCAGAATTGCCACTATACCATTAATTGGTGCTGGCAAATCTGGGAAATCAAAGCGACTGTAAGTACCTGGTGCATCCGGCTGGTTGAAGATCATTGTGTGTTCTTTCCACTGCAATCGATCTTCAATGTCCAGTTCTTTGAATAACTGCAACATATTGGGATATGCGCCAAAGAAGATGTGCAGACCTGTTTCGTACCAGTCTCCATCAGCATCTTTCCACGCGGCCACTTTACCGCCTAGAACGTCTCGACGTTCCAAGACAATGGGTGTGTGACCCTGCGTCTGTAAGATATTTTGCGCAGGAAAGTCCTGCTAGTCCCGCTCCCGCGATCGCTACTCGCATGTAACCCTACTGCTCTTCAATATTTCTTAACCGTTTTATCGTTTTCATTATACGTTGCAATCCGTTACATTTGGCAGTTGTTGTGCGATTGCTTCCCTAAAAAACTTTTGCCAAAGGGAATTTTACCTACGCGCACTTGCCCAAAAAAATTGCCAATACCATTGTTGGCAATAGCTTTGCGGTGTGCGCTTTATCTATATTTACATGCAAGTGATTTCGGGAAACAAAAGTATTTCCTTTGACTGAAAATAGCTAATTTTAAAAGTTGTCCTCAAGTAGTTGATTTCTTTGCTAATTTGTGTATTTGGTATGAGAAAATATTTGGGGTATTGCTTAAAGACTACTTTGAAAACTTCCTCTCCTTATACAGGGTGTAGGATAAATGTTTATGTACTCTAGGTTGAACAACCAAGTTGTTTACCGCACAACTTATAGGTAAAAGATTATGGGTGTATCGCAGGAGCTAAGGCGTTTTGGACATCACTTAATTTTAGGTATTTCCGGCACGACATTAAGCGATGACGATAAACGCGCACTCAATGAATTAAAACCGATTGGGGCGATCTTTTTTGCTAAAAACTTTTTGGATGGCACCCCGTATCAGGTTTGGCTGGAAAGCTTCAAGGATTTAAACAGGCAGATACGAGAATATACTGAACGTGATTCCATGTTCCTCACTCTCGATCATGAAGGAGGGCGTGTAATTCGTACACCACTGCCAATTACCCGCTTTCCTCACGCTTATTTACTGCGATCGCACGCTTACGAAGTAGCAAAAGCCACAGCAGTAGAACTAAAATCATTGGGAATCAATTTATCTTGGGCACCTGTAGCAGATATTTTTTCTCATCCCGACAACCCCGTGATTGGGCCGCGCGCCTTTGGTAACACTCCCGAAACTGCCACTCAAGGTGCCCGTGACTATTACCTTGGACTTCGAGATTCAGGAATTTTGGGATGTGCTAAACACTTTCCCGGACATGGAGACACCAGCAAGGACTCTCACATTGAGCTACCAATACTGAATTTAACTCTAGAAGACCTGCGACTTCGAGAACTTATACCCTTCAAAGCTTTAATCGAAGTACAGATTCCTTTGATTATGACTGTCCATATCTTATTTCCCAAAATAGATCCTGATGTGCCAGGAACGCTTTCTCAGACTATCCTCAAAACCATACTTAGAGAGGAACTTGGCTTTGAGGGAGTAGTTGTATCAGATGATTTGGATATGAAAGCGATCTCAGATATGTTTATGAAAGCTGGTACTGTGGCACGGTCATTTAATGCAGGCTGCGATCTGTTTATTGTGTCGCGTAATATTAATTCATCATCTATTGAAAGAACTTATCGGATTGCTGAAGATTTTGCTGATTCGCTCAGTAACGGTAGTTTAGATGAAGCAGTCGTAGAAGCAGCTAGAGAAAGAATAGAGAAACTACTGGCAGTAACACCGCAATATCCCATACATACTTTGGATAAAGATGTATTATTGCAACATGCTCAACTAGCGATCGCTGGTTGCTATTCATAACCCAACGCGCATTCAAGTTGCATATTAGCTAATAGCTAGAATGGCATTCCGTAATTTTGAATTTTGAGTCGCACCTTTGGTGCGCTAGAAGCGCAACTTGAATTTTGAATTGTTTAGTGGGTGGTATAGGGGTCGAACCTATTTCTGCGGGTTAAAAGCCCGCTGCACAGCCGGTATGCCAACCACCCTAGTTAATTTAAATAAGAAATGAGTTGGTGCGATTTGTAATACCAACATTTAGATATAAATCCACCAGGGAGGTACTGCCCCTCCTATTTCTGTGTTATCAGCACAGCGCCTCGCTTTTCGGCTCCAGGTGGATAGGTGGAAGATGGAGGAATCGAACCCCTACAGTTGCCCATACCCTGGTTTTCAAGACCAGTTGCCGTCCATTCAGCGGCATCTTCCATTCAGGGGTGCCTGACGGGGCTTGAACCCGCTATGACTGGTTCCACAAACCAGCGCATCGACCACTTTGGCTTCAGACACCATCATCAGTGGAATCAATGGGAATTGAACCCATAACCTCCTGCTTGCAAGGCAGGCGCTCTAGCCATTTGAGCTATGACCCCATCAAATAAGTAAAAAGAGCAAAGTAAAAACTAAAAAGAAAGAAAAATATTAAATTCATTCTTTTGACTTTTGACTTGTTAAGGCGGGAGTGGTAGGACTCGAACCCACAACTTTCGAGGTAGAAGCTCGAAGCTCTATTCCATTGAGCTACACTCCCAACATTTGGTAGTCCTGGCAGGATTTGAACCTGCAACCTCTTGCTTGTAAGGCACTTGCTCTACCGTTGAAGCTACAGGACTACGCAAGCGAGTGGAGGGACTTGAACCCACGCACTGAGTATGGCGTACTCAGATGCTACCGATTACATCACACCCGCAAATTTTTAAAGCGGATAACGAGACTTGAACTCGTGCCTAGAGTTTGGAAGACTCAGATGCTACCGTTACACCATATCCGCATTCTGGAGCTGGTAACAGGAATTGAACCTGCAACCTACTGATTACAAGTCAGTTGCTCTGCCAATTGAGCTACACCAGCACTAATTTTGGTGACGGGGGCAGGAGTCGAACCTGCCGATGTTCAGGTTATGAGCCTGACGAGCCACCGTTGCTCTATCCCCGCATATTCACCAATAGACTTCTTGTAGAAGTGGGAAAAGGGTAAGGGGTAAAGGGGAAAGGAATAATAAGAAACCTTTCCCCTTTTACCTTTTCCCTTTCCCCTTCTTGCAAAAGAATTTTTGCAAGAAGTCAATACCCCTGACTGGATTTGAACCAGCAACCTCTTCGTTCTAAGCGAAGCGCCTCTTCCGTTGGGCTACAAGGGCAAAGTCTGAGTGGTAGGGATTGAACCTACGACCTGGAGTTCCCGAAACTCCCACGCTCCCAACTGCGCCACACCCAGATATTTTGGTACTCCCGACAGGATTTGAACCTGCAAAAAACTAGATCCTCGGTCTAGTGCGTCTTCCGTTCCGCCACGAGAGCATTTAGTACCCCTGACAGGATTTGAACCTGCAAAATCTGGACTCTGATTCCAGCACGTATACCAGTTCCGTCACAGGGGTATATCGGGATGGCAGGATTTGAACCTGCGACTCCATGCTCCCAAAGCATGGCTTCTGGCCACTGAATTACATCCCGTTGGTACTCCTGGTGGGAGTCGAACCCACAACTAAACAGATTTTAAGTCTGCCACCTCTTCCAATTGGGCTACAGGAGCAAGTTTTGGTACTCTTGGTGGAAATTGAACCCACAACATACCGTTTTTGAGACGGCAGCCTCTTCCAGTTGGGCTACAAGAGCAAAGTTTGGCAGCCCCACCAGGGGTCGAACCTGGAATCTTCGCCTTCAAAGGGCGCTATGTTGCCAATTACACCACAGGGCTTTATTGCCAGGGCAGGGTTTGAACCTGCAACCTCATCGTTCAGAGCGATGCGACTTACCAATTCGTCCACCCGGCAATGAATGGCTGCCTCAGTAGGACTCGAACCTACAACCGCGCGGTTAACAGCCGCTTGCTCTACCATTGAGCTATGAGGCAACGAAGCCCCCCAGGTCGGAATCGAACCGACGACCCTCCTGTTCTTCAGACAGGCGCTAACTACCAACTGAGCTACCGGGGGATAAGGAGGAGAGATGGGTTTTACCCAGTGGACTGGTTTAATTCAACTCGAATCAGCCACTCCATCATCTCTCCCATGTAACGAGAGTGGAGGGATTTGAACCCTCACGTCTTCAGTTTCGTAGACTGAGATGTTATCCAGTTACACCACACTCTCAAAACGGAGAGAACAGGATTTGAACCTGCGACGGATATTAACTACCCGTTTCCTCTTAGCAGGAGGACGCTTTCAGCCACTCAGCCACCTCTCCACAGTGGGTCGAGCAGGATTTGAACCTGCGTGCAAAAAAGAACAGTTTTACAGACTGTCGCCTTCAACCAGACTCGGCCATCGACCCATAATGATTCCCTCGACGAGAATTGAACTCGCATCTTTGCTTTGAAAGAGCAATGACTTAACCATTCGTCCACGAGGGCATAATTTACCGAAATTTAGATTTTAGATTTTAGATTTTGGATTAAATTTTTTAATCTAAAATTGGCAATCTAAAATCCAAAATTGTCTGACACAGGGACTAGGATTTGAACCTAGAACATCGGATTTGGAGTCACGAGGTGTTGCCGTTACACCATCCCTGCATTTGGTGGCAGTGGCGGGATTTGAACCCGCATATACCAGGTTATGAGCCAGGGGCTTTACCATTAAGCTACACTGCGACAAAGGTCAGGACGGGATTTGAACCCGCGCTAATCGGTTTTGCAGACCAACGCCTTACCAACTTGGCTACCTGACCATTTGGCAGTCCCGACGAGATTTGCACTCGCAATCTTCAGTTTGAGCAACTGACGGCTTAAACTATTCGCCTACAGGACTGCAACCAGGGTGACGGGACTTGAACCCGCAACATTTCCGCAGACAACGGAACGCTCTAGCCAGTTGAGCTACACCCCGATTTTTGAGAATCTGTGCCTAAAATTTTAGGTTTTTAGGCACAAATTTTGTTGGTGAACTTGCCCATTTCTTATTTAGTTTTCAAGGTTCAGAAAAATTACTTTTTACTGTTAGAAACTGTTAAGAAAACAACCGAAACTCTAGGTAGCAAGCCTGTTGTGTATTACGGATGTATTCAGTGGTTTTGATGAGTGCAAACTTAGAACTTTTTTCGTTTATTGCCTCTATTACCGATGGTTTGCAAGTAGGAGCAGTTTTGTTGACTGGGGACTCTGGTTTATTCCAACGCCTGTCCTTTAGTTGGATGTAGAACATAAATTTGACTCTTGAGAAGCTTTGTCTTTCGCTTCACTACAAATATACTACAAAATACTACAAAAGGTGTCAAGGGGTTTTAGAAAGTTTTTTTGAAATTGTCTATAAAAGCTGCTGCACTTATATTTGAGCTTGCTAAACTCTCTGAAAAATCAAACTACAGCTTATGATTGTGTGAATCTTTAAAAGCCTGACGTGACAGACAACTACCTCAAGCGACAACAGATAATTAGTATTGTCGCGATCGCCTCTAGTATTACAGCTTGTAGTATTGCTCCAGGTATCTCCCCACAATCGGGATTGAACCAGCCAATAAGCAAAATCCATACTGCACTTCAAAATCCAGCAAAGGGCCAAATTAATGCCCATCTACCGCCATCAGTCAAAGTAGAAAACCCTACCTTTACAGTCCCAGATAAATTTCAGGGAAAAACAGTTTATAAGGTACAACCCAATAACAACGAAAAGGTTATTGCTCTCAGCATTGATGATGGGCCCTGGCCAAAAACAACCCTAGAAATGCTGGATATCTTGAAGCAAAATGATGTTAAAGCAACATTCTTTTGGGTAGGACAAGCTTTAGAAGCAAATCCAGACTTAGCCAAGCGTGAAGTAGCCGAGGGACACGCTATTGGCAACCATACTTGGCATCATTGGTATCGGCAAATGGATGAAGCCACAGCCAAGAGTGAAATCGATCGCACAGCCGATCTGATATACAAAATTACAGGAGTCAAAACTTCTCTGTTTCGTCCTCCTGGAGGCTTTTTAAATAACGGACTAGCTGCTTACGCCAAAAGCCAGAAAGATACTGTCATTATGTGGTCGCTAACTTCCGCTGATACCGATCCTCACGCCAAACCGCAGGCATTTGTAAATAATGTCCTGAAAGGCGCGAAACCTGGTTTCATTGTTTTAATGCATGATGGTGGTGGCGATCGCCACAGAACTGTAGAAGCTTTGCCACAAATCATCAACGGACTCAAACAGCAAGGCTACCGATTTGTGACAATCCCTGAACTACTCAAAATGGCGCAATAAAGGGTGAGATATTCTCCTCACCTGATTTTAGATTTTAAATTTGGGATTTTGGATTACTCAATCCAAAATCCCAAAATCTTTGTTCTCGCAGCGTCTCCAAGAGTTACCCGCGAATTTCAACGTGAGAACAAATCTAAAATCCAAAATCCAAAATTGAGTCACTCAACTATTTCGTTTATTCACTCATGACAGAGGCACAAGATTGAGCTTCTTGCCAAAGTTTGTGCAAAAAGAACTCAGCGCGATCGCTCATCGTGGTAACAAACACACCGACAGAATCCTTAGAACTAACTGATAGCCAAGAACCCCGCAGGGTGACTTCCATATATTCGGCATCGCACGCACACAGAGCAATGATTTCTCTGTCATCACTTTTTACCTCAGACCTCAGTATTTCTACTCCTGGCAAATCAACAGGAAGCAAAAAGGAAGCGGTACTCGGTTCAATGCACAAACTTTGCCCAACTCGCAGGGCTAAAATCACTCGTTGCCCTACCCATTCTTCTAGCGACAGAGTAAGACATTCTAAATCAAAACTGCTTTCAGTGTAAGTTAATTTCAGCATTCCTTATGCTCTCCTGTTATTCCAGGTTTGCTTGCATATCTATCCAAAACTGTTCAGCAAAAGAAATCGCGGGGTGGATTGGCGCTTTTGGTTTGGTACGCAGTTGCATACCAGCTTCAAACAGAGTGCGATCGCCTTTACGGGAGTTACATCTTTCACAAGCTGTGACTACGTTATCCCAAGTGTGAGAACCGCCTTTAGAACGCGGCATCACATGATCTAGCGTTAGATGTTTGCCACTACCGCAATATTGGCAACTGTGATGGTCTCGCCGCAACACTTCCCGCCGATTAACTGGCGGAATTTTCCACATCCGCTCATTAGAAGTGATTGTCAAGCGAATGTGTTTTGGTACATCAATTACCAAATTGGGTGAGTGAACTTGCCAGCCGCCTTCTGTGGTAAAACCCAGCGGTTGCGCCTTGTTCGTTACTAACAGCACAATCGCCCGCTTGATATTGACCCGACATAGTGGCAAGTAATTTTGAGAAAACACCACCACAGATTGCTCTAACACTTGCATTGCGTTCGCGCCGCGCATGGAAGATATCGTCACAGCTTAACTCCTTATAAAAAAACCCCCGCTTCAAGTTTTCGGTGAAGCGGGGGTTAGAATTGACCGGAAAATTTTCTGGTCTCATATCGGTACAGGATTGGTTTGCCTGTACCCCCCGCTTTTTTGATTTAGTTGTGGTTTTGCAATTAGTGCACTAATGGCTACATACTTATAATCATCATTACCTTCTGTGATTTGCCTATGATTTTGGCTACCATCGCCCATAAATAAATACTCCACTTCCATAGCAGCTGATTCCCAATTGGTTCGGCAATTGGTAGGGCACAAAATTGAAGTAGAGATGGGGTAAATAGATTTCACAGAAAATTTCACCTATTGAACATTCCTTTAAACATACTACACTTGTATTACTATCCTGTCTATACCTTCAAGGAGAAAAACTGATGCATACGATCGCTCGCACTCCAACCACCGATATGGAAGTTACCAGCATTCGTCTAGAGCGGGAGCTCAAAGATAAGCTCAAAGAAATAGCTGGAAATCAGGGATATCAAGCTCTAATCCGAGATATCCTTTGGAATTATGTCCAGCAAAAATCAGGTGAGTGGAAACCTCGATTTTCGCGATCCGACATTCGAGCTAGCATAGCTGCCACAGCTCAACAAGAAGAACGCTGTGTGCTTACAGGTCAACTAATTCAACCCCAAGAACCGATGTTGTTAGGACTAACGAGGAATGGCGATATGGTTCCTCTGAGTGTCGAGAGCTTGGCTGGATAAACTTCGTCTATTTTGAAACCTGGTGTAGGGAGGGCATCTAGCTCGCCCTACCAGCAGGGAGTACAAAATGCTCTTACTACTTTAAAAAATATACTTCTGAAAATAGATGTGGTTTTTTTTTATATTCAAACGAATGCAGCCTAGTTATTTTTACTAATAACTGGGCTGCATTCACAATTTAGCTAGAACTGCCGCAAGCCCTAGTGAACAAGAATTTATTTAAATTTAAGCTCTACTCCCAATACTTGTCGGGTTTTGGAAAAGGGGAAAGAAAAAACCTTTAACCTAAACCCAGTAACCTTTTCCCCCAAATCCAATTCCGAGTTAAAAATCCAAAACCCGAGCAGTATTGGCTCTACTCCAAATTTCTGCCATAGGTTGGAAACAAGACGTTTACGAACTCGCTACCATAGTTACGCTATCAATGTAGATCGGGTCTGAACACAAGTGCGTCTCGTTGATGCAGCCTCTCCTAGACAAGAGAAGCCTACACTGCAAGAACAACCTCCTCGTGTTTCCTTTACTTTTGTTGATATTTTACTGAGAGTTACGGAGATCGAGGAGTAGCTTGTTAAACCTACTAGTTTTTTCAATAAATGTAATAAAGCTTTATAAAGCAAGTTACGTAATTTTACGCGCTCAAAAGGGGAATTTTGCTGTGATTCCAGAGAAATTACGGTTTATGTATACTTACAGACAGGATAAAGTTAATAAATTATTTCAAGACAGTGCAGTTAAAAATAAGCTAACTTAAGCATTTATAGGATATTTTGAGTATTTTATTACTTATGTCCCAATGTAGCAATTTGCTTGATGTAGTGGAAATTTGGTCATCTGATATAGAAAAGGGCTATAACAGGTGAGAGAAAGTATTCACACAAAATTTGTCAATTATCAGGGTGTAGCAACACAACTAACGGTGAAGAATATGCCAAGAGGTTGGGTGCAAGAACAATGGGGTTACTATCCGAGGGCGTGCCAAAAATGAAAAAGCCTTTATCATCGCCGCCACATTACGTAGATGACATAGATCGACTACAACCTTACCAAGTCAAGCTGATGCAGCATCAGGAAGAACCTGCCCGCGAATTGGTACAAAAGATTAACCAAATCATTGCTAATGGCTCTGCTACGGCTTTGATGCTGCAAGAGATTGCCCAATTGCTAGGAGTTGCGTTTCAAGTAGATTGCTGCTGCTTAGTTTCAGTGGCAGATGAGACATCAGACGAAGCAACTACTACTAATTGGTGTGCTGATGAGTTTCTAGGGTTGCCACACCCAGAAGAAATGTTTTCGATGGAACAGTTGCTTATGCACTCGCCAGTGTTACAATGTGCTGCCCAACCATTGACTATTGAAGACATTTCCATCATTCAGAATAGTCTGGTAATTGGGTGTCAATATTTACCACTACCGATAAAAGCGGTTTTGGCAATTCCCACTCGCTTTGGTGGCAATAATAATGGAGTGATTAATCTGATTAAATTCCAACCTTATGAATGGAGTGAATCAGAAAAACAATTGCTCAAAGAAGTGGAGTCGGCTTGCGCGATCGCTTTTTCTGGAGTGGCACAAGCTCAACA
Source organism: Nostoc sp. DSM 114160 (assembly GCF_053470305.1). Lineage (NCBI taxonomy): Bacteria > Bacillati > Cyanobacteriota > Cyanophyceae > Nostocales > Nostocaceae > Nostoc > Nostoc sp. DSM 114160. The sequence goes on along the minus strand of NZ_JBPFGO010000001.1, from coordinate 313,204 downwards.
AATTACTCATCAAGAGCAGTCCCTGCAAAAAAGTAAGCACCATCAAAGCTTGATCAAACAATTAACCATATTGAGTCGTAGCAACTTGGAGCTGAATCAAATGCTTCAGTTAGTTATCGCCTCGACAGCCGAATCTCTACAGGCAGATCGGGGTTTGCTCATCTTACTAAAATATACAGATCCGCTATTTAAGACTCAAGCTAAAAAACAAATCCCCAAAGCGAAAGCTAGTGTAATCGCCCAATGGGCTAGAGAAACACAAAATTCTGGCACTAGTAAACTAGACACCTTAGCTGAGTCTTTCTTGATTTCAGACTGTGGTTTATGCCAGCGTGCCTTCATGGATTCTGGAAAACCAGTAATCTTTGATGACTATACAGATCAAAACGATACCTTGACCTCTGCTCCATTATTTGCGATAGAGAAATTGCCTGCGGTACTTTTAGTGCCATTGGAAAGTCAAGGTAAAATTTTAGGATTCGTGGTGCTACAGCAAGCTGTGATTCGCAATTGGCAACCAGAAGAATTAAATCTTGTGGAAATGGTTTGCGCTCAAGTGAGTAACGCCATAATTCAGTCACAGACATTGCGCCAAGTGCAAATGTTGGTAGATGAACGGACGGCGAAACTCCAAAGTAGTCTAGAACTCCAAGCGAAATTGCATGAAAGAACCCGGCAGTATGTCGAACAGCTGCGGAAACTTAATGAACTCAAAGATGAATTTTTGAGTAACATGAGCGATCGCCTACGCTATCCTTTGACAAATATGCTGATGTCAATCAAAAACTTGCGGTTGCCAGGAATAGCACCAGAACGTCAGGGTAGATATCTAGATATTCTTGAGCAAGAATGTTCAAAAGAAATCAACTTGATTAATGACTTGTTGACACTCCAAAAGCTAGAGTCGCCTCACGAAGCCCCGCAATTAGAATCTATAGATTTAAATACTAGAATTCAGGATATAGCAGCATCTTTCGAGAAAAAACTTGGCGAAAAAGGATTAAAAATTTCTATAGATTTGCCAGAAGAATCGCTGAAACTGCAAACTGAACTGGAGAGCTTTGACCGCATCCTGCAAGAATTATTAACCAATGCCTGTAAATACTCAGAGCCTGATACAATAGTCCGCCTTGAAGCGGCTCACCGAGTCGAGCAGCAAATCGATCGAGTTATCATAAAGGTGACGAATACAGGACGTGCCATCTCTGAAGAAGAAGCGACCTACATCTTTGATAAGTTCCGTCGTGGAAAAGGGCGCTGGACTCCAGGGACTGGCTTGGGACTTGCTTTAGTCAAGTCTTTAGTGCAGCATCTGAATGGAGCGATCGCTGTTGAAAGTCTGCCAATTTCGGATTCTGAACAGAGTGAAATTTGCTTCACCTTGACTCTGCCCCAATTTTCTGACGAAAGCAAACCATAATTCTGAAAGTGACTAAAAAACAGAACACGACAGAGAACCCTGACTTGCAATCTTCCACTGATATCACCAACCTAGAAGAAGATTTGCTTGCTCAGGTAGAAGTTCAAATTGAGAAAATAGCAGAGCGACAGCGGCAAATCAGTGCTAAAGTCCAAATTCCCCATCCAGTGGAGCAAATCTGGAAGGTTCTGACAAATTATGAAGCCTTACCAGACTTCCTCCCCAACCTTGCTAAGAGTTGTCTAATCGAGCATCCCGATGGTGGAATTCGACTGGAGCAAATAGGCTCCCAACGCTTACTGAATTTCAACTTTTGTGCGCGGGTAGTTCTAGATTTGGAAGAATGCTTCCCTAAAGCTATTAATTTCCGCATGGTAGAGGGAGATTTTAAAGGCTTTTCTGGTAGCTGGTGCTTAGAGCCTTATGCTTTCGGTGAGTCTTTCGGAACAAATCTGTCCTACACAATTCAAGTTTGGCCTAAACTCACTATGCCAGTGGGAATTATTGAAAATCGTCTGAGCAAAGATTTGCGGTTAAATCTTCTGGCTATTCACCAACGTGTAGAAGAACTAGCCAGCAAAGAACCGTATACATAACAACAACCAACCATCATTCAGATGTATTTCTGAATGATGGTTTTTATTGCTACATTTCAAATAAAAAAGCTTTTGCTTTTTATTGTTTTTAAGTACCCCCAGGGGAATTCGAATCCCCGTTACCTCCGTGAAAGGGAGGTGTCCTAGGCCTCTAGACGATGGGGGCATCGGACTCAGACCTTTTATAAGTTAACCAATTTCCTTGCCGTTGTCAACAGGTTTTGCCAAAAAAAGTTTGTGGCAGCTAAACTGGGTGGAAGCAAAAGCTTGAAGAAGATACAAAGATATGGAGACACATAAAAAAGTCTGTAGATGCTTTTGTAGTCAGCCGCAAGGTGCGTCAGCCTTGGGCGCTGGGAATTTTGAAGTATACACATATCTAAAAAACGCTGAAGACAGCAAGGAACAAAGGGTATGATGTTGTACCCTGTAGAGTTGATATCTACGGTTTTTTACAAAAGATTTTGAAATAAATCGCTCAAAATCTACAATATGGAAGCATCTTTTGAAATCACCATACAGATGGCGATCGCCGTCTTTGCAGGCATTAGCGCCCAAGTGCTGGCTGCATACCTTCGTGTACCCAGCATCGTCTTGTTATTGCTGTTGGGCATTTTATTTGGCTCTGATGGCATAGGGCTATTGCATCCCCATTCGCTAGGCACTGGACTGGAAGTTATAGTCGCCCTCGCAACGGCAATTATTTTGTTTGAAGGCGGACTTAACTTGGATCTGCGTGAGTTAGGTAGAGTTTCTGTCAGCTTACAATTGCTCGTCACTCAAGGAACGCTAATTACCCTACTTGGCGGGAGTATGGCTGCTCACTGGCTGGGTGAATTTCCCTGGAACATAGCCTTTCTCTATGCTTCCATAGTCGTGGTGACAGGCCCAACCGTCGTTGGCCCATTGCTCAAACAAATCAATGTAGATCGACAAGTGGCAACACTTTTGGAAGGAGAAGGAGTTTTAATTGACCCTGTAGGGGCTATCCTCGCCTTCGTTGTCCTCGATACGATTTTGAACGGCGATGCTGACCCGCTCAATGCGATCATCGGCTTACTGATGCGCCTGGGTGTGGGAGCAGCAATTGGTGGTGCTGGGGGTTATCTGATGAGTTTGATTTTTAAACGCGCCACCTTTCTGTCATTTGAGCTAAAAAACTTAGTGGTGTTGGCGATACTTTGGAGCTTGTTTACCTTATCGCAGATGATCCGCAGTGAATCGGGAGTCATGACAACAGTAGTTGCAGGGGCAGTCTTTGCTAACTCCTCAGTCCCGGAAGAACGTCTGTTACGCAGCTTTAAGGGTCAGCTGACAATTCTCAGCGTTTCGGTACTATTTATCTTATTAGCTGCTGACCTATCCATTGCCAGTGTGTTTGCTTTGGGTTGGGGTAGTTTATTCACTGTTTTGGTACTAATGTTTGTCGTTCGCCCGATCAATATCTTGTTGTGTACCTGGAACAGTGACTTAAACTGGCGACAGAAACTGTTTTTAAGTTGGGTTGCTCCGAGAGGAATTGTTGCTGCCTCTGTAGCTTCTTTTTTTGCGATTTCGTTGACACAGCGAGGCATTAACGGCGGTGATTCCATCAAAGCTTTAGTTTTCCTCACAATTATCATGACTGTTGTCTGCCAAGGGCTAACAGCTGGCTGGGTTGCTAAATGGCTGCAAATCACCTCCAAAGACGTAACTGGGGCAGTGATTGTGGGTTGTAATCCCTTGAGTCTTGTGATTGCTCGTTTCTTTCAAGAACGGGGAGAAAACGTGGTGATGATTGATACCGATCCCGATTGTCTTGTGCAAGCCGAGGCGCAAAATCTCCGGGTAATTGCCAGCAGTGCGCTAGATGCTGCGGTTTTAGAAGAGGCCGGACTTGCCTCTATAGGTACTTTTTTGGCGATGACAAGTAATGGCGAGGTGAATTTTGTTTTGGCTCAAAGAGCAGCTGAGGAGTTTAAACCTCCGCGCGTCTTAGCTGTTTTTCCCCGCGATCCGCAAGCGAGTACCTCGACTAGTAATAAAGTTAATCAAGCTTTTATTCCAGACTTAGCAATTAAAACTTGGAATGAATATTTGAACGATGGGCGAGTGAAGTTGGGGACAACTACGCTAGATGAGTTGGAATTCTCGACTCAATGCGATCGCATCCAAGAAAAGATTCGGACTGGATTTTTGATACCCTTATTGCTAGAACGAGCAGAACGCTTACAGGTAATGCCAGCGAACCAAGATTGGGAAATTGGCGATCGCATTATTTATCTGTTACATGACCCCAGACCTAGCCTTTTAAAACGCTTATCTGGTGCCACCCAATCCACTCCCCTCTCTTTAGAAAAGTTACCAGAGGTTGAAGACCTATCTCTGGCCCAATTATCTCAACTTTCTACTAGTGAGGCTTCTGGAGGATGAGGGGATTGGGGAAGAGAGGCAGGGGAGCAGAGGGGCAGGGGAGCAGAGGAGCAGGGGGAAGAGGGGCAGAGGAGCAGGGAGAAGATGCTGTAGTTTCCCAGCAATAGAGGGTTCCAGAACAAATAAATTTATTTCTGCTTAATGTTAAATATTTATTTCGAGATGCATCGCACAAGAAATAATGCGTCTTAAATCAAGCGCCTAAATTTATTTATGGGCTTTTCTTCCTGCCCCCTCTACCGTGTATACACAAGTCGGATGTAAAGTAGGTGCAGAGGATTTTTGAGAAGCAAAAACATGGATAATCCAATCTTAATTCACGCTGCGATGATACCAGCAAAGGCATTTGGAGACGCTCGGTTGATAAAAAGGGGGCAGCATTATATGAAGCGATACAAAAACACCAATCGATAAATATCCGGCAAATAAGTCGAAATTGGGCAGAACAGATGGGTTATTATCGGTTTTTGGAGAATGAAAATATCACAGTATCAGAACTAGTACGTAGGATTGCGGTTGATTGCCAGCTTCATGTAGCAGAAAAGCACATATTAGCGATAAGTGATAGTAGCGAAATCAACTTGCAGTCTCATTTAGGTAGGCTGTCACCAGCAGGATTAGGAGTAGTAGGAAACAACACAGATGTAGGGTTTTATATTCATCCAACACTGGTATTGGATGGTGAAAGTGGATTTACTTTGGGATTAAGCACCATACAATTGTGCAGCCGAGATATTGACCATGCAGATAAATATGAACGGGGCTATAAAAATTTACCAATTGAGGAGAAAGAATCCTACAAATGGTTAGCATCGGCATCGGAGAGCCAGAAATGCTTTGAAGCGGGTAGGGCAAAGATGGGAACTCACATTGGCGATCGCGAATCTGACCTATTTGAGGAATTTGCCACTGTACCCAACAAAAACAATCATTTACTGATCCGCGCTTGCCAAGACCGTCGATTGTTAGGGCGATCTCAATCACTGTTCGACTACTTGAGGGGAGCAACCATGTGAAGGTACTTATATCATTAACATACCTACAGACTCACGTCGAAAGCGAATGCCAAGAGAAGCAATGCTTATTGTTCGTTGTGGACAAGTTGAGATTCAACGCCCAGATAAATTAAGCGTTTTTGGCTATCCCACTAGCGTAACCCAAGTTGGCTGTTGAAGCTTTGGAAGTCCAACCACCCGCAGGAGAAGAACCGATTCATTGGCGGTTACTAACCACACACGAAGTTGTTTGCTTAGAACAGGCACTGCGAGTGATTCAATGGTACGGGTGGCGATGGAAGATTGAACAACTCTTTGCCACCCTCAAAACAGCAGGATTAAATTTAGAAGCTACTCAGTTAGAGTCTGCGATCGCTATTCAACGCCTGACAATCTTGGCTTTGTCCGTAGCTGTCCGAACCTTACAAATGGTTGAAGGGCGCGACAATACTCAGCTTTCGGCTGCGCTTACCTTTTGTGAAAAGCAGCAACAATGCTTAGGAGTAATTCAATCTTCTGTTGAAGGTGATAGCGAAAAACTGCAAAATCCTTATCCCCTGGGTTGTTTACCCTGGGCTACTTGATTAGGACTTACGCATTGACAGAAAAGCCAAAATGACAAGTATACTTTTCAAGGCTTATAGCTAGATTTTTCAATAAAATTTTAGCGATCGCACCCAATCAAGGGTGATTGACAAAAGCCTGAAACAACGTATTTACGTTGATACATAAGATAGTTATTTTGTACAGTGCGTAAGTCCTAACTTGATCCAAAAGCTCGCCTGGGTGGATGGTCTGGTTACTTCTCTCAAAGACTTCCGGGGATGCATACCCTCGTTCGAGGTTTGAGGCAATTTGAATCCATCTTTTTAGGCTGGAAACTTGCTCAGGGTGGACTTGTGTATACACGGTAGCCTAGTAGGAGAGGGGAGCAAAAACTCTCCTCCCTCGCCTTTTAGGAGAGGGAGGCTGTCCGGGAGAGGTCTGTCAAACTCACGTAATTTTAGAAGGTGAAAGTAGTACGTAGAGTACCTACGTATTCAGTGTCGTTAGCGTCGTTGTGCTCTGGATTGAAAATTACCAACAAGCCAGGTGTTACCTGAATATTATCGGAAACCTTGTACTTGTAAAGACCCTCTAAGTGATAAGAAGTACTGTCGTCAAAGGTAGTATTGCCGGCAACATTTTTGATGCTACCACCAGTAACTCTGGGTGGTTGACCAAAGATCACGCCTAAAACACTGCCTTCTCCACCAAAGTCTTTCAAAGCAAGCGATCCAGCCCAGTACCAAACATCTGCGTCTGTACCCGCATTTGCACCAGTCAAAGCATCAGCAGTTGTATAACCCCCCCAACCACTAATAGTCAAGGTAGAGCCAAGTTGCAAGGAAGCTTCTATACCGTAGTTATTGGATTCAGTGCGAGTACCAACTCCAAAGGGGTTATTGGCAAAAGCGCTACCTGTTCCTTGGAAGAGACTGTTAGCTGCATTGCCAGCGAAGTAACTACGGGCGTAGGTTAGACCAATATTGAAGGCTTTGCTGGGTTTGAAAGTTAATTGACCGAAGATGGTGTTATCACCATCGAACAGCCCATTATTAATACCGGGATTATTAGCACCAAAGATATTACCAGTACCACTTGAAGGTGCTAAATAAGCACCAGTCAAACTGATAGCTTTGTTAGGATTTAAAGTAACAGTCAAAGCAGCAGAATTTTGACCTTGACGGTAAATCGGGCTAAAACGTCCATAGCGAGAGAGCGCGCCTCTAGCAGAGCTTGTAAAGTCAGGGTTGAAGGTGTTTACGTTTTCGTATAATTCACCACCACTAGCATCAACTTTGACACGCACCGCGTCAGAAAAGTTGAAAGCATAGTTGATTTTATCAATCGCAACACCATTGCCGGTATCTCCATCAAAAGCCAAGCGGGTCATGTTAGTACCAGTACCGGTTGCAACACCACCAACAACGCTACCAACATTAGAAATGGTATTGTTAGCATTCAAACGGATTTGCAACTGGTCTGTACCAGTGAAACTGCTGAGTAAGTTCAAACGAACGCGATCGCTAAAAGTGGTGTTATAATTCAAGTCTTGAGTAGGAGCACCACCAGGAACTGCTCTACTGTCACCAAAAACATCAGACACGGCGAAAATTGCTTCTCCAACCAACTTGGTGGTAGTGGAGAACTGATTAGCTTCCAACTCAGAAGTGCGGGCTTCTAATCCATCTACACGACCGCGCAGAGTTGCTAGTTCCGCAGAATATTCTTCTTGCAAGCGCTGTAAAGTAGCTAAATCTTGTTTGCTGACCAAATCGGCAGTAGCTGTAGCAATCAGTTCGTTAACCCGATCTAAACAGGCATTCAAACCTGCGGCAAATTCATAACGGGTTAAAGCACGGTTTCCACGATAGGTACTGTTAGGATAACCTGCAATACAGCCATAGCGCTCAACTAGAGATTGTAAAGCTTGGAATGCCCAATCTGTAGGCTGCACATCCGAAAACTGAGAAACTGATGTTACCTGACTCATTTCGTTAGACTCTTGAGTTTCAGATAACTCGCCAACATTTGTTACCTGTTCGTTAACTTCAGCAGCTAAGGCACTATTAGCAACGAAAAATGTAGCTGCTAATACAAGTGGACTAACCTTAAAAAGATTCCAGAATCGTTTTGTCATGTTTTTTGTTTCACTCACACCTACAATAATCCAGCCATGAGAAAATGCTTTTAACACTTCTCTTTTGTGGATTTCACACACAATCACAGCAACGATTATACCTTTACCCTGTGATTATTACAAGCAATTCATTTAACATGCTGCTGAACTATAGTTTTTAATTAATTGATTAGGTAATCGCAAGATAATGCGGCGTTTGTGACGTAAAACTGTTCCTTCTTCTTCTAACTGCTGTAAGAGTCGGGTAACAGTTACTCGCGTAGTATTTAAAACTTCAGCAATATCCTGATGGGTAATATTTAAATCAATTAGCTTGCCCTTATCTATGTCACGTCCAAATTTTTCACTTAACCAGACTAAAAACTGCCATAAGCGTAGCGAAGTTGGTTTTTGATGCACAATGCTTAGTAGATCCTCTGCTTGTTGAATATGAGACAACAAAGCATTAATATCTTGATGCCACAAATGAGGTGGCACAATGCTTACTTCTACGCCCGTGAGACATTCAATCTGGTAGGGTTTCACTTTAGACAAAGGATAGCCAATCAGATCCCCTAGTCCCCAATAACCAAGAGTGATGAATGTGCCATCTTCACTCCACGTTAAGGTACGAACTGCACCATATTCAATTCGCCAAATTACGTCATTGTATGGTGGAATTACTTCCCGACGGGTAAATATCTGTTGGGGTAATTGTCCGCCCAAAGCAGAACCATTTGACACGGTAGAAGAGTTTGAAGTAGGAATTGGGGAATACATCATTAACCGTAACTACATAATTATCAGGGAATCTCGCTATTTACAATGATTAAGAATCTCTAATAATTTGTATCAAAATTTGCCTATCTTAACTGAAAGTCTATTCTTCTCAATTCAGAGCTAGGAACTAACTCAAAATCTTCTGATGGTAACAACTTTTACTTAAGGGATTTATCAGTGAGATATAGCCAAAATTTTTAGTTGTTTATCCGCTACTTTAATTGTGTAAGTTTAAGAATAGGTAAGCTTTTAGTAAAATATTCGGTTAACTTATTTTTTATTATTTGGTATTTTCTGAAGACTAAGTAAGTATGTAGGCGCAAAAATTATGAAGATATTAGGGTGGAATAGCACTTATTAAATCGCTGGATTTAGATCCCCAACTTCTTACAGACATCTGGAGGGTAGAAGTCGGGGATCTTTGCAGCATATCAATTAGGAGCGTTGACCGGTGACAATATATGCTACCCTTTGACCGATATTCGTAGCGTGATCTGCCATACGTTCCAAACAACGAATTGCCAGTGCTAGCAGTATAATTGGCTCGACTACACCAGGCACATCTCGTTGTTGGGCTAAAGTCTGATAAACGCGATCGTAAGCATCGTCTACAGTATCATCCAAATGCTTTAAACGGCGTCCACCCGCTTCATCGAAATCTCCTAAAGCCTTTAAGCTAGTTGCCAGCATCGCCTGCGCGTGAAGGGACATAGCTTCAATGTCGGGTAAAGACGTATGAGGCGCATAAGGAAAAATTTTAATCGCAATTTCAGCTAAATCCTCAGCATAATCGCCAATCCGCTCTAAGTCTCGCACCAACTGCATAAAGGCACTTAAACAGCGCAAATCTGAAGCTGTAGGCGCTTGTAGCGTCATAATCGCCGTACAGTCTGATTCGATTTGACGATAAAAGCGATCGATCTTTTTATCTAATCGGGGAAGTTCTTCAGCTGCTGTTAAGTTACGAGCAAATAACGCTTGGTGGCTGAGGCGAAATGATTGTTCTACCAAAGCACCCATGCGTAATACATCCCGTTCTAAGCGCCTAATAGCGCGTGCGAGTTGTGGTCTTTGAGGATTGGGAGTATTATCGACGGCTTTCACACTTGTTGTCTCAAAGGTGAAGATATTACTAACTATAGTCTTGGCTTAGGGAGTTTGCCATAACTTCAGGAAATTGGAGTTGCATCCACGCACCACCAGTTTCTGGATGGTTCATCGCTTTGATTGAACCACCGTGAGCGATTAGAATTTGCTCAACGATCGCTAATCCTAATCCATTGCCGACAATCGCTCCTATGGAGTTACTATCTTGGGGAGAATGGGTTCGCGCTTTATCTCCTCGATAAAATCGTTCAAAAACGTGGGGTAAATCTGCCTCAGAAAAGCCGACTCCAGAATCAATAAGATTTATTTCCAAGATTGAGGAAGCAGGATCGTTATCCTTTGTTGATAATATTTTCGCTTCAACATGAATACTTGTGCAAGGAGGACTGTACTTAATGCTATTGTCTAGCAAATTCAGAAAAACCTGGTAAATCCGGGGTTTATCTGCCTTAATCCACAGATTTTCGGGGCCAGAATAAGAAAAAGACAGATGTTGGCGTTGTGCCAAGGGTTCTAGTGTTTCCCAAACAGATGCAATCAGCGATCGCAATTCTACAGCTTTGGCTTGCAATTGCATATTTGGGTTTGCTTCCATTTGGGTAAGGGTCTAACCAGCTTTGCACTAAGTTAATCAATCGGTCGACTTCTTGCATCAGGCGGTTAACCCAGCGATTTAAAGGTGGTTCTAAACGGTTTTGTAAAGTTTCTACAACCAAACGAATTGAAGTTAGCGGCGTTCTGAGTTCGTGTGCTAGATCGGAAAAAGAGCGATCGCGTACTTGATTTATATCTAATAGGGGTTGACGATTTTCTAAAAATACTCCCACTTGTCCATTGGGTAAAGGCAAGCTAGAAGCCCGCAAAGCCAGAGATTTGATTGTTGCCATCTCTGCTGCATCATCACAAGATGGATGAAATACCCATTCTCCCGTCTGGGGTTTTTGGCGATCGCGAGTTTGCTCAATTAAATGGTCGAGTTCATAAGACCTGACCAACTCCAATAACAAGCGCACCTGTTCTGGTTGCCACCTTTGCAGATACAAAATTTCCTGCGCCTGTCGATTGCACCACAGCAGTTGATTTTCCTCATCCACCTGCAAATATCCCACTGGAGCAAAATCTAGCAGGTCTTGGTAAGTTTGCAATGACTGCTGCAAATCTTGTCGCTGCTGCTTCACCATTGCTATTTTCTGCTGCAATCCAGGAATCAGCAGCAGTCCCATCTTGTCAGAATGCGAGGTTAACGGTCGCAGTAAGCGCCCCAGGTAGCGGTTAAGTTGAATCTGTTGCCAAATCCAAAACCCAATGCCTACCGCTAAACCCAAAAAAAATCCCAATAAAAGCATTTGAGTTGTTAGTTTCTTGGTGACTACTAAAAACTAACAACTATCCCAACTAATTATCCAAACCTATAGCCAAAACCTCTTACAGTCACAATATATTCAGGATGACTGGGGTCTTGCTCTAATTTTTCGCGCAACCACCGAATGTGAACGTCTACAGTTTTACTATCGCCGACAAAATCCGGTCCCCAAACCTGATCGAGTAATTGCTCTCGTGACCATACCCGGCGGGCGTAACTCATAAACAATTCCAGCAAACGGAACTCTTTGGGAGAAAGACTCACTTCTTGACCGCGAACTAGCACGCGACATTCTTGGGGATTTAAAGAGACATCCTTAAATTTTAATACTGGTATTGGTGGTAAATTACTTAAGCGTTGGCGGCGGAGTAAAGCGCGACAACGAGCCACTAACTCGCGCATACTAAAGGGTTTGGTCAGGTAGTCATCTGCACCCACCTCTAACCCCAAAACACGGTCAGTTTCACTACCCTTGGCACTGAGCATTAAAATAGGTACTGGGTTGCCTTGATGACGCAGCAAACGGCAAATATCTAGCCCATTGATTTGCGGTAGCATCAAATCAAGAATAACCAGATCGAAGGGAAGTTCCCCTGAATTGGTTTCAAAACTTTTAAGATACTCTATAGCAGACCGCCCATCGGGGGCAGTTATCACCCCATAACCTTCTTCTTCCAGAGCTACAGCTAGCATTTCCTGGATTAATTCTTCATCTTCTACTACTAGAATACGGCTGGTTTGTCCAATGTCCGTTCTGGCAGAGTATTTGGTCGATTCACTGGTATACATTGATATCACAAAAGTCTAGGACTGTGCTTGTATCAATTAGGATGATTAACTCTATTATCTCGCTTTACTGCAACTGCGCTTCTACTAGGGTTAATTCTTTTAGATTTTATTTACATAAAGTAACATACACCACAGCAGTCTCCTAAATCATAAATCACTGTGCCTGCAAGCTTGTAGATAGTTTTTTAATTAAAGATTTTGAATTTTCGATTCTGTCTTCACAAGATCCAAAGACATTATTGCATGAAGGATTATCTTGACAGAGGAGATTCATTTAGGTATATTTATCTTAGTACAAAAATACTACTAAGCCTCAAAGGGAAAACTATAACTGAAAAACAGAAAGACATATATGTGGAAAATTCGTACCCACTAAGTGTCAGATGTGGATCATTTCAGTATTTCCACCGCGTTAAAAATGTTGATTAAAAGGCTACTCTGATGTCTGCATAGGGTAGTCATTGGTATGGCTTGCTACCCAATAAATCATTTGCCTATTGAAGGGAGTTGGAAGATGACTACAGTTGGAGTCAAAGACAGCAAACAACAACTAATGCAAGCATTTCAACAAATTATTATCCAAAGAAAAAAACTTGAATCTAAAATAGCAACCAAACAAGAGGAAGCAGAAAAGGCAAAAAGTCAAGAAATTCTGCAAGCAGCTTCTGCATATACAGTTGATAGTATTGTCAAAGGTTTAGCTGATTTACAATTAGAGTTTGGGAGTATTCTCAATGGATTATCTGAAAAACTAGCTCAGGAAAATTCCAAGTTAGATGAATTGAACCGAGCGATAGAAATTGAAACTCAACGTCTGCAAGAACTGCAACAAATTAGAGTTGTAGCGGATACTTTAGACGTTTTAAGTCAAGAACACCAAGAAAAATTAAAAATTCTCGAACAAGATACTATTAGCAAAAGGGAAACACTAGAGAAAGAAATTACAATCAGGCGGAAAGAATGGCAAAAAGAGCAAGCAGAGTATGAAGAAAAACTTCAAGCATATAACAATTTATTAGCCAAAGATCGCCAGCAAGAACAAGAAGAATTTCAGTATAAGTTAGAAACTACTCGTAAACTCAATACCGACAGCTACGAAGGGATAAAGCGCCAACAACAAAGGGAAATACTAGAAAATTCTCAAAAGAAAGAGAAAGATTGGGCAGAACGAGAAAAAATCTTTGCTGAACGCCAACCACTCTTTGCAGATTATGAACAAAAGGTAACTACATTTCCTAGCGAACTGGAAGAAGCCGTTAAGAAGGCTAGAGAAGAAGCAATTAAAGAAACCAGTCAAAAAGCTAAAATTGAGGCTGATTTATTTGAAAGAGAATGGGAATCTAACAAACAGAGCTATGAACAAAAAATTCAATCTCTGGAAGAAACAATTAAGAAACAATCTGAGCAAATAGAAGGAATTTCTGCTCAATTGCAAACTGCATTAAAACAAGCACAAGACTTAGCTATGAGGGCTTTTGGTAGTTCTAACCCTAAATAGTTGTGAGTTCATAGCATCTTAATCATTTTGAATTCCTGAAGAGGAGATTTGTTGTGGTGGGGAAAAAACCGACTGATAAGAATACTAAAGTAGAAATTCTTCAGGCGTATGAGGAGTTGGCAAAAGAAAAAGCAGCACTGAAATCAGAACTCGATAAAGTTACCAAATATAACGAGTCTGGAACAAAAGAACAGCCTAAATTAGAACAAAAAACAGCTATGAATCAGCTTTCTAGCGTCCAACAGAAGATGAACAATACAATTGAAAGCTTGGCAAAGATTCAATTAGGTTTTGGCAGTGCTGCTAATGAATTATCAGAACAGCTAACCACGAAAGCTTCTAAATTGGAAGAAATTAGGCGAACTTTAGAAGAAGAAATCCAACAATTAACACAACTGCATAATTTAGAAATTTCTGATGATATCTTGGATACTCTCATCCAAGCCTATGAAGATAATACTAAAGCTTATCAGGAAGAATATAGCCAACGTTCTGAAGTGTTATTCCAAGAAATACTAGAGCAAAGAAATACTTGGGGAAAAGAACAAGAGGAACAGCAACGGGCGATAAAAGAACGGAATGAAAACTTGAATAAAACTCGGCAACGCGATGCAGCAGAGTACAAGTATAATTTAGAACTTCAGCGGCAACTGCAAAATGACGAATACGAACAAGAGCAGAAATCGCTATATAAGCAACTGGAAGAATTACTCCAAGAAACAGAAAAGCAGTGGGCTGAACGGGAGAAAGCAATTTCTGAAAGAGAAAAACAATTTGAAGAGTTAAAAGCCAAGGTAGAGGCTTTTCCGAAAGATAAAGAAGCAGCCATCAAAAAAGCTACAGAAGAAGGTAAAGGCATCGCCCACTACCAAGCTAAAGTCAAATCAGATTTATATTCTAAGGAAGTAGAAGGGCAAAAGCGTTTCTATGAACAAAGACTGCAATCTCTAGAACAAACTATTACCAATCAAGAGACGCGTATTCAAAATCTTTCTAAACAACTGGAATCTGCTCTCAAACAAGTTCAGGATTTGGCAGTTAAAGCTATTGAAGGTACTTCAAATGTTAATTCATATCAGGCAATCAAAGAAATAGCTTTAGAGCAGGCAAAGACTCAAGCAAAAAATAAATAAGCTGAATTTATTTTTGATGAAATTGCAGAGGCTTAAATTAAATTAAGTCTCTACAAGTAACTCTAATGCTTTTTATTCAGTTTTATTTGGTTTTTTGATGTCTGGAGGAGGTTGTACTTTCTTCTTTGTTGCGCTTACCTGTGTTTGCCTCAATGCTTTGTTGGAATTTTGTTCTTGACTAGACATAATACCAAGTTTTAATATCTACATTACGGGTATTCTTGATTACATCAATATATCACAGAAAATTTAAGTTTAACTAAAACAACTTAGTAAATAATGTTACCTCTGTAGCAGCATCCTAAATGTGAGGGTTAATTAAGTAGTAAGTAATATGGCATTCTTTATAGTTGGTTGTGGAGGTGCGTAGACGTAGCCTACGGCACGCATCGCTTACCAAAGCAAATAAGACTTTATGCTCTGTATATTAATACCGTAGAAAAAGATAATTACTATCAGCTTTACTGCCAGCGCAGTCAAGAATACCCTAATAGCCTCAAACGAATTTACCCAAATCGTACATCTAGCATCAAAACCAATAGATAAAATACCAATAGTGACATAACCAAGTAAAGTTAAAGTAGCAGTCATTACTACAATACCAAATGTGAATCCTGCTGCAACTATAGTTCCAATTCTATCTTCAGTAATTAGCGCCACTATAGTTCCTATTATCAATGCTGTTACTAACCAGGAGAATATATTAATATAAAAATATTTTTTAAGAATATACCGTATATTCCAAATAATAACTACAGTTAGAATTACAAGAACAGCTCCTAATTTGGCTCCGGCAAGAGCTAAATTAAAATTACTAATTTCCTTCATTACATGAATAACTAGAGTTGCATTTATAACTCCAATTACAATCCCTGTAAAGAAGGTACTATTTAATAGTAAATCGTTTTGAGATAAAGAAGGGCTATCCATAATAAAGATATTTTAAAAACAAATTTGCAGCCATTTTTAATAAATTAATATTTTGCAATTTCAGTAAATCAGAATCATTGGAACATAGAATTAAACCGCGTGCGATCGCTGTAGCCGCTATCAATACATCAGCCTCTTGTATTTTCCTAGCCTTTCTCTTTAAATCTGCATGAATTCGCAGGGTTTTTCTATAATTTCTAAATCATCCAAAAATAAAATTTTATAATTTCGACAGAATTCATTTAAATCAGATATCTGTCTGGTAGCATTTGCATAAAGCAATCCTCTTTTTGATTCAAAATAGGTTATACAACTTATAAATACATCTTCTCCCAAAAAACGCACCTCCTCTAGCTTCCTATTTACCTTTTGATTCTTCTTCAAAATAGCCGTTAATATATTTGTGTCGAGAAGATAGCCCATTTATTTCTATCTCCTTTTCACTGCTGCATCAAACATCTCTATTTGCTCTGGTGTTAAATCATTTAATGTTCCAGAAACTGCCTCTATTACTAAAATACTGTCAATTCTGTCCATTAATTCACCATCAGAGATAGCATTTAGAAATTCTGGTGAAAACTTATCTAATAAATTAACTAAATGTTGAATAATTTCTTGTTTATCTAATCTTTCTTGATAAAGACTATTATCTTGAATTAACTTATCGACGATTTTTGATAACCGTGCGATCGCTATATCTCTTTTCCCTGAAACTTACTGAATAACTTCCTCCTAATTCGTAACTGATTTATTCAATTATAGTTAATCTTCCTCAACCCTTATCTATGTAAAAAAAAGGCGGGCCTTTTAGCCCACCCCACAATATTTTGAGAATATTCTATTGCTATTAACCCAACAATTGTTTAGCCTTAGCTAACACATTATCAACGCTAAAACCAAACTTCTCTAAACAAACACCGCCTGGAGCCGAAGCACCAAAGCGATCGATACTAACAGTATCGCCTTCAGTACCCACGTATTTGTGCCAACCGAAACTAGCGGCAGCTTCTACAGATAAACGCTTGGTGACAGCTTTCGGCAGAATGGACTCTTTATAAGCCGCATCCTGTGCTTCAAACAGTTCCCATGAAGGTAGCGAGACAACACGAACTTTCTTACCTTCAGCCTTAAGTTTTTCGGCTGCGCCGACGGCGAGGCTCAATTCTGAACCAGTGGCAATCAAGATGAGATCGGGTGTACCTTCGCTATCCACTACGGTGTATCCACCCTTCGCCACACCCTCAATCGATGTACCTGCCAAGTTGGGAACGTTTTGACGGGTGAACGCCAACAGAGACGGAGCATTTTGCTTGGCTTTTTCAATCGCTATTTTATAAGCGCCAGAGGTTTCGTTACCGTCTGCGGGACGAAACACTAATAAATTAGGAATAGCTCGCAAGGAAGCGAGAGTTTCGATGGGTTGGTGTGTCGGGCCATCTTCACCTTGTCCAATGGAATCGTGAGTCATCACCCAAATCACGCCAGCTTGGGAAAGGGCGGATAAGCGGATGGCAGCACGCATATAATCAGTGAAGATTAAGAAGGTAGCACCGTAGGGAATTAATCCCGAACTGTGCAGCGCTATCCCATTACAGATAGCGCCCATACCATGTTCCCGCACCCCAAAGTGGATGTTAGGATTTTCGTAGTGCCCTTTTTGGAAGTCGCCTTTACCCTTGATTTCGGTCAGGTTGGAGTGAGTCAAGTCAGCCGAACCACCAATCAATTCAGGTAAAACCGCCGCTAGTTTGTTGAGGCAGGTTTCTGAGTGTTTCCGGGTAGGTAGTCCTTTGTCTTCTGGGGTGTAAGTGGGTAGTACCTTATCCCAACCGTCGGGTAGCTTGCCGTTTAGGTAACGTTCAAATTCAGCCGCTTCTTGGCCATACTTAGCTTTGTAGTCGGCAAAGGTTTTGTTCCAGTCGTTTTCGTAACCTGCACCGCGCTCAACTGCTTTGCGGGTGTGGTTGAGGGCTTCTTCAGGTACTACGAAAGGTTCGTATTCCCAACCCAAATTTTTCCGAGTCAAGGCAATTTCGTCTGCACCCAAGGCAGCACCGTGAACGCCAGCAGTGTTTGCTTTATTCGGGGAACCGTAACCAATAATCGTTGTTACTTTGATGAAAGAAGGCTTATCGGTAACAGCTTTAGCCGCTTCAATTGCTTTAGCGATCGCTTCTAAATCCGTGTTACCATCTTCGACGTGTTGGACGTGCCAACCGTAAGCTTCAAAGCGCTTGGAAACATCTTCGGTGAATGCCACATCTGTGGAACCGTCGATCGAAATGTGGTTGTCGTCGTACAGAGCGATGAGTTTGCCTAATCCCAAGTGTCCTGCGAAAGAACAAGCTTCACCGGAAATTCCTTCCATGTTGCAACCGTCACCCAAAATTACGTAGGTGTAATGGTCAACAATCTTGCTATCGGGTTTGTTAAATTTAGCGGCAAGGTGCGCTTCGGCGATCGCTAAACCGACTCCATTAGCAATTCCTTGACCTAGTGGGCCAGTGGTGACTTCCACACCTGGGGTCATGAAGTTTTCCGGGTGTCCAGGGGTTTTAGACTCCCATTGACGGAATTGCTTGATATCTTCAATGCTTACACTGTCGTAGCCTGTCAAGTAAAGCAGGGCGTACTGCAACATTGAGCCATGACCAGCAGATAAGACAAAGCGATCGCGATTAAACCATTTGGGATTTTTGGGATTAAACTTCAAAAAGCGATCCCAGAGGACAAAAGCCATTGGAGCCGCGCCCATTGGTAGTCCTGGGTGTCCCGATTTTGCTTTTTCTACGGCATCAATAGCCAAGAAGCGGATCGAGTTAATAGCCAGTTCTTCGACGGACAATTCTTTGGCGGATTGGGTTGCAACAGTCATAATCTCTTGTTTTTAACGACGGGTTAGCACTCTTGGTAGCTTCTCTTGCTGGGGTTATTTTAGATTCCCCACAGTATCCTCATCATCCCACTCCCGCTTATCGATGGACAAGCGGGATCTCCTGAGTTTCTGGTGATAAATCAAGCTGATAATTGGGTCATGCTGAACGCTTAAGTTATATCGGAATGATATTTCTGATACTTTGGGCATTGGGCGTTAGCAGTGCTGAGTGGTGTTAGCGGTAGCGGGGCGTTTAGCCCGTGCTGAGTTAAGAGTTAAGAGTTTTGTTTATCCCCTTGTCTCCCTTGTCTCCCTCATCTCCCCTGCTCCCTGCTCTCCTGCCTCTTTTAAACGTATTTCTTAAAGGCCAGTGTGACATTATGACCGCCAAACCCAAAAGAATTGGATATTGCTATCTCGACTTTTTGAGCGCGGCTAGAGTGAGGCACGTAATCTAAGTCACACTCTGGATCGGGATTTTCCAGATTAATTGTCGGCGGAATTTGGTCATTTGCGATCGCTAGTACTGTTGCAACTGCTTCAATACCTCCAGAACCGCCCAATAAATGACCTGTCATCGATTTGGTGGAGCTAATTGCCACCTTATAAGCATGTTCTCCCAAGGCTTTTTTGATTGCTGAGGTTTCAGTTGAATCATTAGCTGGGGTACTAGTGCCGTGGGCATTAATATAGCTAATTTGTTCGGGAGTTATGCCGGCATCTTTGAGCGCAAGTTCCATCGCTCTAGCGGCTCCAAGCCCACCAGGTACGGGGGATGTGATATGGTAGGCATCACAGGTCATACCATAGCCGATCATTTCGGCATAAATGTGAGCGCCGCGACTGATGGCGTGTTGCAGTTCTTCTAGAATTAAAATTCCTGAACCTTCACCCAAAACAAATCCGTTGCGATCGCGGTCAAAAGGACGGCTAGCATGAGCCGGGTCATCATTGTTAAAAGACAGTGCCTTGCAGGCGGCGAACCCAGCTATCGACAATGGTGTGACAGCTGACTCCGTTCCCCCACAAATCATCGCCTGGGCATATCCCCCTTGAATTAAGCGAAAAGCATCTCCTATGGCATTAGAACCAGCAGCACAGGCAGTTACAGGACAAGAGTTTGGCCCTTTAGCACCCGTGTGAATTGCCGTTAATCCTGCGGCCATATTGGCGATCATCATTGGGATCATGAATGGACTACAGCGATCGGGTCCACGGTTGAGGTAGATAGTTTGCTGGTCTTCTAATACCTTAATCCCACCAACGCCAGAACCGATGATCGCACCTACCTGTTCTGCATTCAGGTCATTGATCGTTAACTCCGCGTTAGCTAGAGCCTGTTTTGCTGCCGCAACCCCAAATTGGGAAAACCGATCCATACGCTTGGCCTCTTTGCGCTCCAAGTAATCATGCGGATCGAAGTTTTTCACCTCACCAGCAATTCGGCAATCATGGCTAGACGCATCAAATAATGTGATGTAGTCAATGCCATTACGTCCACTCAATAATCCATCCCAATATTCTGTTGCTGTGTTACCTATAGGTGTAATCGCGCCAACACCAGTTACAACAACGCGTTTACGTGTATGATCTGTCATGATTCAGTTAAAAATGGCGAAAAAGCAGCAGGCAAAAAATTTGAGGTTAGCGACTAGGTACTGGTGAGCCAGCGCGGTCTTAAAGGTTTCCTTTACGAGCGACTGGCATCGGATTTGCTGACTTCAAGTGACTGTCGTTAACGTCAGCATTAGTGACATTAGCAGCGTCAGGCGAAGAGTGGCTAGATATTAGAGAAAAATCTCCCCAATCCCAATCCCCAATTCCAATCCTCAGTTAAGCTGAGGCGGTAACTTTGTCATTGATGTAATCTACTGCGTCTTGAACGGATCTAATCTTCTCGGCAGCTTCGTCGGGAATTTCGATATCAAATTCTTCTTCCAAAGCCATCACCAACTCAACGGTATCGAGGGAATCTGCTCCCAGGTCTTCCATAAACTGGGCTTGTGGTGTGACTTTATCTGGGGGATCAACACTCAGTTGTTCGATAACGATTTTCTTGACCTTTTCAAAAATGTCCGTTTGGCTCATAAATAAAAGTCCTTAACCACTTGCTACGATCTGCTCTTTAGAGGAGACATTGTTTTGAGCATATACATCTTATCGTCAAGCGCGATCGCCCGCATACTTCCAAGGGTTTTTCTGCTAGAAAACCTCTGCCATTTTTAAAATAAATGGGGTAAGTTTTCTCTTAACACTTGAACTGTGGAGCGCGCTACGCCATCGCCGATTCCGTGTAAATGCTTTGGTTTTCCAATTATTGCTAAAATTTTTGACAATGTCTCATCGGTATTTACAGCCTTGCTAGCAATTAAGAATATGTAGATGCTGCGGCCTTTTAACCTAGACGCTTAAAAGGTAGCTAAACGTCAAACATCAGAATGATGCTAACAAGGAATAATAAAACAGTTATTGTTTAGAGCGATCGCTCTAACCCAAACATACTTCTATGCTACCTCAGACACTGAAATACGCTTACTTCCCTGGTTGTGTTGCTCAAGGGGCCTGTCGGGAACTTTACCAATCAACTCAAGCGCTCACCCAAGCACTGGGCATTGAACTAGTTGAACTTAAAAAAGCTGCTTGTTGCGGTTCTGGCACATTTAAAGAAGATTCGCAACTGCTAGAAGATACAGTCAACGCCAGAAATATTGCCCTAGCAGAAGAATTAAATTTGCCTTTACTTACCCATTGCAGCACTTGTCAAGGTGTTATCGGTCACGTCAACGAACACTTGAAAGAATGTCAGACTTCTAACCCTATTTACATTGAACAGGTTAATGGCTTGCTAAATAAAGAAGGCTGTTCGCCTTATCGCGGCAGTACTGACGTTAAACATCTTCTTTATGCCTTGGTGACAGATTACGGTTTAGAGGAAATTACCAAACGTGTCACCCAAAAGTTAACTGGATTAAAATGTGCGGCTTTTTATGGCTGTTATCTCCTCCGCGCCCAAAAATCTATGCCTGATGACGACCCTTTCCAACCGGAAGCGATGGAAAATATGTTTCGGGCGGTGGGTGCAACACCAATTTATTACCGAGGGCGGACACAATGTTGTGGTTGGCCTCTTGCTAGTTATGCCACCACCCAATCTTTTAAGATGGCAGGGATGCATATTCAGGACGCTTTAGCGTCTGGTGCTGACTGTATAGTTACACCTTGTCCTCTGTGCCACTTAAATTTAGATTCGCGTCAGCCAGAGGTAGAAAAGGTGATTGAACAAAAGCTAGGTTTACCAGTGTTGCATTTACCCCAATTGATTGCTTTGGCACTTGGCGTTAGTCCAAAAGAACTGGGTTTAGACCGTCACGTTGTTTCCACAAAGCCAGTGTTGGAAAAATTAGGATTTTAGTTTTAGGACTAGCCCTTTTTATCTGATTGGTAAAATCTCTTTTTTCTCTCTGCGCCCTTTGCGTCTGTGCGGTTCAAAAGTATTTTATTTAACCACGGAGGCGCAGAGAACACAGAGTTAAGAGGTTAAAGAGAGTTTATTGAGCAAAATTTAATCCACCTTGAAAGGCTAGTTCTAATACCAATTTGAAAAAAGAATGCAACAAATAGACCATTTGTAGAGACGCGATTCATCGCGTCTTTACCCAAGAATGTGTTGCAATCAATCATTAATTGAATTGGTATAAATTTATGGAGTACAAGGGGCTTAGAGGTTGTTTGAAAAGTGTTTGGGTGTGATTTTAATTACCCCCCTTAATCCCCCCGATGTATTGGGCTACAGTGTACACACAAGTATGACCAGCATAAGTTTCAACTCTTTTAGTAGTTTCGTAGTGGCGTGGCAAGGCTAAATTTGTGCATTAGCAAACTCTTGTGGGATGGGCGTCTCGCCCGTCCGGTGCGGGCAAGATGCCCACACCACAAAAATCTTCTTCGGAGCGCCCTCGGTGACGTAATTGCTGTAGCTGAAGATGTCAGTTTGAGTGTGCTCACTCCTGGAATTAAATTTACTATCTAAGGCTTTTAATAGAGACTTTCAAAAATTGCCGAAGAATTCAGGAGCAAAGCAAGAATAGCTGCGCCAAGGCGTTAGTCGTACAGAATAACCTTTTTGTATTCTGACAACTGACACCTTTATTCTGTTTTGATAAAAAATTTCCAAAAGTAACCAACTTACAATATATAAGACTGGTAATTTTGGATAACTTTAATTAAACTCTAATTTTGAGAATCGCTTTGGTATTAGCTTTGTAAGGTCAATGCTTCTTTTTCGAGGTTTTCATCCATCCAAGAAAACATATCGCCAATTGATTTAACCATATCTTCAACTCCTTCACGGAAGAGTTCAACATCTTTCTCAGACTTGGTATAAATTTGGGCTACTTGAATCAATTCGTCTGTATGTTCTGGATCTAAGTGGCAGTGGAGATGGAAATATTCGATAGTATGGTCATCGATACCTTTAAATATCTTACGAAGTCCTTCGATATATTTGATGAAAATTGCAGGTAAAACTTGCTCAATTGCTGCAAATCTTCCTAAAGAGCGTACTATAGGTTCATCATCACAAAATTCAAATTTTTTAAAGCGTAATGCCGGAATGAGAAACGCTCCATCATCGGCATTGATATCAATTTTAGGACAATCAATACCTTTCATAAAACGCATAAATAATGCTACATGAGCAAAATCTGAGTTGAGTTCTCCATGCTCAGTAAATGCATTTTCTAGCATAATCGTTCTAGCATGGTAACTATCCATTTTAGACGCGACTTTCAGAAAAGCCATATTGAATCTGTTTGAGCCAGGTAGCATTTTCATTGCAAACTGGCGGATTGCATCTTGTGAAAATTCTCCTTTGGCAAAGCGTTGAACAAAGGGATGTAGAGACAAATCCTGTGCTGTTGTGAGTTCTAACAAAACTTGCTGTAATTGGTTGGATATCTTAGCATCCAAAGAAAGAGTTGCAGTCATTATTCTAGGGGATAAGTGGGTTGTTGTTGATGCTTGATTGTCTAATTGGGCGTGAATATCTAGACAATTATTCACGCAGCTTGCATAGCAAAAAATGCATACTCTTTGCAACTCATGTTTGAGAGTATGTTTGCAAATGCTGATTAACAAATACTTGATTGACTGATTTGACGTGAATAATGAACAATTACTCAGGCAGTTCACATAGTAAAATGTGCAAACCTTTTGTAACCAGATTTCACAAGTTTGCAAATCCTTATTTAGATTAGTATCAGCTTGAAAATTGACATTATCTTCAAGAATTGAGGCTAAACTTTAACTATAATGCGTTCCAAAAATTTTTGTTTTTGGTTAACTGAAATGTACGTACATTTATTATGAATGATTTGTTACCCCTTTTGCAAATATTCCGTACAAGTTCGTACTTTGTCCTAATAAAAATTCTAGTGTGTTATTTTTTTGTAAGCAAATAAAAAAACATCATTAACTAAATCTTTATTTTTTTGTACAAATTTCTAAAGTTGGTATAAAATAATCAAAAATTTTTCGTGTCATCTGTCAATAGGAATAAAAATAAAATCCTCTTGAAGAAGAATACAGAATGGGACGTGCAAGATTCACGCCCCACAAGAGTTAATTTGAATTGGGTTATGTAATTTAGATAACTTTCAGCTTATTCATTGCTATTTTTGAATTGACGTTGCAATTGTTTTAGCGATTGATACATATCTGGCAGGCGACCATAGACAGCACATACCTTGAGATACAGTTTGTAAGGAAGGGCTGGAGTTCCACACACAACTTCTCCTGGTGCAACATCGCTGTGAATTCCAGTTTGAGCAGATGTCATTGCCCCATCACCAATTTTCACTTGATTGGCTATTCCTGTTTGTCCAGCTAAAATAACGCGATTTCCCAGTTTCACCCCTCCTGCCATGCCAACCTGACCTGCGATCGCACAACCAGAACCGATTTGGCAACCGTGACCGATTTGCACTAAGCTATCAATTACTGTATTGCGACCTATCCGTGTTTCTCCGACTGCTGGGCGGTCAATGCCAGTATTACAGCCAACTTCCACACCATCTTCTAAGACTGTATAGCCCGATTGTTCCATTTTGAACCAACCAGTCCGGGTGGGAACAAAACCAAAGCCTTCTGCACCAATCACAGCACCACTGTGAATGACGCAATCTGCACCGATGCGGGTGCGTTCGTGAATGGTACAGTTGGCGTGTAAGGTGGTGCGATCGCCTATTTTGGCATCTGGATAAATCACCACGTTGGGATGAATGATTGCCCCATTACCAACTTCTACCCCTTGTTGAATCACAGCATGGGGGCCAATATAAACATCACTACCAACTTTTGCGGTGGAGTGAATCACTGCGGTGGGATGAATTTCTGGGGTAGGGCGATATGGTTGATAAAAAAGTGCGATCGCTTTGGCAAACAATAATCGCGGATCTGGGGTTGCTAGCCAAACAATATCCCTTTCTTGTGCAAGCGCTTGTAATTTTTCGTCCTGGGGCAAAATTAAAGCACTAGCATTGGTATTACCGACAAAAGACCCAAATTTTGCACTTTCTACGTAACCGATCGTACCATTGGTAGCTTCATCAATGGCTGCTACCCCTGTAATTTCTGGGTCTTGGTCTGGGTTGCTAGTCAGGCTATGATTGGTAGCCGCGTCACCAAATTGACGGAGGATTTCGCTGAATTTCATTGTTGGGTGTGTTTAAAATCGATCTACAATTGCAAGATAATTTTCCCTCTTTATGCTCCAATACAATAATTTTGTAGACGCGTAGCGGTGAGGCAATCAGACTGTTTCTAGTTTCGCTTCAAGTTGGATTACTTCACTGACATTCTTCTGTTGATGGCTCTCGTGAGCTTACTTTCACTGCATCTTGTCTCAATAGCGTCTTGAGGCGTTGATTATCTTCGGTAGCGATCGTTTCACCATAGTGATGAAGTTGAAAAAGCTGGCAATACCGGTTTTGTTTAGCGCAAATCAAGCAGCCATAGGCATGATTACCGTTAGTACCACATAGCCGATGTCCCATCACCGGGCCAAGAGAAATATTTTGCTCGCTAGCAACAGTGCTGAGAATTGAACGCAGTTTTGACTCGAATTCTAACGACAAGTATTGCTTACGTCCTGGTTGTGTACGATCCCATTCTGGAACGATTAATTCCTGTTTTAACAGACTCGCTTCAATCTCTTCAGACATCACAAGCCCAGACAGAATAACGTGATGGGAAACATGAGGCAATAGTGTACGTGCTAATTGCCACATTAAAGCTTCATCAAACCACTCTTCAACTAGTGGACGCAGATACCAACAACAGGGAATGCCAAGGTTTACTAAATCTTGCAACAACTGTACCCGACTCTGAATTGAGGCTTGCTCATAGCCTGGTTTCAAGGGTGGTAGACTAACAAAGACAGTGACTCGAAGTGAATGAGGTCGCTCTAGAGTTTTTTTGAGGCGTTCTAGAAAAGATTGACCAGGATGGACTTTGGTAGTTATGTAGACTATATTGGCGGCTTTGCGGTCAATCAGTGCATCCAGAATTGATAGTACGCGTTCTCGATGGGCTGGAATAAAAGGGTCAGAGTAATCGCATAGTGAAATTGGAAAGCCCTTTTGTCCCTCTGGGGTAGCAAAAATGTGGTCTAGCAAAAGATCGAGCAAGTTAACCGGATCTGAGACATCCTGAAAGTTTTGTGGATAATGATGCCAGTCACGGTCTTGATGGCAGACACAATAGGCACATTCAATCGGGCAGCGATTTTGGACATTTGGTAGAAATGGATTGAGGCTGAAGTATTTTACAGCACGCTTCTCATCAGGAATACCAAGCACTGGAAAGCCATGCAGCATATACTGGCTTCCCTGCAACGTAATTGCAGACGCAGCATTTTTATCAGTATTCATATATTTTTTATGCGAAAATTAATACACCCTGAAAAATTTGTCTTCTCTAGGGTGGCTGGTGTGAATATAGAGTGGCAAGGTGGGAAATGCTGGAGGATTAGTAAGAATTTTGATAAGTAAATATAGTTAAGTAGGGCTTGCTTGTTCCTAAAAAACTGGTAAATGGGTTCGGGTTAACACGGAGATGCTCTTGGTAACAAGTTTTAAAAGTAGACTTTTGCCATTTTGTACTAGTCAGATAATTAATAATTAAGATAGAGATTATTTATCCTCTAAACAGTTCAAGTTTTAAAATGATTAATAATATACAAGAATTAAGAGAGCGCTTGTTTACTAGTGGAATAGTAACAAATGAGCAAGAGTTACAAGGATGTACCTCAGAGGAAATTGCATACATTGAAAATAAATATGGAATTTTACCAAGGACTTATAGGGAAATTTTAAGCTTACTAGGGCATAGTGCCGGAAAGCTTGTTAGCAGATCGGAATTTGAGTTTTACTTCGACCAAATTATCGATCATAATGAGTGGCGGCGAGAGAGTCTCCTTGAGTCAATTGCTGAAGGAGACGAATGTACAACCTTGCCTGATAATGCTTTTTGTATCTGTGCTAGAAATGGAGATCCGTGGTTTATTATTGCCAATGGACAAGATGACTGTTCTGTTTATTTTCTGCATGACGATTGCATAACAATTAAAGAGACCAGTAAATCTGTGATGGATTGGATAGAGGGATTTGTAGAAGAAGCTGAATATTGGATAAGGAGAGGACTGAGATAATCAACCTGGTAAAAAGGGTCAGTATTAAGCTCTCATCTAAGCACTAAAGTACTTACTACAAACTCTCTTCATCTGTGATAATCCCTATGGTGGTACTAATCGCTACTCGCCATTGCTACGCCTGCTAAATACCCGGTTGTCCAAGCACTTTGGAAGTTAAACCCACCGGTAACGCCATCAATATCTAAGATTTCTCCGGCAAAATAAAGACCAGGAACTAATCGACTTTCCATTGTCTTGAAGTTGACTTCTTTGAGCTGGACACCGCCACAGGTAACAAATTCTTCTTTGAAGGCTCCTTTACCGTTGATTAAGTATTGTCCCTGAGTAAGTTCTTGCACCAGTTGATTTAAGGTTTTACTAGATATTTCTGCCCAACGGTCTTCTGTAGTAATGCCTACACGAGCAATAATATATTGCCAGAGACGATGGGGTAGATCGACGCCACGATGCAATGCGATCGCTTTTTTTCCCCATTCATCCTTAACTGCTAAAACTTTTTCTCGCACTTGTTCTTGGTGCAAATTAGGCAGCCAATTAATCAATAATCTGGCTTGATAGCGGCTTTCGTGCAGAACTCTCGCACCCCAAGCAGAAAGCTTCAAAACAGCCGGGCCACTCAAACCCCAGTGGGTAATTAGCAATGGCCCAGTTTGTTGTAATTGGGATTTTCCGCCCGCAGATAAACGCAATTGAGCAGGATTAACGCTAACTCCAGCCAATTCCCGCAATTTTCGATCGACAATGTTGAAGGTAAATAACGAGGGTACTGGCGGTTCAATTTGATGACCTAACTCTCGGACAATTTTATAACCTGCAAGGCTGCTACCGGTCGCCAAAAGTAGGCGATCGCATTTAATTGTCTCTCCCGACTTCAGAAAAATATCAAACCCCCCATCTACTGAGGTTCTTACTGAAGTTACATGCGTACCGATACGGAGTTTCACCCCAGCTTTCGCCACCGCTTTAATCAGACATTCCACAATCGTTTCTGAAGTATTGGTGACAGGAAACATCCGGCCATCAGCTTCCGTTTTCAGATAGACGCCACCAGCAGCAAACCAAGCTACTGTATCTTGAGGCCCAAACCGAGTCAAAGCACCCCGCAAAGCTTTTGCACCTCTGGGGTAATTTTGCACTAACTCCTCCGGTTCAAAGCAAGCATGAGTGACGTTACAGCGTCCGCCACCAGAAATTAGCACTTTCGCTAGGGGTTGACGACTGGCTTCGAGTAAAGTAACTTGGGCATCAGGATTAGCTTTAGCACAAGCGATCGCGCCAAAAAATCCTGCTGCCCCACCCCCAATAACTACAATTTGTAACGGTAACAATTTCAAAAATGTCTCTTTTACAGCACCTACTTTCTAGGCTAGCTGTTATTTTCACTCTTCATCAGGTTCAAAGTCGTCTTTTGTTGCACCACAAGTTGGACACGACCAATCTTCTGGGATATCTTCAAAGGCTGTTCCCGGTGCTATATCGCTATCTGGATCGCCTTCTGCTGGGTCATATATATAGCCACAAACAGTACATTTATACTTTGCCATGCTCCTTTTTCCTCGTAAATTATTGGCATTGCTTCCCTATTAAATACTTTTGGCAATGAGTCAAAATAGGTAAGCCACAATTCTTAAACGAGACTACGGTATGAAAATCAAACCGCTTCGCAAAGTCATTAATCATTAATGTCCAAGAGAAACCACGTTCCTTGTGGACGTGACTTGAATTAGCCCGTAGTCATTAGTTTTTTTCGCCCAAGAGGGCAGAGGTATATACCAAAAACTTTTGTATCTTAGGCGAATGACCAATGACAAATGACCAATGACAAATGACAAATGACTAAAAACGCCACCATGTCCTTTGGGCGTAACTGATAATTCCGATCGCGATCGCCCCAAGTAGCAGTAGCCAAATAATTCCACCTGGGATAAAAGTGAGAATACCAATACCTCTCAGTACCCAAACGGCAACGCTAATGCCGAGAAGTATACCAAAAATCTGGATTAATCTACGATTTAAAGAAGATTGATTCACCTAATTTTCCTCTCAATTCAACAGACATTACACTTGATATTGATAATTAAAATATGAAGTTACGATGAAGTTATAGTTTCATCAGAAATAACACGTAAAACCGAGAGATACTGTCCAAACGTTAGGGTAAGGGACTTGATGTTAAATCGTGTTTGTGCCATTCTAGCTGTTAACAACGCAGTTTTTCATCTACAAATATTACTTTGACAAAACTTACTGGAGTATTAATTATGTTAATTGTGATAAGAAACACAGTTTTTACAGTAAAGTAACTGAAATGATCGGCAAAAAATTATCCTTTCCGGAAAAGATAAGTATTAAACTGGAACTAATTTAATAATGGGTTGGATCTAAATCAAGTTTTATGGCTTGTAATTTCAACTCTATTTAGGTGGATGAGTTGAGGAGTAACTTAATCATTATGTCTGCGTCTTATATATCAGATTCAATTATTGCAGGTTCAGATATGGCTTGGAGTCAAGACAAGCAAAAGTTGCTGGTACAGGGTGAAATTTTGGTAGAAACGCGATCGCACAAGCTATCGGGTGGCGCGGTGACAGCCTGGATGTATTTGCCGATGGTGCGATCGCACGTTTGGCAGCAATTAACTGATTATCCCCGCTGGGTGCAATATTTTCCCGATATTACCAAGAGTGAGGTAGTACATAAAGGTGAAGTCAAACGTCTGTATCAAGCAGCACAAAAAGCCTTCTTATTTTTTACGGCTCAAGTAGAAATTTACCTCAATGTTGTAGAAGTGCTGGGGCAGCAAATCCAATTTCGTATGGTAAATGGGACTTTTGAGGACTTTAACGCCAATTTAGAACTACAAGATTGTGGTAATGGCACAATACTTGCTTATACTGTGCAAGCAACACCTCTAATTCCGATTCCATCTATTTTTATTCAACAAGCGATGAATTTAGAGTTGCCTGCAAATATGCGTAAAATGCGACAAGTTATGTGTAAGACTCAATAAAAAATTCAGACGTTGCCGATCGGATTTTCACTTTACCTATATAGATAATTCAAAAACCCGCTTTCTGTCAGAAAACGGGTTTTTGTGTGTGATTTATCAGGTGTAATTATCCGGTAAAGACTTCAACTGGTAAACGGCTAAACGACAACCTTTCATTTTGCACATCTACAAAGATGGTGTTACCGTCGTTGAATTCGCCGCGCAAGATGGATTTAGCAATTTGAGTTTCTAACTCTCGCTGAATCGCCCGCTTCAGTGGACGCGCCCCATACACTGGGTCATACCCTACTTCTGCTAAAAAGTCAAGGGCAGCATCCGAGAGTTTGAGAGATATTTTGCGATCGCTCAATCTTTGCCGCAATCTTTCCACTTGCAACAGCACAATTTGCCGCAATTCCTTCTTATCTAAACCGTGGAAGATGATGATTTCATCAATCCGGTTCAGGAACTCTGGACGGAAGCTATTTCGCATTGCTTCCATGACTCGACGGCGCATTTCATCGTAGTGGCTGTTATCCCCAGCGATATCAAGAATGTACTGCGAACCGATGTTGCTGGTCATGATGATAATAGCGTTCTTGAAGTCCACCTTATGACCTTGGGCATCAGTGACGCGACCATCATCGAGGATTTGCAAGAAGATATTAAATACATCAGGGTGTGCTTTCTCGATTTCGTCAAAGAGAATCACTGAGTAAGGACGACGGCGAATCGCTTCTGTAAGTTGTCCGCCTTCTTCGTAACCCACGTATCCTGGAGGGGCACCGATTAAACGAGAGACGGCGTGTTTCTCCATATACTCCGACATATCGATTCGCACCAACGCATCTTCGCTATCGAACATATACGCCGCCAGTGCTTTCGCCAACTCGGTTTTACCTACACCCGTCGGCCCAAGGAAAATAAAGCTAGCAATGGGACGATTGGGATCGGCCAATCCAGCCCGCGATCGCTGAATTGAATCCGCTACAGCTGTGACTGCTTCTTCTTGTCCAACTACTCGGCGGTGGAGTTCATCTTCTAAATGCAGCAGTTTTTCTTTTTCAGATTCCACCAACTTACTGATCGGAATTCCTGTCCATTTAGAAATAATTTCAGCAATATCACCTTCTGTGACTTCTTCTCTTAATAGTGATTTACCACTTCTTTGAGTGTTTGCCAATTCAGCTTCTATTGCTTCCAATTGACGATGCAAACTGGTTAAAGTGCCGTATTTCAACTCCGCAGCGCGGTTAAGGTCATAGTCGCGTTCTGCTTGTTGAATCTCTAAATTGACCTGTTCAATCTCTTTTTTTACAGACTGAATTTTGTCAATGATATCTTTTTCAGACTGCCATTGAGTATTCAGAGTTTTTTGTTCTTCTTTGAGATCGGCAATTTCTTTTTCCAATCTTCCTAAACGTTCGCGAGAAGCGGCATCGCTTTCTTTTTGCAGCGATAGCTTCTCCATTTCCAATTGCAGAATCTTGCGATCGATTTCGTCGAGTTCTTCTGGTTTGGAGGTAATCTCCATTTTCAGCCTAGCGGCGGCTTCGTCTACCAAGTCAATGGCTTTATCTGGTAGGAAGCGATCGCTAATATATCGACTTGACAATACGGCGGCTGCAACTAAAGCACTATCAGAAATCTTCACCCCGTGGTGGTTTTCATAACGTTCTCTCAACCCGCGCAAAATCGAAATACTATCTTCTACACTAGGTTGATCGACATAAACCTGTTGGAACCGTCTTTCTAGTGCAGCATCTTTTTCGATATATTTGCGGTATTCATCCAAGGTTGTCGCCCCAATACAACGCAATTCGCCCCGCGCCAACATCGGTTTTAACAAGTTACCCGCATCCATCGCGCCTTGGGTTGCACCAGCGCCGACAACGGTGTGAATTTCATCAATAAATAAAACAATATTGCCGCCAGATTCAGTAACTTCTTTTAATACTGCTTTCAGGCGTTCTTCAAATTCACCCCGGAATTTTGCCCCTGCAATCAAAGCACCCATATCTAAAGCGATTAGCTTGCGGTCTTTGAGGGATTGGGGTACATCACCTGCGATAATGCGCTGTGCTAATCCTTCGGCGATCGCAGTTTTACCAACACCCGGTTCACCAATTAGCACAGGATTATTCTTGGTACGGCGAGAAAGAATTTGCACAGTCCGACGAATCTCATCATCTCGCCCAATTACTGGGTCAAGTTGACCTTTACGCGCGGCTTCTGTAAGGTCACGCCCGTATTTTTCCAGTGCTTCGTATTTGCCTTCTGGATTTTGGTCGGTCACTTTTTGGCTCCCCCGAACTTGTTTAATAATATTTTTTAGCTTGCCTTCGTCTAAAGCAAACTCTTGGAATAAAGCTTTGCCAAAACGGTCATCTTTGGCATAACCCAGCAATAAGTGTTCAATTGAAATATATTCGTCTTGAAACTCTTTGCGATATCCGTCTGCTCGATCTAAAAGTGTATCCAAGCTGCGTCCTAAGTAAACAGAACTGCTGCTACCGGATACTTTTGGCTGACGTTGGAAAAATTGTTCAGTGCGATCGCGCAGTTTTTGCAGGTCAACACCCGCTTTTGTGAGAATCCCTGTTGCTAGACCATCTTGTTCTAGCAACGCTTTCATTAGGTGTTCGCTTTCAATTTGTTGTTGTTGATATTGTTTAACAATATCCGGGGTATGAGCGATCGCTTCCCAGGCTTTTTCTGTAAATTGGTTAGGATTAGTAGGTTGCATAGGCTTTTTCAGGAACGTAGAGGTGCTGTAGCTTGTCAGAGGCTACCACCAGAACACCAAGTAAAGATAATTTTTGCTTTCAATAGATATTGTATGAAGAGGGGAGCGATCGCCTAGATCGGTGTTCACGTCTTGTAAAAGTGGTATTTTCCCCTAGTTCCGATTTTCCTCTGTGGATTTCAATTACTTGCCTGCGAAATGTCAGTAGATGCCTTCTTGTGTGCGATGGCGCAAGCGCCCACGTAGGCGATCGCATTAGTTGGGTTTATTCCAGTGAGCGCTTAGGAGTTGGTACAGAGGTTTTTGGAGTCGCCCTGGAAGCCGAATCGTGTTTACTTGACAGCGCTGGAGGAGAAAGTGTTGCGTGTGCTGAGTTGGAGACTAGCAGTTAATGTAACAAGGGAATAATACAACAATGCTGGAAATCTATGTTCGTGCCAGTAATCCGAAAACTTTTGCGGTGCTTTGGTGATGTCTACACCCGCAAAAAAATCTAATTTTCAAAATCAAATTGCATATTTGCATATTTAATCAAAAAACTACTGAATATTCCTTTAGATAGAGGTTTTTCCAACATCTACTTACTTAAGGAGGAAAAATAATGAATCGATTCAAATATTCCAAGAAGATTTTTGGAGTTCTTGCTGTTTTACTCGTAATTTGTGCAACTTTCTTTCCGAAAATGGCAATTGCAGATTCACAGACTGTGCCTATCAAGTCAGATTGTACCGTCGTAGGTGATGTAAGAATAATACCAGATCCAAAAGATCCCAATGAACTCGATGTTCTACCACCGACTGTGATAGTTAACAGTGCCGATGGATGTAGCTTCAGTGCTAACGCGATGAAGTTATCACAAGCTCTAAGGGTTGAAAGAGCTATTATAAATTTGCCTGCGGATGTAACTGGGGTTGTTAAAAGCCTTCAGATCAGCAAAGTCGATAATGAAGGCAATAAAGCAGTCATTTATGGCTGTTCTAATTTAAAAGTTCAGGATGGTACGGATTTAAATGTATCTTGCGGGGGGCCATCTTACTTACCAGCGAACCAGTCCTTGGAATATAATGCAACTATTGCAGACTTTAAGCCAGGGACTAAGTTTGCCATTACGCTGGTAGCATCACAGTCTAAACAACTAGGTTTGCAGTAAGTATACGCCTGTTATACCAAAAAGCCTATTTGGTGTAACAGGTAAAACTGCTTAGTACAAAAAGCTTAGTACAAAAATGTTTGCTCCTTCCTAGCCGTAACTAAAAAAGACGGGCGTACCCCCTTAATTTTAAGCAAAGCCAACTGTATGGCATACACTGCCCGTAATTAGCTCTAATATCCCTTGGTTGAACAACTGAAACATTCCACTCGTGGGTAGAAAACAATTTAGTTCTATGTTTTATCAAGAATCGTATACTTAAATTTTGTATACGATTCCTTTATTAAGCGATTAAATGACTAGCTCGCTTACTTAATTTTGATACAACTCCTATTTATTTCTGGCTAAGACTGTAGCTTTCCCCGGAACTCAGTTCTCATAAATTTGGTATAGCAATAAAACCAAAGTAAATGGCGATCGCAGCAGTAATACCATGAAGCCAAATCTTATTGAATTCACAAGCAGCCATCAAAGAAACGCTCAAAGCTTTTTCGATTAATATTCATAACATTCTAGAGATGCTTATTAAACAAAATTATTTCCAATAAAAAGATTTGGAGCACGTTAAATTATATTTAAAAGATGTGAAATGGTCAAGTAGATATTTCATCAGGTCAATTACACTTAATCGCATTGAAAACAGCTTATCCCTGAAAGTTAAAGCTGACTATTTTTTTCTTAGAATGTATGGTAACTGTCTTAACAATATCTATAGAGACATGGTGATAAACAAAATTACTCCTTCATAAGTAGGAATCGAAATGCGTACACCAAGTATGACGTATTAAATCTACCTTGCCCCCATACAGAGTTACCATGATTTCAGGTCGCCTAGTGGATGCTGAAAATGATTGACCCCTACGACTTTGAAGATGATAACTTTGACTTAGAGGATGAGGATTTCTTGAAAATAAAACCCATCAGCCAAATGACTGAAGGGGAAAAGCTACAGCGATTTAAGCGGTTCTTCGACAGCAGCAGCCGTGCGATGTTGCAAGACTGTCTATTTCGCATCGTCAATGACGAAGATGGTACGGGTACGTTAGAAATTCTTTGTCCTAATGAAGTCGTAAGACAACGCCTTTCTAAGAAAAAGCGCAAAATTACCAACAACATCAACACCTGCTGGAGCCATATCAGATGGTTTTCGCTATGCGTTCAGCAAGATAATGAGTTGGATTGCCAGAAGTTTACCCGTAACGGTGATTTGGTGACATCTTAAGGTGGGGAATTAGAAATTGAGAATTGGGAATGGGGAATGGGAAATAAAGAAAGTGTTTTCCCAATGACAAATGACAAATGACAAATGACAAATGACTAAAAAACAAAAATTTCCTTACCTAGTTGGTTCTAAGTGGACAGCACAGCAAAAAGTTGATGGCTGGCGGCATTTCCAAGTTGTCAATCGGAAAAATCAGGGTAAATGGGTTTACGCCGAAATGGTTGCTGCTTGCGATCCTAAAGTCCGTTTTTGGATAAATGCCAAATTATTACAAGATAACTCCCAGTGGCAAGCTGGTTGGCAAACATTACAGGAAATCCAGGAAATTAAAACTGAGGTGTCCTAATTGCCTTAAGCCGCACAGCCAAAAGATTTTAACCTCAGTTCCATTGCTCTCTCTTTTAGGAAAGAGGCTTTGAATCTTACTCCCCAACGCTAGTAGGGAAGGGATTGGGGGTTAAGTCTGTCATATGACTCAACCCAGAAACCCTATATCTTGCAAATTAATAATATTTTACAAAATCACACTAACTCACTCTCAAGCAGCAATTAAATGGTTTGCTCTACCGACTGAAAACTGGCGATTTATCTGCGATACCTTCTCTACAAGAGGCTTCTCTTTCAGAGACGCTAACGAGAACGCCAACGGTGAGCTACGCTAACACAAATTTCAGTAGTATTTCCAGCATCAGGCTGCATATACCTCTCTTTTGCCTTAACTCTGCGCCCCAATGCCTTGAAAACAGGTTGTAAAAACATTAGCTAATTCTATGAAAAGCATTCAAAAAGGCAGATTTAAATTTTTTGTATTTTGTAACTATTTTTATAAAAATAAGTAATAAAAAGTTTTTATTATGTATTTTTAAATCTTTTAAGGTCTTTAGGGTTCATAAAAACCTAAATTAATCTAATTGAGCTTTAATTCATCCTCTAAAACCGTTTTACAGATTAGGAGCCACTTTCTTTTCTAGGTAATTTGCCCAATAATGACATCAACAGACCTCACGCATCGCCATCTCAGGAAAGGTGAAGGCAAATGTTTGAGCCACAAGTTTGACCAAAAGCTATAAGAGGGAAACAACAGTGAAACTAGCAGTCTACGGAAAAGGTGGTATCGGTAAATCCACAACTAGCTGTAATATATCCGTCGCCCTAGCTAAACGTGGCAAGAAAGTGCTGCAAATTGGCTGCGACCCCCAAACATGACAGCACCTTCACCCTGACTGGGTTTTTGATTCCGACAATTATCGACACCCTCCAAGAAAAGGACTATCACTACGAAGATGTCTGGCCGGAAGATGTAATTTATAAAGGCTACGGCGGTGTTGATTGCGTAGAAGCTGGTGGTCCACCTGCGGGTGCTGGATGTGGCGGCTACGTAGTCGGCGAAACCGTAAAATTACTTAAAGAACTCAACGCCTTTGATGAGTACGATGTAATTCTCTTTGACGTTCTGGGTGACGTAGTTTGTGGTGGTTTTGCAGCACCACTCAACTATGCAGATTACTGCCTGATTGTTACAGACAACGGCTTTGATGCTTTATTTGCGGCCAATCGGATTGCTGCTTCAGTCCGCGAAAAAGCAAGAACTCACCCACTGCGTTTAGCTGGGTTAATTGGCAATCGCACATCCAAGCGTGACTTGATTGAAAAATATGTAGAAGCAGTGCCCATGCCAGTTTTGGAAGTTTTACCTTTAATTGAAGATATTCGTGTTTCCCGTGTGAAAGGTAAGACTTTGTTTGAGATGGCAGAGCAAGATCCTTCTCTAGACTACGTTTGCGACTACTATCTCAACATCGCCGACCAAATTCTAGCGCGTCCCGAAGGTGTTGTACCTAATGATTCACCAGATCGGGAGTTGTTCTCTTTGTTGTCCGATTTTTATCTAAATCCGGGTAAACCCCAGGTTCCTAATTCAGAAGAGGAACTAGACTTGATGATTGTATAAATCACCAAGTTCTCAGGATGGGGGACAATAACATGGCATTCTTTCACAGCTTTACAGATTCAATAAAGCAAAAGTGGTTACAATTTTTCCAGAATAATCGAGACTGGATTATCCTCCACATGGAAGTGGAATCGGTGTACACCCCTGATGGCGGGAAGCGACCACCTTCTTACCTCATCCTGGGAGTTCTTAACGCCCTAGAGCCAAAACTAGCGCAGTTAATGCTGCCATTTGCCAAACTCAATCCTGACGCCGATACCCTGATTGAAGTCCTGGATTTGCATTTTGACCCAGATTTAGCTCTCGGTAATCGCTTCGTCGTCAACCAAGATGTAGAAAAATACGTAGAAGAAGCAGTATCTGTCATTGATGAAAAGCCTGAAGATGAAACATTGACACACGATCATACAAATGGCTTTGCGGCGGTGGCGGTAGTTGAAGAGTTCGCAATCGTGGATTCTGAGGATGAAAGCCTGGGAATCAGCCAGTTGGAAGAAACGGAAAATGGCTTTGGCGATATTTCCTTAACCAACGGACACAACTCAAAAGATGAGTCTCTCCAAAACTCTAGTTTAGAAGCAGATGAGTTTGGGGAAATTGCCTTCGATACAACAGCTGCAACGGAAGTAAAGCTGGATGAAGAAGAGGCACTTGGAGATAGTCCACTAGATGAGAATGCGTTTAAAGACGTGTTATCAGATGTCTGGGGTGATGAAACAGCTTTACAAAAGGCTGAAGAAAATAACGATTTTTTAGGGGAAGAACTGCCAGCAGGCGTTTTTGATGAATCAGAAATTGCCCGCCTCTTCCCCAATGCTTAATTACTAAGTTAGGAGTTAGGAGTTAAGAGTTAGGAGTTAAAAAAGTTGGAGTAAAAAAGTTAGGAAAAAACTTAGGAGTTAAAAAATTTTATATTTATTAATCAGAACTCCTAACTCCTGTACAGACGCGATTAATCGCGTCTCTACTACTAACTCCTAACTCCTAACTTCTAACTTTAAATATCAAGGGGAGAAAAAACCAAAATGACTGTCGCTCAACAACCAGAAGCTTTAAACTTTGAATGTGAAACAGGAAATTACCATACCTTTTGCCCAATTAGCTGCGTGGCGTGGTTATACCAAAAAATTGAAGATAGCTTCTTTTTGGTGATTGGGACAAAAACTTGTGGCTACTTCCTGCAAAACGCGATGGGGGTAATGATTTTTGCTGAACCCCGCTATGCAATGGCAGAGTTGGAAGAGGGCGATATTTCGGCACAGCTGAATGATTATGAAGAGTTAAAGCGGTTGTGCTTGCAAATTAAACGCGATCGCAATCCTAGTGTAATTGTCTGGATTGGCACTTGCACTACAGAAATTATCAAAACAGATTTGGAAGGTTTGGCACCGAAACTAGAATCTGAAATCGGGATTCCCATCGTTGTAGCGCGGGCAAATGGTCTAGATTACGCCTTCACCCAAGGAGAAGACACCGTATTAGCAGCAATGGCTAACCGTTGTCCTGATAAGGCTCCGGTGGCGGAAACAGAGAAAAATGAACGTAATGCGATCGCTAAATTGCTCAACTTTGGTAAGAAGAAAGAAGATGTCGCCCAAGATGAATCTGAGTACGTAGATCATCCACCCTTAGTTCTCTTTGGCTCCCTTCCCGACCCCGTGGTTACTCAGTTAACCTTGGAACTGAAGAAACAAGGCATCAAAGTTTCTGGCTGGCTACCTGCGAAGCGCTTCACTGAATTGCCAGTACTAGAAGAAGGGTATTATGTCGCTGGTGTCAACCCCTTCCTCAGCCGCACAGCTACTACCTTAATGCGCCGCCGCAAGTGTAAACTCATTGGTGCACCCTTCCCCATTGGTCCCGATGGCACTCGCGCTTGGATTGAGAAAATCTGCTCGGTGTTTGGTATTACTCCTAAGGGTTTGGATGAACGGGAAGCCCAAATTTGGGCAGGCTTGGAAGATTACGTGAAACTAATTCGCGGTAAGTCTGTATTCTTCATGGGTGATAACTTGCTGGAAATCTCCCAGGCAAGATTCTTAATCCGTTGTGGGATGACAGTTCACGAAATCGGTATTCCCTATATGGATAAGCGCTATCAAGGTGCTGAGTTGGCACTGTTAGAGAAAACTTGTCAGGAAATGGGTTCACCTTTACCAAAAATTGTAGAGAAGCCGGATAATTACAATCAACTTCAGCGAATTTATGAGTTGAAACCAGACTTAGTAATTACTGGTATGGCTCACGCTAACCCATTGGAAGCACGCGGTATTAATACAAAATGGTCTGTAGAGTTCACTTTTGCTCAAATTCACGGCTTTACGAATGCGCGTGACATATTAGAGTTGGTGACTCGTCCGTTGCGTCGAAATAATAATTTGAAAGATTTGGGTTGGGATAAGTTGGTGAAAGAAGAAGCGAAGATTTAGATTTAGATTTGGATTGAGCGACAGCATAATGCTATGTTAAGGGCGAACTTTCGGGTTCGTCCTTTTTTTCTATAACCGCAGAAACGCAGAGAACGCAGAGGAAGAGGAGAAATGGGGACAATCAAAAATGCTAAAATTTTTATATTACTCTTAGTTTTTTACTTCTTAAGTTAATGGAAATTACCAAATTGTCTCCTCAAGGACAAGTAATTATTCCCCAATCTTTGCGGGAAGCTCATCAATGGGAAGTAGGTCAAGAATTTATTATTATTGATATGGGTGATGGAATTCTTTTAAAGCCTAAGAAACTTTTTCCAGAAACTAAATTAGATGATGTAGCAGGCTGTTTAAAATATACAGGTAAACCTAAAACTATTGAGGATATGGATAATGCAATTCGCCAAGGTGTCGAGGAATCGTGGCATGATTGCAGTTGATACAAATATAATTGTTAGATTTTTAACTCAAGATGATGAATTACAGTTTCAAAATAGCAGAGAAATTTTCCAGACTCAAGATATTTTTATCTCAGATACCGTAATACTTGAGACTGAATGGGTATTAAGGTTTGCATACAAGTTTAAACCACATGAGATATGTACAGCTTTGAGAAACTTATTTGGTTTACCTAATATTTACCTGACTAATCCTAGCTTAATTATTCAAGTAATCCATTGGTATGAAAATGGCTTAGATTTTGCTGATGCTTTTCATCTAGCTCAAAGTCAGCATTGTTCTGAATTTTACACGTTTGATGAAAAGTTTGTCAAAAGAGCGAAGGGGCTAACAAAGTGCGAAGTTAAAAAGCCTTTAACTTAGGAAGATAACATAGCGAACTTAGTACAGCTTTACTTTCAATCGTAGCGTTTTTAAACGCAGAGTAACGCAAAGTAAGCGCAGAGGGACGCAGAGCTTTGCTAAATTTAATTCGCTACGAATCAAATACTTTATTTAGTTCAGATGGAAGACTGTAACTCTAGAGGTTTGGATGGAATGATGTACATTAATTCTGCACCGTCTGGTTTAATCTCTGTAGACGGAGTTAATTTAAGCCAGTCATGAAAGCTGATTTTTAATTGGGATATTGCTTGTAATTCTGTTTGGTAAGATTCAAAGCGGCGATTAGTTTCAATCATAGATTCCACTATCTCCAAAGTTTTAGGAAGACGTGCGTAAATCAGTGGCTTAGGATCATCCCAAAATGCTTTGCCTACCCAATCTACTTTAGAATCCCAAATTGCTGCTGGTATCGATTCTACCCACTTCGCGTTATTCGGATCTTGAGCCAACATGAATAGATTTATCCGTTGCATATCAAAGACTGCATTTTCATCCAAAGTTTGATCGAGCCATTGGTAAATTCGGGTTAGCCTCCGCAAATCAATCTGACCTTTGAACTGAGGTTGTAAGTATACTGCTGGGTTAGAAGTAAGTAGAAGCTTAACATATTCCAGAATACGAGAACGAATAACTCTTGATCCTTCTTGGAAGCGGCGAAGTGCTGTATCGTGTTCTTCTAATTCTAAATAGCAACGTGCTTCAGCTAGGTAGGCTAAAGATAAAGTCAGCAAATACTCATCAGCAATTTGGCTTTTTTGCTCAATTTCGATATCAGCATAGTCAGTGTAAATATGTTCTGCTTCTATAAAGCGGTTAATAGCTTGTAGTGCGCTGCTTCTGCGATTTTCTGGTTTAGTCATAGTAAAGGCATTAATTGCCAATTCGATTGCAGCACGAAAATTAGCATAGAAACTAAGGTCTATTTTCCGGTTAACTTTTTTCAATAGTTCCTCTGCTTGTTTGAGGCGTTGTTCTAGCTCCTTGAGGCGCTGTGCTATTACAGCAAAGCCCATCACTGAGACACCAAGATTAAGTACACTGGCAGCAGTAGTTACCTGCAAAATTCCCTGAGTTAGTTGCAAACTTTGCCCAATTTGTCCTATCTGATTTTCAATACTACCTAAACGCCCATTAATATTAGCTAATCCTTTTCCTGTAACAGCTGCATTAGCCCCTGAAGCAACGAGATTTGTCCCAGAGAAAATAAGGTTGAGTAAATTGTTAGCAGAAGGAGGTGAGGTTGGCACTTCATAATTATTTGATTCCTGCTCCCGTAACCAACTGACAACTTGTTTTGTGGCTACATCTCGAATTACACCTCCAACTCGTTCAAAGGTTCCATCTGCCAATCCTTTGG
Organism: Nostoc sp. DSM 114160; assembly: GCF_053470305.1. NCBI lineage: Bacteria > Bacillati > Cyanobacteriota > Cyanophyceae > Nostocales > Nostocaceae > Nostoc > Nostoc sp. DSM 114160. The sequence continues at coordinate 271,250 of NZ_JBPFGO010000001.1, read as the reverse complement.
CAATCCAATCAGTAAGCATAAAGGTTACTGTCACTGGTAAGCTCATAATCTTCTCCTAGTTGCTAAATTGTCAGCAGCCCTATGTATGGTAATAAGCTGCTTTTCTCTACGCAGCAAATACCAGCGCTTTACTTAGTATTCCCAATTTGAGTTTTAGTTTTTCTAATAAACTAGCGATCGCTCTTTTTAACTAGAAGATGCAGAGCGATCGCAGATACAATCATAAGTAAAAGGCAAGCAGGTAGAAAATGGCTGAAATTGTCACCCTTCAACTCCCTGAAACACTGGCACAAAAAGCAAAAGAAATCGCTGCTTTCACACATCGGCGACTTGAAGATGTATTACTAGAATGGATTGACCGCGCCATTACTGAACTACCTATGGAGTCATTACCGGACGATCAGGTTTTGGCTATGTGCAATATGCAGATGGAAACTCAGCAACAAGAGGTTTTCAGTGAGTTGCAAGCCCGTCACCGAGAGGGACAACTTAATGATGCAGAAGTTCGCGAACTAGATGAACTCATGCAGGTCTATCGACGTGGCTTAGTAAGTAAAGCAAGAGCTTTAAAAGTAGCTGTTGAACGCGGCTTGAAACCAGCCCTCAATTAACAGCAATGGTCCGATTTTACATTCCTGTAGAAATAGAACGCCGTGTCCGCACAGATTCTAGAAACCGATGTGGCTATTGTTTGAGTCCTCAGCGTTTAGTGATGGCACGCTTGGAAATCGAACACATTATTCCCATATCTAAAGGTGGTAGCAATGATAAATCAAACTTGTGGCTAGCTTGTCCACTGTGTAATCGCTACAAAAGTGATAAAACTACAGGGGTTGATCCAGAAACTAGCGAAACGGTAAGGCTATTTAACCCTCGTACTCAAGTCTGGTTTGAGCATTTTGGCTGGAGTGAAGATGGTTTACGTATTGTTGGCAAAACGCCGACTGGTAGAGCAACTGTTGCAGTTCTACATTTGAGTGATGATGCAGATGCACTAGAAGTTCGCAGTTATTGGGTACTTGCGGGTTGGCATCCTCCAGAAGATTGAATAAACCGTAGATGAAAGAGCGATGCCTACGGCAACCCCTTTGGGGAACGCCCCATCCCCCAATAACTTCGATAAAATCACTATGGTGCTAGTTAACCCTCTCTAAATCTAATGAAAAGCGATATCTCCGATGGGCTACGCCTACGCTCCCCTTCCCAACCTTCCCTTCAACGTCCTGAACTACTCGCGCCAGCAGGTAATTGGGAATGTGCTAAAGCTGCTGTGGAAAATGGGGCAGATGCGATTTACTTCGGTTTGGATCGGTTTAACGCCAGAATGCGGGCACAAAACTTTACTGAGGCAGACTTACCCCAATTGATGACATTCCTGCACCGTCGGGGCGTAAAGGGTTATGTCACTATCAACACACTAATATTTCCTAAAGAACTAGCAGAAGCGCAGCAATATCTTTGCACAATTATTGCAGCTGGTGTGGATGCGGCGATCGTTCAAGATATTGGTATATGCCGTCTCATCCGTCAACTTTCCCCCGATTTTCCCATCCATGCTTCCACGCAAATGACAATTACCAGTGCGGCTGGAGTGGAATTTGCCAAATCTCTTGGCTGTCAATTGGTAGTGCTGGCGCGTGAATGTTCTCTCAAAGAAATCAATAAAATACAGCAGCAGATTGCCCAACAGGAAACCTCGCTGCCTTTGGAAGTTTTTGTTCACGGTGCTTTGTGCGTAGCGTATTCCGGCCAGTGTTTGACTAGTGAGGCTTTAGGTGGACGTTCTGCTAACCGAGGTGAATGTGCCCAAGCTTGCCGGATGCCCTACGATTTAATCGCTGATGGGGAAGTTGTAAATTTAAAAGAACGCAAATATTTACTCAGTCCTCAAGACCTAGCAGGGTTAGACGTTCTGCCCGATTTGGTGAAATCAGGAGTAACCTCTCTCAAGATTGAAGGTCGCCTGAAAGCTCCAGAGTATGTTGCTAATGTCACCCGTGTTTATCGGCAAGCTTTGGATAGTGTAATGACGGAATTGGAAAGACCTAACCCCCTAACCCCCTTCCCTACTAGCGTTGGGGGAATAAAAGCTCCCCTCTCCGTTTCAAAGAGGGGTTGGGGGAGAGGTCAATCAGACCAAGAACATTACAACCTAGAAATGGCATTTTCTCGCGGACTTTACACGGGCTGGTTCGGCGGAATTAATAATCAGGAACTAGTTCACGCCCGCTTTGGTAAAAAACGTGGGGTTTATTTAGGTGAAGTCAGCCGCATTCACAACGAAGAGGTAACAGTTAAATTGCAAGCGCCTGTCAAACCAGGCGATGGAATTGTATTTGACTGCGGTCATCCAGAAGCGAAGGAAGAAGGTGGCCGAGTTTACGCTGTGGCGTCCAAAGGTAAAGAAACTTTGCTGACATTTGGGCGAAATGACTTGAATCTGCGCCGAGTGCATATAGGCGATCGCATTTGGAAAACCAGCGATCCAGAACTCGATAAGCAAGTGCGTCAGAGTTTTGCTGGCGAGAATCCCCAATTTCAGCGTCCGATTGACTTAGAGATTTATGGAGAAGTTGGTCAGGCATTGATTGCGATCGCCCGCGATCGACTCGGTAATATTGTACAGGTAGAGTCTGCAACTTCTTTAGTTGAAGCCCACACCAAACCACTAGATACAGACCGTTTAAAAGAACAATTCGGTCGTCTTGGTAATACCCCTTTCTGTTTAGGAACACTAACCAACCACCTCAGCGGTGCTATTATGCTACCCATCAGTGAATTGAACCGGATGCGGCGGGAAATGGTAGTACAGTTGGAAGAATTGCGAAGTCAACCCAAACGCTGGCAATTACATTCTGATGTCTCTTTCCAAAATTTACTCCCCTCATCTCCCACCCTGCAAGAAGCTAAAGCTACATCTCCTTCACTCATCGTCCTAGTACGAAATCTCAAGCAACTCCAAGCCGCACTCGAAGTCGGTATTGAAACCCTATACTGTGAATTTGAAGACCCCCGCGCTTACCAAGAAGCCGTACAACTGGTGCGCCAACAACAGCAAAAAAACAAAACAGACAATTCTTCACTTTTAACTGATAACTCAGCACTCCTAACTCCTAACTCCCAACTCCCCACAATTTGGGTTGCACCACCCCGAATTACTAAACCGGGGGAAAATTGGATTTTGCAGCAAGTACGTGCTTGTGAAGCAGATGGCTATCTGATACGGAACTATGACCAATTGCAATTCTTTGCAGCAGACCGTTGTATTGGAGATTTTTCGCTCAACGTTGCTAATCCCTTAACAGCAGACTACTTTCAGCAACACTTTGGTTTAGAAAGGCTGACAGCATCATACGACTTGAATATTACCCAACTGCAAGACCTGCTTACCAGTTGTCCGCCCCAGTGGTTTGAGGTGACAATCCATCAGCATATACCGATGTTTCACATGGAGCATTGTGTTTTTTGCGCTTTTCTCTCAACAGGTACAGACTATACTAACTGTGGACGACCTTGTGAAAAGCAGGAAGTGAAATTGCGCGATCGCGTTGGTAGCGAACATGTCCTCAAAGCAGATGTAGGTTGCCGCAATACTGTATTTAACGGCACTGCTCAAACGGGAGCCGAGTACGTACAGCGCCTTATAGAACTGGGATTACGTCACTTCCGCATCGAATTTGTGAATGAAACACCAGAACAAGTGAGTAAAACAATACATTTTTATAGTCAATTATTGCAAGGTGAGATTACAGGTTCCCAACTCTGGCGCGAGTTGAAGTTGCAAAATCAATTGGGTGTGACTCGTGGCCCTATGGGAGTTTCAGCACTGCGTTCATAATTGATTTTCTGAACGCCCAGCTTGAAAAATCTGTTCGGCGGTTAAATTTAATTCTGGGAATGTAGGGGATATGATGCGATCGCTTCCCCGAAACAGGTTAACTTGATACTCACCATCCACCAAATAATAAACCGAAATAGTCGGTTGTTTGGGATTACCTATGTACCTTCTACCGCCCAAAGCTAAATAGTCAACAATCCAGTATTCAGGAACGCCAAAAGTTTCGTAGTCAACCAGCTTGTGTGCATAATCATCTTTCCAATTAGTGCTGACGACTTCAATAACTAGAGGAACAGATGCAGCTTGAGTAACCGTTGAAGACTTTTTCCACATCGGTTCTGCTGAAAGATTTTTTTGATTTATCACTATCACATCAGGCGAATAACCTGATTCTTTGTCAGGAATCTTAACTAGTGCTTGCTTGGGTATGAGGTATGGGAGTTTTAATCGCTTAAACTCCAAAGTTACTTCGCCGGCTAAAAAACCATTAATCTCTTCATGATCTCCTACTGGCTGCATTTCAACAATTACCCCATCGTGTAGTTCATAGCATCCGCCATCTGGCTTCCAATTGAGGAATTCTTCAAAAGCGATCGTTTTTGGTAAGGCTTGAAACATTACACTTACTCCTAACTCTGGTTTAGAGTTTAGCAGATTACTTGGTTTTGCTCACTTGACCCTCAGATCCCCGACTTCTTAAAGAAGTCGGGGATCTAAATCGACATAAAACCTTGCTAGATAACGCTAAAACGAGTAATCAGGAAGATTTTACAAAATTTTGTATCTATTTTGGTAACAACGTCAATGCAGGTGAATGAACGTTATAAACTCAACCTTGGAATCAGAAAGAGATTTATTAAACCAGTCAACAATTATCAGGCGCATGATGAGGGATTTCAACCGTCACCAAAGCGTTCCATTTTGTTTATGAAAGACTTAAACCTCAAGAACAAAATTGATAATTGATATCTGTAAAATAATTCAACCATAAATATCTAAACCCAAGTAACTCATAGGTTATTGAGGCTTCAGCATGAACAAGCTCGCTAAGTTTAAGTTTAATTTTTGCTGCTCATTTTCTCGTGTTTATCGTTATAGTTTAACTGCATTGCTGGGTGTGGTTTTGTTGTCTGATGCGGTGGGTGCAAAGGTTAGTGGTTTAGAGAACTATTCACCAAAGCGATCGCCAGAAATTCTATTAGATAAATATCGAGATAGTTTTCCATCTTTAGAAACTGGGGATAAGCAAGTATTACTGAGAAGCTATCAGAATCAGCAGCAAATATATATTGCACAGCAGCCAGCACCTACCCCATCAATTCCTTTGAATCCAGAGCAACGAAAGTTATACGAACAGGGAGTCAAGCTGTTTGAAGAAGGAGAGAATTTACAAAAAAAAGGAACTAGAGAAGGATACGATCAGGCTATAAAGAAATATCAACAAGCGTTAAAAATTTCTCAGGATATAGGACTGCGCCTAGAGGAAGCTGTGATAAACCAAAAAATTGGTGTAGTTTACGTCGTTCTTTCAGAAAATCTAGAAGCACTAAAGTATTTTAATCAATTTCTAAATATCTCTCGTGAGCTAAAACTCCCTGTACTTGAAGCATCTGCCCTAACTGTTATTGCTCATGCTTATACCCGAACTGGTAAACCGCGAGAAGCACTCACGTATTTGAAGCAAGCGGAGTCAATTTTTCGGGCAGAAAAAAAATTTGATGCTGTAGCTTCAGTTTTGTTATCTATAGCTGCCGTATACACTGGATTAGGTGAAATACCCCAGACTCTTGAACCGCTAAATCAAGCGTTACAAATTTACCGCGATACATTAAAGGATTTGCCACAACAAGCTACAGTTTTGAACCAGATTGGCTTTAGCTATTCCCAAATGGGTGAACCTCAAAAAGCTTTGAAATACTATGAACAAGCTCTAGAGATTCAGCAGACAAGCCAAGATTTATTACCAGCAAAAGCAGAAACATTAAGAAATATTGGTTCTCTCTATCATCAATTAGGTAAACCTGAAGAAGCTCTTAATTATTTAAATCAAGCCAGAAAAATTCAACAACAAAAAAATTTATTAATTGCTGAAGGTTTAACAATTCAAAAGATTGCTGATATTTATACATCACAAGGAGATTATCAAAAAGCAATAGAACATCACAAACAGGCAAAAAATCTCTTTCAAAAAGGAGGTAATGCAGCCTTAGAATCAATGACTATTCTACGCATTATCAGTATATATAAGAATTATATTGGTGATAATCAAAAAGCATTAGAATTCATAGATGAAGCTCTCCAACTTGACAAAAATGTTACGGGAGACATAGAAAGATATGCCAATACTCTTAACCAAAAAGCTGATATCTATACATCGCAGGGAGATTATCAGCAGGCTTTAGAAATTTATAAAGAAGCATTAGATATTGCAATATCAACAAAAAATCAAAATCTAGAAGCTCGTACTCTTAGTAATATAGCATCTCTTTACGAGCTATTAGGTGACTACAATTTGAGCCTTAAAAGTTATAAACAGGCACTACAGATATATAGACAAATACCAGATAAGCCATTTGAGCTTATGATTCTTCCTTTGATTGGTAACTTGTATATGGCAAAGGGAGACTATCCTGAAGCTATCAAATATTACAATCAAGTCTTGTCATTGTCACGCGAACAAAATAATTCTCAATTTACAATCACCGGATTGATGGGTCTAGCAAGAGTTTACGAGTTAAAAAAAGATTTTCCTAATGCATTAAAAAATGCTGAAACTATATTATCTTTCTCAGAAAAACGTGTAAATAAATATTCAAAAGCAGGCGCTCTCAGCTTGATTGGTATTATTAATCGCACAAAAGGCGACTATAAGCAAGCATTAATTAATCACCAAAAGACTTTATCGCAGTACCGCGAATTAGGAGTTCGTAGATTAGAAGCTCAAACTCTCAACAATATCAGTCTCACTTACGGCTTATCAAAACAGTATCAGGAGGCGATAGACACGCTGAATGAAGAGTTAAAGCTGCGACGAGAGTTTAAAGATAGCACAGGCGAAGCAGACGCACTTTACTTAATCGCCATCAATCAACACAATCTCGGAAAACTCGAAGCCGCACTTTCTAACATCCAAACTACAATCAACATTGTGGAAAACATACGCGGTAATGTCCAAAGCGATGAACTGCGTACCTCATACTTCGCTACAGTGCAAAATTACTACAAATTCTACATTGACTTGTTGATGCAACTGCACGAAAAAGACCCCACAAAAGTATGCGAATTCAACATCCCAAAACTCAAAATCAAAGATAGATGCGATGCTGTTGCACTGCACATCAGCGAACGCGCCCGCGCCAGAAGTTTGGTAGAACTTTTAAAAGCAGGTAACGTCAATCTCCGTAAAGATGTTGACCCACAACTATTAGCAGAAGAACGTCGTTTGCAGTCTAAATTGAATACAAAAGATAAGTTGTTATCAGAGTTATTCAGTCGAGATGTATTACCTGATGAACAGATTGCAAAAACCAAACAAGAAATTACAACTCTTATCCAAGAATCGCAATTAATTTCTGAAAAAATCAGGGCGGCTAATCCAGAACGTGCAGAATTAACTAATCCTAAAGATATACTGCAATTCTCAGAAATTAAACAGCAACTAGATAAAGATACTATCCTGTTGCAATATTCATTGGGAAGAGAACGCAGTTATCTATGGGTAGTCACTCCTAACTCTTTGGAAAGCTACCAACTCCCTGGACAAGAAAAGATAGTCGAAACTGTAGAGCATTTAAATAGCCTTTTACAGCCAAAACAGCAAAATTTGATTCAGGGAGGAACATCAGAAGACAACGCTCAAACTTTTGCAAATACAGATAAAGCTGCAATTGCACTTAGTGAACTTATCCTTAAACCTGTAGCTGGGAAGTTAGGAAATAAACGTTTAGTTATCGTTGCTGATGGGATTTTACATCAAGTACCATTCGCAGCCTTAAACGAACCGAGAAAATCATCAGTCAGCAACGAATATCAACCCCTAGTTGTGAATCATGAAATTGTCAATCTTCCTTCAATATCTAGCATTGCAACTCACAGAAAAAAACTCAAAACACGCGACGTTGCACCCAAAACTCTAGCTGTTCTGGCAAATCCTGTATTTACTGTTAACGATCCACGAGTAAAGAACGATCGACCCTTGGATAGCCCTTCATCATGTGGTGAAATCTACAGTAAGCAGCAATCACAGTTGAAAAGTCAACCCTCAAATAGTTATTCATCTACGGAAACCAGCCTCGATCGCTCAATTTTAGAAACATCTTTGAAAAACATCAATCGGGACAAATTGGAGCCACTCTCAGGTACGAAATGCGAGGGAGAAGCAATTCTCGGACTGGTGAATTCTCCTAATGAAAAGCTTTCCGCCTTTAACTTCGATGCCAATTATAACTTCGCAACCAGCAAACAGTTGAGCCAATATCGCTATCTGCTATTTGCAACTCACGGCATTTTCGACCCTGTGAACCCAGCATTATCGGGTATCGTACTGTCTCTGGTAAATAAACAAGGTAAACCCCAAACCAGAGGCTTCCTGCGACTCAACGATATTTTCAACCTCAACTTACCAGCAGAGTTGATAGTGCTAAGTGCTTGTCAAAGTGGTCGAGCGCAGGATGTCCAAGGTGAAGGGCTGGTGGGCTTGACAAGAGGCTTTATGTATGCTGGTGCAGCTAGAGTTACTGTGTCTCTGTGGAAAGTGAACGATGAATCTACCAAGGAGCTAATGATTGCATTCTACAAACAAATATTGGAACAAAAGAAATCTCCCGCCGCCGCCCTTAATTTCGCCCAACGCCAAATGTGGCTAAGAAAAGATTTGCAAAATCCAGATTGGAAACATTCTCGTTATTGGGCGGCCTTCACTCTGCAAGGGGAGTGGCGGTGAATACCGAATTGACCCTCTCCCTAACCCTCTCCTAAAAGGAGAGGGAACTGGAAAAAGAGGCAATTTAAAGCCTGTCTCCTAGCAGGAGATAGGTCAGATATCAAATTTTCACGTTTTAACTCAGGAGTAAAATCAATGCGTAAACCGTCTATTTACAAACAACTGCTTGCTTTCTTTATCGCCGGAATTGTGGGTTTTACCACTTTAGGTGGTTGGATATCAGTCCAAGCACAAACAGAATCACCGATATCGCCAAATACAGAACAGCTGAATTTTGTAGGGGATGGTAAGCCGTTTAAACCTGGCGATCTTCAACAGTCCGAAAAACCTTATGAAGGCGATCGCGGTATCCCCGATGGTATAGATAAGCGTAGACCTATGCAGAGTAGATATTATCCTTGGTCAGCGATCGGACGAGTGCAGGGAACAACAGCCGACGCTAAAGGCTATTATTGCACGGGCACATTAATTGCTGATGATATTGTTTTGACTAATGCTCACTGTGTAATTGATTCTAAGACTCATCAACTTAGTAAAGAACTTCGGTTTCTACCCAATGTGATTAATGGCAAACTTCAGAGTCAAGAAGATATTGCCAAAGTAGAGAATGTTGCAAAAAATGTGTGGTACGGTACAGATTTCAAGAATGGTGGTTTTGATAGCGTCAAAAATCAAAGCAATGACTGGGCGTTAATCAGAATTGATCAGCCTCTAGCTCGCAAATATGGTCGTTTAGGATGGAAATCTGTACCTAGTTCTACTTTGATTAAACAAAAGCAAGGTAAATTATTCTTTGTCGGTTACTCTGGTGACTACCCAGATCCCACCAAAAAAGGCAATGAATCGTTAACTGCTGGTCAGGGCTGGACAGCAAGTTACCAAGATAATTGCAGCATTGTTGGTGAAAAGTCGAACCTTCTGTATCATAACTGCGCTACCACAGGCGGCGCTTCCGGCGGGCCAATCGTTGATTGGATTGATAATTGGCCATATATTGTCGCCCTGAATAATGGTGAAATTACAATCCCTGCCACAGGTCAGGATATTATCAACTTTGCTGTAAAAATGGATTTCTTGGATAAGTTGACTAGTAGAAAGTAAACTCTTATCTGCTATAACAATCGTATTGATTTGTGAAATTCACAGATCCCCGACTTCTTTAAGAAGCCGGGGATATAATTACTATAAGAAAAACGTTTTATTATATTCAATTAAAAACCACCATAGTTATTTATGAATAATATTTCGACAAGCAATAATTGGGATACTTCGCTTTACGAAGATAAACACGCCTTTGTCTGGCAATATGGCGAAGACTTACTAAAATTACTCAACCCTCAGCCAGGAGAATCCATTTTGGATCTTGGCTGTGGAACTGGACAACTCACAGAAAAAATTGCCCAAGCTGGGGCTGAAGTCATGGGAGTTGATTATGCATCTGAGATGATTGAGAAGGCAAAACAAAACTATCCCCATATCCGCTTTGATGTTGCTGATGCTAGAAACTTTCAAGTAGATAAGCCATTGGATGCTGTGTTTTCCAATGCTGTACTACATTGGGTAAAAGAAGCCGATCGCGCGATCGCCTCCATATACCAATCTCTAAAACCCGGAGGCCGTTTTGTCGCAGAATTTGGAGGTAAAGGGAATATAAAGGCGATCGCCACAGCTTTATACAGTGCTTTAGAGTCCATTGGTATCCCTCAAGCACAAGTAGAGAATCCTTGGTATTACCCCAGCATTGGCGAATACAGTAGCCTCTTAGAACAGCAAGGCTTTGATGTCATTTATGCTATCCTGTTTCCTCGCCCAACTCCCCTAGCAGAAGGAGAAGCAGGCATCGCAAACTGGATTAAAATGTTCGCCAGTCCATTTTTAACCGGACTTTCACCTGAGCAACAAATACAAATAATTCCCGTCGTTGAGGAATATCTGAAGCCAACACTATATCAACAAGGAACTTGGACAGCAGATTATCGAAGAATTCGCATCGTTGCAATTAAACTTTAGATTATGCGATTTTTTACTAGTACCTTAATTACGAATTACGAATTACGAATTACGAATTACGAATTAGTTTATGTATATACCTAAATTCTGCGATCGCCCTTGGCGCAGCCATCGCCAAACATCATTTTCATTACTACTAACTATTACCCTTACAGCTTTACTAGTCCCACCCTCAATAGCACAAACCCCATCAATCCCGTCGCCTTCTAGTGCGCCTTTAGAATTAGACTTATTGACCAAGCCAAAAGACTATATAATCACAGCTACCACCATTCATCCAGAACGATTAACTGTTCCCAGTTTATGGTGGGCACAACAAAACTCTGAAAAAAAGCTATTGGATAATTGGATCGCATATCCAGCTTCTAACAAAGAACCTGCACGAGTAGACTTGATCGTAAATCAGCAAATTTGGAGCTTACTAGAGTATATAGAGCGCTACGACTTCGTAAATCGTTTGGGTAGCGCTGCACGGAACTTTGGTTACAACGTCCGAGTATTTAATTATCAAAAAGAACCCTTAGCGACCTACACTTGTAACTTTAGTACAAGTCCAGCTTTATGTAGTATCCAAACCACTATTAAAAATAAGATAGGGTTACAGCGTTTACTCTAGTAAATAGTTAGGAGTTAGGAGTTAGGAGTTAGAAATTGGGGGACATGAGGGAGAAATAAATTCAAAATTCAAACATTTTAGAACTTCTATCTCACTTCGACTCCTTTCGACTTCGCGGTAGTTGAGCGCAGTCGAAACTCAAGGCAAGTCGCTCAGTGACCACCTGCCTCCTCTTTCCCAATGCCCAATTCCCAATTAAACTTTCATTTTGGCGAATAAAGATTCGTATTGTTTTATTGCTGATGGAGGTAAAGGAAGTAAAAATTCACTTTTATCGAAAACTTTGCGATCGCTCTCTAACAAACTCCATAATGGTTCTTGAATATCGGAAGCGGCAATATTTGTAGGAATTGGTGAATTAGTTTTAGTCAGCACTGAAATTTCTTTAGCTGTGCTTGGTTGCCAACAAAAATCAATCCATTGATCTGATAAACTATCCTTAGTAATCCCTGCGGGACGTACCCATAAGTCCGCCCAGATTGCTGTTCCTGACTGGGGGATAACTGCGGCAAGCTGCGGATAACGTCCCAAAATAGGCAATACATCGCTTGACCAACCAACCGCTAGCCAAGTGTCTTCCATAATTAGAGGTTCCAAATAGTTATTGGAACTGTAAAACTTGACCTGTTGATTTAAAATCTTTAATTCCTTTTCCAAGTCTGGTACTTGGTCAAGATTCTCTGTATTATAAGATTTTCCTAACTTTTTTAAGACCAAACCAATAACTTCTCGTGGTTGATTGAGTAGAGAAATACGCTGCTGCATTCCATCTCGCCACAAATCACTCCAATCTTTAGGTGTCCATCCCAATTTTTGCAACTTGTCACGGTTATAAACAATTACCGTGCTACCCCACCTGTAAGGCGCACCCCAAACCTTCCCTTGAGTATCCAAAATACCCTGGTCGTTGCGCGTTACCAGTTGTTTCCACCTTTCATTTAAAGTAGACCACTGCTTTAATTGGTTTCCCTGCACTTCTTGGAGTGGTTGAATCAATTTTTGTTCAATAGCCGCTTGTAGCCAGTAATCTCCCAATGTCACTAGGTCTGTGTCAGCGGCTTTTTGACCTTGCCTAAAGGGTATAAAACGACGCCATCCCTTCTCATCGCTGGTCTTTGGCTTCTGCTGCCAATTTTGTAATTGTTGAAATAAATCCTGTATATGCTCAACTGGAGCAAATTTTAACTGCACCCGTTGCTGCAAACCTTTGTGGAATTGATTCACCACCTGACCAGGTATAGAACCTTTTAATAACTGTACTTTTAGTTGCGTTTGCTTGTTTCCACCACAGCCAAAAAGCAGTTGTGAAAGCGCCAGTGTGCTTGTACCCAGCAAAAAAGACCGTCGATCCATTGATTTTGGATTTTGAGATTTTTGATTATACCTAATATTAAGCAGAGATTCACCAATGGCTGACTAGCTGAAAAAGTGAATCTGGAGAATTATCAGTATTTTTTCTTGATAATACGGGTAATTTTGAATATTTGACTCAAATTAGCAATCTTTTGGCAAATTTCTACCTCAAGATTAATTTTTATCCATAAATTTACTTGGTGGTACTTATAGTGAAACCTTACTTGTATTTAGAAGTAATGATTTAAATGTCACATTTCCAGCAAAAATTATCAATACTTAAATAATCCATAAGTATCGTTAAGGTTGAGAGTAAATTGAATACCATAGAGGAAATGTACGAATAAAGGTATTAAATGGAGCTATTACAGCAGCAGATCCTGATTCTAAGCCAAAAGCTGGATGACCTGTGCCAAGTAATTGAGCAGCTTGATGGTAAAGTCACTCAAACTTACTCAGAGTGTTCTTTAGCCAATACACAAGCAAAGGATAATTCCCAACAAAATGACGCGGCTGGAGGCTACCAGTTTAAAGGACGTAACAATTTAAATACAGAAATGGAACACAAAGATGTATTGACAGATGGCATTTATCTAGACATGCATCGTCAAAGTGGAGATAACATAACACCAGAAATTCAAATACAACGACTGACAGCGCAATTAACAGCAGCGTACAATCGCATTGCTGCTTTAGAAGAACAATTACTTAGAGAGAGAATTCATTAAATTTAACCTGAAGTTCAACGAATAAAAAAATAGATTGAGGTAGGTAAGACAAGCCTTTAGGTTCAATATTGAGTGATGGTTTTATGAGCATATACTTAGATACAAGTAAGTAATCCAGCCATCAAATTGATAAAAAAATTAAACACACTATTACATATCTTTACGTAATAGTGTGATATATCTACCTATAGGTTTTTAGTCATTACCTCAGTATGAAACAAAAAAAAACAACCCTAAGACTGATGTCATTAGGGTATTGTATGGTTCAAAAACGAAGATTTTTTTATTAATCTGCGTTTTTCTCATTAGCGTTTTTGGCATCTTGTTATCAAATTGGTTGATGACAAGCCAGACAGCTTTCGCAAAAATTGACCTTTTGCAACCTGCTCCGACTCAACCGTTAGGCTATTACGACTATTTCGGCAAGCTGCTGAGTCCTCAAGAAGCATCACAACTAGTTGCAAATAAGGGACTCAATCCTAATAACCCCATTTCCTATCAACGGGTAGGGGCAGTTAAAATTACTAAGGAATTAATCGCCCAAGGTGAAGATATATTCTTCAACCGGAAGATTGGTGATACATTTGGTTTGCAAGGGGTATTTGGTTTAGGGCAAGGCTTTAATGTTCTATCAAATGAAATAGGTGCAGCAGTCGCTAATTTGCACGGACAATCAACGACAAACCTAAAAATTACCCTCCAGAAGGATTTAACTATAGGTAGTCGAACTTTACCTAAAGGGACTGTTATTCCTACAGGTTTGAAATTCCAAAAGGGACAAGTTGTTGCACTAGGAAGCGCACCTAACGGCGATATTACCTGTGCAATCTGTCATGCAAGCCTTTCTAGTGATGGTAAAACTCTTTCAGGAGTACCTAATGGTGAACTTGCTGTCTTCCTTTTCGTTGCTTTATCACCAAATTCAGCCGCAGGGTTTGCGCGGTTAAACTTCAATCCCCTAGATCCACAATACAAAGGCAATGGGAAAATTATTTTAGACAGTAAAGGTAATAAAGTAGAATTACCCGATCCTGAAAAGTTTGAAAAAGCTTTCGACGATGCAGTATTGGATGTGCCTTTTGGTAATTCTGAGAATTCATCAGATAGTATCAACGATACTACTCAAATTCCCAGTATGTTCACATTTAAGAATCATCCTTATTTCCTTGATGGACAGTTTGCTGTAGGTCCATTTGCGGGACTCAGCGCTGTCAGCAATGGTGTTCATTCTTCAGAAAACAATTTGTTGGCAGCTGCTCAAATCAGTGCAAAAACCCTTGGTATTGACCCAGAGGTTTATATTGGTACATTTCTTCAAAACGCTGCCGTTAAGAGCTTACGTTTACCAGAAGGAGTGATAGTAAAACCCTCTGAATGGCTGCGGGGGGTAATTGCACCAAAGCCTACACAAGCAGAATTAGAAGATCAAATTCCTGTCCCTGGTACAGGAACTTACCCAAACCTGCGCCCTAGTTTGTTTACTTACAACGGTTTAGTTTTCAGCCCAAATACTCAAAAGCCTGGTGATATTGCTAGTGGCACTTTCTTATTTGCTGCCAATGCTATGTCTGCTTTCCAAAATAGCTTAGTGCCACCTGCCAACCAGACTTCAGAAAACTGGCAAGCGTTAAACAGCAATTCTGTTAAGCGTGGCGCAAAAGTATTCGAGAAAGCCAATTGTGCAACTTGCCATATTCCACCATTCTTTACTGACAACAAAATTCATCCAATTGATGAAATTCGTACTAACCCCGCTCGTGCCCAATCTCGCTTGGGACTGAGTAAATTGTTAGTACCACCCAAGCTATACACTTTTAACACTCCCGTTCCCATACCTGCTAAGGCTGAAGTCCTGGATGTACCAACGCAGGGTATCTCTGATACTCCCACAACTCTACCTAAAGGTATATTGCCAAAAGGCGGTTACAAAACTACTTCCTTGCGTGGTCTTTATTTAAGCGCCCCATATTTGCACGATGGTGGTGCAGCTGTACGGGCAGGAAGCCTGAAAGTGAACTCAAATGGTAGTTTCACGGTTGTTAACAAGAGTGGTTTAGGGCTATCTGGGACTCTCAGTCAAGGTATATCTGCCGATCCTGCTAGCAGCTTACGTGCCTTGGTAGATCGCGATCTTCGTGCCTTAGTTGTGAAAGCTAACAAAGCTAATCCTAGTTTAGTGCGTAGTAACCTTGATGGCACTGGTCATTACTTCTACGTAGATAGACAGGCTGGGTTTAATTCCAACCAGCAAGCAGACCTGATTAATTTCTTGCTGGCACTTGATGACAATCCTGGAAGTTTTTAATCAAGCTACGGTTGATCTCATATTCTAATACCAAGTCGTCTAGCGATACATCATGAAGGCGACTTGGTATTACTTTAAGCAAGAGTAAGATGCCAGGTATAACGCAATCTAGATCGGAAATGCACTGTAAACCTTACAGATAGATACCTTTACGAGGCTGCTTCTGGGAAGCTAGTGCTTGCTTTCGCTTCATCCACCAGCCAAAACCAAGAGCAACCAATGAGCCACTTACTGTGTATGGTTCGGGAACAGGGCGTGGAGTGACAACACTAAAACTTCCATAATCAACATTGCTAGAAAGCTCTGAATAACCTTCATTTAAACTACTGTAAAATACGTTAACGTTGCCATTTCCGTCTTCCCCGCTTCCAGAAACCAGGTAAGAAAAACCGTTCCGGGTTAGGAGCGGTGTAGTTGTATTTAAAAAATTATCATTGGTTCCGTATGTAGCGGGTGAAAGCAGCCCGATGATTGTCTCAGTAATTCCTTGGGCTGTCCTTGTGCCAGTTATTCCTGTGATTGTATAATTATTTTTTATCGGATCTAGATCGGTGGTTGTAAGGGTGCCGCTAGCGGAAATCGTTGTACCATTTGCTTCATAACTGGGAAAAGAGTACTGAAAATCAAATAGTTGTACAGCTTGGACTGGAGAAGAGGCACTGACATAAGTTATACCTATAACAGTACTAACGGTAGCAATACCAAGATTTTTGACTAATTCCATCAGATAATTCTCCTGAAAAACTAAAAGATAAACAAAATTGTATATAGCACTTTCCAACTCGGAGAGAGACGACTTTAATCTTTAGTTCAAGGCAATACTTAGCCGTTCAAGTTGGGCTTCAATGGCTGCCAAAAGTTGGTGTTGCTGCCAATCTTGGCTAAGATGGGCGGCTATGCAAGCGGCTCCAGCACCCATACCTTCTTTGACAAAGCCCTGCTCATAAGCTCTCAGTTGGGGATAACGAGAATCAGCAAAACTCAGATGAGTTGCTAATAGAGGAGGGGTTTTTCCACTCGCAGTTAAGCTGTTTTTTCCTAAGTTAAGGGCTAAGTCAACTGTACCGCCAGTAGGATCTTCAGCCACCCAGCGGGTTGTGCCTACAACCACTGCTTCTGGTTGCCATGATAAGGCGTAAGCTTGAGCGATCGCACTCATCAACGCATAAACCGCCAGCATTTGCGTCCCTCCAGCCAGCATTACACCACAACTACGGCTAGCAGCGATCGCCATCCCAGCTACCACCGCTTGCATCGGATCGCCCACGGCGGCGACAAGTTGTAAGGGATCTACAGAATTTTGGATTTTAGATACTTCGACTACTTCGACTTCGCTCAGTACAAGTTCGCTCAGTACAAGTTTTGGATTTTGGATTTGAGATTGGAAGTTTATCTCCCCCTGCTCCCCTCGCCTCCCCTGCTCCCTGCTCCCCTTCATCTTCTCCAGCCCAGCTTGCACTAGTGCCCACTTTTGCGCGTGGTTACAAACAGGGTGGCTACTGTTAACTTTTCCAGCAGCATCTATACCTAAACCTGTTAAGATTGCCAGGGCAGTTGTAGTACCTCCGACGACGCACTCACCGACAATCAAATACCCCTGTTGAATATTGGCGGCTAGGCGTTCTCCCCAAAGTAGTCCTTGTTCAAATAAGTGATGTACTGTTGTAATTTCCATAGCAGCCCCTTGACTTAAACACTTAGCAGGAGCGCCACCCAAATCAATTACTGGCACAGCAGGAGCTTGGGGTAAACCAGCATTAAATAAATGAATTGGTATCTTTAGTGACTCAAATACAGCGCGAGAAATCAGCACAGGTGAAGCCCCAGCCGCTAATGGTGGTAGGGGATATTGGGCTTTATGTTCTGGGCCGTGATACAAAAACTCAGCATCGGCACAAGCTGTATATTTCCGATCCTCCGGAGTGCGGCCAGCTGCTGAAATCCCTGGAATTAAACCAGTTTCAGTAAATCCTAAAACACAAGCAAATACTGGTAGACAACCACGATACCTTCGCAGCCATTGTTCACCCTGTTCTTTTTGAGTATAAATACTAATCATTTGGAAAGTTAAAAGTTAGGAGTTAGGAGTTAGGAGTTTAATTCACGCCATGTGCAACTTTTACTCAAACATAACCCCCAGCCCAAACCCTACAAGGGTTGAGGGATAATTCAAAGCTCTATCCTTTTAGGATAGAGGTCAGAATATTAAGTTGCACATCGCGTTAATTCATAACTCCTAACTCCTAACTCCTCACTATCCCTCATAATCCATGAGAACTTGTACCCAGTGTGGTGGGCGGGGAATAGGGTTGCCCAGGCGGTCAAAAAGCAACCATGCTGCCAGGTGTACCACAAAAAGGTAGATAAAGTTGTTGAGTATTATTAAAGCGATCGCTCCTACTTGAATCAAAAATACACTGGGACTGGTCAACAAACTCAAGTTAAAAAATACCCACTCAATGAACTCAGTCACCTGGGTAATCACATAAATCCACAGGTCTTCACCTGACAAAACAGACAGCAACCACAGCCGAAAAAAGACTCCTAAAGTACCTAATAGCGTACCCAAAGTGATAGAAACAATCCAGGGAAGACGACGACGACACCATGTAGCGCCCAAAAGCACTCCCATGAACCCGTAGGGCATGACAAACAGCAAACTGCGGGCTGGCCCCATCAATACCGTCAGCAATAACCCAGAGGTGAGTGCTGCCATCCATGCCGCACGTTTGCCCCAACGCAGATAAACTAGAGCGATCGGCACTGGAAAAAATATCCGCAAAACTGGGCCCAAAGGAAAGTAAAAATTTATAAACCAAATTAAGCTAGCGGTACTGGCTAAAAATGCTGTTTCCACCATCCTCAAGGGCGCATCAGCCTTGATTTGAGGAGGCATTAACTGCTGTTCTTTATCTAACCAGTGATTTTGAGGAGTTGAAGATTCAGAAGATGGATCTTCCTCCGGTTCATCTGGGAGAGAATCTAAAATACTCATATCTGACAAGTTTTTAAACGATCATTCTTTCCAAGGCTGACAAATCGGGAATACAAATAGTGTCTTGATCCCGTTTAATCAAGCCTTTTTTTTCTAGCCTTGTCAATACTCGTGTCACCGTTTCCCGCGCCAGTCCGCTCAAACTACTCAATTCCCGATGAGGTAAATTGGGGATTTCGGTTCCAGTTTGCCCTTTTTTTCCCTGTCCTTCTGCCAAAAATAACAACGTATCTGCTACCCTTGACTGGCTATCAGATTCCCGCAACCGCAATCGGCGATTTACTTGCCGCAAACGTCGTGCCATTAGTTGCGCCAATCGAACTCCCGCCAAAGGTTCTATCTGAAGTAATTTGACAAAATCCTGAGCAGGCATACTACCAATTACCGTTGGGGCCAAGGTAATCACATCCGTGGATCGAGGTGCTTCATCTAGCGCCGCCATTTCACCAAACAATTCACCTTTGCCAATAATATTCAGCGTTACCTCTTTTCCTTCCAGATTGTAGGTGCGAATTTTTACCCATCCGTCCATAATAAAATACACAGAACCACCCCAGTCATTTTCCAGCAGAATCACCTGATTGGCTGGGTGAGTGCGGGTAACTAGATGGGTGAGGGCTGATTCCACAGCAGTTTCTGGCAACCCTTGAAAAAAGGGAGCGGAGGCGATCATCCAGGAATTAGCCTGTGCTTGCAAGCTATATCGATCTTCCATTACGACATCTTTAACTCAAGCTGCTATGTACACACAAAAAACAGGAGCGCCATTTGTAGCCTAAGCTATCATTGCACAGCTCCCTTTCAAAGAAAAAACTAAACTATGCTACACAAGAAAGCGACAAGAAGTTTTTCTAAATAATCTTTACCTATAAGTTTAAACGGAATAAAAGTTTTGCAAAAAGTAGTTTATAGCCTGCGGTTGGATTGCTTAGGGGCTAGCTGCACTGCAAACTTGATTAGTTATGAATATAGGCAAACAACATTAATGATACTAAAGGGAGTAAATTATTGCTCAGGTATTTTAGCGATTTTCAAAAATAGGCAACCAATGACCTGGAAAATTAAGCTTTTCGAGCAAAGGCTGTCTGAAGAGGACAAGGAGAGGGAAAGACAAGGAGATGGGGGGACAAAGATCAACTTTTTTCCTTGTTTTCTTCGATGATTGAAGATTGCCACGACTCCCAGTAATCCATAACATAATGACTAGTCACAATTCCAAGTAGCGGCTTTGGCCACTCAAAATGTCTTCTCTGGTCGACGCTGCGCGTAGCAAGATCCCCATAGAGATACAGTGATTGTAAATTAATTGTCATATTCGTTGACATACATTTCTAAGTAAGGTAATCAAAGTGACTTTTAGTACAGATGAAATTCAAAAGCTGATCGCAGACATTGACAACTTACTTGCCAACGGTGGCAAGCGCCTGTCGAAATTTCTGTCTGGTCAGGCACAAGAGCCTAAAGAAGTTTTAGAGCGAATTCGTGACTTCTTGGTGAGATTACAAGAAAAAGAAGCATTAGAGAGCAGCATCCCAAATCAGTCTTCTGAAGAACCGCCAACGCCAAGGGCGATCGCAAAGCCATCGCCTTTGTTAACAAAATTTATCGATCGCGATCGTAACCAGTATCCACTACCGCAGCCCGAACTCACTCAGGAACCGAGTCCTGTTGGCACCGGACAATTAAATAATGAATTTTCCAGATTGATTCAGCCGTTGCGATCGGAATTAGAATTGCTTTTGCAAGAGCGAGCCACTCTCATACAAGAAATTCGGCAACTAGAACAAAAGCGATTGCAAAACTACTCGTTAGCGCAGCAGTTGACCAACCAGGAACAAATGATTACCGAGTTTTTACAGGTACTCATGAGTCGCCTTGTGCCAACTTTAACACCACTGATGGGACAGACAAGGGAAAATTCCACCAGTTCTTCAGGAGGAACTAATTACACAACAAACTCTACAACTCAATCTTTATTAGAATCCTCTGACGATGTGGAGCGCTTAACCCAGCTAGCTAGGGAGTTAGATCGACGCCTATTATCACTAGATGGGACGGTGAATGTAGTCTTTGAAGCACTACAGCGCAACATTAATACTTATTACGAATCCCTGTCGCAAGCACTGGCAAGAATGCATAGCAAGGGGATGCAAGGCGAACAGCTGATGGCCAGCTTTGTCAACAATTTGACCCAGCATTTGCAACCAGAATTCTCTAGTTCGCAGTCATCTTTCTTGGCAGGAGAATCTGAGACACTATCATCATTGACTGAACCAGCCGAGATTGCAGCTGGAGTTGCGCCCCAATCCTTGGAGCTTATCCAGCCAGAAACTTCATCTCCACTCACAATTGAGCAACAGGAAACTACCCTAACGGAGGATTTAGATGCAGTGCTGTTGCAGCTTGGTGTAGACTCATCTGAATATTCTCAAACCCCGACCGAATTACCGGAAGATATTTCTGCGGCAATTGGTGATGAAGTAGACCAACTTTATGCCAGTTTGTTTGATGCTGGTGATGTTAATAATCCCAGCCTCAATGTTCCCACAAATGACTTATCTGCTCCCACAGCCTCTCCATCACCGTTGAACATCGCCCAGACCCCGCCTGTCTCTCCAAGCGTGGATTCTGCGGCTGTAACTCCAGATACGGGGTCTTTCAACTCAAGAGACTTTAGGCGAAACCACAGATTCATCAGAGCCACAGGAAGAACTATTTTTTGAAGAAGAGACTGACCTAGATTCACCTCTTAGCTTCTCTACTCCACAAATAGACAGTTTGTCACAAATCGGCACTCAGCCAGCTAGCGTTGATACAATTAATACTCTAACTGAGTTATTACCTGATGCCGATAGTGAACTGCAATTGCAGGAAGTCTCATCTTCTGTAGATAATGCCACAACTACAGCAACTGACTTATTGCCCGATCCAGATAGCGAACTGCAACTTCTGGAAGTCTCATCTTTTGTGGATGATGCCACAATCACAGCACCAGTGACTCCAGAAGCACCAGAAATTGAGTTGGTAAAGCCTAGCGAAAGTATCGTTACATCGGAAGTATTAATTAACAGCGATCGCTCCCAACTGTCTTCAGATAACTATATTGCTGCTTCACCTCAAGAAAACTTACTTTTTATTGAGTCAAACCAGTCTCCAGCCATACCAGATATTTCTTTAGATGAAGAACAGTTGCAGCAATTAGATCGGGATTTGGCTAATTTCGATCGGCAGCTAAATTCTGAGTTGCAGCCAGCTACCAACTTGGATGTTTTCTCGGAACCACTTGATAACATTCAAGACACAATCCCCACAACTTCCCCTGAAAATCCCCAAATAGCAGAGAATACATCAACTGCTGCTTTCTCCAGTTTGGCAGTTCCCCAGGTAGAAACTGAAAAAAAAAAGGAAGTCACAACTCCTGTTCCAGAAAGTTCTTTACCTCCAATTACTCACTCCATAAATAATCCAGAAGTTTCGTCCAATATTTTAGAATCAGTCTGGTATTTAGGAATTGATTTAGGTACAACAGGAATTTCCGCTACATTATTAAATCGCTCGACTTTTGTTGTACATCCTATCTACTGGTCAGCAGAAAATCCGCCAGGAACAAGTTCCTTTCAGCAATCATTTCGTTTACCAACAGAGGTTTATCTGCCTACAGCTTCTGTACCCCACGGTGAAAACGAAACTATCGAAGCACATGAGCAGACAGCACCTGCGGCTGTTGCTCAAGATAAAGCACCCGATCGCTCGGCTACTACTTCTGCAACACCAAAATCGACAGCAGATCCGACGCAAAACAATCTCTACTCGGCGCAGTTGAAACCCTATCTACAAGTAGCCATTCCCTACAAGAGCGAACGACAGAAATGGGAACCTGTTTTGCAATTAAATGAATTTTCGGCAGGGCCTTTGATTTGGGTTGTGCGATCGCTCTCTAAGTTACTATTAACTCTCAAATCCGAAAAAACAAGTACCACCCCTAGTTTAGTGGCTGCCGCTGTTGGAATCGGCGAACAAGATTTTTCTCAGATTATCAATAATATTGCTGGTGTAATTTGCACCTGTCCATCTAGCTGGTCGGAACAATACCGCTTTAACGTGCGGGAAGCTTTACTCACTAGCAAACTCATTCAACATCCGCAGCAAGTCTTTTTTGTTGAAGAAGCGATCGCTAGTCTACTCCCGGAACTCGATGCTGTTAATGGTGAGCAAGTAAAACTAAGCGATGCTCAAGGTAATCATCCAGCAAAAACTAGCGAACATCCGATTGTTGGCAACACCCTTGTGATTAACATTGGGACAACTGCCACAGAAATGTTGCTGGTGAATCTACCAGAAACCTTGCAGCAATTGACATACAATGATTTCATGCTCCATAGTTTTGCTTATGCTGGCAAGGGTATTGAACAAGATATAATTTGCCAACTGCTATTGCCACCGAAATCTCGGCAATCACGCAGAGAAACACCAAGCAATAGCAAAACTACCACGAGTAATTCTTGGCAATGGCAACCGTCAATTCCCGGTTTAGACCAAATGCATTGGCAGACTTTAGGGTTGGAAGAATTAGAACTACCTAGAGTCGGAGAACCAGATATCGCTGCTCGCATTCGTCTCCAACAGCGTCTAGAAAGTTCTCTACTGGGACAGGCGGTATTAGATGCGGCATTAGCCCTAAAGCTGATTTTGCAACACCAAGACTCTTTTACCCTAGAATTAGCCGATCAGCGGTGGGTTTTGCAGCGACGAGACTTAGAAAGCCAGGTATTTATTCCCTTTGTGCGCCGCCTGAACCGAGAACTCAACAAGTTATTGGTAGCTCGTGGTATCCCCACAGAAGCGATTAATCAAGCTATCCTGACTGGTGGAGTGGCTTGTATTGGGATAGTGAACCGCTGGTTACGGCAAAAACTTCCCAGCACTAAGATTATTCAAGATTTATATCTCGGCGAAAACGGTGCTCCCAATTGCAGCCGGGTTGCTTATGGTTTGGCGATGCTGCCTCTGCATCCCCAGATTTTAGATATACCCAGGCAACAATACACTGATTATTTCTTGTTTACAGAATTGTTGCGATTGCTACCAGACCGTCCTTTATCTTTCGGTGAAGTTATTCAGTTATTTGAGGGTCGTGGGATCAATACTCGCATTTGTCAGCAACGGCTGCTGGCTTTTTTGGAAGGTGAACTGCCTTCCGGTTTGATACCTTCAGTCACAGAATTAACCTGGCTGACCCAGAGTTCGCAAGAAAATCCTGACTATCAGGCGATCGCCACAGCACCACTATTTGAAAAACAAGGAAGTCTCACTTATCGTCCCAATTCTCAACAATTGTTGTCTTTACGTCGCTATCTAGATGCAATTAAGGCTAGTAATCAGCAATCACTGGAGGAACCATATACGGTGAATTTTGCCTTAGAGGTCGATTGTTGAGACTACTACCGCAAGGCGGAATTAAAAATTAAAAATGAATACAGCATCAGGGTTTCGTTGATTTGAAGTGATTGGTTTATTTCCGTCGTGTTGTACTAGTAGATCGCGCTAGAAATAAGAATACTACTCAAAATTCCAAATGCTCATAACATCAGCATTTGGAATTTTGCGAATTACTACTAGTACTTCAGCACAGTAATTTTTGGGATATGTGGGATATATACGATAGTATTATCTTTTTATTAGTTTTTATTAGATGCATAAAATACCGTAATTTTACAATCTATCACTTGAATTGAAAGATTCTGTAAATTTTGAGTTTTTGATTTTTATATTGGTTAAAATTTATGTATATTAACACTCGGTAGTAGACAACAGCAGTAAAAATCGCCTAAGAATCACGTCTATGTCTACCCTACTAATGTAAAAATTCTTGTTATAAAACTAAGTTAGTTCTTGTGAATAATCTTTATCTTTATTCAGTTAATTGTTTGCAACAGCCTTCACACCCGTCAACGTTAAGCGTGAGAAAACGATTAATTGACATTGTTGGAGCCATTGTGGGGCTGATTGTTACATTTATAATAGCAATTCCTGTAGCAATTGCTACCTTTATTCATGAGCCAAGTCCAATATTTTATTCTCAAATTCGCTGTGGTTTAAACGGAAAAACTTTTCGCATCTGGAAATTCCGCTCCATGATAGTCGATGCTGATAAACTCAAGCATTTGGTTGAGAACCAAGCCAAAGGTCACATCTTTAAATCTGTTGACGATCCTCGCATTACTCCTGTTGGGAAATTTTTGCGGCGTACTAGCTTGGATGAATTCCCTCAATTTTGGAATGTTCTGATCGGGGACATGAGTTTAGTTGGTACTCGTCCACCTACTCCTGATGAAGTCAACAATTACGATCCACACCACTGGGATAGATTGCGAGTCAAACCAGGCATTACCGGAGAATGGCAAGCTAATGGGCGTTCCAGCATTACAGACTTTGAAACCATTGTGAAAATGGATATGGATTATCAACGCAAGTGGGTCTGTAACTTACGATCTGAGTCTGATTATTAAAACTATCTGGGTAGTCTTGAAAAAGACTGGGGCTTATTAAATTGGGGCATTGGGCATGGGAAAAATATTTTTATCCCTTAACGCCGCTACCTGTTTCTGTAGGTACAATGTAACGTTGTAAAAACAGGAATAGTAATAATACTGGGGCGATCGCAATTACTGAGCCAGCAGCTACCAAGCGCCAGTCAAGAGAAAATGTACCTGCTAGCTTGGCGACTCCCAAAGGAAGAGTGTATAAATTTTCGTCTTGGATGACAATTAAAGGCCACAAAAAGTCACTCCAAGCACCAATGAATACGAAAATAGCTAAAGTTACCAGTGCTGGGCGAACTGCTGGTAACATAATATGCCACCATAATCCTAACTCTGAGCTGCCATCCATCCTGGCGGCTTCTTCTATTTCTTTCGGGACACTCATGAAAGCTTGGCGCAACAGAAAAATGCCAAAGGCAGAAGCTAAACTCGGAAAAATCATCCCTAAATAAGTATTTCTCAAACCCATCTGGACTGTCAAAATATAAAGGGGAATCATCACAATTTGGAAGGGAATCATAATCGTAGAGACGATCGCTACAAAAATCCAGTCTCGCCCGACAAATGATAATCTTGCCAACGGATAGGCAGCTAAAGCGCAAAACAGCAGATTTAAGCCCACAGTCAGTACTGATACTAAGGTACTGTTATACAGGTATTGTCCAAAAGGTAGAGAGTTCCACACACTAGAGAAGTTATTTAGTGTCGGTTGACTAGGTAGCAACTGTGGCGGCGACTGAAAAATATTTTCCGTTGGCGATTTCAAGGATGTACTGATTAGCCATAGTAAAGGAAAGAGCATCAACAGTGCGATCGCTCCCAACAGCGCATACATTAGTAGAATCTGCGATCGTGATTTTTTCCAGTTCAGCATTTGATTAATAACTTTCCCAGTTCTCTAAATATTTATTACAACTTTCTTGATAACGCTACAACTTGCTTTCAATATTTTGCACTTGCTCAAATATTTGGTGGATGCTCACCCATTTTCTTCCACATTTTCCGCACACGAGTTAATTACGGACGATTCATTTTTAAAGTATAAATTGTTGCTCTACTAATGGGTGTAAGTCCTACAATTTCTTGTTAATTTATTCACATATTAGTATAATTAAGTCTCCTCACTTTCTGAACTCCCTAATTTTTCCAGAATATCAAAGAATTCGTTCATTATTTTTGCGTCACGTTCTTTTACATCACTCCAGGTTTGACTGTTGTGAATGATATCTTGTGCTTCAAGAAGACAAATACCCAAAGCATTTTTTAAAATTACAATTGATTCGGCTTTTGAATAATTACTCAATCTTAAAAACTTAATAGCAGATTCTCTTTCAGCGGGTTCAGTCAACATTTTGTTCAAATTTTCAGTTAGTTCATTATCGTTATTCATAGTTTTTATCAAATTCAGAAAAGGCATTATGTTGCACAAATTAAATATTTATCAGATTCAGGAGCCATTAGTTTCATAAAAACCATCTACAGCAGATAGACGTAGGTTGGGTGGAGCGGAGCGCAACCCAACTGATTACCAGGATGTTGGGTTACGCAAAGCCTCCACCCAACCTACAATTTTTTTGCAACTTAGCTTCTGTACACACAGATTTCAAAAGTTTATCTTACAGTTTGAAGCAAATTCACAGTAGTTAATCTTCAATCGCGACATAAGGTTGTGGTTCCCGCGAACGTTGGGCAATTTGTTCTCGTCGATACTTTGCAAGTTCGCTGTAAAGCCTCTTGCGAGAGAGATTTACACTTCCAACAGGCTCATGCTCTAGCAGCGTATGCCAAGGGGAAAACAATATACCCTCATCTAAGCGTTTGCGTTCTTCAAAGTCAAATTTCTGACTAGGAATGCGGACAGTTGCAACTTTAATAAATGGTGAATCTGCTTCTTGCCATTCTTGAACGTGGTCTTCAATCGGTGTTTTGTCGTCATCTACATAAAACTGAATTAGGAAGTCAAAAGACGCTTCTTGACCTTCTTCAGTCAAATATTTGACCAGCGTTTCTCGGAGGTAATTTTCTGATTCTGGAAGTGTTTCTGGTGGTTTTTCAAGCTGTTGAGATTTGACAGACAATTTTACAATGCGATCGCCAAATTTAAACGGAGCCATACTCCAATATTGAATCAAAAGTGGATTTACTACCTTTTTGCTACCAATTTTTTGCAAGATAGCAAAAGCGTAACCAAGTTCTTCCAGCCGTTCTGGGGAAAGTTTTCCACTACCTGCTTGGGAAAGATCGGCGTAATCACGAACATCTTTAGTCAAGAAAATAGGATAATTGTTAAGTATAAAATCTTGAGTTTTTTCTTCATCATCCAAGACTTTTTGCCCGTCCACATTCATCACCTTGATGGCGATACCGCGAACATCAGGCTGGCTGTCGGAGTGAAATTTACCACGTTTTTCAGGCGAACCACCACTAGAGAAACGAATCCACGCCGGATACGTTTGAGGCGTTTTGAACAAACCTACTCTTAGGGTCTTCAGGAAGATTAGGTTCAATAATAAACTCTCCCCAAACTAGTCCATGACTTTTGCTATGAATTTGGCGGAGGTCTGGGCCTGTTTTTTGTTGAGCTTGGAGACTACTTGCTATAATTTCGTCAATTATTGCTTCCTGCTCAGTGGTAGATGACGTTGGATTAGTCATAAAACATTTGATAATGTGTCCTCATTATCCTGAATCCTGGAACCTTTATGAGTCAATCCGGTTTCCGTACAAATAACTTGTAGTGGTTTATCCCAAGGTTCAATAGGTATATGAGACAAATAGGCAAAATCAAAGACAATTCCGATAGTCGGCTTTGTCTGCCACTGCGGTAAACTGAGCAAGCGATCGTAATATCCGCCACCATAACCTAAACGATATCCTTGATAGTCGCAAGCTACACTGGGGACGAGAATCAAATCCACTTCAGCCGGATCTAATATTAGAGCATCGGCGTGCGGTTCAGGAATGCCATAAGCGCCTGTTTGGAGAGAATCTTCAGGTGTCCAAATATGCCAACATAGGGATTTATTAACGCAGCGAGGAAATCCCCAACGATATCTGGTGTTGGCAAATAGTGGACTGAGATCGGGTTCTTGACGAAAGCTGAAATAAGCGAGTATTGTTTTTGCTTGGGTGAATAAAGTAGAGTTTTGTAAATGAGAGCATAAGCGATCGCTTTTTTCTCTCCATTCTCCAACGGACATTGATTGACGGGTTTTGAGTAAAGTGCGGCGCAGTTCTACTTTATTTAGTTGATAATTAACTTTATCCATAAAAATAGTCAAAAAAATAAGCTGGGCATTACCCAGCTTGGATCGCTTTACATTCACCAGAACATAGTTATGCAGCGTGTTGACGATACCACTCAATGGTATTCTTTAGCCCTTCTTCAAAGCTCACCTGAGCCGTGAAATTAAAGGCTTGTTTTGCTCGTTCAGTATCTAAACAGCGGCGGGGTTGACCATTAGGCTTATCAGTTTGCCACACAATTTCCCCCTTAAACTCCATTAATTCGCAGATTAGAGTTACTAAATCAAGAATGGAGATTTCATAACCGGTTCCCAAGTTAACTGGTTCCGATTCGTTATAGAATTGAGTCCCCATCACAATCCCCCGTGCTGCATCTTCTGAATAGAGAAACTCACGGGTAGGACTGCCATCACCCCAAACTTGAAGTTCCTTTTCTGCATTAATTTGGGCTTCGTGAACTTTGCGAACTAACGCTGGAATGACGTGGGAACTTCCGGGGTCAAAGTTATCTTCTGGGCCATATAAATTGACTGGCAGTAGGTAAATGCCATTAAAACCGTACTGCTTACGGTAAGATTGCAATTGAACTAAAAGTGCTTTTTTTGCAATTCCGTAAGGGGCGTTGGTTTCCTCTGGGTAGCCATTCCACAGATCGTCTTCTTTGAATGGCACTGGAGTGAATTTAGGATAGGCGCAGATTGTGCCAACACAAACAAATTTTTCTACTCCCGCTTGGTAAGCAGCGTGAATTAGCTGGGTTCCCATGATCAAGTTATCGTAGAACAACTCTGCGGGTTTTTCACGGTTTAAACCGATACCACCCACATGAGCTGCTAGATGGATGATTATGTCTTGCTGGTCAACTGCACGTTGGCTATTTTCCCAGACACGCAAATCGGAATCGCGCGATCGCGGTATTGTAATTTTCTCGCGATCGGCTCCTGCTTTACACAGTTGATCTATCACCTGACGGCCTAGAAACCCCGATCCACCAGTGACTAGAATCCGTTTATTTTTTAGTTCTAAGGCGGTCATATTTTATCCTCTGTGATGCCAAATCAGAAGTGCAAAGCGCCCAGTGTTTGACGAATAGTCGCAATGTCATCTGGAAATTGTGAACCTTTTCCATTGGGTGAAGTATGACCCAATGCTTGTAAGTCTGCTTCTACCATTAGGGAAACTAGTTCTTCAAAGGTTACTGATGGTGTCCAGCCCAAGTTCTGCCGTGCTTTGGTAGAATCGCCAATCAACAACTCTACCTCAGATGGACGCAGGTAACGCTCATCAAACTCTACATAATCTTGCCAATTAAGATTCACATAACTAAATGCCAGTTCCAAAAACTCTCGTACCGAGTGGGTTTCACCAGTAGCAATTACGTAATCGTCTGGCTGGTCTTTCTGCAACATCAACCACATTGCTTTAACGTAATCCTTGGCATAGCCCCAATCTCGCTTGGCATCTAGATTACCCATATAAATCTTTTTCTGCTTCCCAGCAACGATACCAGCCACCGCTCTAGTAATTTTGCGGGTTACAAAGGTTTCACCCCGCCGTGGTGACTCGTGGTTAAAAAGTATGCCATTACAAGCAAACAAATTATAAGATTCACGATAATTTACAGTTTGCCAGTGAGCGTAAACTTTCGCACAGGCATAGGGACTGCGGGGATAAAAGGGCGTTGTCTCAGTTTGAGGTACTGCTTGTACTAAACCGTACATTTCTGAAGAACCTGCCTGGTAAAATCGCACCTGAATTCCGGTACGATGCTGGTAGTCTCGAATTGCTTCCAACAGACGCAATGTCCCCATTCCTACTGCATCTACTGTGTATTCTGGTGAATCAAAGCTGACTCTGACGTGGGATTGAGCGCCGAGGTTGTAAATTTCTACTGGCTTTACTTCTTCTAAAATACGCCGTAACGTTGTACCGTCTGTCAAGTCACCGTAGTGAAGAAACAAGCGTACTCCCTCTTTGTGGGGGTCTTCGTAAATGTGATCGATGCGGTCTGTGTTGAAGGTAGAAGTCCGGCGAATTACCCCATGAACCTCATAACCTTGTTCCAACAAAAACTCACTTAGATATGAACCATCTTGTCCAGTAATACCAGTAATCAACGCTCGCTTCTGTTGCGTCATGCTCAATTATCCCTTATTGTCTTTGATTAAAAAGTTACAGCCAATCTTATACAACCTAGCAACTAATTGCTGAATTGCCTAATGGGAAACCTACGAGTTCTTGTTGTTATGAGACTTTTTCCGTAAATAAATATACTGAAGAAAAAGCAATCTAGCACGTAAGTCCAACATTTAGATAACTCAAAATTATTTAACTATGTATATTTTCTTTTACCAGATACGAGATTATTTTTATGTATATTTTTTTTTCAAAACTTCATATATCTCTAGTTATGTGAAGACTTAATAAAATAGCCATTTGAAATTAGACTTCTGGCAAAAGTGCCAAATATCTACACTCACAGAAGTCTGAATTAAGTAGAAAAGCACAAATGATAGAGATAAAAATGAGCAATCCTTGAGCGTGAGGGGAGAATTAGTACTTAGGGGCATTAACTGCCCCACAGAATTCACCCTAAGTATTTACTCAGTAAGCACCGTTATTTTTAGTTAGAATTACTACATCAACAGTTTTCAAGATGATCCATAAATCAAGCCAGAAATTCCTAAATTTGACATAATGCAGGTCTATTTGGACTCTCCGAGGATAAGGAATGTCATTACGTCCAGATACCTGCCACAAACCAGTAATTCCTGGACGGATTGTTAAAATCTCATCAATATGATAACCGTATTTTGGCAATTCTTCTGCTACCAAGGGTCGGGGGCCGACTACACTCATATCCCCTTTTAAAACATTCCAGAACTGGGGAAATTCGTCTAAGCTAGTAATTCGTAAAAATCGACCAATTTTGGTAATCCGGGGGTCTTGTTTTAGTTTAAAACTGCTCTCAAATTCTTGTCGCAACTCGGGCGATGTTTCCATCATTTGCATGAGGATTTCGTCCGCATTGCTTACCATTGTTCGGAATTTAATACAATTAAACGCTTTGTAATTTTTCCCTACCCGTTCCTGGATATAAAATATTGGCCCTTCTGAGCTCAAGGCAATCAGCAAGGCCAAAATTAAGTAGACGGGGAAGAACAAAATCAATACCGACAGCGAAAACACTATATCGAAGAGTCGCTTGGCAAACTCTCCGTTTAAACCCTGAAAAGATAAACCTTTGGGCTTAACTTTTGGCGTCTTCGTTTTTTGACCGCGTTTTAAGAAACGCACAGACGCTCTAGTGTCTTGCCTTACGCCTCGCTTGCCGGAGAGGAGTGAGCTCTGGGCAGTCATCATACTCCTTAATAATCCACACCACACATAGTCCCAATATTAAAGCCAAAATGAGATGCTTCTGGGGGAAATTGCCAAAAGCCTAAAAAAATAAGATGTTAATCAAGACCATCATTGCAAAAATGGTCTTTTTTCGTTGCACTTGTTTACAAAATCTAGATAACGATCTGCAAAGATTTGCGGTGAAAACTGCGCAGCGTGCGATCGCATATACTCGGAACTGAACGAACCCTCATACATTTCAAATTTTTCTACTGCCTCCACCAAAGCCGCCTCTGTTTGCGTCTTGAAAAATATACCTGTCCCTGTATCCGCACCAGAGCGAATATCTCGCACTGTTTCTAGAGCACCCCCTGCACCATAAGCAATTACTGGCGTGCCGCAGGCTTGTGCTTCCACTAGGGCAATACCAAAATCTTCACAAGCTGCATACACAAATGCTTTAGCCCTAGACATATATTTTTTTACCACATTATCGGGTTGCCAACCGAGTATTTGGATATTTGAGTTTGCCATCTTGCGAATCTTATTCATTTCATCTCCTGTACCAATGACTACTAATGGTCGTTTTAGTTGATTAAAAGCCTTGACAATCAACGATATTTGCTTGTAACTCACTAACCGGGAAACTGTCAGGTAAAAGTCCTCTTTCTCAGATAGAAACGGAAATTGAGCAATATTCACTGGTGGATAAATGACTGTTGCTTCTCGCCGATAGCAACGCCAAATCCGCCGAGCTGTATGTTGCGAGTTAGCAATGAAATAATCAACGCGATTGGCACTCAATACATCCCACTGGCGCAAACGATGTAATAAATATCGCGTCACCCATCCAGGTAAGCCACTACCCAGTTTACTGTGGCGCAGATAATCAAAGGTCAAGTCCCAGGCATAGCGCATAGGGCTGTGACAGTAGCAAATATGCATCTGTTCGGGAGTGGTAAGGATTCCTTTGGCAACAGCATGGGATGAAGACAGAATGACATCATAATGCCGCAAATCCAGTTGTTCAATTGCCAAGGGCCACAAAGGCAAGTATTTTTGTATACCGTTGCGGGCATAGGGAAAGTTCTGGAGAAACGTCTTGCCAATTTGACGCTTATATAAATAACTTTCTCTGTTGCTGGATTCAAAATCTATGAGAGCATACAAATCAGCATCAATGTGATTCAAAATTTCTCGGACAACGAGTTCTGAACCACCTGTGGCTTTGGGTGTCAGCCACTCATGAACTAGGGCATATTTCAAGGGCACAGCTAAACAATTCAAAATTCACGCATTCAAAATTGAAGATAGTTTTTTTAGACTCCGACTGAAAAGTTTCCTATTGTAATTAATTAACGGGAAGTGCTTCAGATTAGCAAATGGGACGGAATCTTTCCCTCAGAGGTTCCAGATGGATACTACAACCTGATAACCTCAGATTGGGAATGGGGTATTGGGTATTGGGGATGGGTTATTCTCCTTGTCTTCTTAGTCCCCAGTCCACAATACCTACTCTCTTAATGACAACTGATATAGAAAGGGTGAATTTATGCGAATTCTGATTATGGGTGGTACTCGGTTCATTGGTGTCTATTTGACTCAACTACTAGTGGAAAAAGGACACGAGGTAGTGCTGTTCAATCGTGGAAATCGGCCAGCACCTCCTTTACAGGGAGTAGGACAAATTATAGGCGATCGCACAGATGCTACTCAATTAAAAGCAAAATTATCACAAGAAAACTTCGATGTCATTTTTGACAATAACGGTCGAGAACTTACTGATACTCAACCACTAGCAGAAATTTTTCAAGACCGAGTGCAACATTTTGTGTATATGAGTTCTGCGGGAGTGTATCTCAAATCCGATCAATTGCCCCATGTAGAAGGCGATGCAGTAGATCCCAAAAGTCGCCATCAGGGTAAACATGAAACAGAAGCTTACCTGACTCAATTGGGATTACCATTCACTTCTATTCGTCCTACTTATATTTACGGCCCTCGTAATTATAATGAGTTAGAAGGCTGGTTTTTTGACAGAATTGTGCGCCATCGCCCCATTCCCATCCCCGGAAATGGCTTGCATATCACCCAGCTAGGTCATGTAAAAGACTTGGCAAAAGCTTTGACTCAGGTTTTGGGCAATGAAAAAGCCATAGGACAGATTTATAATATCTCAGGCGATCGCTTTGTCACTTTTGATGGTTTAGCCCGTGCTAGCGCTGTTGCGGCTGGCAAATCACCCGATGCTGTCAAAATCGTCCATTACGACCCGAAAAAGTTTGATTTCGGCAAACGCAAAGCTTTTCCGATGCGGGTGCAGCATTTCTTTGCTTCGGTAAATAAAGCGCAAACAGAATTAAACTGGCATCCTGAATATGATTTGATTTCTGGGCTGACTGATTCTTTTGAAAATGATTATTTAATATCTAAAAGCGAGCGAGCCGAGGTTGATTTTTCTCTAGATGAAGAAATTTTGCAAGCTTTATAAGACTAATTTAAGGCTTGTACTTTTGGTTGGGTTTAAGCGACGGTTGCCCGTAGGGCAATCGTCAATTTCACATGAATTGACCATTAATAATTACGCAAAATATGGTAATCCATAATTTGGATTAATACTTTTAGACCGATTCTGCTTGATTAATACAAAAGTTTAAAATTCGATGACACATCATTCAAACATAATTATAAATCTGTATAATATTTTCAGGAATCAAACCATACTGAATTGTAATTATCTGTAGAAAGTTACAGGGTTGTAATAATGAATACACTAACTTTACAGTGTGCAATTACTTTCCAATGGAATGATGCTGGTAACAGAAGAATTAAGATAGCACATAGAGAAAAAGTTCGTGCCTTGAGAGAAAAAAAACCTGCATATAACAAGCTTTTATTAAAAAATGAATGTTCAGAACCTGTGTATGTTGCTGCTAGCTTCATCGCTTTAGATGATGTATTACAAACTAAAGGTTGGTTTGTTCTGCAACCTAATGGTGGAGAATCATCACCTGGTTATTTGACAATATCTGATGGAATATTTTTACACGCAACAATTAACAAAGGCGATCGAGAACCTCCGATAAAAGGGGAAGGAGATAAAACAAGCACTATAAAAAGAGTTGTTACAACAAAAGAATTTGACTATATTGAAGAACCTTTTCTCGATCCAAATGAAGAAAGCAAATCAGTTGAGGTTTTTTACAAAGTTAAATTTGATTTTCCCCCAACTATTGGAGATGAGTACACAACTAAAACTTTTAAGTGTAAGGGAAATACTTTACAGTTAAATTAATATTAATGGGCATAGGGCAATTCTAGTTTTCCAAAAGTAATACAAGACGTTAAGTAACATCCTATAAAATTACATGGATGGTAATGAATACAGTTCTTCGGAAACGTTACAAAATCTTAGGCAGCTTGGGAAGTGGTGCATTTGGCGACACCTATTTAGCTGAAGATTTAGATTTGCCTAGCAAACCTAAATGTGTCGTCAAACACCTTAGACCTAAAAATGTCAAACCAGAAGTTTTGATGCTCGCTAGACGCTTATTTGAGAGCGAAGCAGAAGCTTTATATCGCTTAAGTAATCTTAGTAAGCAAATCCCTAAACTATTTGCTCATTTTGAAGAAAATGGCGAATTCTATCTGGTGCAAGAATTTGTGGATGGGCATGATTTAGCAGCAGAAATCATTCCTGGTAATCCCTGGAGTGAAGATAAAATTGTTCAACTATTGCAACAGATTCTAAAAGTTTTAGTTGTCGTTCATCAGCAGAACATCATCCACCGTGATATAAAACCCCAAAATTTGATGCGTTGCCGTAAGGATGGCAAGATTGTACTGATTGACTTTGGAGCAGTTAAAGAAATTAAAGGTTTGGCGGCGAATTCTGAAGGTCAAGTTACTTCAACTATTATTATTGGCTCTAGTGGCTATATGCCAGATGAACAAGCTAATTCTAAGCCAAAACTATCTAGTGATATATATGCAGTAGGAGTGATTGGTATTCAAGCTTTGACAGGCAAATTACCTAAAGACTTTCAAGAAGACCGCAACAATGGAGAAATAATTTGGCGAAACGAAGCAAATGTTAGCAATAAATTAGCTAATGTTTTAACTAAAATGGTGCGTAAAAGATTTAGTGAGCGATACCAAACAGCAAGCGAGGCTTTGCAAGCACTGAATTCTGTATCTCCAAGACTATCAAAATCAACAACGTCGTGGAAATTACCATTTCGCCAAAAAGTTTTAGTTGCAACTGGAGTAGGAGCAGGAATACTTGCAATACTTGTGTTAGCTCCTTTAATTCTATTGTCTACCAAAACGACCGAAAACTTTACTCAACTACCGTGTGATGCTAAACTATCTTCATTAGAATTAAATTTACCAAAATTACCAGATAAACCAGATAGAAAGTTTAAGAATAATATCAGCTATTATGGCTCTTCTGATGAGAATAATAACTTCAGCGGTAAGGGAATCTTAGTCTTTAAAAATGGTGATAGATATGATGGAGATTTCAAAAATCATAAGCGTGATGGTTGTGGAAGATTTTCATTTATAGGTGGAAATGTATATGAATATTATATAGGTCAGTACGTAGACGATCGGCCTAACGGTCTAGGAAAATTAAGATGGAAAAATGGTGATGAGTATAGAGGGAATTTCAAAGATTATGAATGTGAGGGGGAA
Source organism: Nostoc sp. DSM 114160 (assembly GCF_053470305.1). Lineage (NCBI taxonomy): Bacteria > Bacillati > Cyanobacteriota > Cyanophyceae > Nostocales > Nostocaceae > Nostoc > Nostoc sp. DSM 114160. The sequence continues at coordinate 234,638 of NZ_JBPFGO010000001.1, read as the reverse complement.
GGAGTATTTAAACCTGCAAATGGATCTTCTAAAAGTGGAATTTGGCATAAAGGTAATTTGTTAGGAGACAACATATCCATATCATGTAATCAAAAGTAAATATAAATATTATATTGGGTAGATTTTAATATTTGAAATTAGTAAAGATTAGTTTAATGATAAACTAACCGTAAAACAGCAGACATCAAGGAATAAGGAAAAATGAATCAAAAGCAATGTGAAAAATCAAAATTTATCTCTAGTGCAGTTTCTTTACTCTTTTTAACTTCTTGTTTCAGCTTTGCGATTCTCCCACAAATAGGATTGGGACAATCTACAAAGCAAGAAACACCCACTAATAACACCACAGAACCAAATAGCACAGGGCAAGCAACACCACCTGCTTCTGACGAAATCAAAAACCCGATAACACCTACTAATAACACCACACAACCAAATAATTCACAGCCAGCAACACCACCTGCTTCTGACGAAATCAATCCAAATACTGGCAATACCACAACGCCGACTAATTCAAATACTGGCAATACCACAACACCGACTAATCCAAATACTGGCAATACCACAACGCCGACTAATCCAAATACTGGCAATACCACAACGCCGACTAATTCAAATACTGGCAATACCACAACGCCGACTAATCCAAATACTGGCAATACCACAACGCCGACTAATCCAAATACTGGCAATACCACAACGCCGACTAATCCAAATACTGGCAATACTAAAAAGCCGACTAATCCAAATACTGGCAATACCACAACGCCGACTAATTCAAATACTGGCAATACTAAAAAGCCGATTAATTCAAACACTGGCAATACTAAAAAGCCGATTAATTCAAACACTGGCAATACTAAAAAGCCGATTAATTCAAACACTGGCAATACTAAAAAGCCGATTAATTCAAATAATGGCAATACCACAGAGCCAACATATCCCATTCCAGGACGAGGATAAAACTTATTTGATTAGTGAGATTTTGCAAAATAGTTGAGTAAAAATTCAGAATTCAGACTTCAAACTAGTTGAAATTTGAGTTCTGAATTACTATTAATAAATAAAAGCAAAATTAAAAATTAAATATTTTATAATAAACTTATAAATTTAATGCAATAGATTATGAACAATAGTGTGTATTATCGTAATGTTCTCAAGTTGGGATTAATCTCAATTGCTTTGCTTTTCTGGCTTCAATTACGTGCTATTGCCAAAACTACAATTGAGCAAAGAGTAACGGAGAAGACAATAATTAGTCAACTGAACTCTCCTCCCGCGCAGCCAAATCTTCCTAGCACTTCTGAGCGAATGATGCGTTTACTGCTGAGGCTAAAGCTTCCAGTGCAGACAACCCCTCCTAATACTTCTGAGCAAAATATCCATTTACTACTCTTTCTCAAACAACGAAAACTTTATGTTTATCGGGGGGATGTTTTACAAGCCAGCTATCCCGTAGCTATTGGTAAACCAAAGTGGGAAACGCCTACAGGCAAATTTAAAGTGCTTAATATGGTTAAAAACCCAGCTTGGCGAAATCCATTTGTTAGTTACACAGAAGTTATTCCTCCAGGTTTAGAGAATCCTCTAGGAGAACGTTGGATTGGATTTTGGACTGATGGAAAAGACCAAATCGGATTTCATGGTACTTACAAGCGAGACTCTGTAGGGAAGGCAATTTCTCATGGTTGCGTTCGTATGTATAATGAGGACGTGCGAAAATTGTATGAAATGGTGACAATAGGTACTCCTGTAATTGTAGTTCCTTAAATACAGATAAATGTACATAAATAACGATGATTTATTCGTTATTACCGTTGTTCATCTATGATTTCGGTTTCGTAAAATTTTGGTGATAAAAAATCAATTTATCGAGAGATGTTTTCAATCAGCAGTGTTAGCTTTTTGTGGCAAAAGATAAATATCCTGAATATGATTTTATTTCTGGTTTACAAGATTCTCTGGAAAATGACTATTTAGCTGTGGACAGAAGGTTTCGCGCAGAAGTTGAGGCTGAAAAAGGTGAAATTCGTCAGGCAAACCAGAGTCCTCTGGGTATTCACTGGGAAGATCGTACATGGTGGTAGGGTTTCTTTTGGAGGACGAGGGGGGTCTGTTTGATACATAACGGGAATCCTGACCGACTAATTTTAAATTAACAGATCGCGATAAAGGTTTGGCAAAAATCAAAAGACAAATTTTTGAAAATGAATGAGCGCGAGCGAAAATATTCAACAATATTTCATAAATCTCTTAGAGATTATTGAAAAACAAAGACCTGGATACATTGCTGTTTTAAAAGAAGGTTTACTAGATAATGAAATTCAGAATAGCATTATAAATCATTCAATTCCTGAAGGTTTAATTGCTATATATTCGTGTGTTAAAGGATGTGATTTGGAACGTCCTAATGATTTAGATTTTCCTACATATTTACTTCCTGGATTCGATTTAATTGAAATTGATAAAGTAGATAGATTTATAAATCGTTTGCATAGCGTACATAAAGATCCAGACTGTTGGGGATGGCAACCAGATATGATTCCTTTTTTATATGGTAGCGGAGGTGATTACTATTGCGTCAGAACTTTGTCAGACAATCAATCAGTTGTACGGATTCCTAAAGATGATGTTCTATATATAATTTCTGAAAGTATTAAAGATTTTATTTTAATAGTTACGGAATGCTATAAACAAAATGCTTATTTTTTGGATGAAGATAGATATCTGGAATGTAATTATGATTTGGAAGAAAAAATTATAGTAAAATTCAACCCAAATTATTATTATCAAAATGGGTTAAAATAAAAATAACGATCAAACGCATAAAATCCATTTGTTATAAGTTAAACCAAGAACTTAAGAGTAGAAATTGAGTTGACATTGGGTAAAGATGTATACTTCATTTAATATTTAAATTAACTGCTTATGGGACAATATCCACTCCACAATGTTCTACAAGCCCGTGCCCGTTTAGGTGAAAGCCCCATCTGGGACTCTACCAGAAGCTTACTGTACTGGGTTGATATTTATAACCATCAAGTGCATCAGTTCAATCCTGCTACAGGGAAAGACTTGTTTTTTGATGTAGGAGATGTAGTAGGTGCGATCGCAACAGCAGGTGCAGATAGATTAATTATGACATTACGTCATCACTTGGCATTCCTCAACACCCAGACAGGCGAAGTTACTCCCATTTTGGAGATTGAAGGAAATCTGCCAGATAACCGTTTTAATGATGGTAAATGTGACCCCCAAGGCCGCTTTTGGTTTGGCTCAATGTGTTCTTTAGAAAAACCCCAAGCTAGTCTTTATCGTTATGATGCTGATGGTTCATTGCATATCATGGAAACGGAATTGACTATCTCTAATGGTCTGGGGTGGAGTCCGGATCAAAAGACGTTTTACTTAACAGATTCTCCTGAGCAAAAGATATATGCTTACGATTTTGATTCAGTTACAGGTAGCATTACTAATCGCCGGATTTTTGTTGATTTAACTCATGAATCTTTCTATCCAGATGGGTTGACAATAGATAGTGAAGGACATATTTGGTCCGCTATGTGGGATGGATGGTGTGTGATTCGTTTTAGCTCTAAGGGCGAAGAGATATTGCGGATAAAGCTACCTGTGCAAGTGCCAAGTAGCTGTACTTTTGGGGGCGAGAATTTGCAAACACTCTACATCACCACTGCTTCAGTTGGACTCAGCCAAGCGGAAATTGAAAAAAGTTTCTACTCAGGTGATTTGTTTGCTCTCCAAACTGATGTTACCGGATTACCTAGCTATGATTTTGAGAAATAAAGTATTAGCTGTGTAAAAGTGAAGCGCTAAATTGCCTCTCGCATTCGTTCAACTCGACTCTTTACTTGTTTGCAAATTCTAAAAATTCCGAGTTGCGAGTTCCGATCTCGAAGTTTCCAGTTGCGATCGTGAAGTTCCGAGTTTTGAATCTCAAGTTTCGAGTTTTGATCTCGAAGTTTCCAGTTCAGATCCTGAAGTTCTGAGTTTTGATTTCAAAGTTCCGAGTTTTGATCTCGAAATTCCGAGTTTTGAGGTTGTTGCCAATATTCCTGTGTAGCTTATTCCTGGTTCATTTTACATCTAATAGAGTATTTTCCTTAATTGGATTTTGCGGCAAAAGATAAATACCACCAGAAATTAAAGTTAGGGCAACAGAAATCCAAAAGGCAATTATAGAGGGAGTTTGCCACACTTCAGGTAGGGGTGCAATTAGAAGTGCGATCGCAACTATTTGACTAATAGTTTTGAGTTTACCCCAAATATTCGCTCCGGTAATTGTTGTTTGATTTACTCGCCAACCAGCGATCGCTAATTCTCGCGCTAAAATCAAAAACACTCCCCAAGCCGGTATTTTTTCTAGTTCAATCAAAACCATCAATGGCGCTAGTACCAGAAATTTATCCACTAAGGGGTCAAGAAATTTACCCAACTCACTAATTTGGTTGAGTTTCCGCGCCAAATAGCCATCTAACCAATCAGTTAACGCCGCAACGATAAAAATCGCCAAACATATCCACCTAGCTTGTGGTGTGGGGTTGTATAAGCCATAAAGCAAAAATGGTACACCCAGAAGGCGAGAGAAGGTAATCCAGTTGGGTAGAGTCATAGGATATTGGGCATTGGGCATTGGGCATTAGGAGTGCTGTTAGCGAAGCTCGGCGTTTAGCCGTGCTGAGTTAAGAGTTAGGAGTTAAGAGTTAAGAGTTAAGAGTTAGGAGTTTTCTTTACCCCCTTGTCACCTTGTCTCTAATTCTCCCCACTTTCTCCCTAAGCGTGGGAAAATCTGTTTTCTGAAGCTCTCTTAAAACAATACTATGACTGAATACACAGACTCTCAATTCCGCATCGAACGCGATTCGATGGGCGATCGCCAAATCGCTAGTAGCGTTTATTACGGTATCCAAACCCTACGAGCTATCGAAAACTTCCCCATTAGCGGCATCAAGCCTTTAGCTACTTACGTAGATGCTGGATTGATAATTAAAAAAGCTACAGCAATTGTGAATGGAGAACTAAATTGTATTCCCCAAGATATTAGTCAGGCGATTGTGCAAGCAACTGATGAAATCTTAGCTGGGAAGTTCCGCGATCAATTTGTTGTGGATGTTTATCAGGCGGGTGCTGGAACATCCCACCACATGAATGTTAACGAAGTTCTCGCAAATCGCGCCTTAGAAATACTTGGTGAAGAAAAGGGCAATTACAAACGTGTTAGTCCCAATGACCACGTTAATTATGGGCAGTCTACCAATGATGTGATTCCGACTGCAATTCGCATTGGTGGATTATTGGCATTATCTAAGACATTACACCCAGCAATAGATAGTGCGATCGCATCCTTAGAAAACAAAGCTGTAGAATTTCAAGATATCGTCAAATCTGGCAGAACCCACTTACAAGATGCTGTACCCGTGCGTTTGGGTGAGAATTTTCGAGCTTGGGCGCAAATTCTTACAGAACACCAAAACCGAATTTATACCGCCTCTGGAGATTTGATGGTGCTGGGTTTGGGAGGTAGCGCAGCCGGAACGGGATTAAATACTCATCCTTTGTATCGCGCCCGTGTGGTAGAAGTTCTCTCAGAATTGATTGATACTCCTTTAGAACCTGCGCCCCATCTCATGGCAGCTATGCAAAGTATGGCTCCATTTGTGAATGTTTCTGGTGCGTTGCGGAATTTAGCCCAGGATTTAGCCAAAATATCTCATGATTTACGGTTGATGGATTCGGGGCCAAAAACAGGCTTGAAAGAAATTCAACTGCCTCCAGTGCAACCCGGTTCCTCGATTATGCCAGGGAAATATAACCCAGTCATGGCAGAGATGACATCAATGGTGTGCTTTCAGGTGATGGGTTACGATAGTGCGATCGCTTTAGCCGCACAAGCCGGACAATTAGAATTAAATGTGATGATGCCGCTAATTGCCTATAACCTAATTCACAGTATCGAAATTCTCGGCAATACCATCGCTGCACTCACCGAACGCTGCATTGAGGGAATTACTGCCAATCGAGAACGTTGTTTAGCTTATGCCGAAGGCAGTTTAGCTTTAGTAACCGCACTAAATACCCATATCGGTTATTTAAATGCCGCAGCTGTCGCCAAAGAATCTTTAGAAACTGGTAAATCTCTGCGGCAAATTGTTTTAGAACGAGGATTAATGAATGAAACAGATTTAGCCACAGTGTTAAATCTAGAACAAATGAGTGGTATCTTACCGCTCAAAACAGAATAATAGTTTATGGGGCATGGAGCATTGGGTAGGGCATGGTATTCTCCTTGTCCCCTCATTCTTGACCCTGCGTGAAGCTTTAGCTACTTTTTATTTAGTCTTTTCTTCAATTTTGAATTTTGAATTTTGAATTTTGAATTGATTTCTCCCTCTATCCCCTACCTATACTATGCAGACTCAAAAACCAGCTGTTAGTCTCATTCGAGCTACATCTTACGAACGAGAGGCTTTACGAGAATCCTTAGTCACACTGCTGGAACCTTTTGGAGGAATAGCAGCGTTTGTCAAAAAAGGCGATCGCGTTTTACTCAAACCGAATCTACTTACCGGATCGCGTCCTAGTAAAGAGTGTATCACCCGTGCCGAACTAGTTTATGAAGTTGCCCAAATGGTAATTGATGTTGGCGGTAAGCCATTTTTGGGCGATAGTCCTGCTTTTGGTAGTGCCAAGGGCGTAGCAATAGCAAATGGCTATCTGCCTATTTTAGAAGAACTCAATCTTCCCATCATCGATTTTCACGGTCAGCGTTACCAAACCGTTAGTGATAATTTTAACCATTTGCGCCTGTCTAAAGAAGCAATGGAAGCAGACGTAGTGATTAACCTACCGAAAGTTAAATCACATGCTCAGTTGACATTAACACTGGGCGTAAAAAACCTGTTTGGTTGTGTCCCCGGCAAAATGAAAGCTTGGTGGCACATGGAAGCGGGAAAAGACGCGAATAGATTTGGTGAAATGTTAGTAGAAACTGCCAGAGCGATTAACCCTAACTTAACCATATTAGATGGCATCATCGGTCACGAAGGTAATGGCCCCAGCAACGGGGAACCTCGCCAACTGGGCATTTTAGCAGCCGCATCAGATATATTTGCCTTAGATCGGGCAATGGTAGAAATCCTCAATGTTTCTCCTGAACAAGTGCCCACAGTTGCAGCTTCTCAAAGGCTAGGAGTTTGTCCAGAACTTGCTGCCATAGAGTTTCCACATTTAAATCCTGACTTATTAAAAATAGAAGATTGGCGGCTACCAGACAAGTTAATGCCCATTGATTTTGGTATGCCCCGCGTCATTAAGTCTACCTTTAAGCATCTTTACACCCGATTTATCAAGGAACCAATCAGTGTTTATGGAAGGCAGTAGGGGGCGGGGAGATGAAGAAGCAGGGAGGCAGGTGGTCACTGAGCGTAGCCGAAGTGGGAGCAGGGGGAGAATAACTCTTAACTCCTAACTCATCTACGGATAAGGGTTAATCGCGTCTCTACTCCTAACTCAGCACGGGCTAAACCCTAGCTATCCGCTAACAGTACTTAGCACTCAGCACTGTTTTGCTCAATGCCCAATTTAGTGCAAACGTCGTTACAGCAATTTCATTTATTAGCAGAATAATCTGTAATTACCCTCCGATCGCTTAACTAAACCGCCCTATTATATTTAGTGGCGGTTTTTTTCGCTGATTAATTTGTTATACAATTTTTCGTCTGAGATTTTGATTTATTCAAAAAGTTATACGGATTTAGGATCTGGAAATTGGCATTAGGTATTTTGTTCAGATATGGGGATTTGGTAATAACTTACTATACCTCTAGGCCACTTTCTCAAACTTATTTACTCTATCTTTATGTAGATTGACAAAATGGCTGTGATATTACATAGATTGCAAAATTGAAATTCTTAAATATTTGTTTAGTGATATCACTGAATCCATTCTTCCTTATACAGTTAATGTATCTGTGTTTATTCGGTAGTTATCATTGGTTACAAAAATCGTTACTACTATTTCTTCTCTGGTGTCAAATATTTTATGTATAACTACTATATAACAATCAATTGCACTGAATATCTATCAGTGCAATTGCGGTTTTGTGTCCTGTATCACAAATTAGCAATTCCAGTAAAATGACCTTATCAAAAGCTTTATAGAATGTTATAATCATGAAGTATCGGATAAATATGTTTTGCTAATTAATCTTTAATCAGCGAAAAAATGTAACTTATGATGCTGTCAAAGTTTGCTTTGCGTATGCAACCCGTTACACCATACAAAGAAACACCTGAAAATATTAATTACAAAATAAAACATAATTTGTTTAATTGTAACTTTGTCTTAAGAATTCTATGTATAAAAAGCCTACTATGACAGTTGTATAACTGGTTTAAATTGTAGAATGCTACACATTTTACAGTTTAAAAATAGCTAAAATAGCATTAATACTCTCACTGAGAGAGTAAACCTACACAGTGTTGCGAAGAACTTCAATTTTGTATGAATTCAAATAGCCAGTCTGCCAATGCCGATACATATTCCCAACGTTTGGCAGACATTGTGGGAACTGCGATCGCTCTATTGACTCTTACCCTACCCGTATTTGTCATCGCCCACTATTCTTCAACCAATGTTCAAAATAACCAGCAACCTCTGATCCAAAATATACAAAGAAATCAAGATTGATCGAGCTTCATAGTCGCATTTTCTCATGAGGATATCTACAAAAAAGCAGAACACTGATTTTGTAGACAATCTCTGAAGATGTGGGTGTAGTTAGTCAAAAATAAGCTAAATCTGGATTGTGTGACTCCAGATTTCAGTTGTCTTAACAAAGTTAGGACAGAAATCCCCCTAACAGCAATTAAGGGCGGAGAATATCCATAATACCCTCTTGGAAAAAGCGTTGCGAGCAAACTTCGTAACGCTTTTTCTATTTTTTCCCCTCCGCACCTCTGCTTCTTGTACCCAACGGCCCCATGCCCTGGAATAAATACCTTGGGAAGAGATCCATATTGCCCTAAAATTCTACACGGGGAGCGAAGCTGACAGAGTGCCCCCATGATTCACAGTTATCAGAGGAGTTTTTTGTGGACTTATCTCGTATTCCTGCCCAACCAAAACCGGGTCTAATCAACGTTCTGATTGAAATTACTGGCAAAAGTAAAAATAAATACGAATACGACAAGGAACTACAAGCTTTTGCTCTAGACCGAGTACTTTATTCCTCAGTACAATATCCTTATGACTACGGCTTTGTACCTAATACTTTGGCTGATGATGGCGATCCCCTAGATGGTATGGTCATAATTGATGAGCCGACCTTTCCCGGCTGTATTATTGCTGCGCGACCCAATTGGCTTTTTGGAGATGATTGACGGTGGCGATCGCGATGAAAAAATCCTTTGTGTTCCTGACAAAGATCCGCGCTACACTCAGGTAAAATCCCTGAATGACGTAGCACCACACCGCTTAGAGGAAATTGCTGAATTTTTCCGTAGTTATAAAAATTTAGAAAAAAAGGTGACTGAAATTCTCGGTTGGCAAGATGTAGACAAGGTTGCAGCTTTAGTTGAAAAATCCGTCAGAGCTTATAGAGGATAATAGAAAAGTTAGGAGTAGAGACGCGATTAATCGCGTCTGTACATGAGTTAAGAGTTAAGAGTTATGAATTTTTATTCCTCACTCCTAACTCCTCACTTCACTTTGCTAACTTTCCCTTGTTACGGATTTTATAATCTGCCACCAAACCCAAACCAGAATGCAGCGTACTCTCCTTTTGGCAAAAATTCATAACTGCACCCTTACAGGGGCAAATATCAACTACGTGGGTAGTATCAGCATTGATGAAATCCTTTTGGAAAAAGCTGGTATCTTACCTTATGAGCAGGTGCAAGTAGTTAATAGTGCCAACGGCCAGCGCTTTATTACTTATGCGATCCCTGCTCTAGCTCATTCAGGAATCATTGAGCTAAATGGAGGTGCGGCACGTCTAGGCATTATTGGCGATCGCTTGATTATAATGACTTACGGGCAGTTTACTCCAGAAGAGTTAAAAAGTTACTCTCCTACGGTAGTCATTGTGGACGAAAAAAACAGGTTGTTGGAAGTGCGGCGCTACGATGACCTGCTCAGTAAGGTCTAATTTCAAGGAAAATGTCAAATTTTGAGTTGTCGGATTCCCAGAGCTACATAACAGAAAAGTCATCTACCCTGCCCAGTAGCCCAGCAGGTGAATTTATCGTGCAATTTTGGGGTGTCAGAGGTTTAATTCCTACTCCCAGTAGCAACACCAATCGTTATGGTGGTAATACTGCTTGTGTAGAAATATATGTGGCTGGGAAACGCTTGATTTTTGATGGCGGTACTGGCTTACGCATATTGGGTAAAACTTGGCAAGAACTGCAACAGCCACTAGAAGCCCATTTATTTTTTACCAACTGCCAATCAAACCGAATTCAAGGATTTCCCTTTTTTGCTCCTGCATTTATTGGGGAAAATTGCTTCCATATTTACGGCACAGCTGCCTCCAATGGAGCCTCAATCAAACAATGTCTGTACGATCAGATGCTCCAGCCGCACTTTCCTTACCCTTTACAGGTAATGCAGTCAGAATTGCAATTTTACAATCTGACCCCAGAAAGTGACGTAAAGTTAGATGATGTCACCATTACCACTGCATTAATTAATCAAACTCAGCGGTCAGTTGGCTATCGAGTTAGTTGGCAAGAGTATAGTGTTGCTTATATCACAGATTTGCACCAAAATGCCGATCAAGTGGAGCGAGAGCGGATTTTAGAGTTTATTCAAGGCGTTGACTTGCTGATTGCCAATGCCACTTACACTCCGCCGACATCTCACAACCATGATTCTGCTGATTTACTCTGGCAAGCTGCGGTGAATGCAGCTCTGAGTGCTGGCGTCAAACAGCTAGCTATTTCTCATCATCACCCAGATGACCATGATGACTTTCTCGATCGGGTGCAAGTCGATATTAAATCTGCTTTTCCTCAAGCGATACTAGCCCATGAAGGTCTGATATTAGTTGTTGGGAAGTGATTTAGAGTCGTTGTAGCGATCGCCTAAGTTATGTTTAGGGTCATAGCCCTGACTGGGGAAGGAAGTTTCCCAGCACTGGTAGTCCTAAACCCTTACTACAAGTTATACGGAAAAATTCCCTATAATACCCGAATATGAATCTTATATAGAAAAATTCTGTATAATTACCCGATTTGAGGTATTTATATAGAAGGTTTCCGCATAATAAATAGTTATGCCGTCTCCGTGTTCAGGTTAGGGCAGTAATTAAGAAGTTATTCATTAGTGCTAAAGTTCATCATTTTGGGATATCGGTAGAGTTCTTTAATGTACTCTCCGAAGTAAAACTGTAAATTACAGCATGAGGTGGTAGGCTCCCTATGCAGAATGTTTCTTTACGCCCAATTACCGTAGAAGATGCAACCTCAGTACAGCTTTACGCTTCGGATGCTCGGCTTGCGGCAACTTGTAATGTGCCTCACCCCTACCCGCCTAACGGTGGACAAGTATTTGTTGAAAGATGTATTCATGCTTGTGAGTCGCGCCAACGATTTCCCCATGCCATTCTTCTTGATGGGCAATTCGTGGGAGTGATCGGTCTGAATCTGCCTGACTTCAAGAATCTAAGTGCTGAAGTGGATTATTGGCTGGCAGTCCCATTTTGGGGGCAAGGAATCATGACTCAAGCTGTTGGTTTAGTTGCTAGTGTAGCGTTTCAAGACCTTGGCTTTCGTCGTTTGTTTAGTGGCTGTTGGTCTAAGAATCCAGCCTCCTGTCGCGTTTTAGAGAAGAATGATTTTACGGAAATATCGAGTGTTGTGAATGATGGTCACTTTGGACAGAAGTTTGCAGGAGAGACAATTCGTAGATTTACCCTCTCATATAACGAATGGCAAACGTATGTAATGACGGCATAACAATCGCGCCGCACCGGAACATTTCAGTATTGGACTGACACAGCTAAAATAGTGCAATAGATATGCCAAGGTGAGGACTCGAAAGTGGGAAGAGGTCGCCGAGATAAAGTCCATCTGACGGTAGAACAAAGAGAAAAACTTGAACAAATCAGCCGAAATGGCTATGCACCCGCCAAAAAAATCCTACACGCCAGAATTCTGCTCATGTGCGATGAAGGAGAACAAGAAACAAGAAAATGGACGGACGAAGAAATAGCACAAGCTTTACAGGTACATAGGAACACAGTCGGAAGAATTCGCCAGAGATTTCTGCTCAAAGGCGAAAAACCTGCCTTGGAGCGATCGCAAAGAAAGACTCCTCCCACAGCACCAAAAGTAGATGGAGCAACCGAAGCACATATCATCGCTCTTTGTTGTTCCGACCCACCATCTGGCAGAGCAGACTGGACAATTAGACTGTTAACAAGAGAACTGAAAAAACGGACAATTGTCACAGAAATCTCGCGTGAAACTGTGCGACGCACTTTAAAAAAAACCAATTACGCCCTTGGAAAACGCAAAGATTCTGTATTCCAGAACGGGATTTAGCGAGATTCGTATCGCAAATGGAAGTCATTTTAGACCTTTATAGCCAGGTACATAGTGAAGATGAACCCTTAATTAATATGGATGAAGCCTCTGTCCAGCTCACTGGGCATGTCTACGAACCCCTAGAAATGGAACCAAATCAAGACAAAAAGGAGGATTATCACTATACCCGTGAAGGAGTGCAAGCTTTGTTTATGTTTTTTGACCCGAATCGGGGATGGCGCAGAGTTAGCAATCGAGACCATCGCACTCGTGTTGATTGGGCAGAAGAAGTCCGTCAACTTTTGGATGTAGATTATCCTCAGGCGCGAAAAGTGAAGTTAGTCTGTGATAATCTCAATACTCACAACATCGCCTCACTTTATGAAGCATTTCCCGCCCCAGAAGCCCATCGATTGGCCAGACGCTTAGAAATTTATCATACTCCCCGAAACGGCAGTTGGTTAAACGTAGCTGAAATTGAACTGAGTATTTTATCAAAGCAATGTTTAGCCAGAAGGATTCCTACCTCTGAACAACTCAAAATTGAACTCTTAAACTGGCAACAGGAACGCAATCATAGTGCTTCTAAAGTAATATGGCGGTTTTCTACTCTTGATGCCAGGGTGAAACTCCAACATCTTTATCCAGTTTTTGAGGAGGAGGAATCCGTTAGTTCTAATGCAACATTTTAGCTGTGTCAGTCCAGTATGGTGGGTTAGGATGCAAGTGTTATCTGCGTCCGGTGAGCGCAAAGTTGGGCTGTTGAGTTACTGAGACGAGTCAGTGCGATCGCAGTTTCTATTCAAAGAGGATGTTTTAAAAGTCTAAATTGTTACTCGTCTTGGCGACTGGAAGTCGCGGTTACACAGACATTAAAAACCTTTATAGAATACACGCGCTTTGGGCACAGCAATGCTGTGCCCTTACTATTCCACACAATTAAAATAGGCTATATTACCCCTACGAAGCATTTTGCAACTCGGCTGTGCGGACTGAAAGCTGCTCTGTCTTATTACCCCGTTGCACTTTTACCTGTAATACTTGACCAAGGCGACTGTCTTCCACAACATTCTGTAATTGTTCGGCACTGGTAATAGCTTTACCATCAATTTGCAGAATTACATCCCCGCGTCGGATACCCGCAGATGCAGCTGGAGAATTGGGAACAACTCGCATCACAAAAACACCATTAATTTCTGGTATCTGAATCGGAGAGTTGGGATCGGTGTTATTTTGCTTGGCGAGATCGGGTGTCAAAGTTAGCATTTGCACACCTAAATAGGGATGAGCAACTTTGCCATCGCGTTGTAATTGCGCGGCGATCGCTTTAGCTTTATCAATAGGAATGGCAAATCCAATACCCATTGCATCAGGACGAATGGCTGTGTTAATACCAATTACTTCACCTTGACCATTCAATAGTGGCCCGCCAGAGTTACCAGGGTTAATGGCAGCGTCTGTCTGAATGAAATCCAAACGTTTGTCACTAATGCCGACTTGGGCGCTGGAACGTTTGAGGGTACTGACAATTCCCAAGGTAACAGTATTATCGAATCCCAAAGGATTACCAACTGCGATCGCCCAGTCTCCTACTTGGACATTAGTGGAAGAACCCAAAGGCGCGACTGGTAAATCGTTACCAGCGTTAATCTTGACTACTGCCAAATCTGTGACTTCATCAATACCTTGAACTTTCCCTTCAAAGGTGCGGCCATCTTTGAGTCGGACTGTTACTTTATCGGCCTTATCGACCACATGAGCATTAGTCATAACTAACCCGCTCTTGTCAATAATAAAACCTGAGCCTAAACCGCGTAACTGCTCAGACGGCGGCATCTGTTGGGAGAAACCGTCACCAAAAAACCGACGGAAAAAGGGGTCTTCCATAAATGGATCGACGCGGCGAGTAATTGTCCGTTCAGTATCAATGCGGACAACTGCTGAACCGACACGATTCACTGCTGCTGTAACAAAGCTACTGCTACCGATCGCAGCACTAGCTGGTGATTGTCGTTGAGCAATTAGATTTGAAGTATCAACAGCAGTTATTGTGGGTGCTGGTTCGGCTTGGGAGGGTAACACCTGCAATGTGCTAATCGCTAGCACAACTCCTAGCGCGATCGCTAAAACATGAGTAGTGAGTTGACGTAGAGACCGAGATATTTTGGGAAATCGCATAATCACAACCTAATTTATAAGCTTAATTGTTGCTTAGTCGTGACAAATCTATTTACAGTTATTTTTATTTCAGGTTTCGCCTGCTCTTTCCCCTATTGGGGTTAGGGTATTTTGCGAACTACCTGTAATCAACTTAATAGAAAATTTAACCCAAAAGCTATTATGGACATTTACCCTTTACAAGTTCGGTTTTTACCCATCAATAAAACTTTTGGATTGCGAATAAGATTAGTCCGCTCTCTGTTCTAACTGTAGACTATGGAAGTCCCTAACTTTTGTATAAAATTTCATTGCGATTAGCTGCACCTAGCTGGGGTAAAGAGTTAATGGCTGAGTGGGGAGTGAGGTTAACAGGAACAGTTAGAGGTAATTGTAATTGTTTGACAACACTTTGCAAGAGTTGGTCTTGTCCAGTCCGCAAACCCCAGACATTTGTGCCACGGTTGATAATAGCAAACCAAACCAAACCGCGATCGCGTGTGGGCATCACTCCCGCTAAAGCGCTCACATCCCGGAGAGTACCAGTTTTGATCACAGTCGCCAGGGGAATGTGTCTGGTGTGTAGTGTCCCCCGATGATCGAATCCAGACATCGGGAACAAGTCAGCTAGATTCAGTTGATGGGCAGATGCCTCAGCTTGAATAGCCATAAACATGGCACACACAGCCCTGGGGGAAATGCGATTTTCCGGCCCCAATCCAGAACCATTGATTAACTGGATTTCCGCTTGTGGCACTCTCGCCAGATTAGCAGCAGTTGATTGGACTACAGGCGCTCCCCCTACTGAATCTGCTAGCATCTCTGCCATATCGTTGTTACTATAAACGTTCATTTCCTTGAGTAGTTGCTTCAAGGGCAATGAGCGATGACGCAGTAACAAAGTTTGTTGAGGGTTTGGTTGCGCCTCAACTTTCACCGCGCCAGCAATCACAACTTGAGGCTTGGGTGTTCCCTTGGGCATAATTGAGTGGGTGTAAATCGCAGGGCGTCCCCAAGTGGCACGATTTAGCGTTTGCTTGAGCATCAGACCAGCTAGCATTGGCTGACGTTGAAAATTCATGGCAAAACTGCCAGTAATAATCAAATTCCCCTTTACTTGCTTGATGCCCATTTGATTGAGAGTATTACCAAGAGCGATCGCTTCTTCCCAAACAAACAAAGGATCGCCACGGCCTGTAACCACCAAATCGCCCTGCACAACTCCATTTACCACTGGGCCAGTCACACTCACCAAAGTATCAAATTGGTAATCTGGTCCCCAAGTTTTCAAAGCAACTAGTGAAGTGGCAATTTTAGTTAAAGAAGCAGCCGGCAGAGGTGTCGTACCTTGGTGATTTGCCATCAGCATTGGTCCTGACTGCATCCAAATTCCCTGACTCTCAGCCAGATTTTGCGCCACCACTTTTGATGTAATCAGCTTTTTCAAATATTCCTGCACCGTAGTCGCCCCAGTTGGATTTGGATCGGGGGCAAGAACAAAGCCAGGGCTACTTTGCCAAGTTAGTGCATCTAAGGCATCTAGAGGTTTGATTTGTACTCCAGCCATTTCCAGCCAAAGCGACACCAAACCTGAACCCAATAATTCCAGCATTTTTTATTCCTCTGTTAGGATCTCAAGCGTTGTTTACTGTGCTAATATACAAGCTTTTTTACAAAAATCAGTATTGAGTCATAATAACTGGTGTTTTTCTCATCTGTAAGTAGGGTGAATTATATTGTTTTCGTGGCTTGCTTTGACAGTGCCAAAATCCCCATTGCTCATGAAGATAGCCGCATGAATATATAAAATATTTTTGCTCTGTGGAGAGACTACGCTGTTGGCGATGTCGACGACGGACTGTATTGTACCCCTACAGGGAAGCAAGGGAAGCTTGCGGTAGCGTCTCCAACAGAAGAAGACTCGCTTTCAGCTGCCTACTCCTACAAAGAAGCAAGCTACGCCCAGGGTGTCGCAGCCTGATAATAAAAGGCTTTATGCTGTGCGATCGCTCTTGGTAATTTCATAACCTTGAAACAAGGAATGGGAGAGTATTCAAAATTCTCTCCCTTTTTTCCCTTAATACAAGGTGAGTTCGATGAACCTCTCCCGGACAACCTCCCTCTCCCACGGGGTCAAGGGAGGAGCAACGAGAAATTAGGGTTTTGGCTTTCCTCTCCGTGTCCAAGAGGGGTTGCGGGAGAGGTCAAAAAAGGGCTTGTCGAACTCACGTTAATACATTAATCAGCATTCAAGTTGCATAATCAGGGCGGATAAGATGTCCGCCCCATAAGATAGTGAGAAAATTTTAATATGCAAATTAGATGTGTTTTATTACCTACTTTCTTTCTGGATGCGCTGCATCCTCTGGTGAAGGAGTACCCATCCGGTTAATTGTGGCAATCATCTGATACAAACGTCCCAAATCGCGTTGATTGAAGTACAAAATGAGGCGAGGTAGTCCAACAGTTTCATCTTGTGCTTCTTGAGGTAATGCCTGACTTTTTTCAATTCTTCCTTGAATAATAATGTCGCTAAAATCAGCATTAAGTTTTTCTAACAGAGCGTCTGATATATCTGTCTTCAGACGGATGACTAACTTATCGCTGACATAACGACTGGAATGATAAACCTGGTAAAAACGGGTGATAGCATCACAAGCCACATCCAGGTTATCTGTCACCGTGTAAAGGCTGGGGTCTTCAGGATTGACAAGACCGTTTTGCACTAGTTGCTTATCAATATATTCGCTCCAAGAGCGCCAGTAATCACCACCAGGGCGATCGATTAAAACTAAAGGTACTGGCCCAAATTTACCAGTTTGGCTTAATGTCATACATTCAAAAGCTTCATCTTGAGTACCAAAGCCTCCCGGAAACAAGGCTACAGCATCACTTTCTTTGAGAAGAAACAACTTGCGGGTAAAGAAATATTTGAAGTTAATTAGCTTGGGATCGCCCTCGATAAAAGGGTTTGCTTGCTGTTCAAAGGGTAACTGAATGTTTAATCCAAAGGAATTTTCTCGCCCAGCACCTTCATGACCCGCCTGCATGATTCCACCACCGCCACCAGTCATCACCATAAATCCTAATTGAGAAACAGCGCGAGCAAACTCAAGGGCCATTTGGTATTCTGGTCTATCTGGCGCTAGACGAGCAGAACCGAAGATGGTGACTTTGCGAACGTGGCGGTAATCATAAAAAAGCTGGAAACCGCGCTCCATATCTGCTAATGCAGCGGATAATATTTTCCAATCGAGACGCTCAATTTCGGTATCAGCTAGACGAACAATAGTAGTAAGTGCTTGCTGAATAAATTGCCGATTTTTTAATGTCGGTAAACGAACGATCAACTCAGCGATATCCGCCTGTAAAGACTCTAATGTGTCAAACGACGCAGATGAGGTCATGAGAACTGCCGCAACAATGGCACTATATTTTACGTGAACTACTTACACTCTAGCAAGCGGGAATAGCTCTCTGATGTGCAGTTAGCAAATTCAGAACTAGTTTTGAAGCTGGAAATTCTAAAAATCTTTTTGATAAAGCTTGTTGCGATACTTAAACTTTTGAACACCATCGCAAGTTCTCTCGGTCGACCAATTGACATAACTCCCTCACTTAGGTTAAATATCGTCACAATATACAGCATTCAAGTTGGTGAGGTACACAAGCTCACGTCTGTTGCCCAAATATAAAACGTGTTTTACCCCTGAATTCCGAATTCTGCTGTATATCAGAGTTTGTGTCAAATGCTATGAATTACATCCATAGCGTATATCAAAAGAAAATTTTGTATCTTATTGCCAGATTTTTTAGGAATTAATGCTCATAATAAAAGCACTCTAACCTTAATCTAAGAAAGTAAAAAAGCTCTTAGACCACAATACCGTTCAGTGAAACCTAAAATCCTTGCTAGAGACGCGAAATTGAACCGAGCAACTCTTGGAGATGCTGCGCGATCGCCCCGCTATGCTAACATCTTGCTGCGCTAACGCGTCTTTATAGGTCAAAAATCAGTATAAAAAATCCTTAACTGAAGGGTATTGGTCTAAAGGATCTTTTGTTGAAAACTGTCTCAATTACACTTCGACACATTAATGCATAATGTGACCTGTTTGTTTAGTGCCTAAATCCTAGTAGAATAATTTCGCAAATCTAAGTAGGAAGATAGATGGAAGTTTCTGGACGCAACATCAATTACCCACTGAATCCTCCTTCCCCTCTTGAAGATTTTCCCGTCCTTCAAACTGAAAAATATACCCTACGACTGGCTTCAACTGAAGAAGAATTAGAATCCATTTTTCGGTTGCGTTTTGAGGTGTTTAATCTGGAACTAGACTTAGGATTTACTGCTTCTAACTTTAACCAGATGGATATAGATAAGTTTGATGCGGTTTGCCATCATTTAATCTTAATCTCCAAACAAACGGGTAAAACGATTGGAACTTATCGGATGCAAACTTATACAATGGCTTCTCAAAAATTGGGTTTTGATGCTACCGATATATTTAATCTTAATGGAATTCCCAATTCTGTACTTCAGGTAGCAGTGGAAGTTGGGCGTGCATGTATAGCGAAAGAATATCGCAATATTCAAGCACTTTTACTGCTCTGGGAAGGGCTGGCAAATTATCTCATCTGGAGTAAAAACCAATATTTCTTTGGTTGTGCATCATTACTGACACAATGTCCTTGGCAAGCAACTTGCGCTTATAATTATTTTCAGCATAATGACTTCATGCATCCGAGTATTTTGGTTTATCCAAATCCACAATTTTGTCTAGAAATGCCTCAAAGTTGTCCAAATAAATATAATAATTTTGAAATTCCTAAAATTTTGCAGGCATACTTGAATATTGGAGCTAAAATATGCAGTGTTCCAGCTATCGATCGGCAGTTTAAAACCATTGATTTTTTAACTATATCTAATGGCAAAGACTTTGCTAGATGGCGCTATAAAATTTGATAACACTCCATCAAATTACCTAAGCTGTATCCGATGAACAAACTCAGATATAATTCCTACCGAACGTATCTCATTTAGTCCACCTCACTGAATTATATTAGACAAATTATTGGGAAAACTACTTATGCACCATCTCAAATTGGCTCCGAGTTGGTTGCGATTTTTAATTATTTTCTTATTGACAATGGGTATATTGTTTCGTTTTTCTAATCTTGATGGGAAAGTTTTTTGGCACGATGAGACTTTCACTTTATTACGGATTTCTGGTTATACGGCAAATGAAGCTAAACAACAACTTTTTAATAATCGGATCGTTGGTGGAGAAAGTTTTGCCCAGTTTCAAGGTGCAAATCCAGAAAAAAGCTTAAATGATACAATTATGTCTTTAGCAAAACAAGATTCTCAACATCCACCGTTATATTACATAATAGCCAGATTGTGGGTGGAAATCTTTGGTAATTCGGTGACGGCAATTAGAAGTTTATCAGCCTGCATTAGTTTGCTGGTTTTTCCTTGTGTTTATTGGCTATGTCGAGAATTATTTAATGTGCCATTATCGGTTCCTGGTGTTGCGATCGCCCTCATGGCTATCTCTCCAATTCACCTAGTGTACGCCCAAGAAGCACAAGAATATATTCTTTGGTTAGTCACCATTTTACTATCCAGTGCGTTTCTGCTACGAGCCATACGGCTAGAAGATGAGCTAGCAGAAGAACGACAAAAACCAGATTTATTCGCTATTTGGAGCCTTTATGCAGTCACCTTAGCCATTAGTCTTTATACATTTATTTTGAGTGCATTTGTAGCAGTTTCTCACGGAATTTATGTGATGATAATTGCTAAATTTAAGTTTACTGAAACTGTGAGAACTTATTTGTTAGCATCACTAGTTGGTTTTTTAGCTTTCATGCCTTGGATAACAATTGTAATTGGTGATTTTTTTCAATTTTTAATTTCAGCAGACAAAACACCACAGTCCGATCTAATACCTATATTTCCATTTTTATCAATGCAGTTAAGCCGGATTTTTTTTGATATAGACCTTAGTTCAGAAAATCCTTTAAGCAAATTAATTGCACTAACCCTTTTAATTTTGGTAGGATATTCTATTTATTTTATTTGCCGAGCAACTAACTATAAAGTCTGGTCTTTTATCATCACATTAATTGTAGTACCAGCATTACCCATAATACTGCCAGATTTAATTACTGGGAGTATACGATCGTCTACCGAAGCATATTTAATCCCATCTTATTTAGGAATCCAGTTAGCTGTTGCTTACCTACTAGCTACGCAACTATATAATGGCAGGCGATCGCGTCGGAACTTTTGGCACATAATCATGGCATTAGTAATTATTTGTGGTTTGATTTCTTCTAAGGTGAGTTCCCAGGCAGAAACTTGGTGGAATAAGGGTATGAATTATGGCAATCCTCAAGTTGCCCAAATCATTAATCAGAGTAATCGTCCACTTTTGATTAGTGATGCTTTGGGTAATAATTATGGTAATGTCTTTTCTTTAAGCTATCTTTTAGAACCAAAAGTGCGATTTCTGTTAGTGAACAATCAAAAAATTCCGAAAATTCCTGATAGGTTTACTGATGTGTTTTTACTTAATCCTTCAGAGGCTTGGGGTAAAACCATAGAAAAAAAGTATAAATTCAAAACAGATATTGTTTATAGCGATAACTATTATTCAATTTGGAAGTTTGCTAAGACTCGTAATTTGCGCTGACGTAATATCTCACTTAATAATCAATTACCTACCAAGCTATCAACTAAGCAAACAATTTTTCCATAGCTGCCAAGTCTTGAAAAGTTCTTTGTTGCACAAATAAGCCTGCTTGGAGTACATAAACCCACTTCTCCCACTTCACTAAACAAGTAATTTTGTAGCTAAATATACAATTTTTTTATTTTGCACAATAAACTACTGATAATTACTACCTCCGCTACTTGACTAACTCACTATCTATAATTGCAACCCACCACTATTTGGTTAGATATTTTTAATAACTAGTTTTGAGAGTCACAAAATTGTTTTGTTAAAGTAGATAATTGTTGTACAAGTTATTGTGAAATTTAGTTATGCGGCTCCAACTTGCTCCAAAGAGGTTGCGATTTCTCATTGTAGTTTTGTTAATGGTGGGTATATTTTTTCGTTTTTTTAACCTTGACCGCAAAGTTTACTGGCACGATGAGACTTTCACTTCATTACGGATTTCTGGTTATACGTCAAATGAAGTCAAGCAGCAAATATTTAATGGTCGCCTAATTAGTAAAGAAAGTTTTGCCAAATTCCAAAGTCCCAATATGGAGAAAGGCTTACGTGACACAATTATATCTTTGGAAGTAGACGATCCACAGCATGCACCACTGTATTATATACTCGCTCGGCTTTGGGTGGGAATCTTTGGCAATTCGGTAACGGTAATTAGAAGTTTATCTGCCTTTATCAGTTTGCTGATTTTTCCGAGTATTTATTGGCTGTGTAGAGAATTATTTAAATCATCAGCATGGGTATCGGAGGTTGCGATCGCACTCATGGCAATCTCCCCTATTCACTTAGTATATGCCCAAGAAGCACGAGAATATATTCTCTGGATAGTGACTGTATTACTATGCAGCGCTTCATTACTACGAGCATTACGATTGGAATCACAAGGTGGAGTACTACGTATACTAAATTGGGGAATGTATGCAATCACCTTGGTGCTTAGTCTCTATACATTTTTATTCAGTGGATTTGTTATAGTCGCTCATGGGATTTATGTAATTGCCACTGCAAAATTTAGGTTTACTAGAACAGTAAAAGCTTATCTATTAGCATCTTTAGCAGGGTTTTTAGCTTTTACACCTTGGATACAGGTTGTGATAGTTAACTTGTTGCAATTAAAAAGTTCAACAGCTTGGACAAAAAGACATTTACCCTTAGATGATTTAATTAAATCTTGGCTTTTACAGTTAAATCGGATTTTTATTGATTTAGACTTAGGCTTTGAAAATCCGTTTACCTATGTAATTACGCCATTTTTTTTAGTTCTTTTTGGATATTCTATTTATTTTATTTGTCGAAAAACTAACTATAAAATTTGGTTGTTTATTATCACGCTAATTATGGTTCCTGCATTACCTTTAATGCTACCAGACTTACTTTTTGGGGGTATACGCTCACTTGCCGAACGTTATTTATTGATTTCTTATTTAGGAATTCAATTGTCTGTTACTTACCTACTCGCTACGCAGCTACATAATAAGAGTTTAGTACGCCGACGAATCTGGCAAATAATCATGGGACTAGTGATTATTGGTGGACTAGTTTCTTATGGAGTGAGTTCTCAGGCTGATACTTGGTGGAGTAAGGTTATTAGCTCTGGTAATCCACAAGTTGCAAAAATTATTAATCAGACTAATCATCCACTTTTGATTAGTAATGATTCTGGTATTAATTATGGTAATGTCTTTTCTCTCAGTTATCTTTTACAACCAAAAGTGCAGTACCAATTAGTAAAAGGCCGTTCTATCCCCAATATTCCTGATGGTTTTACTGATATTTTTTTACTAAATCCTTCAGATACCTGGCGTCAGCAAATAGAAACAAATTATAATTATAAAACTTTTGTAGTGTACGGTGACAAAAATTATTTGGTCTGGAAAATAGAAAATCCACGTAGCGATGTATTTTTTGAAAAAATTAGGACTTAAGCAAAACTAGACGCTGTAGTTATGGGCAATTCATATAAATGAATTCGCGTCAGATAAAGAAGGAACTTAATTGTGTTTCAACTATTATTTGCATAACTTTATCTTCCAAAATATTTCCATATATTTTTGATGGCAAATACGCCAACGCAGGTTGCAAATTTTAGCAGGTAATAAAACTTGTCCAACACCAAATTCCCAAGCACCAAAATAAGCAGAGGAGCAGAGGGGTAGGGGGCAAGGGAGCAGGGAGCATACTTCGACTCCTTTCGACTTCGCTCAATGACCAACGCTCAGTAACCGGGGAGCAGGCGGAGAATAGCTCTAACTCAACTCATTACTCATTACTCCTAATGCTCAATGCTCAATGCCCAATACTTCGACTACGCGGTAGTTGAGCGCAGTCGAAACTCAGTACAAGTGCCCAATGATGGCAGTTGCTCCACTTGGGGAGACCCCAATACCCAATGCCCAACTATGATAATTTACTTGCCTAATTATTGTAGTGGCAGAGTGACAATTACTGTTGTGCCGACACCCTGCTCACTTTCTAATTGAATATGACCACCATGTAACTCCACACATTTTTTAACTATAGTGAGTCCCAGTCCTGTTCCTTGAATTACACCCACATTGCTGGCGCGATAGAAGGTTTGAAATAGATGAGTTTGATCTTTGAGAGGAATCCCCATTCCCCGATCTTTGATTTGGAAAATTGCGAGGCGATCTTTGCAAATCAAATCAAACCAAATAGTGTCACTTTCAGGAGAATATTTAATGGCATTGGAAATTAAATTAGTTAAGATACAATTTAGTAGGTCTTCATCAATTTGGGCTTGGGTTGATTCACCTTGACAAGTAAAGATAATGCTGTGCTTACTACCTGCATTGAGTTGAAGAATATCTGTGAGTTCGCTACAGAAATTTTCTAAATTTAAAAGTGTAGGTTTGTATTCGAGTTTAGCTGCTTCCGTTTTACTCAAGAACAATATCTCATCTAAGAGATTAATCATCTGGTTGATAGCATTTTGTATTCGATCGAAATATTTAATTCTCCGGATATCAGTTAGTTTATTGCTGTTGTATTCCAGGATATCTACAGCCGTCCGAATCGTAGTCATAGGGGTGCGGAACTCGTGAGAAACCATTGCTACAAAGTTTGACTTTAACTCGTTAAGTTCCTGTTCTTTTGCCAGTGCTTGACGGGTGCGTTCTTCACTCTCGCGTAGTTGGTTGAGAATTTCGCTTCTTTCAATGGCATAGCGAATGGCACGCACTAACCATTGGATAGTGATTTTATCTTTAACTAGATAGTCTTGCGCTCCTTCTGCTAATGCTTGCAGTGCTAAATCTTCATCATCAACACCTGTTAATATTACAACTGGGATATCAGGTACTGCTGCCCTAAATTCTTTCAACGTGTCCAGTCCAATAGAGTCTGGAAGGCTGAGGTCTAACAAAACTAGGTCGAATCTGCGTTGCTTTCGACTCTCTATCTGAGAATTATCAAGGTTAGACGTAGAATTTTCCCTGCTAGCTTCTATCGCCTCAGATAACCGTTCAACATGTAACATCTGCCATTGTTCTTGATCTGAATTTAAAAATATCCGGCGTAGGAGATAAGCATCACTTGCACTATCTTCTACTAATAGAATGTGAATTGTGAGCTTTTCCATAGTACAGGGTTATATCAATTTGTTAGATAATCACCTGATTTCCTATTTTGTAGATAGGGCTAGAATTCATTCGCTTATTAGAGGGTTAATAAGCGGTTATTAAATATATATTTAAAGATACCTTAATTTGCGTTGAAGGTAAAATAAAATACTGTTCCTACGTCCGGCCTAGTTTCGACTCAGCCCAGATGCGATCGCCATATCGCTCAACGATTTTTTTGTAGATAGCTAGACTAATGCCAGTACCAGAAACTCGACGAGTATGAAGACGGCGGAAAACCTCAAAGATTTGCTCAAGATATTGAGACCATTATCCTGAGCGATCGCTATATGTAAATTACTAAGAGCTAGACTGGGAGCAGTATTACAGTCAACGAGAACAAATTGATGATTGCGAGTACCCACACGAGAATAAACATAGCTGCGGTAAGCTACGCTAACGCCCCAACGTAGAGACAATGCAATTTTTGACATAAAAACAAGTGGAGATGTAGTGTAACACCACATTTCCACTCTAAATTTAGTGTATTAGGGTTACAACAAAAGACCCCACGAGCTGATTAAAACTTGAGAAAGTTCAAATTAATTAACGTGACTCAGTTCCTTGATTGGGGCTACCTGCTACACCATCGTTTTCTGGAGCTTCTGGAGTAGCAGTGGATTTAGCATCACTGCCTTGCGCATCACCAGTTTTGCGGATACTTTCGTCAGTAGGGGTTTCGCCGTCAGCAGAAGCAGTAGACGCAGGTTGTTCATTATTAGATTTTTGTTGTTCAGCCATGATTACATCCCTAATTATTTATCGTTGAGATGATCTTAAAAAATTAGGAGTATGAATGCATCTATCCAGATATAGTTATGGCTGATTTCTACCTCTATCGGAAGTATTGCTTAGTATTACTCATGTATGCTGAAAAAATCCAGAAATGTAGAGTTATTTAACCTTACAACCCTTCCTATCGCTAAGGGAGAACCTGGAACGGGTTTTATGTCTAAGATGCTTTTAAAATTGCTTTATTGATAGTTGCCAGGAAATAGCAAGCGATCTGAGTCTGGCTAGGCGAATAATATGGTTTGATGATGGTGATACAAACTATCAAAGTCTAATTAATGAACCAGAACAATCTATCGTTACCATCTGGATGTATCCTTCGCAAGGCAACCTCTGGGGATCAGTGGTCGATTCGATTGCTGGTATTTTCAGCGAAACTCGATCCAACCCAATTAAATTGGCAGCAATTTTGGGTAATTGAATACAATCAGAATCTGATAGCTTGTGGACAGCTACGTAATTTCTCAGGGGCACAAGAACTTGGTAGCTTGGTCGTTGCATCAGCTTGGAGAGGTCGCGGTTTGGGTAGTTTGCTAACGCAGCATTTGATTAATACAGCAACGCAACCACTTTATCTGGAATGCTTAGGTCAACGGCTGGTGCAGTTTTACAGTCACTTTGACTTTGTGCCAATATCTTTTGAAGATTTGCCACAATTTCCCAAGACAATAGGCTTATCTACGCTTAAAGAGAAATTTAGATTCTCGCAGTTAGCTAAAAGGCTGCTCAAAGTTCCTGTGGTATTTATGGAATATCGAGGTCAGGCTAATTCGTAATTCGTAATTTCAGATATGCAGAACAAGGCTTGATACAAGATGTTTCCAACTTTTTATTGCCTCCATTTTCAAATCGGAGGTTTAGCAAAAATTGTTAGTAAGACAGGCCCTAGTAAATAATGGTGATTCAAACACAATAGCCCAGCAGAGGAGCCAAGAAGTTGACGTTGATTAGGGCTGTAGAGTCTAATTCCACGGGGAGAGACTGGCAATAATTGAGGTTCTGTCTCTTTTTTGGAAGTCATGTCAACTAAATAAAAGCGTCCACCAGGAGAAAGTACCCGTGCTATCTCACTAACCACCTGTTTTGGTTCCAAATAGTGCAAGAAGCTGATAGTATTGAAAACGGCATCAAATTGACCATCAGCAAAGGGAAGAGACTCAGCTTTGCCCTCAATATAAATTAAGCGTGGACGGTGGCGGTTGTTCTGTCTTGCTACCCGCAACATATTAGCAGACAAATCCAATCCGGTAGCTTGGAGATTGGGAAACTGAGTAGCAAGGCGCTCAAGCAAGCGTCCAGTACCACAGCCGATATCAAGTACATTTGCTGGCTCTGGTAAATCGACGTACTCCAGCAACCGTTGGTGAATGGCTCGATAAAACACTGAAGGAAAGAACCAATCGTAACTTGATGCCCATAGGTCAAAAAATAGCTTTTTGTTTTTGAAAAAGTCATCAGTCATTAGTTTTCGCAGCTTTCTTAAAGCTTGATGCTTTTTGAGGGTAAGTTTAGCTGCGCCTCCAAGAATTTGGTTAACAACACAAATTAACTATAGCGGTTCTGAATTAGTTGTAATATGTTGCTCTTGTCAGGTTATTTAAACTAAGCTAACTAGGTTCAATGCCAGATAAAATCAATGTTTCTACCGACTTGTTATCGAGGGGTTGGGAGAAAAAATATCCCTGTGCATATTTGCATTTCATCACTTGAAGTTGCGCCAGTTGTTCTAGTGTTTCTACGCCCTCTGCGATTACATCTATATTTAGACTCTGTGCTAGAGCGACGATCGCTTGAACAATCTCTAAGTTTTCTCCATTAGCACCAATCTTAGCAATAAAGGAACGATCGATCTTCAAGGCATTACTGGGAAAGCGATGCAGATAACTCAAGGATGAATAGCCGATGCCAAAATCATCTAAGTGTAATTGAATATTCATCTGTTGCAGTTGCGATAGCATAAAAGTTGCTAATTGCATATTCTCCATAAGTACGCTTTCAGTAATCTCCAGCTTTAAACTGCCAACTTCTAAACCAGTCTCTTGGATAATTTGGTTAATTTGCTCAATCAGCCCAGGTTGGGAAAACTGCTTAGTAGAAAGATTTACACTAATCGTTAAAGGTGGGTCAGTAGGAAATTGTACTTGCCAAGCCCGCATCTGCCGACAAGCCTCGCCTAGTACCCAATAACCAATAGGGATAATCAACCCAGTTTCTTCTGCCAGGGGAATAAAGCTGTCTGGAGATATTAATCCGTGTTGCGGGTGCTGCCAACGAACCAGAGCCTCGAAGCCAATAATTTTGTAAGTTTCTAATAAAACAATTGGCTGGTAGTAAACTTGAAACTCCTGGCGTTCAACTGCCCGTCGTAGATCCATCTCTAACTCTAATAGCTGGGTTACTTGGGCGTACATGGTTGAGTCAAATATTTCATGGCGTGCTTTACCCAATGCTTTAGCGCGATACATTGCAATGTCAGCATCGCGCAAGAGTTCCTCCGGTCGGTTATAACTACCCTTGCTCAGGGCGATGCCAATACTAACGGTGGTGAATACCTCGTACCCACTGAGTTGGAACGCAAATGTCAGAGCTTCGTGTATCCGCTCCACTACGGTGATTACGTCATTGGCATTTTGGAGATCGTCAAGCAAAATTGTAAACTCATCTCCCCCTAGACGGGCAACTGTGTCTCCAGTACGCAGGCAATTTTCCAATCTCCGAGCAAGGGCAGTTAGTAGTCGATCGCCAATCATGTGACCGAGACTGTCGTTGACAACTTTGAAGCGATCTAGGTCTAGAAACAGAACAGCGAATGTATAGTTCGCGCGTCGTTTTACCTGCATGAGCGCACGTTCTAGCCGTTCCATAAATAAGGCACGGTTTGGTAGTCCGGTTAGGACATCGTGAAAGGCATCATGAATTAATTGTGCCTCCGCAAGTTTGAGAGCGGTAATGTTGCGAGAAATACTTAAAACAAAATATACTGAACCATCGCTAGTTAATTCAGGCACAAGGCGGGTATGGTAATGTTTTGTTTGCTGGCCGATCGCTAAACTGCATTCAAACTCCGTTTCTTCTTTGGTTTGAAAAACTCGCCGAAGCTTGCGATCGCATATCCAGCAAAATTCTTCTGGTAGACTTAACTCTGCATTTGTTTTGCCGATAAATGTCTCGGCTGATATTCCTGTAACTTTTTCAATAGCTGGATTAACGTAAACGTAGCGCAATTGAGGGTTAAATCTGGAAATAATATCAGGTGCATTTTCAACTAGTGCTTTGAATTCTTGCTGGCGACGCGCTAGTGCCTCTAGAATTTGGTTGCGTTCGGTGATATCCTGAAAGACCAAAACTGCACCTGTGATATTACCGTTGTCATCTTTAATCGGTGCAATACTATCATCAATTGGTATTTCTGTACCGTTTTTAGCAATAAGTATCGTCTGTTCTGGTAGACCGACAGTAACGCCCGACTGAAGGACTTGCTCTACAGGATTTTCAATTATTATACGAGTTTTTTCATGAGCAATATTAAATACTTCTGTTGCTTCTTTCCCAAATGCATCTGCGTAATTCCAACCCGTCAGTACCTCCGCAATTGGATTCATAAAATTCACAGTTCCAGATTCGTCGCTAGTAATCACAGCATCTCCAATACTTTTAAGTACAGTAGTCAGCCATTGTTCATTCTGTTTTAATTTTTTTTCCGTCCGATGTTTAGAAAGAGTAATTTCAATCGTGAACTTTAATTCTTTTTCTTTGAAGGGCTTGAGAATGTAGCCAAACGGCTCTGTTACCTTTGCTCGATTCAATGTTGATTCATCTGCATTAGCAGTCAGATATATGATTGGAATATTAAAAAGATTATGAATTATCTGAGCAGCCTCCACACCATCCATTTTTCCTTTGAGGTGAATATCCATTAGAACTAAATCAAGAGAATCATCTGCTGCTTTCCTAATTGCTTCTTCTCCCGAATCGGCAAGCGCCATAACACTGTATCCAAATTTCCTCAGCCGACTTTGTATATCCATTGCCACGATGATTTCATCTTCAACAACTAATATATTTACTGGGTTCATGATTTTATTTAACTTCTAAATTTAGAAAATTTTATTCGTAAATATAATTTTATACTCTATTCCCTTGTTGTTGGTAAAATCGATATTGCCTTGTAACTGATGTATTAGACCTTTGACTAATCGTAAACCTAATGATTCTGTAGCTTGAAAGTCAAAATCTTGGGCAAAACCAACACCATTATCACCGATAGTAAGTGTAAACAAATTTCCTTCTGTGGAGCAAAAGTCAATATAAATTTCTCCTGGTTCTCTTTGGGGAAAGGCATATTTTAGGGAATTTGAAATAAGTTCGTTGATAATCAAACCGCAAGGAATAGCTGCATCAATGGCTAGAAAAACCTCCTCAACATTCATTTTCAAGGTAATATCGCTGGAATTAACGTTGTATGAATAAAATAAATTAGTTACTAAATCTTGGATATAGTCGGCAAAATTAATTCTTGCCAAGTCTTGAGATTGATATAGTTTCTCGTGGATCAGAGCCATTGATTCAATCCGGTTCTGGCTATCTTTGAATACCTCAAGAGCTTGATTGTCCTTGAGATACTCTGCTTGCAGGTTGAGCAGACTAGAAATAATCTGCAAATTATTTTTTACCCGGTGATGAATTTCTTTCAATAGCACTTCTTTTTCTTGAAGCGATGCTTTAATCTGCTCCTCTGCTTGTTTACGCTCCCGCCTCACCAGTGCCTCACGCAACTCGCGGGTAACAGCAGGGGTAAGCCGTGCTAGATTGCCTTTGATGATGTAGTCATGGGCACCAGCTTTCATAGCGGCTACTGCCGTATCTTCACCAATCGTGCCTGAGACGATAATAAATGGCAAGTCAAGTCCACTTTCCTTAACCTGCTTCAGTGCAGCCGGGGCGCTAAAGGTGGGCATGGAATAATCGCAGATCGCGATATCCCATGTTTGCTCTGCGATTGCAGCTTTCATAGCTGTGGGTGTATCAATTCTTTCAGAGGTTACTTCATAGCCTCCACGTTGCAGTTCGCGCAGTATCAACAAAGCGTCGTCTTCTGAATCCTCAACAAGTAATACACGCAGTGGTATACCCATGTAATTCGTAATTCGTAATTCGTAATTGAGAAAGTCAGCTTTGCATCTATAACCTGATTTTGGAGGATTGGTAAGCTATATTCTTGGTGGTGATTCATTTAAGACAAACCAGTACAATCCTAGTTGTCGCACTGCTTCACTGAATTGGGAAAAGTCTACTGGTTTGCGAACATAGCTGTTGGCTCCCAAGCTGTAACCATTGATTAAGTCTTGCTCCTCTTTGGAGGAGGTGAGAATGACGACGGGAAGAATTTTTGTCTTGTCATCGGTTCGTAGGTGTCGCAAAACTTCTAGACCATCCATTTTAGGCAACTTCAAATCTAGAAGGATGAGATTCGGCATAACGCTCATGTCGCGATCGGCGTATACACCTTTACCAAAGAGATAATCTAGGGCTTCTACCCCATCGCGTGCTACTACTACCTCGTTCAGAATATTGTTTTTCTTAAGTGCGCGTAGAGTGAGCGCTTCATCGTCAGGATTGTCTTCTACAAGTAAAATCATGTTCTATTCCTCTAGTTAAAGGGTGAAGTAAAATGTTGCACCTTGCTCCACTACGCTTTCTGCCCAGACACGGCCACCATGACGGTGAACAATGCGCTGTACAGTAGCTAGTCCGATGCCAGTACCTTCAAACTCAGTCATAGCGTGTAGGCGCTGAAAAGCACCAAAGAGTTTGTCAACATAAGCCATATCAAAGCCTGTGCCATCATCACGGACAAAATATACATGGCTGTCATTTTGCTGTAAAAGCCCAAATTCTATCCGTGCTTTTTGATGTTTACCTGTAAACTTCCAGGCATTACCCAGTAGGTTTTCTAGCACGATCCGTAACAGATGAGCATCACCATTAGCAACCAATCCCGACGTAATGATAAACTCTACTTGGCGTTCTGGTTGGGTTTTGTGCAACTCTGTAGCGATCGCTTCTACTAGTGCGCTCAGATCGACCTTTTCGTAACGCATCTCACTACGCGTTAATCGTGACAGATTCAGTAAATCGTCGATCAGTTGTGCCATTCGCTGGGTGGCTGCACGCACTCGCTGGAGGTAGTTTTGACCTAGTGCGTCCAGCTTGTCTGCATAATCTTCTAGGAGTGCTTGACTAAAGCCGTCGATACTCCGCAAGGGGGCGCGCAGGTCGTGAGATACAGAATAACTAAATGCTTCCATCTCTTTGTTAGTGGCTTCGAGTTGTGCTGTGCGTTCTGCAACTCGCCCCTCAAGCTGGACGTTTAGACGCAGAATCTCTGACTCCGCCTTTTTGCGCTCATTAATTTCAGTTTGCAATTCTTCGTTAGTGTTTCTCAGTTCGGCAGTCCGTTTGTTAACCTCTATTTCTAATTCATCACGAGCCTTTTGCAAAGAATTTTCCATCCGCTCGCGTTTGACAAGTTCCTGATTGGTGATTGTGGCTGCGAAACCGACGATCGCAGAAGCGATAATGCTACCAAAAATAGTCAGCAAAGTTGTTTGATGAGCGCTGGCGTTTGCCTTCATCGTTCGCTGTTTCAACAACTCATTTTCTTCGTTCTCCATAGCTGTGGTCAGCATTCGGATGTCTTCCATAATCTGCTGACCCCGATCTGTCTGAACTATTTGCAACGCGGACTCTAAGTTTTTGCTCCTAGCGTTAATCGTCTGTTCAATCAAAACCAGTTTTTTAGTTATCAGAGGTTCAAGGCGATCGAGCCGCCGCTGTTGATTCGGGTTATCCGCAGTCAATTGGCGTAGAATTTTAAGTTTCTGAGCAATCTCGCCAGTTGCAGTGCGATAGGGTTCCAGATACCGTTCTTTGCCTGTGAGAAGATAGCCTCGTTGTCCAGTCTCTGCATCTTTGATCTGTGACATGACTTCTTTTGTCTTTTCAAGCACTTCGCGTGTATGTGTTACCCATTGAGCGTTTTCTTTATACTGAAGCAAACTAAGGTATGAGATGATGCCAACACCAGTCATAATTGCGACTGCTATTACAAAACTGCCTGTATTCTTTTTGTAAATAGCCCATTCCATTTTTTACCTTCCTAGTTGAAAAAGTAGCTGCTGGCTAAATTGGTAAAAACGGTGAGCCAGTGCTGTAGAACGGTAACAGTTGCTCTCTACTGGCTATCTTCTTTTCTTTAGGAGAGGCTGCGTTAGTGTCGTTAGGATCGTCACGCGTTCCCGTCTCTGAAACAGAAGGGTGACTAGCAGCCCAACTACTCGTCATAGTTTTAGTAACTGATACCAAGTTTCTTAACTTTGAGAGCGAATTAGCCCTAATAAAGGATATCTATAATTAGTTAATGATTGTGACCGTATATTTTCTGAGACATGAGAAAGCAAATAATAAATTTTGTTAAATGATTCAGTATATTTCCGCAGCCATATTCACGATATTTTCGCTTGCATAAATTATATCAATGTGCTAAGTCACATCAGCAATTGCACTTAAAAATCTTTACTTATATTAGCTTGATATTAAATTGATTGGCAAATACGTAGACTAAATAGAAACATAAATTACTATCAGTAACCTGAAAAATTCTGCATCGTCCAGGGATTGAGGCGAAATGTTTGTCAAATAGTGCCAATTTGCCCAAAAGCGTTGTCCTGTAACCTTTTTGCCCTGAAAATCGAGCTTCTTTACGAGAGAAAGGTTAGGAGGTTAGGTTTTGGATAGGTTTTTCAATATGAAGTGAAAAGTCAGGACAAATTATCGGGAACTGTAGTACTCGAATGTGTAGTTAACACTACAATTTCTACCTCTGTAGAGAACCAAAGAAAAAGTAATAAGTGCATAAAACTATAAAACCGATCTGTATCTATTTATAGAGGTTCAAATACAAAAAACTCAATCTAGTTTGAAATTATCAAGGTGAAAAATTATGACAAGCTTTATTCAAGTTCGCTCACACAATGACCTACTGCACCCAGTCCGCGAGTGGTTGGAAACGATAGAAATTCATAACTCCAAATTGGCTCATTTTCTATGCAAAGCTATTCCTGCTCAATGTCCCTTTGAGCGAGACATCATGCTGCTTGGCCGGAAGCTATTTCATATTCCACCTATGTGTAAATTAAATCCTCTATACGAGGAAGTGGTTGGTTTGCGTTTTAGAGCGCTCTGTTATCTCGCCGATGAATGTGGTGAAGATATCACAGCTTATTGCTGATCGCCAGTTGGATTGTTCTTCGATCGAGCAGCGATCGGTAATTGCAGATTTACGGTTGTTACTTACTTAGGTTTATACTAAGCTAACGTACACCTAATTAGATGTTTGGCTATTAAGTAGCTGGCACTATTGTTGCTTCCCGTATCCTGCTGAAATTATTAAGATCATCATGACGCACATCTTACTGATTGAAGATGAGGTCAAACTGGCACGATTTATCGAATTGGAATTGAATTATCAAGGCTATCAAGTCAGTATTGCCTACGATGGATTAACTGCACTCGCCGCAGCCAGGGAGTTGCATCTGGATTTAGTAATCTTAGACTGGATGTTGCCTGGTTTGTCGGGGTGGGAAATTTGCAGCCGCCTGCGGAGTATCGCCCAGAAAGTGCCGATAATTTTATTAACCATTAAAGATGAAGTAAGCGATCGCATTGCAGGTTTAGACGCTGGTGCTGATGATTACCTGGTTAAACCCTTCAGCGTTGATGAATTATTAGCCAGAGTCAGCGTTCGCCTACGAAGAAGCAATCAAGTAGAGTACGCCGATGTTTTAGAATTTGAAGACCTAAGTTTAAATCGTCGCACGCGGCAAGTGTACCGAGATCGGCGGTTAATTGAGTTAACTGCGAAGGAATTTGATTTACTAGAATATTTGTTGGCCCATCCGCGACAGATAATTAGCTGCGATCGCATTTTAGAGGAAGTCTGGGGTTATGACTTCATGGGCGATGCCAACATCATTGAACCCTACATTAACTACCTGCGTCTGAAACTTGAAGCCAATAACGAAAAATGTCTCATTCAAACTGTGATTGGTGTTGGCTACACATTGCATGATTGAATTGGGGATTGGCAAAGACAAGCGAAAGACTTTTCAATAATTCTTCTTTATTCCCTCAGTGCCTATTGCTTAAAAGCAAAATTTTTGATTATAGCTAACTTTGGTGTTTTTGGCAATCTCTACAAAAACTCATCCAACTTAGAGTTAATTATATTAGGATGCACAAAGCTATCATCCAAAATCCAAAACTCAAAGTGGCATGACCTATCTAGAAACAGCAGCGCAATTCTACCGCGAAGTTGCCCAAACCCCGCAAGTTGGACTTTGTTGTGTACAAAGTACGCCCCTGCAACTACCAGGATTGAAAATTCCTTTGCCAATGCAGGAAATGAATTATGGTTGTGGCACCACTGTTCACCCCACCGAATTAGGAAACCAACCTACTGTGTTGTATGTCGGTGTTGGTGGCGGCTTAGAAGCGTTGCAATTCGCTTATTTTTCCCGTTATGCAAGTGCTGTAATTGCCGTTGAACCGGTTGGGGCCATGCGGGAAGCAGCTGCACGTAATTTGGAAATTGCTGCTCAAGAAAACCCCTGGTTTAACACCAGCTTTGTCGAAATCCGCGAAGGTGATGCTTTCAACTTACCTGTTGCTGATGGTAGCGTCGATATCGTGGCACAAAATTGTCTTTTCAACATCTTTGAACCAGAAGATTTAACTCGTGCTTTAAAAGAAGCATATCGGGTGTTAAAACCAGGTGGACGCTTGCAGATGAGCGATCCAATTGCGACTCGTCCCATTCCAACACATCTTCAAGATGATGAGCGGCTAAGAGCCATGTGTTTATCAGGCGCACTCACATATCAAGAGTATACTGAAAAGATTATAAATGCTGGTTTTGGTCAAGTTGAAATTCGTGCCCGTCGTCCTTATCGCCTACTAGATTCCCAGACTTATAATTTAGAAGAAAACCTACTTTTAGAAAGTCTGGATTCAGTCTCATTTAAAGTTGTCATTCCAGAAGATGGTGCTTGCATTTTCACTGGAAAAACAGCAATTTATGCTGGTTCTGAACCCTTCTTTGACGATTTGGCAGGTCATATACTTCAGCTAGGTATTCCGACTGCGGTGTGTGATAAAACGGCTGCTAAACTTGCTGCTAGTAACCCAACAGAAATAATTGTTACCAATTCAACTTGGCACTATAACGGTGGTGGCTGCTGTTAATTTATTCAGAAAGAATTCAGGTGTCGGAATTCATTCAGAATGGTTCTGTGCGACTGGATGATGAATGCACAAATTAAATATTTCACTAATTACATTCTGAATTCTAGATTCTGAACTATGACTTCTTTTTTATAAACTCAAAAATGTTGTTAATAAATCTATTTTTAGCCACGCTTTTTTTAGCATATTCAAATGGAGCGAATGATAATTTTAAAGGTGTAGCAACGCTGTTTGGTAGCCGAACTAGCAGCTATCAAACAGCAGTTTTATGGGCAACTTTCACAACTTTTGCTGGTGCAATAACTGGGATTTTTTTAGCAGGAGCATTAATTAAAAACTTCTCTGGAAAAGGACTATTACCTGATGCGATCGCTAATTCTCCAGAGTTTCATCTCGCAGTGGCGATCGCTACTGGATTGACTGTAATCATTGCTAGCCTCATGGGGTTTCCCATTTCCACAACTCACAGTTTAACAGGTGCGCTGGCTGGCGCTGGATTAGTTGCGATCGGACTGCAACTTAATTTTGCCGCTTTAGGAACTTCCTTTATTTTGCCTTTATTACTCAGTCCAATCATGGCTATTCCCTTGTCCGCAGGAATTTACAGCTTATCTGGCTATATTAATTCAAAATGGCATCTACCAGTCAACCAAAAAATGATTGATGCTTGTCATTTTTTCAGCGCTGGAATTGTCAGTTTTGCTAGAGGATTAAATGATACTCCTAAGATTGTTTCACTCATCCTAATTATTGAGTATTTCTCGATTCAGGGAGGAGCGATCTTGATAGCGATCGCAATGGCACTTGGCGGTTTACTCAACTCCCAAAAAGTTGCAATAACTATGAGTGAAAAGATTACTTCAATGAATCATACTCAAGGCTTATCAGCAAATATAGTAACTGGAGTTCTCGTCATTGCAGCTACTCGGTTTGGGCTTCCAGTTTCTACGACTCACGTTTCAGTTAGTTCTATTTTTGGTGTTGGATTAATTAACAAAAAATCTAAATCTAATACTCGTGTTTTTTATCAAATTCTACTATCGTGGTTTTTAACTTTACCAACTGCTGCAATTATTAGTGCGATCGCCTACAGATTACTGCAAGGTTAGAAAAATTGAATATTGTTGTGCAATTTTTTAGGAGTAGTAACTAATGCAAACTCAAGCAAAAATTATCCGAAATCCAGCAGTCACAACCTTTCAAAATAAACTCAGTTCACCTTTGACAAAAAAAGGAATCACTGTTTTACAAATTAATCTAGGTAAACGTTGTAATCTTACTTGTACACACTGTCATGTCGAAGCCGGACCAAAACGTACAGAAGAACTTTCTCCTGAAATTTGCGAACAATTGACTTCACTAATCCATAAATTTCCTGAAATTAAAGTTGTGGATTTGACTGGTGGCGCACCTGAAATGAATTATGGATTTAAGCCACTGGTAGAAGCAGCAAAAGCAACTGGTAAACAAGTAATTGTCCGGTCTAATTTGGCGATTTATTTTGAAGATGGATTTGGTGATTTACCAGAATACTTTGCTAAACACCAAGTAAGAATTGTGGCTTCTCTACCCTGTTACCTAGCAGATAATGTTGATAAAATGCGCGGTACTGGTGTTTTTGATAGTTCAGTCAAAGCTTTGCAGTGGCTTAACCAACTCGGCTATGGTAAAGATCAAAATTTAATTTTGGACTTGGTTTTTAATCCCCAGTTACCCACCGATGAAAAATTTTCTTTAGCTCCCGAACAGAGCAACCTAGAACGAGATTACAAAATGTTCTTACAAGAACATTTTAATATTATGTTTAATAACCTCTTCACTTTTACCAACTTACCAGTTGGTAGAACCAAAATGCATTTAGAACGGAGAAAACTGTACGCTAGCTATTTGCAGTTTTTAGAGTCGCATTTTAATCCCAGCACAGTTGAACATTTAATGTGTCGCGATGAACTTTCAATTGACTATCTGGGCAATGTATATGATTGTGACTTTAACCAAATGATGAATTTGCCTGCAAAAACTCGCAATGGTGAAACTTTGACAGTTGGTAAATTGTTAGAAGCCGGCAATTTAGACTTAATTAATGAGGTACAAACTGCTGCTTATTGCTATGGTTGTACTGCTGGGTGTGGTTCTAGTTGTGGTGGCGCTTTGCTCTAATGTCTTTTATCGATGAAATTAATCCTGTCAATGCTTTGATTGTGGGAGCCAGCCAAGGTATTGGTTTAGGTTTTGTGAAAAAATTGCTACAAAATCGCCCAATAGCTAAAATTTATGTAACTTCTCGTCAACCGAAATCGGCCTCAGAGTTAATAGCTCTTGTAAACGAATATCCTGAGCGATTAATTTGTTTGGAGATGGATATTACTGACGAGTTACAAATTATTGAAGCTGTTCAAAAAATACATACTCAAGTTGACAAACTGCATTTGGTAGTCAACTGTGTAGGACTGTTACATGAAGATACTTTGCAACCTGAAAAAAGCTTAAGACAGATCAATTCAGAAAATTTGTTGCGCTACTTTCAGATAAATAGTATTGGTGCTGTTTTACTGGCTAAACATTTATTGCCTCTGTTTCGTCATGGAGAACGCAGCGTGTTCGCCACTATTTCTGCTAAATTGGGCAGTATTGGCGATAACCAACTTGGTGGATGGTATGGCTATCGGGCTTCTAAAGCAGCGCTTAATATGTTGATGCGAACTGCGGCAATTGAGTATAAAAGAAGTTGTCCGAAAGCATTAATAGTAACATTGCATCCTGGTACAACTGATACCCGCCTTTCTCGTCCTTTCCAAAGAAATGTCCCTGCGGAAAAATTATTTTCAGTAGAACGTACTGTTACCCAATTATTGGCTGTCATCGAACAGCTTCAAGAAGGCGATAGTGGACACTTTTTCTCATGGGATGGGAGCAGATTGCCTTGGTAATTGCGTTACGCTGGTGTTAGTAGTCTGCAAACCTAAAAATACTAAGTGAGGACTGGGAAAAGGGGAAAGGGGAAAGGGTAAGGGATTTAAACCCTTTTCCCCTTCCCCCTTACCCTTTTACCCCGCCAAGTCACGAAAGCGAACTATTTGTGAAACTCACGTTACTTGTAACCAAAGCCTATGAAGTTTTTTGTGCCAGCAACCAAGGATAATATCAAAACGGAGAAGGTATGACTAACATTCATATTTCCTTACCTGAGTCGATGAAAGTCTTTGTCGAAGAACAAGTAGCTAAAGGTGGTTATAGTTCAGCCAGTGAATATCTTCAAGAGCTAATCTTTCAAGATCAACAGTGCAAAAGCCAAGAAGGAAAATGCGCTCAGTTGATGGCAAAGCTTCAGACACAAGGTCAACTGAACAATGAGGAGTTTGAAGTCGTTGCAGATAAGTTAGCTGACGAATTTGCGCTATGTGTTGGGTCAAATTTAGCAGTGCTGTCAGATTATGCTGTGACTCGTGAGAGTATTTATGAGGATCATCCTTAGCAGTGGTATATCTCATAGACACTAACATCCTACTGCGTTTTGTAGATCGCACTCACCCACTACACCCAATAATACGAACTGCAATCCAAAAACTGCGACGCGATGAACATACACTGCAAATCACCGTGCAAAACTGCGTTGAGTTTTGGAATGTTGCTACAAGACCAGCCACAAAAAACAGATTTGGCTTAAGACCAACAGATGCAGATCGGCTGCTGCGACTGATTGAACGCCTCTTTCCATTGTTGCCTGATATGCCTGCTATTTACCCTGAGTGGCGTAGGCTTGTTGTTGCATTCAGTGTATCAGGTATCCAAGTGCATGATGCTCGTCTCGTTGCTAATATGAAGGTGAACAGCATAACGCATATTTTGACATTCAATATTAGAGATTTCATTCGCTATGCGTCTGAAGGAATTGTAGCGGTTGATCCAACAACACTGTAGTTGTTATTTTTCAATGTGCGATCGCTAGGATACTATAGCCATAGAGTTAATCAAGCCTCAGTACTGAAAGGCTAAGAATTAGGAAACTCTAACTCAGCGCTTCCTCGTGCTAACTGCGCTATCTCAGATGGTAGGTGTCGCTCTAACCAATCTTCCAAATCAGCCATTACCTCTCGATAATTGAGGTCACTCTGAATCTCATGATAGGCTCCTGGATACTCAATTCTCAGCTTATCTTTGCAGTTTATCCGTTGGCAAAAAATGTCGCTTCCTGCTGGCAAAGCTACTCGGTCTGCACCACCGTGGAGAATTAATAATGGTAATTGCCAATCACCTGCATGAGCATTAATCCAATCAACTGTTGCAAAGAATTCTGTAGCCAGACGGGCAGTAGCAAGGGTATGTCGCAGTGTATCCTGAGCGATCGCAGCTACAACCTGCGGATCTCGTGAAGCAGTACTGATGTCAATGCCTGTATTCAGTGTAAAACGCGGCCACATCCGTGAGAGCATTTTTCCTAAAAATACCCGAATCGGTGAAACCCCAACTTTCCCCAAGGTTGGCGCAAGAGCGATCGCACCCTGCAATAATGATGCTTGTTGGGGATAGCGCAGAATGTAATCTAAGACAATCACCGCACCTAAGCTGTGACCCAAGAGAAAAACTGGACATCCAGGATTCTGAG
Source organism: Nostoc sp. DSM 114160 (assembly GCF_053470305.1). NCBI lineage: Bacteria > Bacillati > Cyanobacteriota > Cyanophyceae > Nostocales > Nostocaceae > Nostoc > Nostoc sp. DSM 114160. Next base: position 193,851 of record NZ_JBPFGO010000001.1, on the reverse strand, counting down.
TCTGAATTAACTGTAAAAAAGCTCCCAAGTCTTCACGAAACTCACTCCAAGCGTTGATATAGCCTTGCTGACCTGGTGAGCGTCCATGACCGCGCAAATCTAAGGCGTAGATAGCGTATTGCTTGGGTATCAAATGTTCAATGATATTACTGTAGCGATCGCCGTGCCCTCCAAGTCCATGCACAATGGTTAATATTGCCCGGACTTTACCCTCTGGATGCCAGCTTTGGTAATACAGTTCAAGTCCTCCAACACCTTGGAATCTGTTTTTTTTACGAGACGCTAGGCGATCGCTATGGTCAATCATAGGGTTAATTTTTTACGTATTCTCCCAACAAGCTACTAAAAAGTCAACTGGAACGGGTGTGGAAAGAAGAAATTGCTGTCATAGAAGCGGCTAAAGCAGGAAGGCAAGATTTAGTTGAGCTAGCCGCAGCAATTAAACAGACAGTACCCACAGGGGAAGACATGCATACACTGCGACAAATAGAAATCATATATTGTGGTAAGAGATTATTTTTCTAAAAAGTTTGTAACTTTGAAATTTGATGTTCCCTCCCAACAGTGGTTCAAAAATGCACTTACCTGGGCATCTACTGAATCAGCCGATTCCCTAGATGCATTAAATTGTACTGCTGTCACAATGTATTCAAAGATAATTACAAACTGCTTTTGCGGTGAAATTCTTTCGACTACAATTGTTTCACCTATCTTCGGGATTTGAGGCAGATTTACCACAAACGTCTCAATTTTCGGTTTATCTAATGGATTTTTGAAATTGAAGTATTTACAGTAAACAATAATTTTCACTTAGACAACCACCAATAACAATTCAAAATTCCAAATTCACGCATTCAAGAATATGTAGGGTATCTGTGAACAGCTTTTGCTTAAGTAAGTACCATTCGTCCTATAATTTCTTAAAAAATATCTACCAGTTTATACCAACTCACCCAAATCAGGCTACAGATGTAAATCTAGAAACCCAGATGCAATCTGACAAGTCTTAATTACGAATTACGTAGCTTGCTTCTCGCCTTTGGCGAGTATTACGAATTACGAATTAGTCTTATTTCCCTTGCCACAGCTGCCGCAACGACTGAAAAACCTTTACAAATCTTTCTTCTAGCCAGACCATAACATAATCAAGCCATTCCAAAAGTTGCTCTAAGGGGTGCTTTTCATAACCAGTTGAAGTTGCTGTGGTTTCTATCCAGTCTGGCTGTGCCTCAACTTGACTACTTTGATGAAATTGCTGTTGCAAAATTTCCCCTTTACGACTCTCGCTTTTAGTTTGGGAAATACGGGTTTGAGTTTGTTTTACAGAGGCGACTTTTCCAGATATTTTTTGACTTGAGGCGAGATTACTACTTGGTTGTTTTCTTTGTACCAAACCAGATCCGAATTTAGGTTGTTTTACACTCAAATTTTTTTGTGGAAAATGCCTTATTGATAAACTTGGGGCTAAAGCAGGATTTTTCCCCTCAGAAAGTGTAACTGACTTGTCAGCAACGGTTTTGGTGTCACCAAATAAATCATTCCACGTTAGCCAAGGATCGTTTGTAAAATCCTGGTTCTCTTCCACAGGGCTTTTGGATAAGGCTTTTCTCAGGCGTGACGAAAAGAGTTTACCTGGCATCTCATTACTAATTGTTGTCTCAAGTGTTTTTCTATTACCAACACCAAAAAAGTAATTAAGCGCCGCCTCAATCAAAGCCTGAAAATTCTGTGAATGAGTTTCTAAACCATCAGCGTTGGGAGCAATCTCTCCTTTAGCAGCTAATCGATCTTTGCCATAAAGAAATATGTTTAACTGGGTTTGGGCAACTTGGATAACTTCCTGGCTACGTTTTTGCGCTGGGACTAAAGCATTCGATTCCAACTTCGCAACGGTTATATCTAGAAATGCTAATAATCTATTTGTATTAAGTAAATCTTTTGGTATACCCTCGGCTAAAACTGGAATTTTAGCTGGATTTACGTCAGTGAGTTTTGCTAATAATTGGTCAATTTGTGGTAATAGCCGCGTTTCTTTTTTAGCTATAATCAAACGCCAACACTGCCAGTAATTAGCAACTTCGTTAATAATTCGGTCTTCTAATTTTGCCTGTTGTTTGGGTGTTAAGATATCTAGAATTTCATTGTCGGCAGTAACAAGTACTAAATTTCGATTCATCAAATTTGTGGCAATTCCTTGCACTATTGGAAGACGTTGTTGAAGGGCATTGTCTAATTGTGAAGGGTTGAGACTGAGAGCTTGATTAGCGGTAATATTTGATGATTGAGTAAGATTAGAGTTCTTTTCAACGAATTTCAGCCGAAAAACTCCCAATAAAGCCAAGGGATTGAAATCTTCAGATGCTTTCGTAGGAGTGGAAGCGGGTTCATCTGGTGACAGGTGATTGACTGCCTCTAGTACATTTTGAATGGGACTATCAGCATCGGGTAGAGTTTCAGGCTGGAAATCGGTATCATTTGGTTGTAACTTTAATCTAGTTTGTGGTTCTCTAGTATGTAGCGTTTTCCCAGATGATTCAGATGACTGAAACAGTAGATACACTGGGTAAAGTAGTACCTCGACACCCCACTTAGTGGCGACTTGCAAATGCCGAAAGGTATGTTCCCACTGTTGTGTCACCCGCCGAGATTGCTGGTGGACAAAGTTAAATAGTCTGCTTTGATAACGACCAGAGGAACCAGAAGACATAGTAGTAATTTTTTAGTTCAAGTCTTGTTAAGTTGTGAGACTCGCGCCAAACAATAAAAACGACCAACACCTCATCTTAGCGAATATATGACCCCGACTGTCTCTCAATCCCAGACCAAATTTATCTCACAAACAATTGAGCAACTGCGCTCTTTTTGTCAAGTTAATATCCAGTCTACGTGGCTGTATCAAGAATCTGACTTAGTTATTACTGATGTTGTAGCTGCTGATTTGTCTCATTGGCAACCTGTCCAGTTGAATGCTAAAGAACATATTGCTTGGACGGGCGGGAAAAAAGTGCTATGGCTGGTGCAAAGATTGGTAGTTCCCCAAGATTTACACGGTTATCCCTTAGCGGGGTTATCTTTGCGGCTGGCGCTGGTTTGGTGGGCGGATTCTGCTGAGATTTATGTAAATGGCGAGTTAGTGCTGGAGGGTGATTTATTTGATTGTTCGCCGAGAGTGCTTCTGTGTCAGGGGGTGACGCCAGGGGAAGAATTCATTGTGGCTTTGCGATTAGTGAGTCCGGGACATTGTGATGGTGCTTTAGTGCGATCGCTCCTAGTTTATGAGTCTTATGTTGATAATAATCCCGATCCGGGTTTTGTGGCTGATGAGTTAGCTGTGGTGCAACTTTATTTGGAAAAATTTGCGCCGGAGAAGTTGGATGTTTTGGCGGCGATGGTGGGGGAGGTTACGAACCGCAGAGGCGCAGAGGACACGGAGGAAGACAAGGGAGGGTTGGTAAAGTCGTTTTTATCTCTACGCCAAAATTTAATTCAATCCAAAATCGTTCGACTGAGCGAAGTCGAAGTCCAAAATCGTTCGACTGAGCGAAGTCGAAGTCCAAAATCTAAAATTTTCCTGTTGGGTCATGCTCACTTAGATTTAGCATGGTTATGGCCTGTAAGTGAAACTTGGAATGCGGCGCAAAATACTTTTGAGTCGGTTTTGAAGTTGCAAGCAGATTTTCCTGAGTTAATTTTCTGTCATTCAAGCCCCGCACTTTATGCTTGGATTGAAGAACATCGCTTGGATTTATTTAGGGCAATTCAAGCACAGGTAGCCGCCGGACGTTGGGAAGTTGTCGGCGGAATGTGGGTGGAACCAGAACTCAACCTAATTGCTGGTGAATCAATAGTCCGTCAGTTATTGTATGGTCAACGGTACATCCAGGAGAAATTTGGCAAGCTTTCAACTGTGGTGTGGGTTCCAGATTCTTTTGGTTTCTGTGCAACTTTACCGCAGTTTTTCGCTAATGCCGGAATTGAGTATTTTGTGACGCAGAAGTTGCGGTGGAATGATACTACTAAATTTGATTATGGGGCTTTTTGGTGGCGATCGCCTGACGGTAGCGAAGTCTTTAGTTTGATGTCTGCACCCATCGGTGAAGCTATAGACCCAGTTAAAATGGCATCCTACGCTCTTGAATGGCAAACTCAAACTGGTTTACCAGAATCCCTCTGGCTTCCCGGTGTCGGCGACCACGGCGGCGGCCCCACCCGTGATATGTTAGAAACCGCCCAACGCTGGCAAAAGTCACCTTTGTTCCCAGACTTAGAATTTACGACGGCTGAAAAGTATTTACAGCAACTTGTAGAGACGCGATTCATCGCGTCTGTTAATAATCATGATTCTTCCCCTGCTTCCCCATCCCCCTCATTCCCTACTTGGAATGACGAACTATACTTAGAATTCCATCGCGGTTGCTACACTACCCACGGTGATCAAAAACGCTGGAATCGTCGTTGTGAAAATTTATTATATCAAGCTGAACTATTTGCTACCTTGGCGACTGTAAGCTGTGGTGTGACATATCCGAAAGCAGAAATTGAAGCAGCTTGGAAACAAATGTTATTTCAACAGTTTCACGATATTTTACCTGGTTCTTCAATTACCCAAGTTTACACAGATGCCTTGCCCCAATGGCAGCAAGTGGAACAAGTAGGAACGAAAATATTACAGGAATCACTTTTAGCGATCGCATCTCACATTACCCTATCAGAGCCACCAAAACCCGATAGTCTGCCTATTTTTGTTTTCAATTCTCTCAATTGGCAACGTTCTGAGGTAGTCTCTGTAGCCTTACCTACAGCAGAAGATTGGCAGATTTACGACACTTCTGGAAACCAGCTTGTCTCCCAACTCTCTGAACCATCAACTATACTATTTCTCGCCACCGAAATTCCACCCGTAGGCTACCGCATATTTTGGCTTTCCCCTTCACTCACTAGTACAGACGAGATGAATCGCGTTTCTCCCTCATCTCCCGCACTCTTCCCAGACTGGATTTTAGAAAATGAATTCTTGCGAGTTGTTATAGATCCCGACACCGGAGATTTATCAAGTGTTTTTGACAAAACTTATCAGCGAGAAGTTTTGAGTGGGGCGGGGAATCAACTGCAAGCTTTTAAAGACAGTGGGCAATATTGGGATGCTTGGAATATAGACCCCAATTATGCTCAACATCCCTTACCTTCAACAAATCTTCAATCTGTTCAGTGGTTAGAACAAGGCCCAGTGCAAAGTCGTGTGCGCGTGGTGCGTCAGTTGGGTGAATCGGAATTTTGCCAAGACTATATTTTGCAAGCTGGTTCACCTCTGCTGAACATTGCTACAACTGTCAATTGGCAAGAAAATCATGTCTTAGTGAAAGCTGCTTTTCCTCTAAATATTGAAGCTGACTTTGCTACTTATGAAATTCCCTGTGGCGCGATTCGCCGCCCAACTAAACCGCAAACTCCCGCAGAACAAGCAAAATGGGAAGTTCCTGCTTTGCGTTGGGCTGATTTAACAGCAGAAAACACACAGACAGAAGATACCGCAATCCCAAATCGTTATGGTGTCAGTTTGCTCAATGATTGTAAATACGGTTATGACAGCAAACCAAACCAACTCCGTCTAACACTGCTACGCAGTTCTAATTGGCCAGACTCAAAAGCCGATCGAGGTTTTCACGAGTTTAAATATACCTTGTATCCTCATGCTGATAGTTGGGAATCAGCCCATACAGTACGGCGTGGCTATGAATTGAATATACCATTGCAAGTGATATTCAATTGGCCACTGGCAAAACCCTCCACTGCTGCTATCGGCACTATTGAAGGAGTAAGTTTCCTAGATTTATCAGCTGAAAATTTAATCTTGATGGCCTTAAAGCCATCTGAAGACGATCCACAGCAATTAATTCTGCGATGTTATGAACCTCACGGAGAAACAGCCGAGTTATCTTTGCAAAGTGATTTAGGGTTAAATCTTGGAAATACAGTAGATTTATTAGAGCGTTCCGCCAGTACTGAATTTTCATCTTTGCAACAAAAACAAATATTGATTATACAACCTTGGAAAATCGCCAATTTTAAGGTGATACCAGCGATTAATCCCAGGCTGAAGTGAGCCACCATATTTAATGTTTAGTAATTAATAGAACAACTACTGGCGTGGCAAGGCTAAATTTGTGCATTAGCAAACTCTTGTGGGATAAGCTCTCTAGCCCGTCTTTTTTGGCGGGCAAGATGCCCGCCCCACAATAAAATTTATTGCAACATTTTTGTCTTGTCACGCCACTACTAACCATTAGACATCTGGTGAACTAAATATGTGTTATCCGAAATATTTAGTAGGCAAAATTCATGTAGCTGGAGGCTTCCCATAGCATTTTCTGGAAGCAAGCTACGCGTAGCCTTTCCATTAAGAGAAGGGTATTATGCCTACGTCATTTTTACTCCTATCTCTAATAGCGTCGGCGGATAATCTGGTATCGTCCGTAGGGCTGCCGTCGTTCGATAATCTGGCGTTGTCTAAAACGCTGCCGTTGTTGGATTCTCTGATATCGTCCGTAAGGCTGCCGTCGTTGGATTCTCTGGTATCGTCCGTAGGGCTGCTCTCGTCGGATTATCTGCCGTCTCTCGTAGGGTTGCCCTCGTCTATAGTATCGTCTTGACCACCGTTGAGCAATTAAAAGCTCTCCGGTTTTATTTCCAACCAGGTTAGCATCTGGTGCAACGCTCTGTTCATTCAGAGTATTACTTAGAGAAATATCTTTGGCTTCAGCTAATGAGGGCGGAGACACAAAGGCAAATAGCAATACTGCTATTGAAGATAACTTCCTGAAACCTTTCATGTTTTTGCTTCTCTAAACTTTCGGTAATAACTTTATTAAAACACTTTAAAGTCTGAAAGTTAGCAATCGCGCACTTTTTTAAACTTAATTTAGTATGAAATTCAATCTTGCAATTTCACTCTTTTGTATAATTGCAATTTTTATAAGCTTGTGTATATAAAGAGTTAGTATATTAACAGGATGTATTTTTTTTACCACATAGACAAAGTATACAGTTATTAATTAAACAAGCTAAATTTTTTATTGTAATATGAGTTTAAAAGCCTTGCTGGGCAAGGAAAATATCCTCCCAAATTTTAATTTATAAAAACTTTAGCTCGGACTTATCTCCATTCCCCAAGATGTATCAAGGCTGTATCAAATACAAACTATAACTGCTAAATTTTCTTAGCGGCAGCTGTAAATAATAATCTGTCATTGGATTTGTAGTTTCAGACAACTATCTTGTTAAGTGCTGCATTTTTCCTATTTTCTGCCTCACTTCTCTACAAGAGGCTGCGGCAACGACTACGCTCAGTAACCACTTGCTTTCTGCCTCCTGTCTGATTATTGAGCGTAGTCGAAACACTGCCTTACTCATCCTTTAAGGATATCTTCTGCTACCTCCACCCACTACACCAATTTTGTGGCGATAGGAGAGTTCAGCGCCGAACCAACCAGAAGCACTGGTTAGCGTACCGACAACAAGCGAGATTAACAGTCCCCAAGGTAAGATTCGAGATTCAGCGTCACCCAAGCGTAGGAGAAAGTTAACGAGTGATAAAACTAGTATAGAAACGTTAAGTATCAAATGCGTCCAACCGGCGGTGCGCTTGCGGACTCGTTCAATTTTTACAAAGTCGCTCAGACCGATCGCAGATGCAAGGATGCCTCCAGCTAATCCAAGTCCGATTAACCATAGCGAAGCCCTAGCCCAAAAGAAATCGCCAGTTAACCAATAACCAATGTCACTTCCCAAGGCAGCAGCTAAAAATGCTATGGGAAAGATCACACTCAAGGGGTGTAGGGGATGTCCGGCGATCGCTACTGTACTGGGTACACCAGTATCACGATACTCACTGTCGTTACTTTCAATAACTGGTGGAATATTTGGAAAAGGTGTTGAACCTGTTTGTGTTGTTTCTGTAGTTTCCATTATTAGTATCCTGAATTTATGAACGTTACATTTTTAAGCTGAAGGAATTTTTTCCACATAAGCTTCAGCCTGTAAGATTAGTTTACCTAGTTCTACTTTTAGTTGGTTGACTTGCAAACTCATACCATCTAAATCAAAGTTACTTAGATTCAAAATTTCGCTAGTTTGATCGATCAAAGCTTTTGTCAACTCTGGCGATATTTCCTCACTTTCGCCATACTCGACATTTTCCAAAGCAACACTTTTTCCATTACTGCTAATCCTGGGGACTGCGGAAAACGCAACTTGCTGATTTTCACCAGTTTCTACTAATTTTATACTGGCATTTAGTGCTACTTTTTCATCGCCCGGTAATCGAAAATCTACATTTTGAGGTTCAATAGCCCTCAGCTGTCCGTTAATATGTATTTTTTGACTTTGCAGTTGCGATCGCACATATTCGGAGTTGAAAGCACGATTAATATCAGCTTCGGTTAACACAACCTCTGCATTAGCTTCAGTCGGTTTAGTTAGTTCAATTTTACCAAAAGCCACGCTTAGAGGATTAATAGCAACATTAGTCATTTGCATTTCCAATTCCTCCATACGGAGGTCTTTCTGCATAACTAAACCATCACCTTCAATCGTGACTTCATCCACTTCTCCCTGAACCAGTTTCAGCGGGTCTGTTTTGATGTCTACATCTAAATTTTCGACTTCATCTAATTGACTAGATAATCCTATTTCTGCCGCTTTATTGAGAGCTTGCTCTCCTAATCCAGGATTGTCTGGCATTATGTAAATTAACTCCTAGTTGAAAACACATCCTTGAGTAAATTTAATAAACTAACAGCAGAGTTTTATCTATCTGTCGATGGAATATAGATTTAAATGTTATCTATCTAATTTAAAATTCAAATTTTACTTGTATACTCATTTCATCCTTTATTACCTCTGCACTTGGAGCGATTTGTTATAAAATTGACACAAACCCAATATTTCGGTTGAGTTATTCTGACTGCTGGAATTTTTTTATACAATGCTCTCAGAACGTTTTACCGCAGCCCTGATCTACGCCACCCAACTACACGCCAACCAAGTTCGTAAAGGTTCAGGTGTCCCTTATATTGCCCATTTATTAGGTGTCACTAGTATTGCTTTAGAATACGGCGCAAATGAAGATGAAGCGATCGCAGCTCTTTTACACGATGCGATCGAAGATCAAGGTGGCGCTGCAACACGAGAAGAAATTCGCCGTCGCTTTGGTGACAATGTAACGGCAATTGTAGATGGTTGTACTGATGCTGATACAACTCCAAAACCCCCTTGGCGACAGCGCAAGGAGGCATACATTGCTCATATTCCTACAGCTTCCCCATCAGTACTGCTGGTGTCATCAGCTGATAAACTTTACAATGCCCAGTCTATTCTCAAAGATTATCGCATTTTGGGCGAATCACTTTGGGAACGTTTTCATGGACGTAAAGAAGGTACTCTTTGGTATTATCGGGCGCTTGTAGATGCCTTTAAAAAGACTGAAAGCACTGTAATAATTGAGGAATTAGAACGGGTGATTTCGGAAATTGAAGTCTTAGCATCTACATAAAAAATTTATTTACCCAGAAGTAGATAAAAGATTTATTAGAACTAGACAAACGGATTTTTTACAAACACGATATAGTCATGTTTCTCACGAATAAATTTTGGCTTTTAGGTTCTCTCTCTAGATAAAAAACCTTTCTCTCGGTAGATAGGTGTACTGACATGATTGTGACTGGTATGTTACCAATATGACGATAGTAAGACAAAACACCCTAAATCCAACTGTAAATCCTTCAGTAAATCCTCCAGAAAACTTGGCAGAAAAATATGCAGAAGCAGAGCGGATGCGTGATGTTCTGCTTTTACTGCAAAACTTGATTAACAGTGAAGAAGCCACTGTAAAACTAATTCTGGATTGTCTTTATGATGTTGGTTCAGTCAATTTGATTAATCAAAAGCTTCGCCTAAAACCCTTAAACAGGGTGATGAAATTAATTGCCCGAATGTCTAAACCAGTTTTTAGAATCTTAGCTTTAAAATGGTTTAAAAAGAACTGTCCGCAACTGATTACTAATTGGCTACACACGCAAGTCTCCTTTGAAAATCTCCAAAAGACACCTGAACAAGTAGCGATTGAAGTTGTACAACTAGAACCATATTCCATCCCACAGAGAGAAAGCCTGAGCCAAGAGATAAAAAATCTGCGCTATCAGGTTAGATGGCTAGCTGGAATTTCAATAATTGCGATCGCTGTTTTAGTAGTAAAAGCCATTCGGTTAAACTGAAACCGATGAATTATGAATATTATGCCTCTGCCCAAACCGATCTTGGAGGACATAGAAATACACCTACTCTTAGAAGGTGTATATCAGTACTACGGTTATGACTTTCGCAATTATGCTCTTTCATCACTCAAGCGCCGTATTCAGGGCTTCATGCAATTAGAAGGGGTAGCAAATATTTCTGCATTGCAAGAGCGGTTACTACATAATCGCGCCTATTTAGAAAGATTTTTGCTGGCTCTGACGGTGAATGTAACATCAATGTTTCGCGATCCCAGCTTTTATAATACCTTCAGAAATCAGGTTATTCCCTTCTTACAAACCTATCCGTTTATTCGGATCTGGCACGCTGGATGTTCAACTGGTGAAGAGGTCTATTCAATGGCAATTTTACTGCAAGAAGAAGGACTTTATCACCGTTGCCGCATATATGCCACTGATACGAATGAGAAGGTATTACAAAATGCTAAAAGTGGGATTTTCTCGTTGAAAATGATGCAGGAATATACTCACCTGTATCTAAAAGCAGGCGGCAAGAAATCTTTCTCAGAGTATTATACAGCAGCTTATGACAATGCTATTTTTCGAGCGTCTCTAAGAGAAAATGTGGTTTTTGCCCAGCATAATTTAGCCACTGATAGTTCTTTTAATGAGTTTAATGTGATTCTTTGTCGTAATGTCCTCATATATTTTAATCAGGTACTTCAAAAGCGAGTACACGAACTGTTTTATAATAGCCTTTGTACTTTTGGCATCTTGGGTTTAGGAAGACAAGAATCTATCAGATTCACCTCTTATGAGCCTTACTATGAAGAGTTAGTAAAGGGTGAGAAAATATATAGGAAAATAGCAGGTATGTGAAAAGAATGCTTTGAACGGGTAATTGAATTATGAATTATGAATTATCTGAAAATAACTAATACTCAATATCCCAAAAATTATGAATAAAATTGCGCTCGTTGTCAAAAGACAGTCTGTCAAACATTTATTATTGTGTTCAGAAGATAGATTTAGCGAGCGTTTAAGGTAAATTACACATTAAAGTATTAAAGGAGATTGTCGATGCAACTTCTCGAATGTCCTCCTGTTGCAGTCATTGCTGGAGAAAATGCGGTTCATGTTTCTCAACTACCTTCTATATGGCAAGACATTGCTAGAGGAACCACGAGTGTCGGACTTTCTCAACCCCAAAGCTATGTTGAGATGGCACAGCTATTTTTGTATAAATTAGAACGTGGTGATGTTGATTTATTTAGCGATCGCCCCCAACTAGCTCACCTAATACCCTCATTTTCTCAGCTATTTGCACAACTAGCATGGGAAACCTTAGAGTTTTTTGGACAAGACTTTCTCAAACACAGCTATCCGAACTTTGCAGAAATTCTTTGCGATGTGGAGTCAAAAGGAATTGATTACGCTGATGAAGTAAAAGTGGCTCGCATCGGCATAGATTTATTTAATGAATTTGGTTATGAACTACCTGCTAGCTTTTATCACGTGCATTTAGCACCAATTTACCGCGATCATGTTTTTGAAGAACGTGCTTTGCGATTCGATCGGCGCGATATTGAGCATAAACGTGCTTGGGATGCCATACTCCATGCAGGTAAGGTATTTGCTATTCAAATGAAGGTGCAAAGTATTGCCTCCAAATACGGTTTTACTTATCAGCATGGCTGCGGTTGCAACTCTCATCTATCTTCCATTGATGTATCTCGTGGCGCGTTTGAATATGAATTGAGTTTCGACAAGCGTCAGCGATGGATTCGCAGTTTCATCTGGACTGCTTGGTATGAGTATGCTTTCTTTGCGATCGTACCTAATACGAGTTATTTGGTTTAATAAGAAAGGAGTCAGGAGTCAGAAATGAATTGTGTGCGACTAGTGGATAGCGCAAGGGTAGCGAGTCCGCTTACCCTTACAGCGAGGTACACGCAGCGTCTCGTAGAGAATATCTTGATTCTTACCGGAGGTGGAGTGTCTTCGGTTCCACTCTTAAATTCTGACTTCTGAATTCTGACTCCTGAATTCTTCTTCAAGAAATCGCCTCAAAAACCATTTGCGGAATTAACACTTCATCTTGTAATTGCCCAACACCTAAAAAGCGAGTCTCTTCTTGATAAACTCGCACTATCCCAGTAATATCAGAATCTAGAGAAACTCGCTGACCCTTGACACCATTTTTGAGCAGGTATTGCTGGTAAAGTCACAGACAACAAATGTTGTAACGCCGCATCAGGGGCGAGAGGTTGAAATGTCCCGCCTTGCAATTTAGCTTCTAAGTCGGTGAAAGTGAGACTATCTGTTAAATCGAAACCACTGCTTTGGGTACGGAGCAAAGCCGCAAGTGTGCCACCAGTTTCTAAGATTGCACCTAAGTCACGAGCGATCGCTCTAATATATGTACCAGATCCACAGGCGATCGCCACATCCAATTCGGGAAAATCTCCTTCTCTCCAATCCAAAATATCTATCTGAAAAATTTCTACTGTCCGCACTGGAACTTCCACTATTTCACCTTTACGTGCTAAGTCGTAGAGACGTTTCCCATCCACTTGAATTGCACTATAACTCGGTGGGATTTGCTCAATCTTGCCTTCAAATTGTGCCAGTGCAGTTTTCACCTCTGCCAAACTCAATCCAGCACAAGCTTGAGAACTAATGATTTCACCTTCTAAATCATCGGTTGTAGTCCGCACGCCCAAACGAATGGTAGCCTTGTAAGCTTTGTTTTCTGGCAGATATTGCAATAATCTTGTGGCTTTACCAAGTGCGATCGGTAAAACCCCTGTTGCTGCTGGATCTAAGGTTCCCGCATGTCCTACACGTTTGAGGCGCAACAATTTTCGCACCCGCGCTACGCAGTCGTGGGAAGTCCAGCCAAATGGTTTGTTTAAGTTGAGAAAACCTTGAAATAACACAAAATCAATACTTACAGCTTATAAATTCTATTAAATACTCATTTAATGCTTTAAGCATTAATATTTAGCAATTAAAGTTTATTTTATTTAAGCATTATTTTATCAGTATCAAGACATTCTCTAAGCACTTTACCGAATAATATCCAAAAAGCGCAGATAACGGCGAGTATTTTCCGCAAATATCACGATGTCATTTATAACTTCCAAGACATAAAACTGTAATATTCAAGAAATCTCATAGAAAACTTAATGAAAGTTTTGATTGTCATTCAAAGATTTTATCTGTAGCGCTTTTAGTCAAACAACTATCAATAGGTTTTACGAACATAAATCAAATGAAAAAATCAATCTTCACTACTACATTGTTTTTTTGCTCTATGTTGATTGTAAGTTGTAGTAACTCAGACAATATTGCTTCTCAACAGAATAAAGTTAATTTAGCAAATACTGCAACAGCTACGCAAGTTAATTCTGAATCTATTTCTGTAAATCAAGTAAAACTAGATAACAGCAAAAAAACTATTAAGTCAGCATCAACTGAAAAAACATCTCCTAAAAACAATCAATCCAAAGAAATTAAAAACGATAATCCAAGTTCTGGTACTATCAAAGATATGCAAAACGGAGACTTGAAATGCTACGTTACTGTTGTCGATGAAAATGGCAAAGTATATGAAGGTGTCGGTGCAGTCTTTGAGGTTTGCGAACCAGAGAAATACGTCAACAAAAAAGTAAAAATGTCTTATTCTCTAGAGAACGTCAGTGATTGCCAAAGTTCTGAGCCTTGCGGGAAAACAATCAAAGAATGGTTAATTAGCAAGATAGAAATTCAAGATCGATAATTACAATATGCTTTTTAAAATTATCTAAATCAACGTGAGTTCGATGAACCTCTCCCGGACAACCTCCCTCTCCCACAGGGAAAGGGAGGAGCAACCAGAAATAGGGTTTTGGCTCCCCTCTCCGTGTCGGAGAGGGGTTGGGGGAGAGGTCAAAAAAGGGCTTGTCGAACTCACGTTTTATCAAGTGGATTATGGGGATAATTGACCAGTTGGAGATATTTTCGGTAAGCTAACTGTAACTTTAGTTCCTTGCCCCACTTCACTTGCCAAAGTAATATTGCCACTATGTAACTCGACACAAGCTTTAGCGATCGCTAGCCCTAAGCCTGTACCAGGAATTGTGTCAACGTTACTTCCACGACTGAAGGATTGAAACAAATTTTCTCGATCTACCATCGGGATGCCAATTCCCCAATCTTTGATGTAAAAAATTGCTTCTGATTCTTTGCCGATCAGGTGGAATTCTACAGTACCTCCATCTGGAGAATACTTAATTGCATTGGACATTAAGTTAATAAAAATTTGTTGCAAAAGTCCGCGATCGCCCCAAAATCCATGATGATTACCAGTAATTTTAAAAATCAATTCGTAGCGATCGCTTACTGTTTCTCGCTCTTGTTCTAAAAGGTCAGAAAAAAATTGTAGTAAATCGACTGATATTGGTTGAAACTTGGGTTTTTCCAGTTCAAGTTGGTTAACCAGAAGCATATTATCCACGAGTTTGGACATATACCTTGCTTTCTGTTCAATGATTCCCAAGAACCTCTGTTGTTTGGACTCATCTAGTTGCTGGCTATGTTTTACCAAAGTTGATGCCGCAGCCAGAATTGAAGTTAGCGGCGTTCGATACTCATGGGAAACCGTTGTAATTATTTGGGATTTAAATACATTGAGTTGCTTTTCTTTGGCAAGGGCTGCTTGAGTTTGGGCTAACAATTCCGCCTGTTGAATAGCGATCGCTAACTGTACTGATACTTCATTAAGCATTTCTGCATCATCAGTTTGCCACTGTCGCTCCTCGGAATTATGGTGAGCAATCAATAAACCCCAAAGCTTGGGTGTTGGGTTCCCATTGTTGCTTAGATTAATCGGAACTACCAGATTTGCCTTAGTATTAAATTGCTCTTTTAGGCTGACACAATTACACAAGCCAAGCTCATAGATATAAGGCATTGGCGATTGGGAATTAGGCACAAAAGGCAGAGGGGCACACGGGCACACGGGCACAGGGGAAACTACTGCAACTTCTCCTCTGCTCCCCTGCTCCTCTGCTCCCCTGCTCCCCTGCTCCCCAGTCCCCCAGCGCCAACCCGATCGCACAATGCCACAGTGCTGTATGACTCAACTGAAGAGGCAACTATTTTACCATCTGTATCTGGGGCAAACTGATAAACCATGACGCGAGCGCACTTCAGAAGTTGCTGTACTTCGGCTACAGCCGTATTCAAAATTTGCTCTAGGTTAAGAGACTGGCGAATTCGTAAAGCAGTTGTGGCAATTAGGCGTTGTCTCTCCTGAGTTTTGAGCAGTTGGGCTTGCAAGCACGACTGCTTAATGGCGTTGCGGACTGCTAGTTGCAGCACATCCTGTGTAAGATTTTGCTTGACTAAGTAATCCAAAGCACCTCGTTTCATTACCTGCACAGCGATTTCTTCATCACCGCGCCCTGTCAACATAATCACGGGGACAGAAGTCTTAAATATCTTCTGCTGGATGCGATCGAAAAATTCTAACCCACTCATATCAGGTAGGCAAAAATCCAGCAAAATGACATCGCAGCGTACTTTTTGGCACAAAGCAAGTCCTTCTTCTGCACAGTCTGCCTCTAAAATCTGGTAGGACTGGTGCGGATCTTTCAAAAGATATCGACGATAGATTTTCCGATCTGCGGCACAATCATCGATGATAAGTAGCGTCCATGTGTCCAACATAAGGTTATGAGGATCAGGGAGCTATATAGATCCCTTTTATCCAGATTGTGTTTTCTTGCATAATTCTAAAAATAATATAAAATAAGTGTAAATAAAATCTAAATTCTTTAGTAATCCTAAAGAAATACCAAATAGTCAAAAACAGTAAAATAGGGAAAAGGAATCTAACACAGACAAACAGACACAGCGACTCAAAGAGGAAGATGTCTCTGTGTCCTCTGAGCCGTCTCCTTTATTATCGGTTTTTCCCTACTGCTAAATCAACAAAAAATAAATAAATTAATCCAACACAGGCGGTGTATTAGCTTCAAGCCAGTAGTCTACAAATGCCTGGATCGTCTTTTTTAGTTCCTGAGCATCCATCGGTTTTACCAGATATCCATTTGCGCCTCTTTGGTAGCACAATTCAATATCTTTGGGGTTAGATGATGTGGTAAAAACAACGATGGGGATTCCCTTAAAACTCTTATCTTGCTTGAGCCGATCTAAAATGTCACGCCCATCAATCCCTGGCAAATTGAGATCGAGCAAGATTACAGAGGGTCGTAATGCTACTTTTGAGTTGGGTAAGTCTTCGTCCTTAGCGTAGGAATCGTTTCCCTGTTGATAAAGGAACTCTAAAACCTCATCCCCATTCGTACAACGGTGTATGGGGTTCTGGACGGACATACGCCGCATCAGACGTTGCAGCATCCGAAAATCTTCATTGCTGTCCTCAACAACGAGCAGCGGTTCATGAAGTTTTTTTGTCATTCTTGGTCTTAAAAGAGCTTAACAAAAATATATATTTAGTCATTATCTTAAACTATTCCAGCGTAAAATAAAAAATTGAGCCAACGCCTACGGTAGATTCAACCCAAATGTGACCGTTATGAAGCTCAACAATCTTCTTAACAATAGCTAGTCCTGCACCTGCTCCTCCACCGTACTTTTGCTGGGAATGGAGCCGCTTAAATAATCTAAAGATAGTTTCTAGGTGATGCTGTGGAACTCCAATGCCGTTATCTCGGACATAAAATATTGGGCATGGGGCATGGGAAAGAGGCAGAGGGGCAGGGTGCGGGGGGCAGAGGGGAAAACTCTCCTCCCTTGCTCCCTGCTCCCTGCTTTCTTGCTTCTTCCCTTGCTCCCCTGTTTCTTCTTGAGAAAAGTAGCCAATCTCAACCCATTGCTCTGTCTTATCGTTATATTTGAACGCATTACCAAGCAGATTACTGAAGACTTCATTAACCAGGACTCGATCGCACAAAACTGTTGGTAAAGGCCGAGGAATGCGAATATCCACAAGCCCAGAGTCTTGGCGACTAGCACGAAAAATGTCAATTACTTGGTTGAGTAATTCGTTGAGGTCAGTTGCTTGCAAGCGCAGTTGGGCTTGTCCTAACTGCGATAACCGCAGCAGAGCATTAATCAGAGTTTCCATGCGTACAGACAAGGATACTACCGTTTGCAAGCACTCAATTCCATCATCATCTAATACTTGGGCATAGTCTTCTAACAGCACTGTTGAAAAGTTATAAATGCCTCGCAAAGGTTCCTTGAGGTCGTGGGAAGCGGCGTAGGCAAAGGATGCTAGTTCTTGGTTGCTGCGCTCTAACTCCAGATTGATTTTAGCTAATTCATCTGCTTTTGAGAGTACAATACCAACGATCGCATTATTCAAAGCGATCGCACTGTCAAGTTCGCAAGGTTTCCAAGGTAGAGAAGTTAATCTAACCGTTTCTTGCCATTGTTCAAAGGATTTACGGGGAGACAGGGTATAGCTACCGTCTGCCTGTGCTTGCATGGATTCTTGTGGATTTCCTGCCCAGTGTACCGTTTGAAGAACTTCAGGGCGAAACCAAAGGATATAATAGCGCCGAATTTTAGAAATCCGCAGTAGCAACAAGCCACTAGCAGTATCTTTAAATACTAGTGCCTCTTGGTAAAGCTTCGGCAGAGAATCAGTAGCAAACAGATTGTCACTAACTTGGGTATTCGCCCATTCAATCAGTGCCCGAACTTCATCAATATTTGGTGTTGTCCCCACAAGGGTAATTTCATTATCCAGACAAACCGCAGCTCCAGAAGCACTAACAAGATCGAGCAAGCGAATTTCCGGTTTAATTAAGGCATCGATAAAATTGTCTGCTTGGGAAATAGACTCAAGGAACTCAGACTGTAGCGATTTGAGTTTTACTTTATAATCCCATTCCGAGTTACTAATTTTGTGTGCTAATTCTGAAGATGCAATCTGTCCCAAAAATTCGCACATCTTGCGGACTTCGTAAGAAATATACTTTGGTGTTTGATGGTGACAGGATATTAATCCCCAAAGCTTTTGCTCTTGAATAATTGAAATCACCAAAAGAGCCTTCACCCCCATATTTTGATGATATTCAGTACAACACCAATCAAAACTCCGCAGCAGACAGTAGCTTAAATCAAGATGCTGATGTGTTGTCGGATTTTCCGTTGGAACTAGTTTGACAGGTTCGGCAGTCAAATCGGGGAGAAATCTCAGAAAACAGCGCGTGTATAACTCCCTAGCCTGCGCTGGAATATCTGTAGCGGGATAGTGGAGTCCTAAATAAGGTGATAAATCTTCCCGTTTAACTTCTGCAACCACAGAACCCGCTTCTGACTCGTCAAATTGATAGACCATCACTCGATCGAAACCGATGATTTTTTGGACTTCTTGTGCTACTAAATGCAAAAATTCTCCCAAATTGGATGTCCTTTGCATTTTAGCGATCGCTTCACTCGCAAAACTATGAAAGTTTAAGAAACTCATCTCAAATTCCGAGTCAGTTGGTTCTAGCTCCAGAATCACAGCTTCTTCTGTACGATGAGCAATCGCATCAAAGTATATTTCCCCATGCAAAGTATTTATTAATACTTTAAAAACATTAGCGCTGCCAACCTTTTTGACTAAGCACTGCTTGACAATTTCCACTGGCTGAGGTTCAAGTAAATAGCTCAAAGGTTTACCGAGCAAATCTTCTGGAGCTTTGTACAAATAAACTTGGGTATTGTTGCTAACTTGCAGTATCTCTAATTGAGTACTGAGTGCCAGGAGAATGCCATGAGGTTGAATAGAGCCAGGTATGTGAATAGGTTTGCGATCGTGGTTAGTCAGGGCAGTAGCTTGGGCTGTAGTATATTCCGGCTGGCTCATAACTTAACTTATGTAAAGCTAGTTTTAAAATAGCGCAATTAAATGTCATATTTCTTTAAAGTATATGCTGATAAGTATGAATGCGATCGCATATATCTGTGCTGCTTATGGTTTTTACACTAATTAAGGTAAGTGCAAATAACTAGAAGATGGTGTAGTGGCGTGGCAAGGCTTCCATAACATAGCGAAAATACAAATTAATTATGGTATATTCAAAGTAGATACGTAAAAGAGTCCAAAATAGGTGCGTCAAGCTCCGAAAGTTTTATGTTTGGGTGTGAAATTTTTTAAGAAAGCATTTATTTGGAGGTAGTTATGACTACAGTTGTTACGAAGTGGGGAAACAGTCTAGCTATTCGACTTCCGAAAGCTTTGGCTGAACAAGTTAATGTCAAAGAGGGGACAGATGTAACTTTCAGCATTTCAGGCAATAGTATTGTGATCACGCCGCAGCAGCGAAAAAAATATACCCTTGATGAATTATTGGAAGGTATGACTCCAGATAATTTCCATTCTGAAATTGATACTGGATCTGCTGTGGGGAATGAAGTTTGGTAGTTAAAGCATACATTCCAGATAGAGGTGATATTGTCAAGTTAGATTGCGGAACTACAAAGCAAATTACGGCTGATTCGATCCGACGTGTATTAGCCCTGAGAACATCAGGAATGTCATTTGAAGATATTGCTGAAACCCTTAATGCTGAATTAAAACCTCAAGGGCGTGAGCAGATGGGCTATCATCCTTTTTTAGTTATGTCGCCGTTAAAATACAATCGAATGGCTTCTATAGTTCTAATTTGTCCAATTACTAATCAAAAAAAAGGTCTTAACTTTGAGGTTCCGCTTCCTGACGGAATGATAACCAGTGGCGTGGTGCTAGCCGATCGGATCAAATCACTAGACTGGAAAGTTAGAAAGGTTTTGTTTGTAGAGAAAGTTGAACAAAAGTTAATTGAAGAAGTGCAAGCAAGAATTGAACCTCTAATTTTATAAAGGTGCAAATAAATTTTCCAGATGTAATTAATTACGTCTGTACAAATCAAATAAAAATCATTACATGCAGTAATGCAACACCAATATCCAACATCCAAAATCCGAAGCTGACTATGGTGTTGGGAACTTTTTTGTTAACGAGTTTGGCTCCTTTGATATCTAATAATTGTGCTAATTCAGTTGTATTCAATGACTTAACGAGACTCAAGCCAAGAGGCTTACTAGAAATGCTTTGAGTGTAAGCGGCGTTTAGGTAGGGTGTGTATTGCGGCTTGCCTGCAATGTATGTTTGGAAGAAAGGTAAACTCAAAACATTTATGTAACGACGCGCTTGAGAAGCATCACCAATCATATCGGCAGGTAATGCTACTTGTTGATTTGCAGGGTTTGCATTGCCAATGGTGGAAAAGTGTGTGCCACCTACAAGCATGACGAGATACTTTTGGGAATTTGTCAACCAGGAGAAAGGTAAAATTTGCTCGGATAAAGCTGGTGCAACTGTATCATCACTACTGCTGACAATCATCACTGGAGTTTTAATTTGACTTAAGCCAGCTTTGCCGAAAATCGAACTCGTAATGGGATTAACTGCGATCGCAGCTTTGACTCTTTCATCCCGCAGGTTATAATCTTTGCCAAACTTGCTAATGCTCAATTCTAAAGCGCGACACTGGAGCAGTAAAGACATATTCCAGGTATTTTGGAGTGCTGCTGGTTGACAGTCTTGTTTTAGCTGCTCAAAGTTAATTTTAGCGCCTGCCAGGGCTAAGGCTGTATAGCCTCCCAAAGATTGACCAAATACTCCGACTTGTTGCAGATTTAGGCGACCTTTAAACCGTGAATCAGATTGATTATCTTTTTGCAATTGATTCAGTATATATGTTATGTCCAAAGGTCGGTCTTGAAATTCGCTTGGTTCTGCTACTTCAATAGCGCGTCCTTTTAACAGAGAATGCAATTGTTTCGCATCACTACCAGGGTGATTGGGAACAACGACGGCAAATCCGTAAGAAGCTAGATGAGTGGCTAAATATTGAAAATTACTGCTGTCTAAACCCAAGCCGTGAGAAATGACAATTACCGGTGCAGGATTCTGGACATTGGGAATGTAAACATCAGTCAATAAAAGCCGATTGCGGGTTGAGTCGAAAAAATTCAAGGTGTATTTTTGCGACTTAAATTTTCCCGGAACCTTTAAATCGGGCAATTGCGAAAAATTTGGTGGAGAAATGCTCTCAGCTTCTATTTTAGACTTTTGGGAAACAGCTGCGATCGCTTGATGAGTTTGGTTAACAAGTTTCTCCAATTGTGTAGCTATTTCAAAAGTCTCGGCGACATCAAGGCGAATGCTGCTGCTGGGATATTTACGCAACACATTTAAAAGTGTCAAGCCTCCCGATTCTCCAGAGGCTAAAATTAGCGCCGAACGCAAAGTACCAAATCCTGGTTCTGGCTGATTGGTTTTAATCACTTGCGCCAATCGATGCAGTAAAAATTCTCCTTGGGGTGTGTAGAGAAGTTGCGAAACTACTACTGGACTAACTTTCACGCGATTAAGTAAAATCCGCCGCAATTCTTGAAGCTGTTCTAAAGGCAGATATCGCTGATAAGCTGCTAAGTCTTCGTTAATTACACCTGTTTTGGCGTAGTTCTCTAAAGTCCTGACTGAAATGGAAAGTTCTAAAGCTGAATAAGATGCATAAATCCGCTCTGCTGCCAAGACAGAATTACTAATTCCAAACGTTGGCAACACCATTGAAAGAACCAGCAATAAAGAATTTTTTCTGAGGGTGCTGGCCCAATTACCAAACAAACTATTCATCGCTCAACTGTTTCGGTGGTCTGGTTTTATCAGGTGTTGGCTTTGGTAGTTATTCGGGCGCCCTGCTTGGTTTACTTAAAGTTATTAGCCTCAATTTTATCAAAACAGAATTTAGGAGTCAGTAGTTATAATTGACGATGAATTATGTATGACTTGCGAATGTAGCTGGCTGAAAATAATGGGTATAAATGGGTTTAAATTTTCCACCAAATTTGAGATTTAGTAGTCAAAAAAAGTAGTGATTCCCAATGCCCTAGTAATTTCTTCTGACTCCTGAATTATGATTTCTGAATTCTTTTGCAAGGATATTTCGGCTATAAAGTCAACAATCAAATCCTACAAAGTCACGCAGATGGGTAAAGTATCCGACTGACTTCAGTAGTTTGCCTTCACTATTAAATCATAACAAATAAAAAATAGTTTGCCTCAGTATTTATGTTGTAGCTTTGAATATTGCACAAATTTACTAGATGAAAAAGCCAGTAAAAATCCTGAAAAACATGGCATTTAATCAGCTTTTCCCAAGGCGATCGCTACTGAACCTATAACTACTAAACCCGCTCCAAATATTGCTATGAGGGTGAAGTGTTCTGGTGGTGTCCAATCAGGTGCAATAACTGATACAATCGCTACTGCTATTAATGTCACAATGGGAGCTAAAGCTAATACTGCACTTACTCGTGATGCTTCCCAATGTTGTAATGATTCAGAAAAAGCACTGTAGGCGATTAAGGTATTCAAGGCACAAAAAATCAACATTCCTAAATGGAAAGGATCGAGTATAAAAAGTGATTTAACTTTTGCTAGAGGAGTGAATAATAAAGTACAACCTCCATAAATAACCAACATGATGCTAGTGGAAGATAAAGATTGTAATAACTGCTTTTGCGCCAAAGCATAAATAGCCCAAGCTGTCGATCCTAGCGCAATTAAAACACTACCTAGTATATATGTGCCATGTGCTGTAATTAAATTCGTTAGTTGTTCGCGAAAAAATAAAAGATAACCACAAATCATGACACTAACGCCAATCCATTGAGACAGCCGATAACGTTCTTTAAAAATTACTAACCCTCCAAAACCTAATAAAAGGCTAGATAATTGAATGAGAACTTCAGCGTTAGCAGGCGATGTTAATGCTAAACCTTGGATAAACGAAAAGTAATTAATCCCTAAAAATATTGTCGCGATCGCTAATAATTTTCCAGAAGCAGAGCGCAATTGTTCTAATTTTGGTAATTTGCCGCGTATCCCTAAATACACAGCAAGCAGTACAAATGATACCAAAAAGCGAAACCAAATTACGGTATAGACATCAAGTACTTGTAGAATTACTGCAAGAGCAATAGGTAAAATTCCCCACAAGAAGACTGTCAATAGCGATAACATTAGTCCTAAGCGCCACCGACCAGAACTTTGATGTATTAACATTAAAATATCCCAAAAATAAGACTGATAAGTAAGTTATATCTAATTTAAATATCTAAACATTTTATCAAACTCTTATCGATAAAATATATTAATAGTTTAGTTAATCCAAATTCAATATAGAATAACCAATTTTTTCAACTCAATTTATAATTCGTAGTCCGAAGAGGGTGTTTTTTTTGTATTCACGTAAAATTCGTAATTTGCACGTTCATTTTACATGAATATTAAATTTCAAACTTCCTCAAAAATGTATACTTTATCTTGGTGTTACTTTAGAAAAAACTATGGGGATTATACCCATAATCAGCTTAGTAATCTTCACCACCGCTTTATCATGTTACTTATTGCTGACCTCAAGAGGTCGATTTTTGCTCAAATCTTTGGTGACAAAAATAAAGCGGCAAGAGTGGAAATTCAGATATGGCAAAGCTAATTACTTAAGATCGAGATTTTTAAGGACTGTAACAATTGCTGCCATTATTCTGGTAGCAGTAGTAGCCGGAAATACTGTATCAGCAGTTACAGGCCCGTCTCCAGTTTCTCTCAAGAGTGTATCGGTTCCAGAACCTGACAATCTTGGAGACTTCGTAAAAGACAAAACGGCTGCAATCAAATTAGGAAAGACTCTTTTTTGGGATATGCAGATTGGGAGTGATGGAAAGACCTCCTGTGCTAGTTGTCACTTCCATGCTGGAGCTGACAATAGATCCAAAAATCAGATTGCTCCTGGGCTTTTGCGGGTCAACGCCGATGGTACAGAGAATCCAGATTCAGTTTTTAATGTCGGCGGACTACCAAACTATCAGCTTAAACCAGAAGATTTCCCCTTCCACAAGCTGTCAAACCCAAACGATCCTAAGACTGTTGTATCTGACCGTAACGATGTCAGTTCTTCTCAGGGGATCTTCAATACGAAGTTTGTGGATGTCACACCTGGGAATGCAGAAGACAAAGTTACCACTGAGCCAGATCCGGTGTTTAACGTAAAAGGTATCAATGTGCGGCGCGTCGAGCCGCGTAACACGCCAAGCGTGATTAATGCCGCATTCAACTTTCGCAACTTTTGGGATGGAAGGGCACAAGATATCTTTAATGGGGTGAACCCCTTCGGTTTAAGAGATCCTAACGCCGCTGTCGTCAAGGCTATAAACCCAATTAGGGCAGAATTTGTGAAAGTCAGCCTCAATAACTCGTCTTTGGCATCTCAAGCTGTCGGGCCGCCACTCAGTTCTTTTGAGTCATCCGCAGATGGTCGCACTTTTCAAGAAATTGGTGATAAGTTCGGGAGTGATAAGTTGGGGCTAATTGACAGAATATCTTTCACCGCTGGTAAGGGTAAAAAGCTCCCCCGAAAACTTGCGAAAAAGTTATTACCTCTTAGACCGCTAGCTAAACAGATTGTGCATCCACAAGACAGCGTTTTAGGTAAAGATAGTAGATCGCCTAAGCCTGGACTTAAAGATAAAACATACGAGCAGATGATTCAAGATGCCTTCAAGCCGGAGTGGTGGAATTCTACTCGCCTCATCCAAGTTGACTCTGACGGTAAACGGACTATTGTCAAGAGGCCCGATCGCTCTTTGACGACTAATGAGTATACATTGCTAGAGTACAACTTCTCGCTATTCTTTGGGCTGGCAATTCAGTTGTACGAGTCTACGCTCATTTCCTATGATACGCCCTACGATCGCTACTTGGAAGGAAACACCAGCGCCCTAACCGCGCAGCAGCAACGAGGGAAAGGACTGTTTGAGGGCAAAGCTTTGTGTATTGCTTGCCACAGTGGAGTAGAATTAACAGCTGCTTCAGTCAGCAACGTGGCTAAAGAAGGACGAATCAAACGTGCGCCGTTCGCGCCAAACTCCCCAGAAGACACTGGTTTCTTCAATATCGGTGTCAGACCCAGCCACAGACGACCCCGGTTTGGGTGGTTATGACGGTTTACAGAGTAAAGGTCAACGTAATCCGCTTTCAGAGGCACGATTGGCTCAGTTGGGTAAATTTAAGGATCTCCTTGGCGAAAACCCCCCAACCCTTAATCCACCGTTGAATTCCACTGAGCCTGTGTTTGCAAATGGAGCTTTCAAAGCACCTGGACTTCGCAATGTGGAACTAACTGCTCCCTACTTCCACAATGGAGGTCAGGCGACTCTAGAGCAAGTGATTGATTTTTACAATCGTGGTGGTGATTATGGAGTACTTCCACCGCTAAATCTGTCACCAGTAGAAAAACAAGAATTAGTCGCCTTTTTAAAAGCGTTGACTGATGACCGAGTTCGGTTTGATAAAGCGCCCTTTGACCATCCACAATTGTTTATCCCTAATGGACATGTGGGTAACACTAATTACGTTGTCAATGACGGCACTGGTAAAGCTACAGATGACACAGTGGAAATTCCTGCTGTTGGTAGGAGTGGTAATGGTGGTACACCAAATTTCCTAAGTTAATCTCATTTCACGACGAAATACCTGAATACAGATAAATATCTAGGGACGTACAGATGCACGTCCCTATTTTTACGATTTAGTGCAATTGCGAAGTTCGTAGTGAGGGCTAAAGCCCTCAAACCAAGGACTAAAGTCTTTACTACAAACTTATTCACCCTACTCAATACTCAGCACTCAGCACTCAGCACTCAGCACTCAGCACTCAGCACTCAGCACTCAGCACTCAATACTCAGCACTCAGCACTCAATACTCAGCACTCAATACTCAATACTCAGCACTCAGCACTCAGCACTCAGCACTCAGCACTCAGCACTCTTCATTGATGTGGTGGACTAGTAATTACGATCGCTTGACTAACGAGTGGGCTCGCCAAGTATTGGTTGTATATTGCTAACTTTGGTATTGTCTAGGTAATTATAGACTCTTCTGGAAACTTCACGAACAAAATCGCCGGCTCTTGAATCGTAGTTTGGTCTTTGCACCAAAACACCTGCTAAATAGCTTTTGCCGTTGGGCATTTGAATAATACCCGCATCACCAATGATAAATCTCAATGTACCAGTTTTGTGGGCAATGGTAGCTCCTTGGCCGATACCGGCTGGTAGTAAACTATTGGTTTTCACATGGCGCATAATGCCTAAAACTCGATCGCGGCTAGTTGGGGATAACAAACGATTATTAGAAACTAACGCCGCCAATCTGACCAAATCTTTGGAACTAGTTGTATTTGTGCCACCGATGTCTGGAAGTAGATTCCGAAGTGCTGTATTTTGCAATCCCCAGCTACGAAAACGTTGACTAACTTTTGCGGCACCACCCAAGCGATCGAGAATTAAATTGGTGGCGGTATTATCGCTGATTGTCATCATCAAGGTAGCAGTTTCCAGGACACTAAATTTAGTGCCAATGGGTTTGTATTGCATAATTCCAGATTCGCCAACCTTTAAATCGCGCCGCATCACTAATTTATCGGTAAGTTTAATTCTACCTGCATCTATTTCTTGGAAAAGAGCCACTAATAAGGGAAATTTGATTGTACTGGCAGCAGCAAATCTTTTTTCGCCATTAATATCTATATAGTTTCCTGTATCTAAATCCAAGAAAAATATTCCCGGATTTAAGGTTTTATAACTTGCTAACAAACTGCGAATCTGAGAAGTAATACCAACCATTTCTTGACCAAGATTCACAACTCCAGCAAATGTCGATGCATCTGTGGATTTGATGGCAATATCTTCTCGATTTTCCCCAACAATGGGATTACTTTGGCGGTTAAATGAATTGAATTTGAAAATCCAATGAGAACGGGAATCTCCTTTAACTGATATATTTTGGGGAGTAACATCATAACCAGGAGCTAACTCAACGACAAAACGAGTAGTTTGAGAGTCTGGTTTGCCGAGGCGAATTTCTTTCACCGCCTTCCCAAAACTTTGTTTGACGGTATCGGAATTAAAATTAGTTCCGGGTAAGTCAATCACTAATCGATTCGGATTATCTAATAAAAAGGCTTTTGGTTCTATTCCCGAAGTGGTAGTTAAGTCTAATTGGTTTTGGCTAGAATCATAGTACCAAGACTGTAATTGTGAAGCTTTAGCTTGTCCTGCAACTAGAACCAAACTGCTTAAACCAATCGCCAGTAGATGTGATTTCATGTTGTGAATGTGGGTGTGCAAGTTAGGAGAAACTAATCAGGTTTACTTAGATTGTTTTCTGATGACTGTGCTGAACTTCCGGAGAAAAAGTCATAAATCCCGTTGAGTTATTTTTACCAGATGATATTTGGGATTAGATAAGCACGATAAATCATCATTACTTATTAAAAGTAAATCGCTGATAGTTTTATTTGTGTGTGAGTTGATAACAACAGAAATTGTTAATCTAGCGCAAGGACGAGCAAAGGATTAATTATGTTTCCAGCTTAAGGATTATCAATAAATAAATTACTACTACTTGTTTATGGGTATGTGGACAGAGGTGTTGCCCTGCTCCCCTAACGCCTGCTCCCCTCTAATCTACTGTGTAAACACAAGTCGAAGTAAACTATTAAGAGAAGGGACTTGAAGGGGCAAATGAGAGTATGAAATCCAATAAGAATTCATGCTCAACTGTGGTTCGGAAAAGCATTCGGCGACCCAAGGTTGATAAAAAGGGGGCAGCGTTGTACCAAGCAATGCGAAAACATCCATCAGTCAGCGTCTGTCGAATAAGTAGAAACAGAGTATAACTTGTAGCGTATTACCGCTTTTTAGAAAATCAGAACGTGACAGTAAAGGAATTAGTCCGAAGCCAGTCAGACCACTACCTATTTACAAGTTTTTGATTTTATGGTTATATAAGTCGGTAAACAACACTTAAACACTAAAATGACAGATCAAATGACGATCGAAAAGATAGAAAGTAACGAACTCAGGGAACTCAGTGAGGAGGAATCAGCATCAGTAGTCGGTGGAAGACATGAGCTAACCAACTTTTTAAAGTATGAGATAGATTTATTAAAGCATATGAACGATGAATTTCAGATTCTGCGTTAAACCATTGTGGAACCTGAGACATTAGAGCCGGAGAATCGTCTATTAAAGCTATTAAGGGTTGTCTACATTTAGAATGAAATAACCCTGGGTAAATGCCTTGTTTATCAAAGCTATAAACATCCAGTGTGGGCAACCTCTGAAGCCGATCAATGGCTTGATACAATTTAAACTGAAGCGATCTTTTGCCAGGATAAGAACAGGCAAAGTGGGTAATAAAATAACATTTATACGCAATAATGTTGGTGAGCTAAAAGTTCCTTCTTGGGAGATTGACATAACTATCCTCACCTTCTCCCACGCCTCACTTCGACAGACATCCCTCTGGCTGGTTTTGACTACGCAAAACTGTCCTTCTCCGACTCTCAAGAGGAGCAGACTTGAACTAAGGCAGAGAAAGATTCGTTGACAGATGACGTTAAAAAAAATCAGCCACCCAAGGAGAACTACCCGCAAAGATTTGCGTAGCTGCTGAAATAGCGGTTTCTGTCCCCCATGCAGTTTTCCGGCTATTTGCAAATGGTAGGGAGCGAACAAACTTGTATATATTGGTGCTAGTTCTCGGACATCTAGCTGCAACTCACCTTTTCCACCTTTGGTAACTTCACCGCGTCCATTGGCAACAGAAAGAATGAATTTACCATTGTTTGCATCTAGCAAATTATCTTGAATATCTAAGTGCAATTCAGTTTCAATTCCCGAAGGATAACCCCGCATGGACAGCGCCTTGACTACATCTACTACTCGGAGCATCCAACGCATCGTATGCCTAAGCTTGGCAGTTTGCTCTGGTAGCAGCAATGTCAAGGAATCAATTGCAGAACTCCTCCATCGCACGCGTTCAATTTGGGAGCGATGACTGGCAAGAAAAGACCAGAATGTTTGTGCAGCCGCAGTTGTGAGAATTACCCAATCTTTGATTCGCAGAATTGCGCCATCTTCTTTTGGATGTTGACTAAAAAGGATGTAACCTTCGGGTTTCTCTTTGGTACCGATAAAATACGCGTAAAATGTTTCCTTCTCATCTGGTTGAATTAAGCGCTCCCAGATTGCTCGATGTCGGTCTAAATATCCATGCGTTAGTTTCGCCTGCTGCTGATATAGTTCGTGAAAGACTTGATGATTAATTGGCACTATTGGTTGTAAAGGTAGAGGTTGCTCCCGCAGTTGGATACTTTTAGTTGCAATTTCCCAATTACACCAGCTACCCCCCTGCTCATACCCGACTTTTCGATACAAGCCTTGAACTGCTGGATAAAGAGCAGAGAGCGGTATACCTCTAGCATAAAGTTCCTTGAGCGTCTGCTGCATGAGAGCGATCGCAGCTCCCGAACCGCGATACTCTGGAGCAATACCCACAACGGCAATTCCTGTCATTGGTACGCGCACACCACCCCACCACTGACCCATATCCAGAGTTGCCAATCCACCAACTAATTGCCCAAATCCCCGAATAATACGGAAATTTTCTACACCAATGAGATTGATATAAGCTTCTTCACCACCAACTCCGCTGATGAAACACTGCTCAAGGATATATATCAGCTGCTGAATATCCTGTGGATCGGCAAGAGTGCTGTATTCAAATTGAGCCGTCATCTCTTGTACCATTAGTAGGACAAAAACACAATCACACTACAGCAGATGTTGCTCGAATGCTTGAGCAATTTCATCGCCATAAAGCCCCGGAATCAGCCTCAATTATACTACTGCACGTTTGGTTTTAAATGTTGGACTTACTTGTCAATATGCTGGATTCAGGGTTATTGGTCTAGATAATTAGTCTTTCAAAACGCGAACAATCGCGTCTCTATATAAGGGTTTTGTTGCTCTATCTGAACTGTATTTACTTAAATCGTTTCTTTGTGAAGCTGCATATATTTGCCTTCGCAACACTCTTCCTCCAAAGCATCTTCATCGAGAATTGATATTACACTTGTAAAAATTTTTAATGAGTTACTTCAGGAGTGTTTATTCTATTTTTAGGGCAGTTGCTCTTAACTAACCACTTACAAAAAATATGTCAACAAGTTGGATTTACCTTATATTAGCAATCCTCTTTGAGGTTTCAGGCACAACTTGCATGAAATTATCACAGGGATTTACTAAAATAGTTCCTTCAGTATTAATATTTGTCTTCTATGGACTTTGTTTTACTTTTTTGACCTTTGCTCTCAAGAAACTTGAAGTAAGTATCGCCTATTCTGTCTGGGCTGGATTAGGAACTATTCTAGTAGCTCTTATTGGGATTATTTGGTTTCGGGAATCTGCCACATTCATCAAACTTGTGTCGATCGCCTTAATCATCATCGGGGTAATTGGGATCAACGCAAGTCAATGAAGGGGGCAGGGGGCAGGGGAGCAGGGGAGAGGGTTTGTAGATTTTATACAGCTTATACCATTTGAGATTTTGGATTGGGAATTGCCTTGGTGCGTCTGGCTTGGTGTGAATCCATCTGTCGCAATCATTTTTCCAAATGGTATTAGTATTGGCTGCTTTAGCTAAACATTACTTAGGTAGCGGTGAACGAATTGAATGGCGATCGAACCTTCTCCGACACCGGATGCCACCCGTTTAATTGAGCCATAGCGGACATCTCCGGCTGCGAAGATTCCGGGAATGTTGGTTTCTAATAAGAAAGGAGAGCGTTCCAAAGACCAACCACGAGGAGATTTGCCATTATGCGCTAAGTCCGGCCCTGTGATGATAAACCCCTGAGCATCGCGTTGAATAACGCCATCGAGCCAATCAGTTTTGGGGCTAGCACCGATAAAGATAAACAGCGATCGCACAGACACGGTTTCGATTTGTCCAGTGTTAGCATGGGCGATCGCAATTGCTTCTAAATGTTCCTCTCCCTTCACTTCCACGACGGTGCAACCCGTGCAAACTTTGATATTTTCAGTTGCAGCAATTTGGTCAATCAAATATTGAGACATACTTGATGCTAATGACTGACCCCGTACTAACATAATCACTTTGCTGGCATACTTAGAAAAATGCATTGCTGCCTGTCCGGCAGAGTTTGCCCCGCCTACCAAGTAAACCTCTTCGTTGGTGCAGGCGATCGCCTCAGTCATAGCAGCACCGTAATAAATTCCTGCTCCTGTGAGCTTGTCTGCTCCTGGAACCTTTAGCAAACGGTAGGAAACGCCTGTTGCAACTAAAAGCGCATGGCAACTAATCTCGCTACCATCTGCTAATTGCAGAATCCGATAAGGATCTTCTAGTCGAACCCTAGTTACTACTTGAGGAGTGAGAATTTCTACTCCAAATCGCCGCGCCTGGGTGACTCCCCGCCTTGCCAAATCACTACCACTCAAACCAACAGGAAACCCCAAATAGTTCTCAATCCGCGAACTCGTACCTGCTTGTCCTCCTGGCGCTTCCCGCTCAATTAAGACAGTACTCAATCCCTCAGAAGCGCCATAGACGGCAGCTGCCAGTCCGGCGGGGCCAGCACCCACGATCGCTAAGTCATAAAAGGGACGCTCTGCCTGAGTTTGCAGTCCAATTTTGGCGGCAATCTCTAAATTAGATGGTTGAATTAATCGGGAACCATCGGGAAACATCACTAAGGGTAATTGTTGTCTACAATCAGCTTGGGCGAATTCCACCAATTTTTCTGCATCCGGCTCCAGTTCAATATCTAACCACTTAAATGGAATCTGGTTACGTGCTAGGAAGTCTTTCACCTGATGTGAAAAAGGCGACCAGCGATTACCAATGACTCGAATGCCTTCAAAGGGTGGGCGAAATCCTGCTAGCCAGTCATCTAGCAAATCATCTAAAACCGGGTATAGTCTCTCTTCTGGTGGATTCCAAGGCTTGAGTAAGTAATAATCAAGTCTGGCACTATTAATCGATTTAATCGCAGCATCCGTATCTGCATAGGCCGTCAACAAGGCACGTTTCGCATCGGGAAAGATGCTTTTTGCTTGTTCCAGAAACTCCACGCCTCCCATTTGGGGCATACGTTGATCCACTAGAAATAGAGCAACTGATTCATTGCGCAATTTTAGTTGCTGCACCACATCCAGAGCCGCGATCCCGGAATCTGCCCGAACAATGCGGAAGCGATCGCCATACTGATGACGCAAGTCTCGTGACACCGCTTGCAATACTTCTGGATCGTCATCGACGGTTAAAATTGCTGGTTTCGCCATAACTACTGTTACTTAACAATTGCAGTGTCTAGCCGTTATCTTCAAAAATCTGCTGTCAAAATATCTACTGTTTAACCAGTTGCTTTAAACGAAAGTATGCTTCTTCTGGTGTCAGCGGTTCCGATTGAGTTTCATTGGGTATATAAAATACCCAGGTATCAGGAAAGTAATGCACCACAAAGCTAGGAATCAAACCTAAGCTTACTGCTTGCTTGCCGAGTTTTTCAGTTTGTTCCTCTAAACTCAGTTGGTCATGAAATGAGTGTTCAGCCATACTTTTGCATCTCCCTGTACTTTATTTGACCCTGGAAGAAGGTTCAAAACCAGCATTGCACGAATTTAGCTAAAGGTGATTTACACCATGTTTTAGAATGAGCTTGAGAATATTTTGGTAGTAAACCTAAATAATTTCAAATATGCTTTCGTAGAGAATCATAAAACTATTTGGGTCATTCAGGGTAACTGAAATTGGATTGAATCAGGCAACAGGGCATTTTTGGCGTTGAGGTCTGAGGAAATCATCTGTTTCCCTCTATACTCGTAATCGGCACTACAAGTAAGTATGCGATCGCTCCTGCTTGGCTGTGTACAGTGATGGACAGAGTACAAGGGAGCCATAAAATGAATGATGATTGCGTCACCGATGACTCGCTAATACCAATTTAAAAAAAGAATGCGACAAATAGACCACTTGTAGAGACGCGATTCATCGCGTCTTTAGCCAAAAATGTGTTGCAATCATTAAGAGCTAATTTGTAAACTCAAGTAAAGTACTTGTCTTGCAAGGATTTCAGGAATTTGAGTCAAAAAAATACTTATTCGCTGAAACTCAGACCTAGTAACGAGTTGAGTATCCTTCAGATTTTCTTTACGAATCAGCTCTAATTGAATTGGTATAACGCATCTCTACAAGACGCACTCGCGTTCGCTATCGGTGACACTAGCTAGCTCCCAGAGGAGTTGAAAGACGGATAATTTATGTTGTCTCTCTCATTTGCTTCCAACTGTTGCCTTTTGGCACAAGCAATAACAATGCTTGTCTACCATCACACCAACTTTAGGGACTTCCAAAGAAAAAAACATTCAATTTTTCTTGTGGGGCGGGCGACACGAGAGCCCAATGGTTAGGGCGGACAAGATGTCCACCCCACAAGATTGAATAATTTATTTCTTGGTAATCCCTTAGAGGGAAAAGCTCAATTTCCACAAAATCGCAATCCTTTTTTAAACCCCAATGGGAACAAATCTCTCCAATAGGCTAATTGTTGGCTGTAATGATTGGGCTTCAACAAATAGCGCACTTTGCTCATCAAAAGCAGTCCAATTTTGGTGATTGGATAAAGGCTCAGAAGCAACAATAACTTGGTTTGGCTGCTTGAGTTTATCATAAGACCAATAAAGAGTAGGTGCTTGTGTGCGATAAGCATAGCGAATTGCTGCAACTGCTTGACCATCACTGACAATTACATTGGCACTAAAGCTGGTGTCGTGTTCTGATGCCAACTTAGTCAATTTTTGAACTGTGGCATTTAATGCTGACAACAGAGTGCTGTTTGGAGACGACTGCCACATTTCCACTAGTAGGGCGAAGATGTGTTCAGAGTCAGTCGTACCTTTAATCAGGCGGTAAGTGGAATCAGAAAGGCTCTTACGTATTGGTCTACAAAGAGTTTGTTGAAAGTTTGATATCTCACCATTATGCACAAACAAAAGTTTCCCACTACGAAATGGCTGACAATTGCTAATGTCGAGGGATTCACCTGTTCCAGCTAATCGGACATAGCCTAAAGTACAACTGGATTGTACATAGTTGCTCAACTCTTCCAGATTCGGCTCGTTCCACAGCGGGATAGTATTTCGGTAAATGAATGGTTTACCCACTTCATCGTACCAGCCTACACCTACTCCGTCTCCACAAACTACTCCTGATTTTAATTCCAAAGGACTGTAACTTTGTTTGTAGAGCGAATGTTCTTGTTTATACAGCAACTCATCTAAGAGGATGGCGTTACCAAGATAGCCAATTAATCTACACATAAAAAAAACGATGTTGCTGAAAGAGTAAGAAAAATCAGTCACAAGCCCCGATAGAAATCGAATCTTTTAACTGGACAATTATTGCAAATCATTACTAATTTAACAATTATTGTTGATCTTGTGTATGTTTGATCTGTGACTTTAGTCATGGTTTTGTTGTCTTGCTAAAGATATAGAACAGAAGCTAAAGTAATATTTATTCCTTACCTTTGTTTGAGCTTGATTTGTGAATTATCCGTTCGCATTCAAAGGATTTTAGAGAATTATGCCAATTAAAAAACACATTAATCTTAATCAAGGATGTTTTCTGAATCCTGCAAATAAACAGATAGTTGTCAATTTAGCTAGTGAAGATATTTTAAATTTAATCACGCAAGAATTAAAAACTCGTTACACTCCAGAAACTCAAAAAAATCTACTCGAGGAGAGTTCCAAATTATTACCTAATTTTGTATTTCAAGAATTATTACAACGCCAACAGCAGGTAGTAGATATTAACCCAGATAGTTTAATTGTCGTTAGCTGTCAGATAGCAGAGGCAGAAGTCGATGATTTGGGATTTGATTTAAATGTCGAAGTATATTTTGTAGTTGGAGATATAAAAGGTCAAAACCATTTTCGGGCTAATCAAATAGTCCTTTGGTCGAATATATGGGGTGATGAAGAACAGCCTTTTGATTTAGAAGATGAACTAGGCAAACAATTCTGGACAAGTTATCAAATTCAGTTGCTTTTTGATGAAAAAGAGCAGCAAACAATTGAACTGGAACTATCACAAATAGATGATTATGCCGCGAGGTTAGAATTTTTTCCATCACTAAAAATATTTTCACCATCCATAGTTCCCTTTACGGATAATGAATTCTAAAAATTATTATCCGCAGATACAGTGAATGTAAACCTCGTCTAACTTGAAAACCGTAGTTTTATAAGTTGGGTACAGCGATAGCGTAACCCAACATAAAATTTGGTGGTAATGTTGGGTTGCGTTTCACTCCACCCAACCTACAAAAATATATTTTTTAAAAAATTCTATATCTTAACATAGATCGGGTTTAAATTAATCATTTATATTCACTGAATATTTTATTTTTTGGAAGTTCTCTTTTAAAAAGATGAAGTCTTCAATCCCTCCTACATTCTCATTGTGGTTCGATAATTGAACCCATAAACAAAATGTTTCCCGTCTGATTATCCCTGATGGCACAGAAGAAGGGGCGATCGACAATCATTCGGAATGGTTCTGGTTCTTGTCTTGCAGATGTTGCTACTATTCCCACTGAAGTAGCCGCAGCCGCTTCAGTGCCTTCTTCATTCACTTCAACAAAAGTTTTATGCTTAACTTGGCTAATGGCAAAATTTTTACCCATGCCAGAAAAATTGGCTTTGTTGCTGAAAGCCTCCCCCATACCTAAAGTTTTTAAAGCATCATTGAGTGTAATCTCGTAATCTGTTTTGAAGCGGGGTAGGCGAATAAACCCTTTTTGATTGTTGAACTGAGTCATCCATTTTTCCCAGTTCTCAACATTCAAGTCTTGATAAAATGCTTTGAGGTTGGAATTCTTTTTGGGTAAGAATATATAAAAACTTATCTTACCATCTTTCCCATAAGGTAAACTAACTGCCTGAAACTTTTCGCTTTCATAGTATCTATAATCACCTTCTTGTGACATCATTGGGTGTTGTTTTTGCCTGCCAGATGTGATGTAAAAAGGGTATGAAGCAGTTTCTTTCTTGTCAAATTCGTTACTCCAACTACCTTTAAAATATATGGCATTCATCAGAAATAATACCTGATTTGGTTCAATTGTTTCAACTATTTTAGTGATTTTACCGTTAGTATTTTCTTTGACCCAGTTATTGATAATGCTAGATGCGGCGGCATCTTGAAAGTTTAAATTGCTAACTTTAGCTTGATAGAAGTCCTGGGTTCTCTTGAGAAAGTCTGGCGAAAAGCTAACATCTTGATTTGCCCAAAGGGAGTTAGCAATTTTCAATTGCACTTTCGTATCCGAATTGTCTAAAAGCTGTTTTAATACCGCCGCATAAGAAGAGTTGATTTCTGGTAGATTCATTCCCTGTAATTCTAGGGTTTTTGCCATTGCTTGTTGAGTCGAGCCGCTAGCGCCGTTATAAGTCATTGCAAGAGCGATCGCAACACTCGAAGGTGAGATAAAAATATTCTTCTCACCTCGATCGTTTTTCAGAACTTCTGAAAATAGTTTGAAGCCAAACTTGTTGCTAGACTCAACAATTTTTGTATCAGTGTTGGCTGTTTTTTTTTGCAATGGAGTTTCTGGCTGAGGTAAACTAGATTGGGCAAGGGCACTTTTATTACTATCGACTTGAGAACACCCTAATACACTGAATAGAACAACGCTTGCAGCTGCCAAAGCATAACGTCTGCCTAGACTAACACCGTAACGTCTTTGCAGGAAATTTTCTTTTGCATCACTCAATTTATGGCGATTCATTCTGCTACCTCACTTGCCAAAGATTCCCGATTTGTGCTCAGAGTTGACGCAGATACTGTGTCAATGATTAACTATTGCATTTACTCCAATAGAAAAATGGGACTGTTACAGTTTTTGTAACAGCAAATTAGTAGCTCAGAGTAATTAAACACAACTTGTGGAGTTGCTAATTCCTTATTGAGACGGCTATACAGACGAGTTATAAAAATTTTGATTTCTAAGAATTTTTATCTTTACGTATAAACGTATTGTAAGCTACGCAATCATAAAATAACCACTTCTGTGAGGTTTTTAGAGATCGAATAACGTTTCTTAGAGGCAGAAAATCTCGTTCCCATGCTCTGTATAGGAACGAGAAAACGCTGTAATTTTACACAGATATTTGTGCTAACTTATTTCAATTAATCGGTACACTCCACCAAGCTAAACTGTAGGGTTGAGTCGCTTCATTGAACTTTTGACGAAACTGGACGCGGATTTTGTAATTGCCAGTAGCAGTAACGGGGCAGAAAATATGTTCTACACTATCAATTTGGCTGATTGAGGAGCAAACAGCGCCAGCTTCAGAATTTTGAGCATCAGCTTTTACTAAGTAGAGGTCGAGATTATTTAAGCCGCGATCGCGAAAATTTTCGCCTACATCATATTGCTGGTTTTTATTTTTATCGTTAAGTTCTACCAATCGATCCCAAGTCAGGGTGACAGCAACAAAACTTCCCTGCTTTAACGGTTTTGCTAATATATAGTCAACAGATGCTCCAACATCAACTGTGCGATAATCCCAACCAATAGCCGGTACCGCAGCTGATGCTTGCCATTGACCAGCACTAAATTGCTGATAAGCGCGAAACGCGTTCAAATGACCCGCTCCCATTTGGGCATCCAAGGGAATCTTTGGATCTTTATAAGCATCAGAATCTAGCCAGTTTTGATTTTGCTTATCAATTAGCGTCCGAGTCATTCCCAACTTTAAGCCATCGCCGCTATCTAGAAGTTTGTCTGCTGAATTCAGCAATACAGCTTTCATCACTTGATGACGCCGAGAATCAATGGTCCAGTGAAGTTGTTTTGTCCGCATCTGTCGGTCTGCAAGTTCCTGCAACAGAGCAACGGTAGCTGTTACTTGAGGCGCGGCAAAACTAGTGCCTGTAACCTTGTTCAATTTGCCATCTGGATTGAGCAAAGGAATATTATTACCAGGAGCAACTAAACTGATAGCGCGACGCCCATCAAGGTCAAATTCCTTTCCAGCTAGTCTTTGATTCACTCCTTGGTTAATACCCGCCAGATTAGCCACGTCTACTTTGTTAAAAACTCCCCCTCGGCGGGATGAAAAAGCCACATTTATTCCGTTAAAATTATCTGTAGGAATAGGAATGCCGCCTTTGCCCTGGTTGCCTGCGATCGCATACAAAACATCATGAGCGCGACTAGACCAGTCAACACATAAAGTTAATAAAGCATTGCCGTCTAAAGTAGCTTCCGGTCGAGGATCGCGGCTCAGAGGTTCCCCAAAGCTAAAGTTAATTGCACGAACATCGCCACCATTTTGGAGCGCTATGTGCTGTGCCGATAAGCACTCTTCTGGCTGACCCATGTTTTTAGTCGAACCCACTGCTGATGAATACAATCGCGCTCCCGGCGCAACTCCTGGCAAAGCTTTGTCTTGACTCACCATCACACCAGCGACATTGTAGGCGTGAGGGTCAACACCGCTATTAGACTTAGCTGGGCCATTGCGTAAGAAAACCGCTGCTAAAGATATGGCACGATTTTTAGACACCGCCTTATCCCACCCAAACATTCCCGGCCGACCAATTTCCACTTGACCAATAGCAATCTTGCGACCGATTAAATTATAAGGAGCTTGGTGTAGCTTCAAAGCATCAATACCGTTAGTTCCCAAAGCAGACTCTAAAACCGAAGCCACTACCGGCGCACTCAGACAAGACGCAGTTAATCCCCAAATTATCCAGGTTAGTTTTTTAGTCATTTGTTGTTTGTCATTTGTCATTGGTCATTGGTCATTGGTCATTGGGCATGGGACACAAGAGGCAGAGGAGGCAGAAGTTCTAAAATGTTTGAATTTTGAATTTTGAATTTTGAATTTTGAATTGATTTCTCCCCTGCTCCCCACTCCCCAAAAAGACCGGGATCAAACTTATGAGTCTTGTTCAATGTTTTGTTACAATGCGTACAGACGAGGACGCTTAAAAACCCACTAGCCATGACCCAAAACCTATCTCAAAAGCCCATTGTAATTTCTCCATCTATCCTATCAGCCGATTTTAGTCGCTTGGGTGACGAAATTCGTGCCGTAGATGCAGCTGGAGCGGATTGGATTCATGTTGATGTCATGGACGGTCGTTTTGTACCTAATATTACGATAGGCCCTCTGATTGTGGAGGCGATTCGTCCGGTTACGACCAAGCCTCTGGATGTCCATTTGATGATTGTGGAGCCAGAAAAGTATGTAGAAGGATTTGCTAAAGCGGGTGCTGATATTATCTCCGTACACTGCGAACATAATGCTTCTCCACACCTGCACCGCACCTTGGGGCAAATTAAAGAGCTTGGTAAGAAAGCTGGTGTTGTACTTAATCCTGGTAGCCCTCTAGAGCTAATTGAATACGTTCTAGATTTGTGCGATTTAGTACTAATTATGAGCGTCAACCCTGGTTTTGGTGGTCAAAGCTTTATCCCTGGTGTGTTACCCAAAATCCGCAAGCTACGCCAAATGTGTGATGAACGTGGTCTCGATCCCTGGATTGAAGTGGATGGGGGACTGAAGGCAAATAATACCTGGCAAGTTTTGGAAGCGGGAGCCAATGCGATCGTCGCCGGTTCAGCTGTGTTTAATGCTAAAGATTATGCTGAGGCTATTACAGCAATTCGCAACAGCAAGAGTCCTACTCCAGAATTAGCTAAGGTTTAATTCTTTTTTGAATTAACCAATCATTAAATATGGAAGTGAAAAAGAATGTAAAGACATAGTGGTACTACGTCTCTACAAGATTTCTAGATTAATTTCACCAGATATCTATTATCCACAAAAAATAAGGTGGGCAATTTGCCTACCTTATTTCTTTTTATATACAGATAAAAAACTGGAAGCTATTTAAGTTTTGAACTTCCAGTAGTGTTATATAAATTGAAAGTTTATAAACCAAAGATAATCCCGGTTGGGAGGACTAGGATTTCAATAGTTGAAAGAGAAGCGTATGAGCTACTAGTTCTACCAGCCAAGGACAACAATTTCACCGTAACTTTTCTATTTCCGTTCCTGAAATTGATGTTAAGCGTTTGCAATATTTAACTAAAGCAACACCAACCACAGGATAGAAAGTTTGATCGGCATTACTCGCACCGTCTGCAGTCAGTGAAAGCTGTGTAAAATTTGGCTTGGGGGAATCCACCTCCTCAAATTCTTTTTGCTCAAACTTCCTCAGAAAAAGAACCACCAGTAGCAACGGTTGGATTATTGGTCTTGGTCTATGAGTTATTTACTCCATCAAATTCTGATTACTTTTGTAATCAGTTTGATTGATTTCATAGTTAGAACTAATCGTTGATTTTATTTTTTAAATTAACTTGCTTGCCAAATCACCTCTATTTTGGTTGAAGTTGTATTTGTTATTAGTTTACCAATATCATTAGTATATATTTGCCATTTTGGCAGATTTTTGCTAAATTTATGAAATTAATGATTGCGATAGAAAAC
This sequence comes from Nostoc sp. DSM 114160, assembly GCF_053470305.1. NCBI lineage: Bacteria > Bacillati > Cyanobacteriota > Cyanophyceae > Nostocales > Nostocaceae > Nostoc > Nostoc sp. DSM 114160. Next base: position 153,105 of record NZ_JBPFGO010000001.1, on the reverse strand, counting down.
CTGCTATGCTATAAAATTCAAATTAGCATCGCAGGTTTTCAGATAATCAATCAACTTTAGAGCAGAATCTATTGATTCCAAATACTTTTTAATTGAATCCACAGGATTTCAAGGAAACGTCTTGAACATTTTCTGGTTTTAATGGCGATTTGCTTGATTGATGTTCGTTAATTTGCTGTGTCAATCTCTGGTCTAAACTCCCACCAAGGATTTATCAAAAAAGTTCGGTTTAAAAACCTCGCCCTCGTAGGCGAAAAAATCCTTGTCTCACTCGGTAGGTGGAAACCCCACTCATATTGTGGGTGGCTGTATTTAATGCGTGAATTTTGTTAGCGTTGGCGGCAAGCAAGCGAGTCTGCGTACCCTAACAGGGAAGCAAGCTACGCGCAGCATTTCGTAGAAAGCGTCATTTTGAATTGATTCATGCTTTTTGCTTTCTAACTACTTCTAGATAAGCTAAGTCTTTAATTTTGCTTAAGCAGCTTGATGACGCATTATTCTCAGACTGAGAATCATGAGCGTGTTTCAGCATTTTTAGATTTTCAGTTTGCTGTTGTTTTGTCCTATCGGCTTGAGAATTTTCTTTGAGCAATCGATTGTAGGTGCGATATGGAATGTAATGGAGAGGATTATAACCACCAAATCGCAGCATTAAAACACATGCCCAGGAATACTTTCCAGCAAGAATTGCCTCAACTACTTTGTCAAATTGTTGAGCTTTTACTGTCTTATCTAAGTTACTACTAATACCAGCAATGTCTTGATTCATCATAGTTTTAGTTATCCTGGATGAAGTAAACTATTTTCTTTTTTTGCGATTGTTGGTGTTTCAATTGAGGCGTACAGACTGCACTAGCCTTTTTGAAAAAGGTTGAATTGCTTGTGGTCAATTATTAGCACTAGAGCGGTGTGAGATGTTTACAAGAGATAAAAATCCATAAGTAAATGATTTTTCTTGGTTCACACGCTTATATTTCTTACTACTGTTTAATTAGGCAATTTCCGGGAAGTTTGCATATTTTTTTAGACTAACAAAAAAATATATTATCTTTGAGCGGTATTAGCACCATTCGTATTTATACTATTTTTTGTCGTTCATGTCATCTGCTAATTTAGTCTATTGGTAGGTTAAATTTACTGAATGTATTTAGATACTTACTTGTGGATTGTGCAGCTTTTAGTTTTGTCCTCTTTGGCTAATTCTTGAGGGGTGTTACCCCTCACCCGATATCATTTTAAAACCTTTATTATTATCGAGTAACTAAAAAATAGTACCATTAACTAGAATGTAAAACAACTAGATAAAAATATTAGTAAATCGGTGATAAAACCATTGCCAGCAATAGTATTGAGCCTATTTTTCAATAAGTTCACTTGGACAATAAGACTTATTAACCTTGTCTTTATTGGTTGGCAAAAGCTACAGCTTTAGCGTATCTAAATAAAATTGTTGTCAATCAATCGGAAATATTTCATAATGCTTGGATAAGAATCATAAAATAGCCCATACTTCAAAGATAAGTTTTGGCTAATAATATATATAGATAATTCTAATGCTCGTTAGCGGAGTTAATAAAAACATCCGCAGATGGATACCTTTATAAAAAATTAGTAGTCTAAGTTTGTACAATATTAGAGAATTTGAGAATAGAGATAAAGCTAATTAACAAAGAATATTATGAACTTGATTTAGCAGTGATTTCTCTAATGTCTAAATATCTATAAAAATCTGCTTTGATTCGGAGAAATTATTTGCATGGTGCGCGTTCGCAAAGCGTCCCGCAGAGAAGCGCAGCGCAAGCGCGATAGGGAGAGACCAGGGAACGGGGAACAGGGAAGAAAGAATAAAAGTATACTGAGTTTTTTTCAAAAATCAAATGCGAGTCTTGTAGCAGATTTAAAAAATTGAGATTACAAATGTAGTAACAATTGGGCTAAATGGCGTACAAGATCAAAAATCAATATGCGATCGCCTTTATCTCTCCAGACAACTACACAATGAATTACTTGACAACGAGCTATCCAAGGGTTATAGTATGAGTCCAGCTTACTTAAAACTAGTCCTTACTGATAACGCTTCACATCCTGCAAGTTTGGGCTGCTTCTAGTAAAGGCTGGTGAAATGCACCTGTAAGATTTACTGGCGTTAAGTTGCGCAAGCTGTAGGGATTTAAGCGTATGCACCACTGCTGGCTAATCATTGCCAAACACGAAGCGCCACAATCCGATCAACTTTGCTGTTGAGTAAAGTAATAGGCACGTCATAACCTAGCTTTTGATTGCGAACGTAATCTAGGAACTATCAGCAATATTTATAGCTAAAGCTAGTAATATTTGCATTTTTTGAAACATTAGGCTTATAATTCTCAATGCTTCAACTCTTACCATTACTGAAATTTTCCTTCGCTTCCGGAAACACTCGGAAAATAAAATCGCAAATCTAAATTTTACTTTTCCAAATGAAGGCAAGTTAAATTCTGTAGGGACGCACATCTGTCATAGGTGTCAACTTAAGGTAGAAGTTATTTAAGAGTAAGGGTTCTATGCCCTCATCCCCTAACCCCTTCTCCCAATATGGGAGAAGGGGAACTGGAGAATTTGCTTCCTTTTGCTAATTTTGGGAGAGGGACTGGGGACAAAACTTATACAGTCAGAAGATTTCAGCTTAAGTTGACACCAATGACATCTACGTGTGTTGTATCAAAACGAGAACCGCTTTGATAGTCAATCAATTAATCACTAAGTAAATCCCCCAAATCGCCATTGGCCGCAGGTAAGTGCTAGCGCGGAAAGTACCAGTTGCGGTGATAGCTTCTGGCGTGCGAAATTGTAGACCATTTTCATAAATTTGCTGCACCACAGCTTGCGTCAACCTCAACGCTTCATCTTTCATTCCCATTTGCACGAGAAAAGCCGCCAGCCCAAAGTTTATCCCCGTCCAAACTTCTAAAGGATGAGTAGCTTGGGGATTTTCTGGCGAGCCATCACGACGAACACCATTAGCAGCACCAAATTCACCATTACAGAATTTCAAAAAGCAAGCGTCATAAACGGTTTTCAGCGCCGAAAGGGCGCGATCGCTCGGTACAATATCAGGTAAGTCCAGCAGACGTGCATAAAACTGTCCGCACAATTGATCTGCCATCACTACATCGGAACCACTTTTACTATCAAGTCGGTAATATTCCCCATTCCAGAGTTTTTCTTGGTAAATAGGCAGAGATTGTTGTAACCAAGTTTCATAAGTGGATTTTTGCGCTGCCAACTCCGTTGTGTTACTTGTCTGGTAAGTTAATAAAATATCGCTGATGGCGATCGCAGCCTCTAGCGCCGCTAACCATAACCCACCACAATAAGCACTGACACCTTGTAACCGCCAATCATCAAAGGTTTGGTCAGGCGCACCAGAATTTTCCGGAATCCCATCGCCATCGAGGTCAAAAGTTTTCAGGTAGTCGAGCGTTTGAACAATCGCATTCCAGCAATCTGCCAGGAATTCTACATCGTCAGCACCCGTGAGTAAAAAATCACGGTATACTTGCAAAACGAAATCACTACCTAAATCTTTCCATAAATTACAGTCTTGATAGCTGGTGTAGTTGGTTTTCTCCCAAACGTGTTCGTTCGGTGCGCCTAAATCGTGGGGTGTTGCACCTGCAACTTTGCGAACTGCAATCGGGCTTTCGGCCTTAATTGTCATGTAATAGCCAATGATTCGGGGAGTATCATCACCTTGAGGAATCGCCCGTGCAAATGCCCGAATCACCGACTTTTCTAATTCTGGAAACAGCATCAGCAGGGCAAAAGAGCCATACAACCGTACATCTAGACTTTCATACCAACGGTAATCTAGGCACTCCAGCACTGCAAACTGACCGATAGGGTTAAGTTCTGATGCTGCACTCCAGAGAGTACCGCCGCTGGTGAGGTCATAAAGCTCATTAAATAGAGCCATTTTAAACCAGTTGGGTAAATCTTCCCGGTCGAGAATGGGTTTTTGCCAACTTTGAATTTGCGATCGCCAGTTTTGGTATTCTTGTAATGCAGTGGATGCGATCGCCCAAGCGTTGTTGCCATTTTTACCAAAAAAATCTGTATATCTGCGGTAATAGCTGACTCCAGCCGCAAATTCTGTGATTGGCAAATCCCAAGTGACGACAAAAGGAATTTCAAGAGTTTCGCCTGGTTGGAGAGTGAAACGGATTGCGATGCCTGCGGCCGGCGTAGCCATCGCAGCCCCGATTTGTGTATTCTCTGTTGCTGGAGTAGTATCAACATAATTAGGCAAAGATCCATCTTTAGCAAAGCTTTGCCATACCTCATCACCCGTACCTTCAGGATTCCAGCGGCTATGATGAAATACTTCCACTTGGGGATGTTTCAGCGTCGCAATACACCAAGTTCCGTCGCCTTCTTGCAAAGGTTCATCAATACCAACCCGACCTAAAACACAGCCAAACTGTTGTTTATTTTCAACTATCTGGTTGTAGTTTCCTTGACTTTCGCCCCAGCGTGGTTGGTATTCGTAAACCGGACTCCCATCATCGCGCACCCGCACTTCGGGAGATTTGAGAGCGTTTGTAAACCAGCCCACCATATTTTGCCAAGTGAGCATAATACTGAGAGTAATCGGTGTATCTGTGGGGTTGTGGGCATTCCAGACAAATATTGCCACAGGGTAGCTAGTTTCTTGGTAATTACCTGCCCAGACTGGGGAAAATTGCTCACAAGTCAACTGTGTTTGAAATACATTTTTATATACAAACCAGCTACGTGGATATAGCGCATGATAATCGCCCGTTCCCTCTGTGTCGGGAGGTGTCGGATACCATTGCCACGCTTTCAGAGTGCCATCATCGGGCGCTTGCGTAGATAAAGCATAGGCTTGGGAAGATGTGCTATTGGATTCAAACACACTGAACTGACAAGCGGGAACGTTTTTGAAGGTATGCTCGCCGCCGTCGATGTGCCACAGGTTAAAGTCTCCCCGTGAAGAACGGCCGATGCAACCTGCACCAAAGCCGCCTAAAGGCATACCATGCCAAGGGCCATCATCAATATTACTTGCATAGCGGACTGTATAAGGTTTATCCCAGCCTAAGCCGATGGGACGGCTCCAAGTGCAAGAGGGAATTTTCAAAGAGAGTTGATTTGTCATCGCCTAATGTTACAGCGTGCAGTTACGTCAATAGACCTCTTGCAAAAGTTACTTTTGCACTCTTGCGGGAAAAGGGGAAAGGTCAAAGGGGAAAGGTTTTTTTATTCCTTTTCCCTTTCCCCCTTACCCTTTTCCCTACTTCTGCAAGAAGTCTAATGAAGACTAGCGCGATGTGAGATTTTTCTCAAGGTAGTAGCACGGTAATGCCCATTGGTATCTAAAACTTCTCGCTTTGTGCATTTTTTATTCAGAATCGGGTTTTGGGAAAAGGTTAAGGGGTAAGGGTTAAAGGTTTTTTCTTTTCCTTTTCCCTTTAACCGAGAAGTATTACATTGGTGTCAACTTCAGCTGAAATTTTCTAACTAGTCGTAGCCCGCCCTTAGACATTGCTGCCGTAATTACTACTGAACTACAACGTATAGAGCTTATCCCAGTCACTAAGACTTTAATATTGTGCTTTTACTGCCTGTTACTCAACTGCTACTTGAACTTGAAATCTAGAGTTTTTAACTCAAGTGGGTAAATAACTCGTTAATTTGGGTATTTTAAAGCACAGAGGTAATTTTCTCAATAGTTTTAACAAAACAAGATGACACAATACGCCCTTGTAGTTGAAATTGCTCACAATGACAACAGTTTCGGCAGCCTGACTAAACCTATTGATGATGCAGAGACTGTGGTTAACACAGAAAAATTTTTGCTGGTGGTAGATGAGTTTGAGAAAGTATTTACAGTTTGTATAGATAAGGAAGAACGGCAGAGATTTATTGAACTACTGACTGGGGTAGTAGAAATTCATGATTCGCGGTTAGCTGTTGTAATTACTATGCGAGGTGATTTTCTTCAATCCTGTTTAGATAATCCTTCTCTGACTCACCTGATTCAAACCCCAGTAGTTGTTATACCGCCTTTAACTGGAGTTGATTTCAAGGAGACAATCGCCAAACCTGCCCAGCTTCAGGTTCATAGTGTTGAAGAAGCAGGAGCATTAAAAATTCTCCAAAATCTTCAACAAGAACCAGGGAGTTTGCCATTGTTAGAGTTTGCCTTAACTAAACTCTGGGAGAAACGCAAGCAAAAGAAATATCAACTTACCCAAGAAGAGTATGAGAACTTGGGAGGATTAACTGCGGTGTTAAATCTCTATGCAGAAAATGTTTATCACTACCAAGATTATCAGAAAGAATATCCAACTCAAGAACGCACTCAGCAAGAAAAGGAATGGATTAAGCAGATTTTTCTGCGGTTAGTGGGAACGGGAGAGGGAGGAAAGGATACCCGACAGCGCCAACCAAAAGCCACATTATTAAATATTGCAGGTGATGATGCCAATCAACAGCAACAACTTAGTGAGTTGCTAGATGGTGAAACAGGATTGGTTAAGGGACGCTTATTAGTTTCTGAGAAAGATGAAAAAGGAGAAGTCTGGATTAATTTAGCTCATGAAGCTTTAATTGAAAGTTGGCAGCAGTTTGCCCAGTGGCGACAACAAGACCGAGACTTGCGACCGTTGAGCGAGTCATTAGAAAATACCCGACGGGAATGGTTGAACGAAAGGCCGGATGACAAATATTTAATCCAAAAGGGATTGCTGGCCCAAGTGAGAGATAGCTGGCAACAATTGCAGGCCGATTTGCAATCACCCCAACAAGATGAGGATTTTTACCAGCGTAGCGATGCCGACGACAAAGACCGGATTGCCGAGATGGAAAGGGCGCTTACTGAATCCCAGTTGCGAGAAAAAGCGGCTAGAGTAGACGATTTATTGCCCTTACAACCCCTAGATAGTCTAGTTTTGGCAATTCAAGCTATGGGGGAAAATCAAGAGAAACTACCCCAGCAGATTCTTGCATCAGTTCAGAACAGTTTGAATCGGGTAGTGAATAAAGCAAGAGTCTTGATTCCCTTCTGTGGTCATGAAGGTAATGTCTCTTCTGTCGCTATCAGCGCTGATGGGCAGACGATTGTCAGTGGCGGTGAAGACGGTACTGTACTGTTGTGGAATTACCAAGGTCTTTCCTTAGCTGAACCTTTGCGTGGTCATCAGGGTAATGTCTCTTCTGTCGCCATCAGTGCCGATGGGCAGACGATTGTCAGTGGCGGTGCTGACGGTACTGTACGGTTGTGGAATTACCAAGGTCTTGCCTTAGCTGAACCTTTGCGTGGTCATCGGGGTAATGTCTCTTCTGTCGCTATTAGCGCCGATGGGCAGACGATTGTCAGTGGCGGTGAAGACGGCACTGTACGGTTGTGGAATTACCAAGGTCTTCCCTTGGCTGAACCTTTGCGTGGTCATCGGGGTAATGTCTCTTCTGTCGCCATCAGTGCCGATGGGCAGACGATTGTCAGTGGCGGTGCTGACGGCACTGTGCGAGTGTGTAACCGCCAAGGACTTCCCTTAGCTAAACCATTGCGTGGGGATAAAAATGATGTCTCTTCTGTCGCCATCAGTGCCGATGGGCAGACGATTGCCAGTGGTGGTGCCGATGGAATGGTGCGGTTGTGGAATTACCAAGGTCTTCTCTTGGCTGAACCTTTGTATGGTCATGAGGGGAATGTGAGGTCTGTAGCCATCAGCGCCAATGGACAGACGATTGTCAGTGGCGGTGCTGATAGTACGGTACGGTTGTGGAATCGCCAAGGTCTTTCCTTAGCTGAACCTTTGCGTGGTCATGAGGGGAATGTGAGGTCTGTGGCCATCAGCACCGATGGGCAGACGATTGTCAGTGGCAGTGATGGCTGCACTGTGAGGTTATGGAATCGCCAAGGTATTGCCTTAGCTGAACCTTTGCGCGGTCATGAAGGCAATGTTAGGTCTGTCGCTATCAGCACTCATCGTCAAACCATTGTTAGTGGTAGTACTGACGGCACGGTGCGGTTTTGGAACCACCAAGGTCTTCCCTCAGCGAAACCTTTGCGCGGTCATAAGGGTTGGGTTTATTCTGTTGCCATTAGCATCGATGGTCAGACGATTGTCAGTGGCGGTACTGACGGTACGGTGCAGTTGTGGAATCACCAAGGTCTTGCCTTAACTGAACCTTTGCGCGGTCATCAGGGTTGGGTCTATTCTGTCGCCATTAGCACCGATGGTCAGACGATTGTTAGCGGTGGTAGTGACGGTACGGTGCGTTTGTGGAACCTGCAAGGTCTTGCCTTAGCTGAACCTTTGTATGGTCATCAGGGTTATGTCAATTCTGTCGCCATCAGTGCCGATGGGCAGACGATTGTTAGTGGCGGTGATGACGGCACTGTGCGGTTGTGGAATCGTCAGGGTCTTGCCTTAGCTGAACCTTTGCACGGTCATCAGGGTTTTGTCAATTCTGTTGCCATTAGCGCTGATGGGCAAACGATTATTAGTGGTGGTACTGATGGCGCTGTGCGGTTGTGGAATCTGCAAGGTCTTCCCTTGGCTGAACCTTTGCACGGTCATAAAGGCTGGGTTTATTCTGTCGCCATTAGCGCCGATGGGCAAACGATTGTTAGTGGTGGTGATGACGGCACTGTGCGGTTGTGGAACCTGCAAGGTCTTCCCTTGGCTGAACCTTTGCGCGGTCATGAGGGTTGGGTTTATTCTGTCGCCATTAGCACCGATGGGCAAACGATTGTTAGCGGCGGTGAAGATGGCACTGTGCGGTTGTGGCGCGGTGACTGGCGTGCATGGTTGCAAGTTTGTTGTGACAGGTTACGTTACCATCCCGTCTTCACCAATCCGCAAACAGAGGAAGCAAAAGCCGCTTGTGAAACCTGCCAAAAATATGTTTGGAGTAAAGTCAGCGGGTAACAACACAGTATTACTGTGCTTCTAAGAAGGTTTGTATTAAACTCAATTGCAAACGGCTATCAAGCAACACATCCTTGGGTAAAGACGCGATAAATCGCGTCTCTACAAGTGGTCTATTTGTCGCATTCTTTTTTCAAATTGGTATAAATTATGGTGAGCTAAAGGCTTAGGCGTAACCCGCACTTTGACAAAGCTCACCTTTTGTCTTTGGAATTTTTATTGGTGTTATTGAAATTATGATATATTTAAGCACTTTAAAACTAAACAAAATACTGTAGACTAATTTCTATGTCCACAGCCCCAATTAGTGCAACACTAGCGCAATCAGATAGAGATGCTGTGTTGCAAGCGATCGCTACAATTAAAGAAAAGCTACCATTTTTGATTGATTTAAGTAACGAGGAGCGGAAAGCTTTACCCAAGATGGGAGATAAAAGCCGCGCTTTTGTAAGCATTGCATTAGAAGTGGCGACACAGAACCCAGAGTTTTTACCGCGATCGTTTGACCTTAATGAGATGCGAAAGACGTACAATTATTTGAAGCTTTGTATCCAGTAGTGCTGTCTTTGTCACAATTACAAGAGTTGCTGGACGATACATCTATAGCAGTGGGTAGTGAAGCTTATGCAGCCGCGTTGCAGGTGTATAACTATGCTAAAGCTAGTGGACAAGGCGCTGGTTTAAATGGAGTAGTTGAGGAAATGGGGCAAAGGTTCGCCCGTAAATCTCGGAAATCCAAGCCTCAAGCCGCAGCGTTGTAGAAAATAGCTCGGCGATCGCACTTCTAAGGTGCAATGTTGAGGCTAAGAACTCGGATGTTGGAGTAAAGTGCTCGGTGTTCCGAGTTCTGAACTCGAAGTTTCAACCTCAAAACATGGAAGTTCGAGATAAGAACACGAAATTTGAAGCTATGAACAGCAACGTCGGAGATCCAAAGGTGAATAATGGTGAGTGGAGGGCAATTGCTCTCTCTTTTAACTCGGAACTTCGTGCTTTGAACTGCAACAGCCGAGATTCAAAGGTCAATGATGGTGAATCAAAGGCGTAGACGTAGCCCATCAAAAACATCGCTTTCATAAATTCATAGCAGAGTTGAAGGTACAAAGCTTATCCTTGGCAAAGCAAAACCTTAAGTGCTGGAATTTTGCTTATTTTCAGGAAACTTACACTTCACCTCAATTTCAAAATTACTCTCCGCCGAACCTTCAGTTACGAAGGGGATACCAGTTTTTCCGCCTATCTTCAAGCCAAACTTCAGAGTCACCTCTTCGACTTCAGCAGCACCTAAATTTTTAAAAGCGCCAATGGCATATTTGGTATAAGCTCGAATTTGATGGTGAACTTCCTCAATCTTGACAAATGCCTCTTCCCGAAAACCGTAGGATTCTTTCTCCTCATCAACTTCCGGTGTGACAACTTCTGGTATATTTGGCGTTTCCTTTGACTCGAACAGAATGGTATAGATTTCCCCGTCTTCTTCAAAGACTAAACGTTCTATGTTCGACATCAAGCCCTCAGATTTTAGGTGTATTTAAGTTATCTTATTCTGTAACAGACAACTTAAATACGTATAGATGGCTCGTTACGCGCTTGTAGTTGGCATTACAGATTATACAAATCAGCTTTCTAATCTCACAAAACCAGTTACGGATGCCGAAGCAGTCGCGCAGGTACTAAAAGCGCATGGTGATTTTGAGGATATCGTTGTTCTCAAAGGGAAAGTTAGTACAACTAAGTTGGCTGAAGCTTTAAAAACACTTTTGCAACAACAAGCAGTTAAAAACGAAGCGCTAATTTACTTTACAGGGCATGGCATCACTGTATCTGACAGCTTAGGAACACTACAAGCATATCTAGCAACCTCTGACTTGACAATTGTCACTCAAGGCAATCAGATTATTGAGCAAACAGGCGGGATTAGTCTTTTAAGTCTCAACAATTTAATTAGAGACTCCGACTTGAGTAGTCTAGTAGTGCTGTTAGATTGCTGTCATAGCGGTGAATTTTTAGAACGCAATCTCATCGAGAAAACTCTGACTGCCTTTATTTCACAGCGCGATTACTACTTTATTGCTGCTTGTAGAGGTTTTCAACAAGCTTATGCCAAAAAAAGCGAACAACACAGTATTTTTACAACAGCTTTGCTAGCTGGTTTGTCACCAGACAACACTAACGATCGCGGACAGGTGACAGGCGATCGCCTCTTCGATATACTTGCCACACAACTCAAAGGTAGTGGACAAGAACCAATCCGTATGGGTTGGGGGCGTTCCATTACTCTAATTAACCACAACATTCAAACCCAAGCTCAAACCTTTGAGGTAAAAGATGAATGTCCTTACCAAGGTTTAAAAGCTTTTGAAGCGGAACAAAAACAGTTTTTCTTTGGGCGCAAGCAGGTTGTAAGGAAGATTCTGGGGAAACTGGCACAAAATCCCTTTGTTCCAATTATTGGCGCTTCCGGGAGCGGTAAATCTTCTGTAGTTCAAGCGGGTTTAATTCCAGAATTAGATCGTAGAGTCTGGCAAATTTTACCGCCAATCAAGCCAGGATTTCAGCCGTTGCAGGAATTGAGAGCAGTTCTGAAAGCATTTTTTCCAGGGGCGAGAAAAGAAAAATTGCTTTGGGAGTTGATTACTAATGAAGCGAATCCTTTACCTGTAATTCTGGAGCATCTCACAGGTGCAAAAAAATTTTTATTGCTAGTAGACCAGTTTGAGGAATTATTTACTGTCTCGGTTGCTGAAGAAAAGCAGAGATTTATTGAATTGCTGACTCAGGTAGTAGAGATGATCGATTCGCGGTTGTCAGTTGTGATTACCATACGATCGGATTTTCTCGAACCATGTTCAGATTATCCCTCTTTAAATAAATTGATTGAAAATCAGCTTGTTTTGATGCCGCGTATAACTGGAGTTGATTTAAAAGAGACAATAACCGAACCTGCTAAACTTCAAGGTCATAGTGTTGAAGAAGGACTATTACTGAAAATTTTAGAAGATGTTGGTAAAGAACCGGGATACTTGCCGTTGATGGAGTTTGCTTTAACTAGACTCTGGGAAAAACGCGACCAACAAAAGCATAAACTCACCTTAGAACAGTATGAAAACTTCCAAGGATTGACAGGGGCGCTAAATTTTCATGCAGAAAATGTTTATCTTTACGAAGATTATCAGCAGGATTCCCCGACTCAAGAACGAAATGAACAGGAGAAGGACTGGATTCAACAAATTTTCCTGCGATTAGTGCGAACGGGAGAGGGAGAAAAGGATACCCGACAGCGCCAACCAAAAGCTGAACTGTTAGCCATTGCTGGTAATGACCAAGAACAGCAGGAAGCATTAAGTGAATTGCTAGATGAAGGATTAGTGAAAGGACGTTTGCTAGTAGCTGGGAAAGATGAACAAGCAAAAGCTTGGATTGATTTAGCCCATGAAGCCTTAATTGAGGGTTGGCAGAGGTTTCAAGAGTGGCGACAACAAGACCGAGATTTGCGGCGGTTGAGCGATCGGTTAGCAGATGCTTTACGCGAGTGGGTGAACAAAGGGGAGAATGAAAAATACTTAATGCAGGGGGGATTGCTGGCAGAGGTGCGGGAAAATTGGGAACAGCTAAAATTTTTATCATCACCTCAAGCCAAAAATTTTTATCAATGCAGTGATGCTTATGAACAACACCAAATTGCTACATTAGAAAAGGCACTTACTGAATCACGATTGCGAGAAAAAGCCGCCAGGATAGAGAATTTATTGCCTTTCCAACCCTTAGACAGTTTAGTTTTGGCAATTCAAACAATTGGTGAGAATCAAGAGAAATTACCCCAGCAGATTCTTGCACCAGTTCAGAAAAGTTTGATTCAGGTGATGAATAAAGTAAGAGTCTCCATTCCTTTCCGTGGTCATGAGAATGTTGTCTGGTCTGTCGCCATCAGCGCCGATGGGCAGACGATTGTCAGTAGTGGTCGTGACGGCACAGTGCAGTTGTGGAACAGCCAAGGTCTTCTCTTAGCTGAACCATTGCGTGGTCATAAGGATTATGTCTATTCTGTCGCCATTAGCGCTGATGGACAGACGATTGTCAGTGGCGGTACTGACCGCACAGTTCGGTTGTGGAACCGCCAAGGTCTTCCCTTAGCTGAACCATTCTGTGGTCATAAGGATTATGTCTATTCTGTCGCCATTAGCGCTGATGGGCAGACGATTGTCAGTGGCGGTACTGACGGCACAGTAAGGTTATGGAATCGCCAAGGTCTTGCCTTAGCTGAACCATTGCATGGTCATGAGGGTTATGTCAATTGTGTCGCTATTAGCGCCAATGGGCAGACGATTGTCAGTGGCGGTCGTGACGACACAGTGCAGTTGTGGAACCGCCAAGGTCTTGCCTTAGCTGAACCATTGCATGGTCATGAGGGTTATGTCAATTGTGTCGCTATTAGCGCCGATGGACAGACGATTGTCAGTGGCAGTGATGACCGCACAGTAAGGTTATGGAATCGCCAAGGTCTTGCCTTAGCTGAACCATTCCGTGGTCATGAGGGTGTTGTTAATTCTGTCGCCATTAGCGCTGATGGGCAGACGATTGTCAGTGGCGGTCGTGACGACACAGTGCAGTTGTGGAACCGCCAAGGTCTTGCCTTAGCTGAACCATTGCATGGTCATGAGGGTTATGTCAATTGTGTCGCTATTAGCGCTGATGGACAGACGATTGTCAGTGGCAGTGATGACCGCACAGTAAAGTTATGGAATCTCCAAGGTCTTTCCTTAGCTGAACCATTCCGTGGTCATGAGGGTGAAGTCATTTCTATCGCCATCAGCGCCGATGGGCAGACGATTGTCAGTGGTAGCGATGACGGCACAGTACGGTTGTGGAACCGCCAAGGTCTTCCCTTAGCTGAACCATTGCGTGGTCATGAAAATTTTGTCAATTCTGTCGCTATTAGTGGCGATGGGCAGACGATTGTCAGTGGTGATGGTAACGGCACAATGCGGTTGTGGAATTTTCAAGGTCTTCCCCTTCCCTTAGCTGAACCATTGCGTGGTTATGAGGATTATGTCAATTCTGTCGCTATTAGTGGCGATGGGCAGACGATTGTCAGTGGCGGTCGTGACGGCACGGTGCGGTTGTGGAATTTTCAAGGTCTTCCCCTTCCCTTAGCTGAACCATTGCGTGGTCATGAGGATTATGTCAATTCTGTCGCCATCAGCTGCAATGGGCAGACGATTGTCAGTGGTGGTGGTAACGGCACGGTGCGGTTGTGGAACCTCCAAGGTTTTCCCTTAACTGAACCATTGCGTGGTCATGAGGGTGATGTCTCTGCTGTCGCCATCAGCGACGATGGGCAGACGATTGTCAGTGGCGGTGATGACGGCACAGTGCGGTTGTGGAACCGCCAAGGTCTTCCCTTAGCTGAACCATTGCGTGGTCATGAAAATTTTGTCTCTTCTGTCGCTATTAGTGGTGATGGGCAGACGATTGTCAGTGGCAGTGGTGACGGCACAGTTCGGTTGTGGAACCGCCAAGGTCTTCCCTTAGCTGAACCATTGCGTGGTCATGAAAATTTTGTCAATTCTGTGGCCATCAGTGCCGATGGGCAGACGATTGCCAGTGGCGGTAAAGACGGCACAGTGCGATTGTGGCGGGGTGGTTGGCGTGCATGGTTGCAAGTCTGTTGCGACAGGTTGCGTTATCATCCCATCTTCACCAATCCGCAAACCGAGGAAGCAAAAGCCGCCTGCGAAGTCTGCCAAAAATATGTTTGGAGTAAAGTCAGCGGGTAAAAACACGGCATTGCTGTGCCTCTAAGAAGGTCTGTACTCGATTCAATTGCAAACGGCTATCAAAGCAGTAAGTGTCGGTTTGCGCTGGCAGGAACTTGCTGCTTACCTGCAACCACAAATACACGAACACGCGATCGCCTTCCTGGATTTGCAATATATCTATGCATTGGTACGGGGGGTAAAGATGACTAGGCGGCAGAGATGTTAGAGAGTATGCAAACTCATAAAGAAAACGTGTTATATCATGTCTGGCTAATTAGTCATAATGCTTTTTTGGGCAGTATTCAGGATTTTTATTCATACTTGTTATTTCTAACGGTACAAGACAAAGAACTAAAAATGGTGCAATTTAAAAGTAGTGTAAATATGGTCAATTATGGACGCTGCTAAACGCCTTGCTACTCTAAATCGCATCCGCAAACTCAGCCGTCTGATGGATACATCAATACGTATCCCTTTGACAGGTTTTCGCATTGGCATAGACCCAATCATTGGTCTAGTTCCAGGTGCTGGTGATTTAATCAGTACAGCGTTTTCAGCTTACATTATATTTTTAGCTACTCAGTTTGGCATCCCGCGTCAAGACTTAATCAAAATGATTTTTAATGTAGGTTTGGAAACAGTCGTTGGTACTGTGCCTTTAGTGGGTGATTTGTTTGATGCTTTCTATAAGTCCAACATTCGGAATTTGGCAATTTTAGAGCAACATTTGACAGTAGTTGAACCAGAACTAAAAAAAGTGTCTGATGAACTTTACTCTCAAAAATTCAGCCAAATTTAAGTAGGAAAAGAGCGTAATTTATGGCCATAGGCATTGCCATTGCACATTCACTATGTATTTTCTAGTACATTACTAGCCAGTTGTAGTGAAGCGATGACCAAGCGCTGTGGGTTAACTGCTGAGTTCTTCTACAGCGTAGGGTCAACAACTGGCGATTTGCGTCTGTTCTGTTGATATCTTATTTAAAGGGCAATTCAAAGACAAGTTATGCCAAATTGCCAAAACCTTTGAAGGCGGTATCGTCACTTCAACTTTTTCTTAAAGAAGAGTGGAAAGAATTGATGGGCGAACCTATCGGTTAAATTCAGCCTTGGTGTAATTGAAAATATTGTAGAGTATAGAATTGTCCTAAGTATTGCTCTACGCAACTCCCCCTATGACTACCGCACCCTTAAGCTGGGAAGAACTAGAAACCCTCACGGACTATCAAATAGATACCGTTAATGGTCCCACCAACGCTAGAGCTAGGTTGCGCTTGTTTGGTCAGCCGGAATCTGATGTGCGGGTAACGCTGTACCGCGATAACCATGCTTGGTGTCCTTACTGTCAAAAAGTTTGGTTATGGCTAGAGGAAAAACAGATCCCCTACCGCATCGAAAAAGTGACAATGTTCTGCTATGGGGAGAAAGAAAGTTGGTACAAACGTAAGGTACCATCAGGAATGCTCCCCGCGATCGAGCTAGATGGACGGGTTATTAAGGAAAGCGATGACATTTTGATCGCTTTGGAAAAGATATTTGCTCCATTGAACCAAGGGATGGAAGACCGCACGGTGCTTCCTCTACGTCAATTAGAACGACTTTTATTTAGAGCCTGGTGCGTTTGGCTATGCTCTAGAACCGATTCCTCTCAACAAGAACAACGCAACCGAGAACAATTTATCGGAGTGGTGGCTAGGGTAGAGGAGGCTCTGGGTAGCACCCCAAGCCCTTACTTTTTAGATAGCTTCGGCATCGTCGATGTCATTTTTACGCCATATCTCGAACGAATGAATGCGAGCCTTTATTACTACAAGGGCTACTCACTGCGGGAGGAAAACCCTCGTTTGAGTGCATGGTTTGCGGCAATGGAAAGCCGACCGACTTACTGCGGTACTCAGAGCGACTTTCACACCCACGCACATGATTTGCCGCCCCAGATGGGAGGCTGTTGGGAAAACGGCGAAACCCAGATGCTTCTCAATAAAGCGCGGGTGGATAACGGCCCCTGGTTTGGACTACCAGATGTTACTTATCCAGAGCCGGAGAACTCCCGGATGGAAGCTCTTAAACGAACTATTGACCACCGCATCAATATTATCCGAGTCAACCCCTTAGATGATAAATTGTTCGATCT
Source organism: Nostoc sp. DSM 114160 (assembly GCF_053470305.1). NCBI lineage: Bacteria > Bacillati > Cyanobacteriota > Cyanophyceae > Nostocales > Nostocaceae > Nostoc > Nostoc sp. DSM 114160. The sequence continues at coordinate 136,273 of NZ_JBPFGO010000001.1, read as the reverse complement.
AGCGCTACGTTGTGCTTTAACACACATGATGACAGGGGAAGACTGTATACCTCCATCGGGATCTGATGTCGCTCTCCGATATTTGCGCGATCGCATTAATGTACCACGAGACATGTCTATCTACGCAGCCAAGCGATTGAGAGAATCCCTAGAAAAAACCGCAGCCCTTGCGGGTGATGGGCAGCCAGCCCCCATTCCCACTAAGCATCGACGAGATCAAGACCCCTCTAACTTTGCCATCAAGTAGAATTTCAGATATTTATGCCTAAACGAATGGCAGCAACCATGTAGCGAAAGATGTAGTCTAATAACTCAATATAATTACAAGCAGCTTCAAGAGAACAAGCCCAAACTGTCAAACCATGATCTCGAATGCAGTTCCTACCATCCAACCTTGTTGGTAAAAAGACCGAGCAGTGGCAATTAGTTGCAAACGAGGATCTGCTATTGTTCGGTTTAACTCCATGATTTTGCTAAATAATCGCGGATTTGGAAAAAATCATTCCAAGGAATATAAGGTTTTTGGTGTTCATCTAAATATTGTGCTAAAGGAGAGCGTGCAAAGACAACAGAAGCTTGCAATCCCATATTTAAGTCGGTGATGGAGTCACCAATCGCGATCTTTTCATCGGCTGGGTACCGATCCATAACTTGCACTTTAGCGATCAGTTCTGTATCTCCTTCGTATTCAGAATTTACTTTTAAATAAGTACTGCTAATATCGACATCTACAGCATAAATTCTCTCTATTCTATGCACTATCCCATCCAAAACGACCTCTACCATTCCCCGTAGTCCCCCAGAAATTACTATTAATGAAACTCCCTGAAACTCCAAAAAATCCAACAATTCTATAAACCCAGGACGTATTAATTGAGGTTTAGTAAATTCCAGAATTTCTGGATAACTTGCAGATGGAATTGATTGCAGAATTTCCTTGACTCCCTCTCGCAGTGTCAGCCTTTTGGCATACATTTCAGGCAGTAGTTTTGCAGAAATTACTGGTGCAAACTTTTTTAGAACCGCGACAAAAGTTTCGTCAACTGTAATAGTGCCATCAAAGTCACAAAAAACAATCCGCTTCATACTAATTTGTAATTTGTAATGTTTGATAATTTAGAATTGAGCGAAGAAAGATAGAAGGCAGAAAATATATTTTTGTCCTCTGCGGAATGGGTTTAAAGTCCCTAAATTTATTTATGGGGATTACTTTCTGCCTTCTGCCTTTTCAACTCAGCAGGGGTTGGCGGGTGCGAATTTCTTTGCCTGTATATTGGGGTATCCAACCTTCTGTGGTGATGAAATAGCGTACTGCTTTCACTCGCTTTGCTGGGGTAAGATAAAACCAATGTTCGGTTCCGGCTGGAATGTTGATATATTCTTCTGGTTGTACTGTCAGTTCTACTTGACTACCATCAGAACGTACAAAGCCAAAAATCGCTTCTCCATCAATGATGTAGCGGACTTCATCATCTGCATGGGTATGAATTTGGTCAAACTTTGCCATTGACTCATCAAGGTTAGGAATCCCTTGATGAAGGACAATCAAATCACGAGATTTATAACCGGCTGTCTGTTGTAGTTGCTCAAAGTAACTATCTATTGCTTTGAGTACTTGTTCTTTTTCATCTTCGTTGAGACTATCCTGTGCCAACAAATGTTGAAGTTGAGGGTTATCTCCTCCCGTCTGACGATTAATTTGAATATTCAGAGGGGCTAATTCCTGAGCAATGTGAATTAAATCGGTGTAGAGAGTTCCATTTTCTAGTTTGAGAATTGCCATTTTTGACCTCCAGTAAAATAGTTAGAATAAGCTTGTTGAGGCATAAGGGACTTCCAACTAAAAAAATATCCTATCGCTGTGTAAGTAGAGGAGAAGGCTTGCCGTGAGCGACTCGTGCCGACTTGTGCCGAGCAAAGTCGAGGTAGCAAAACTGAGGTAAGCCAACGGAAGCAGGGGAAGAAATGGTATTAGGTAATTTCTATTGTGAGCGTGGTGAAACTTCTGCATTCAACCAATTGACAAAACCCTGATTAATTGCTGTCGGAGAAATTTCGGCGATAAAATTAGTATAAGTAATATGCTCATGAATAAGTTTTTCGATTTCTAAAGCATAACCATCTTGAGTTTTGATAATTAAAATAACTTCTGGTTCTTCAGTAATGTCTCCTTGCCAACTATAAGCACAAGTAATCGGGAACCAATTGACACAAACTGCTAACTTACATTCTAGTAATGCCCGACCAATTTGACGCGCTTCATCTGTATTATTTAAAGTTACATAGTAGATTTTCATAAAAGTTTCCGACTTAGAATTAGAGTGAAAAAACACACCTTAATCCCTTCAATTGATAAAGCTGCTATTTTAGCGAGAATTAAGCGAGAAAATTTCCATTGAATTGAGATTGATGCTGATTATAGAATGTGTCCATAATTACTACAACAGCAAATTGTTACAGATATTAAATCTGGGTTAATTCCTTTTTATATTACTGCTACTGTGGGGACAACCTCATCTCATGCCATAGATCCATTTACAGAAATAAATGCGATCGCTTGAGCGTAATAGTATCCCAGACCACTATTACCCCTTGTGGCGATCGCCGTTTTACTCGCTTTAATTGGTCTTTGCATCATCTTCAGCCTGTAAACTGAAAACCTATGTCAATACAAGCGCAGCAGTAACAAGTTCGCGATGGTGGGGTACTTTGACCGCGATCGTCACCAAATCAACACCTGAATATGCTTACCCTGACTGAACAAGACGGAAAAACGACGCAGCACATCGCAATCCAAGGGTCGATCGAGTACTTAGTTGCTCTATGGGCGATTTCCAGAAGGGTACTCATGCCCTAAAATGGGATGGGGTGTGTAAGGTTCTTCTAGGAATTCGCGCTCTCGATCGGAGAGTTCTAAATCCACCGCCTCGACAGCCTCTTTGAGATGTTCGATCTTGCTAGCGCCTATTATGGGAGATGTTACACCTGGTTGATGTAATAGCCAAGCTAGGGCAATTTGTGTGGGTTTAACTTCTCGTTTTGTAGCTAATTCAACTACGCGCTCAACTATTTGAAAATCTGAATCTTGATAATAGAGTTTGTGAGCGAATTCGTCAGTTTTTGCACGTAGTGTTTGCCCATAGTCTGACTTACTGCGATTCCCTGACAAAAAGCCCCGCGCCAAGGGACTCCAAGGAATAATACCAATCCCTTGATCTTGGGCTAGAGGTATGACTTCTCGTTCTTCTTCTCGATAGACTAAGTTGTAGTGATTTTGAATTGATACAAAGCGAGTCCAGCCGTGAATGTCTGCTGTATAAAGGGCTTTAGCAAACTGCCATGCGTAAACACTAGAAATCCCCAGGTAACGGACTTTACCTGCTTTCACAAGATCGTGAAGTGCTTCTAGGGTTTCTTTGATTGGTGTCTCATAGTCCCAACGGTGAATTTGGTATAAGTCTACATAATCAGTCTGTAGTCGCCGCAAAGAAGCATCAATGCTATCAAAAATATGTTTGCGAGATAGTCCTCGATCGTTTGGGCCATCGCCGACTTTACCATGTACTTTGGTAGCAATAACAACCTGATCTCTGTTTGCAAAGTCTTTGAGCGCTCGCCCGACAATTTCTTCACTGGCGCCCAAGGAATACACATCGGCGGTATCAAAGAAGTTAATCCCCAATTCCAAAGCCAGTTTTATAAATGGGCGACTTTCTTCTTCTTCTAATACCCATTGGCGCAATTTACGGGAGCCATAAGTCATCGTGCCGAGGGTGACACGCGATACTTTGAGTCCAGTTTTGCCAAGATTTACATATTTGATCATACTGTCTGCTCTACTTTTGTTGGGATACTTAATAACGTTGTGACATTTCTACAGGCAGCTGGGAGGTGCAATTAACTTCATCGGTGCGTCCTCAAGCTAATTTTTAATGAATTACTAGAATGTTGTTACCAAAGGCTTTGCACTTTTCTCGTACACTCGATCTGCCTAAAGGATTGCAAAGCTATGAGCATTACTTTACAACAGCTAGGACTTAAATACTATATACCAATCGAGTTACCGGAGTTAATGATTATAAAATTTAAGAATCAATCCAACGGCTCACTGCTGGCAATTGTGCACAGAACCATAGCGCACCTAAGATATTTAGACTGCCACAGACGATCAAGGCATTAGTCGCACCAAAATTCTGTGCCAAAGTTCCAGCTAACAGATTCCCAAAGGGCATCATACCCACCATTGCTAGGGCATAAAAACTCATCACCCGTCCCCGCTTATCCTCGGCAACTAGGGTTTGGATAATCATATTACTACTGGTAATCAGAAGGATAGAAAAGCAGCCTGTAAACACCAGTATGATTATGGATAATCCAACTTGACGCGATAGTGAGAAGGAAATCAAACTTATCCCAATCAAGACTTGAGCGGCTACAATCAAACGCTCTAAGCCTGCAATCCCTCGCCTAACACTCAGATATAAACAAGCAAACAACGAGCCAATGGGCGCTGAGGTGCTGAGGTGAGCCATTGTAGTTGCATCCCCATTTAAAATCTTAGCTGCGAAGATGGGCATGAGCGCGACATGAGACATCCCGACTAAACCTTGTAACGCCAGTATTAATAAAATTGCTCTAATCGGCTGGAACTTGGAGACATATTCAAAGCCCTCCCGCAATTTCTGTAAAGTATCGCTAAGGCTCGTTAGGATCTGCGTAGGTCGGACTTTCAGCCGCATTGCTAGCAGGGTAAAGATAGCAGGAATATAGCTGAGGGTATCGTAGAGAAAACAATATTTCACCCCTAGCGTCGCAATCAAAATCCCGCCCATAGCTGGCCCCAATACCAGCGAGGAACTTAACATCACTGAATTCAAAGCGATCGCATTACTCCAATCGGCGCGATCGTCTACGGTTTCGGTGACGATTGTATGGCGCACGGGCATATCTAATCCCTTGAGCAAACCATTGAGAACACTCAATACCAATAGGATGGGAAACGTAATCCAATTCCTAAAGGTAAGAATTGTCAAAGCTAGAGAAACGCTAATTCCCAATATCTGCACCACCATTAATAAGTCACGACGGCTCCAGCGATCGGACAATACGCCAGAAAAGGGAATCACTAATAACGTCGGTAAAAATTGTACAAAGCCTGCAACTCCCAACAACCAAGCCGATTGAGTCAAATCGTATACCAGCCAAGGAATAGTTAACTGCTGGGTCATAAATGTCCCAGACATTGATAGTAACTGTCCTCCAAAAAACAGGCGAAAATTACGCCAGCGAAAGGCGGGTAAATATTGGTAAATGATATTACTTACGCGATCGCCTAGTTGTTTATTCCAAATTTTCATTAGCGCAATTATTACGATGTTATCCTAAATCTTAGAATATCTAATATTTAGTTTCGCTAATAATTATAGGATAATGCGTAGTTTACCGCCGTAGGCATCGCGTCTGGTTTTGTAGCAAGCTTGCTGATTCAAAGATTAAGCCTTATTCCTAACGGCATCCGGTGTAATTGCTGCATACTGTTGGGCGCTTAGAGTTGCTCCTCGAATATCGACTAGTTTCGGCACGACTTTCAGTTGATATAGGAGATCTGCAATCTTTTGTTGAGCATTAATCACTTCCTCGGTGATCGGTCTCATATCATACTTTCTTCTTGCCAGCGTTAACTCCATAGTATCCACGTCAGTCTTAACCTTTGGGGCAAGGATTTCGGCAGCTGCACGCCTATTTTTATTTGCCCACTGCCCAATCTCATAGTACTCTGACAAAATTGCTTTCAACAGGTCAGCGTTATTAGTGGCAAAATCTCGTGAAGCCAAGTAATAACTCCCTGGTGTTTTAATTCCTTGGGCGTTTCGTAAGACTCGAATAGTGCCTTCTTGTTGCAGCTTGATCAGACTAGGATCGCCTTCTACAAAAGCATCAACCGTCTTGTTCAAAAACGCTGCTCTTCCATCTGCAATGGCTAGATTCACTGATTCAAAATCACTGATTTTTAGCCCTATCTCTTCAAACGCTTTCACTACAAAAAAGGTCTGAGCCGTTCCTCTAGAATAAGCAACTTTTTTACCTTTAAGATCTGCCAATGTTTTGATTGGAGAATCCTTTAGCACAACAATTGCTGAACCTTCTCCAGTCCCAGGCGGCGTATTAACTAGATAAATCAAATTAGTACCAGCTGCCTGAGCAAAAATAGGTGGTGTTTCACCGGTTGGCCCCATATCAATACTACCCACATTTAAGGCTTCCAATAATGGTGGCCCGGACACAAATTGAGACCAAGTAACACCTATTCCTTGAGGAGCTAAACGTTTTTCAATTACGCCTTTTTCATGTGTTAGATCCCCAGAAACTTGGTAGCCAAGCCGAACAACTTTAGTACTGCTACTGCTCTTAATACTAGTGTTACTGGCAATGCTATTGCCGATACTGGTCTTGGTTGTACCACAACTGGCTAAAGTCGTAAAAGAAACTAATCCATAGAAGGTGTAGAGTAAATCACGTCTAGATATCGAATATTTGCCAATTTGCACTTTTCTCATAATTACTCACCTAACTTTGATGTTGATAGCTTTAGGTAAAAATTTAGGCACTGTTGTACTAGGTTTTCTCCCTTTTTTCTCTAAGAGAAAAGGGAGAAAATGCTTTGTCTTTGTATCTGAAATCATCTACAAATGTGAGCTAGCTGAACTTTAGAACGGACGGCTACCCCGAAGGCTGACCCGTTTCAGAACACGGGTTGCATTGGCATCAAATTCAGGACGGTAGTGAGACGTTGCCTGATTATCCCAATAAAGCAGGTCGCCCTTGCTCCACTGGTGCCGATAGGCAAACTGGGGTTGCTTAATATGCTCTTGCAACCGTGCAATTAGTTTTGCTCCTTTTATATGGTCATAATCGAGAATATTCACATCGCTGAATGTATTTAAAAAAGGCTCTGCCTCTTGTCAAGAAGATCGGAGGCAGAGCCTCCCAGAATCGGTTAAGAGCCTCTAATACCATTTTGGATTTTAGATTTTAGACTTCGGCTCCTTTCGACTTCGCCGTAGTTGAATCTCGACTTACTTCGACTACGCTCAGTACAAGTCGCTCGATTACCGCGCAGCGATGCACTGAGCGCAGTCGAAGTGTCGAAACTCAAGGCAAGTCGCTCAGTCGAACGATTTTGGATTGTGAAACATCCATTGGATAAATGTTTCAGTTTTCCATCTGTCGCAATCATTTTTCACGCTTGGTATAAGCTCTTAATCAGTCAGAGCAAGGCTGTATCTTAACAAGCGTGCCATTCGGTTCAGAGTACTTTTAAATTTACTCAGCACTGCTTTGAAAAAAGCTAACAGGACTCAGGTTTACGAAAGCACTGGTTGTGGTTCCTTAGACTCAGCTTTCTGCTTGAAGACAGTTGGTACTTCTGCGTTGAACACCTCACCTTGAACCACTTGGGAGCGGAAACCATCAACTCCAACTGGAACATCACCAGTAATAGTGGTGCGATATAACAGACGCTCCACATCCAAATGATCTAAATCTTGAGGAGCTAAATGCACAGTGGCGCGGTTATCCCAGAACGCGATATCACCATTGTTCCAACGGAAACGGGTGGTGTAGGCAGGCTTGGTGATTTGGTTGAAGAACAACTCAAGTAACAGTTTGCTCTCTTGTGGTGACACGTCAATAATGTGCGAGGTGAAGCCAGGGTTCACGAACAACGCACGTTCGCCAGTCTCAGGATGAACCCTGACTACTGGGTGGATTGAGACTAGTGGATTGACAGCAATGCGCTCGTCGAATTTGCCGTTGCGGGGCTGATACCCGCCCCCCATTAAAGCGATGTTCAGCTTTCAATGTGTCTGCTAGTGCCCTAAGGGGTGCTGACAGTCCCCTCATAAGCCGCAACTAGATTACTCCACTGAGTGTCACCACCGAAGCTGGGGACATTAACCGCGCGTAAAATTGACCCCTGCTGGTGGATTAATAGCTGCCCGTTACGTCTGTGTGCCAAGGACCACCAGTGCGAAAACCGTACTGCTTCTCATAGAGCTTACGATCTACGGGTTTGATCTGTGGGGAATCCTGGTACTGGTTCAGGCTCTCCGAGTGGATGTGCGAAAGTTACTTCACCGAAACGAGATGTAAACTCAACCTGGGCAGCATGATCTATGTTCTGACCCACGAAAGAACACAACTTTCCATTTCAATAATGCTTTACGGATTTCTTGAACTTGCTCGTCAGAAAGAGGACGGGAAAGGTCTACGCTACCGATTTCGGCACCGATGAAACCAGCAACTTGTTTAACTTCTATATGTTTGTAGCCCATGTAGATTCTCCAGAGTTTGATCTGTAGGGTGGTGTTCACACTCGCCTGTTTCTTTTGGAATTTTGCCAATATGCGATCGCAACATTCCTGTGCTGGCAGTAGAACTGAAAATATTATACATTATTCCGATAGATTTACCGTAGTATGCAATGCTATTTAACAATTTCCTGTATTTTTGCAGCTAGATTCGGAATTGAGACACTGATACCCTTCTTTACGAGAGGCTCTTGCTAGCTTGCTTAAGGGACTTCCAGTAAATAAATTATCCCATTTCATTCCTATCAATACGACTTTCTCTCCCTCTGCAAGAAGTGCCTTCTAAGCGACGGAATATTTTTTTAATTGGAAGTCCCTAAGAGGAGGGGTACGGCAAAGCTACTTCGGCTGCGCGGTAGTTGAATCTCGACTTACTTCGACTACGCGGTAGTTGAATCTCGACTTCGCTCGATTACCGCGCAGTCGAAACTCAGTACAAATCGCTCGATTACCGCGCAGTCGAAACTCAGTACAAGTCAGTGACCATCGTATACATCGCTGGTATTCTCACGAGCAATTACTTCTATTTATCGTTTTGAAAAAAAAGAATATTTGCTTCTATCGACAGTAAACCTTAATTTTAAAGTATCAAGCCAAACACATACTGAATTAACTAAACAGGTGTAGCATGAGTATAAGCAAAAAAATATTGTCAAATAGCGTTGATGTACAAGCACTTCAAAACACTCAAGTTGCACAGAAAGCTCCAGACGCATCGATAGAGCAATTAACGCCCGGACAACAGCTTGCTGATAAATTAGCAAACCATGTAGGCTCTTGGAAATTCCTGATTTGCCAAAGTACCATTTTGGCGGGATGGGTGGGAATGAACTTGACACCAGGAGTTCCCCACTGGGATAATTCACCGTTCATTATGCTCAACTTAGTGTTTTCATTTGCTTCTGCCTACACAGCGCCAATTGTATTGATGAGTCAAAATCGCCAGTCTGACACTGACCGCAGAAGTGCCGAAATCGACCACCAAGTGAATCTAAAAGCCAGTCAAAATATTGAACTACTACATCATAAATTGGATGAATTACACTCTCAAAGGCTTAACGAACTAACTCAAATTATCAAAGACCAGCAACAAATTATTAATGAGATGAAAGAAACTTTAGTATATAGTCCGATAGAGAATAAAGAAGCTAAAGTGGCTCTATTACCAGGCTTGCATATTCAAATTAATAGCAAATTTCCTAAACAACCTTCTAGCAATAAATCTTTTACAGTTGCTCAAGCAGTTGGAGATAATAACAAAGTTGTTGAAAAACTGATTTCTCACTAAAAATCAGCCATAATATCATGTCCGGTTAAAGACTTATCATTTAGAGGGCAGTTCTTGCTGGGAGCAGGGAGCAGGGGGAAAGAGGGTTTTCTGGTTTTTGCACAGATGCGCGAATTATAACTAATTAGGCGCACATGATATAGCTTTTTTTATTAGCAGATAAGAGACTGCATTTTACTTAACTCTTTCTTTTCATGATAGTCAATTTAGTTAAACTCAAGCTCTTTAAATAGTAATTTTTGTTTGGATATTTATCTAAAATTGTAGACCATAAGCTTTTCTCTAATATTGCTTATGGTCTACATTCCTAATCATGTAGGTTTTAAAAATTTTGAGAATCTCAAGCTATTTATTTTGAAGATTTCTGAGCTTGAATTTGATCGAAAATAGCACCTTCATTAAAAAATTTCTGTTGAATCTTGTTCCATCCTCCTAAATCTTCTGCTTTGAACAGAGTTTTAACTTTAGGAAAATTGCTACCCAATTCTTTTGCAATCGTATTATTTACAGGACGAAATCCTATTTTGGAAAATTCCCGTTGTACCTCTGGGGTATAGAGATATTGAACAAATGCTTCTGCAACTTTCCGAGTCCCGTGTTGCTCGACGTTCTTATCTACCACAGCAATTGGATTATCAATAGATATATTCACATTAGGGACAACATAAGAGAACTTTTCGCCTTTTTGTTTTGATAAAATCATTTCATTTTCATAGTTTAGTAAAGCATCTCCTTGACCTTGTTTAAAGAACAATTCGCTGGCATTACGAGCAGTCTTGGGCAGCACAGGTACATTTTTATAAACTTTGGAAGTAAAATCTAATGCTTGCTTCTCATTCTGACCAGTTTTTGTCATGTAACCCCATAAACTTAAGAAGTTCCATCGCGCACCACCAGATGTTTTCGGGTTAGCTGTCAGTACGCTCACTCCCGATCTTGTCAAATCTGTCCATGTTTTAATATTTTTGGGATTCCCCTCACGAGTAGCGATCGCACCTACAGATTGGGTGACAATTGCATTATTTGGTGCTTCTTTTTCCCAACCCGGTTGAATAAAACCTGTCTGAACCAGTTTGTCAACATCAAGGGCTAGTGACAGGTGTATCACATCAGCCTCTAAACCATCAATTACATTTAGGGTTTGAGAACCAGACCCATCATAACTTTCAGTAAACTTCAGATTTTGGTTATGCTCTTTTTTCCATTTTTCTACAAATTGTGGAATAATTTGCTCGTATGCAGCCTTGGTCACTGAGTAAGAAACAAACGTTAGGTTGACATCACGCTCTGAAGTAGCGATTCTATTACCAGTGTTATCAACATTAGCTCCAGAGCAAGCACTCATCACTATACTTAAGCTTACTCCCGCCAAAAATAGGGATATAAACCCCCAGTTTCTTATAGCTTGCCAAGCTTTAACAGTACGAGTGTGAACTTGTTTCCTGATATAGTTTAACTTCCAAGTATGCTGCCGCTTGTTTCTCAAAATTTCCCTCCTCTATTAAATTCGGTAAGCCGAGAGATTTACTGTAGTTTAGAGGTATTATAAGATAGTTGGATTCATTGCATAACCTTTGGTTAACCTAAATTTAAACAAGTTGTATATGTAAAAGACCGAAAGCACTTCACCTACCGCATCGTTGAGGCTCAAATGGTGTCAAGTTAAGCTCAAACAAGCAACTAGAGGAAATTCCTGCACGGGGCAGCAGTCCTGGAGCTAATGCAATTCGCTACTATTGCCAAAGTATTGGCGCGAGTGGATGGGAAATTTTTGAGTTTTCAAAATTCTGTAGATGCAATCGCTCCTCTCCCCTCCCACAATTGCAAAAAGCCAGCCTTTCACCTCTAAGGTCATCTCTTTTAGGCTAGTGAATTACCAATGACCATGAAAATTGCAAATCCCTCAAAGCGTCGGCTAGAGAGGGATTTTTGGTTATTGGGTATTGGGTGTTAGGGATTGGGTTGCTAGTTTAAATTATTTGCTTTCTCAACTGCTTCTTTTAACTCTTCATAGGTAATACTGCCGTCTTTATCTGAATCATAATTTACTAGCAATTCCTGCGGACTAGTAGTATTTGTTTCTGATGAAATGATTGCACTTAAGCCAGGACTTAAAAAAAGATCGTTAATGGATACTTTGCCATCTCCATCGGTATCTAAGTTATTAAAAAGGGATTGAAGCTCTTGCTCGGTCATGATAAGTTTCTATCTGAACTAGTTTTTCAACTTAATATCTCATTAATCTTTGATTAATATCTCAAAATTAAAAAAACTTGTATCTTTAGACGTAGAAACGGCGATCGCTGGGGCTTAGATCGGGTGTACGCTGTGGGTTACAGTTATTTACAGTCTGACGACGAAAATAAATCGAGTAGGCGCTCAGTGACCACCGCAGGCATCGACTTCTTGGTTGAGTACAATTTCAAAGCCTTGCGACAATCGATCGAATGCCTTACGGTTTAGTCCAGTCAATGCCCTCAGCAGACGGTCTTCTTTCAAAACCCGATTGATATCTAGCATTTTTCTGTCTGATTCCAGTTGCTAATCGTTACTCTACCTTATGAAGCGACAAGTCTAAAGAAGACTAGTCAAAAATTCTTAGCTAATTTTCCGGAATGGGTAACAATGACGTGGTAGTAAATATCAGAGCATCGATATTATACTGAACCTCTATAACTAACCTTCGGGGAATATATCCCCATTGTTTCCCTCAAGAACCCGGTTATTAAAACCGGGTTTTTGGTGTTTATATCAAGTTACAGTCGAGCAAGTCAGGAACAGAGCGATGCCTACGGCGGGCTACACCAACGCAGCGCTTCTCTCAATTGTCTGGGTATCAAATAAAACTATTGTCCAGAAACTTTTAAGAGATTTTATTGGTCTGGTTCTTCAAATTCTGCAAAAATCAACCAATGTCATCTTCTGCTCAAGGTATTCCCGGATTACCCGATTTGACGCATCCAGTTGAACTGGTTCAATTTGGAACCCAGGCGCTCAAAGCTTCATTGTTATTAGTATTTTTGGTCGTAGCTTTAGGAGTTGCGATCGCACTCATCAGTTTTTCTCTGCGTCGCAGTCAGCCGGAACAGTTTATATTCATTGGCGAATGGGCTGTTCGTTATTCCCAACTGTTACGGGGATTACAGCATTTAACTCTAGTATTAGTCTTGTTAGTTCCGGGATTTTTTCTGTGTTCGACTTTGAGCAATCGCTATCACTACTGGGAACAAACAAAGGTAGCTCAAGTAGCTGAAAGTGTCGCAGGTGAAAAGCTCGAACAATCTGCCCCGCAAGTTCGCTACACTATCCAGGAGCCATACTCTTATACCACACAAGCCAATGGCAAGATAGTCAAAATCAATGATACGCGAGAGATTAACCGCTTCTTAACGCTGGCTGGTTCGCAAATTCAAGTCAAGCTAGACCAAAGCGTAGATGTTCCAGGTCGCAGTTCAATTTATCGCGTGGAATACACTGCTGATTATAAAGTAGTTAACCAACTCAAGGATATTAATAATTTCTTTTTTGAAGCATCGCCACCTAACGGCTACACACTTCTTGCTGGCTACAAAGTAGAGCGTAACGGCACTAGGCTACAACAAACTAATCCGGGAGACTATGGCTTTCCCTTCCAGCTGCAACCAGGAGAAGAAACCATCTTTCGAGTCACCTATCAGGCTCAAGGCGGGCCTCGCTGGGTTTACAGCGCCGCCGGACAGTTGCTTTCTAATTTTCGCCTCACAGCAATTGCCAACTTTGCTCCGGCTGATTTTGCTAGTGGTGTTGTACCGAATGAAATTAAAGTTACTGGACGTAGTACTCAGTTTACTTGGAAATTTGACGATAATGTTTCAGTCAAAAATCCATTTGGAGTGTTTACTAACACTGACCCCATTCGTCATACTGGCATCATTCCCCGGCTTTTATTACTAGCACCTGCAATATTTTTGTGGTGGATATTGTTGTTATATTTGTCACTGCCAATGAATTTTAGAAATATTGCGATCGCTGCTAGTATTTTCTTTGCTTGTCTGTTGACTTTGACCTATCTAGCTCGTGTTATCAATGCTCAATTGGCTTGGACTTTAATTTCCATCATTTTACTAATTTTAACATGGGGATTGGGAGCTAGCCGCAGTGCTTCCCTGGCTGCGATCGTTGCTACTATTGCTGGAGCTGTGCTACCTATTTTTGGATTATTAATACCGTTTAGCGGACTAACCCTTAGTTTGGCGGGTTTGCTTTCAGCGGTTTGGCTAGCAGTTCGTCACTGGTATGGCTGGTACAGTTTGCACCCAGAAGATCAAAGATTGCAGACTCAGAAAAATGCTAAAAATTAGACGATTCCGCTATGATTAGCTAAGTTTTAGCGTGGGGCATTTATGGATAACGATTTACTCGCTTTCTTTGCGGCTGCTGGGTTACTCATTCTCTATCTTATCTTCTCAGCTTTAACTGAAATGGGTACTAAATTACCTTGGAAGAAATAAGCTGATGGGCTAAAAAGTTTACACTTCTAAACCTGATTGGGGTTGGAAAAAAAAGTAAACATCCTTTAGGCTTGGTTAATATATTTATTGTTCGAGATAGTAGCAAATGCGCGATCCACAAAATAACCACATTAAAGTTGAACCGGCAACTCTGGTTTTGATTGTATCTGTTTTAATACTCTTGCCTCTGCTAGTTGTTGGTTTTTTCTCGCAGTGAAGTTAGCCCGATACTCTTTTTCTCAGGTGCGTTAAGCTACTGTTAACGCACCATATATCAAAACTACTTAGGCAAAACCTGCCGCAGTGCGGCTAAAAGTTGGTCAACGCTTTCCTTTCGACTATTAAAGCCCATCAATCCCACGCGCCAAACAAGACCCGCCAGTTCGCCAAGACCACCGCCAATTTCAATATTATGTTCATTGAGTAACTGCCGTGCGATCGCTTTACCATCTACCCCGGCTGGAATACGGACAGTGGTAAGCGTTGGCAATCTATACTCTTGTTCAACGTGCATACTCAGTCCTAAATTCTCTAAACCTTCCCAGAGATATTCTACGTTCTTTTGATGCCGCTGCCAGGAATTTGCTAATCCCTCTTCTGCAAGCAAACGTAGTGCTTCCCGCAATGCATAGTATAAATTAATAGGTGCTGTGTGGTGATAGGTGCGTTCAGCGCCCCAATACTTGCCCAGCAACAACATATCTAAATACCAGTTTGCAACTTTCGTTTGTCGCTGTTGCAATTTTTCAACTGCACGCGCACTCATTGTAAAAGGAGAAGCACCAGGCGGGCAACCTAACCCTTTTTGGCTACAACTATAGGCTAAGTCAACTCCCCAAGTATCCAAAAACAAGGGGACGCCGCCCAAACTTGTCACCGTATCCACTAATAACAAAGTGCCAAATTCACGACACAAATCAGCGACCCCTTCCAAGGGTTGACGTGCGCCTGTGGAAGTTTCGGCATGAACTAGAGCTAAAATAGTTGGACGATGAGTTTTTAAGGCAGTTTGAATTTCCTCCAAGTTGAAGACTTGTCCCCAAGGTTTGGTAATGGTTCGCACATCAGCGCCATAACGCCCAGCCATATCCACAAGGCGATTACCAAAGTAACCAGCTACACCTATTAAAACTACATCACCGGGTTCTACAGCATTGGCAATGGTTGCTTCCATTGCAGCTGTTCCCGTACCGCTGACTGCAATAGTAAGTGAGTTTTCTGTTTGCCATACGTACCGTAGCAACGACTGAATTTCATCCATGAGTGCAAGAAAAGTTGGGTCAAGATGCCCAACGGGTGAAGTATTCATCGCTTGGAGAACTGTGGGATGGGCATTAGATGGCCCTGGCCCCAACAGCAGACGGGACGGGATTTCTAGCGGCGTGAGTTGCAAGCGCCCGGAGTCGTTAATTGAAATTGTTTGCGTCATAAATCTCTCTTCATTTAGACGATACTTACCGGATCATATAGGAATCCGATTTGATTCGGAGAACTTACTTGTCTAGGGAGGAAACAGGAAATCTAGCAATAGGGCATTGCAGAACAGTGCTATGAATTGAGGCAAGCAGAGGAAACTGAGGAAATTTTTGGACGTTGCTAAATCATTCCGCAAATATGCAACGTCAGGATATAGATGTGTACTCAACACGGTTCGGATAAGTCTTTTTAACTCAGAATTCCCTTTAGGAAAAGGTTACTGGGTTTGGGTTAGAGGTTTTTTCTCTCGCTTTCCCCTTTCCCCTTTCCCCAAACCGTATTGGATGTTTACTGAGTTTTTTATCAAAAGTTTCAGCTACTTTCTATGCCCAAAATTTCTAAATCTTCATTAATTAAACTGGTGGATTTACCGAGGGAAAGGATTTATTTTATTCCTACATTGAAAGTGAAAGCAACTACAAGAAACGATCTGCAAAAAGTTTCATTTTTGCTGAATATCAGGGATTTACCATTGGAAATTTATGATAAAGCATAATAGCAATAAAAACTTTACTATAAACAAAATATCTAACAGCATTAATATTAAATCAACTTTAGACTTGTATCCTACTCGCCTAGTTTTTATTGACCCACAGGTTGATGACTACCAAAGTCTGGTAATGGGTGTATTACCAGATACCTCAATTGTAGTCTTAGATGCCAACCAAGATGGTATTGAGCAAATTAGTCGAGTGCTGGAGTCTCATCAGGGAGTCAATAGCCTGCACATTGTTTCCCACGGCGCACCTGGGTGCATCTATTTGGGCAACAATCAACTCAACAACGAAACGCTCAATCGTTACGCAGCCCAACTTATGGGTTGGGCAAATGCTTTGGGTGAAGACGCACAACTACTGCTATATGGTTGCAAAGTCGCTCAAACCGAGCCAGGTGTATTGTTTATACGCTGTCTGAGCGAATTGACAGGTGCAGTAGTAGCGGCCTCTGATGACTTGACAGGGAGTGCTGCATTAGGTGGTGATTGGGAACTGGAGGTTTCTACAGGATCTATTGTTCCTCGTTTAGCGTTTGGGCAAGAAGTAATAACAGCCTACGCTTCAATTCTATCTGTAGTTCTCGATGCCAACTTTGATAGTGATGGCAAAGTCACTACTGATATTGGTACTAATACCACTGACATTGCTAGAAGCATTGTCATACAAGACGATGGCAAAATTCTGGTAGCGGGAGTGAGTAATAATAACTTTGCTGTAGTACGTTACAACAGCAATGGTAGTCTCGACACTAGCTTTAATAGTACTGGCAAAGTCACTACTGACTTCGGCAATACTGACATAGCATACAGCATTGCCCTGCAAGACGATGGCAAGATTCTGGTAGCGGGAGCGAGTAGTAGTAACTTTGCTGTGGTACGTTACAACAGCAATGGAGGTCTTGATACCAGCTTTGGTACTGCTGGCAAGGTTACTACTAACTTGGGCAGTACTGACATAGCCTACAGCATTGCCCTACAAGACGATGGCAAGATTTTGCTGGCAGGAAAGCGCGGTAATGACTTTGCTGTGGTACGTTACAACAGCAATGGAAGTCTCGACACCAGCTTTGGTGGTACTGGCAAGGTCATTACTAACTTGGGCAGTACCGATATAGCCTACAGCATTGCCCTGCAAGACGATGGCAAGATTCTGTTAGCGGGAGTGAGTAATAATAACTTTGCTGTGGTACGTTACGACAGCAATGGAGGTCTTGACACCAGCTTTGGTACTGCTGGCAAGGTCATTACTGATATTGGTACTAATACCACGGACACCGCCTACAGCATTGCCCTGCAAGACGATGGCAAGATTCTGTTAGCAGGAGTGAGTAATAGTAATTTTGCTGTGGTACGTTACAACAGCAATGGAAGTCTCGACACCAGCTTTGGTACTGCTGGCAAGGTTACTACTAACTTGGGCAGTACTGACATAGCCTACAGCGTTAGCGTGCAAGCTAATGGCAAAATTATTGTGGCGGGTTCGAGTAACAATAACTTTGCTTTAGTACGTTACAACAGCAATGGTACTCTTGACACTGATTTCAACACTACTGGCATTATCACTACTGATATCGGCACAAAGACTACTGATAATGCCTATGCTCTCACCCAACACGATGGTACGGTAATAGTCGCGGGAATAAGCGCCAATAACTTTGCTGTGGCACGTTACAGGGTTAACCAAAATCCAGTACTAGTGAAGGAAATCGCAGACAAAGAGACTCCAGAAGACATAAATTTCAACTTCACAATCTCAGATAGCTTCCAAGATCAAGATCCTGAAGACATTCTCACTTACACTGCCACTCTCGAAAACGGTGACTCTCTACCGAGTTGGTTAACCTTGAATGCTGCAACCAAAACCTTCAGTGGCACTCCCTTGAATGAGAATGTGGGTAGCTTGAACATTAAAGTTACTGCTACGGATACTTATCTTGCTCAAGTCAGTGATGTGTTTACGCTCACCGTTAAGAACGTCAACGATGCGCCAGAGGTATTTCAGGCGATCGCTCCTCAACAAGCAACAGAAGATGCAGTTTTCACCTTCACTATCCCAGACAACACCTTTAAGGATGTTGATGCTGGTGACATTCTGACTTACACTGCCACTCTCGAAAACGGTGACTCTCTACCGAGTTGGTTGAGTTTTAATACTGCTACCAAAACCTTCAGTGGCACTCCCTTAAATGAGAATGTGGGTAGCTTGAACATTAAAGTTACTGCTACGGATACTGCTCTTGCCCAAGCGAATGATATTTTTGTACTCACCGTTAACAACGTCAACGATCCGCCAGAGGTATTTCAGGCGATCGCTCCTCAACAAGCAACAGAAGATGCAGTTTTCACCTTCACTATCCCAGACAACACCTTTAAGGATGTTGATGCTGGTGACATTCTGACTTACACTGCCACTCTCGAAAACGGTGACTCTCTACCGAGTTGGTTGAGTTTTAATACTGCTACCAAAACCTTCAGTGGCACTCCCTTAAATGAGAATGTGGGTAGCTTGAACATTAAAGTTACTGCTACGGATACTGCTCTTGCCCAAGCGAATGATATTTTTGTACTCACCGTTAACAACGTCAACGATCCGCCAGAGGTATTTCAGGCGATCGCTCCTCAACAAGCAACAGAAGATACAGTTTTCACCTTCACTATCCCAGACAACACCTTTAAGGATGTCGATGCTGGCGACATTCTCACTTACACTGCCACTCTCGAAAACGGCGACTCTCTACCGAGTTGGTTGAATTTTAATGCTGCAACCAAAACCTTCAGTGGCACTCCCTTAAATGAGAATGTGGGTAGCTTGAACATTAAAGTTACTGCTACGGATTTAGCTCTTGCCCAAGCGAATGATATTTTTGTACTCACCGTTAACAACACCAACGATCCGCCAGAGGTGGCGAATGAAATTGCTAACCAACAAGCAACAGAAGATACAGTTTTCACCTTCATTATCCCAGACAACACCTTTAATGATGTCGATGCTGGCGACACTCTCACCTACACTGCCACTCTCGAAAATGGTGAGTCTTTACCGAGTTGGTTAAGCTTTAATGCTGCAACCAAAACCTTCAGTGGCACTCCCTTAAATGCAAACGTGGGTAGCCTGAACATTAAAGTTACTGCCACGGATTTAGCTCTTGCTCAAATCAGTGATATGTTTACACTCACTGTTAACAACACCAACGATCCGCCAGAGGTGGCGAATGAAATTGCTAACCAACAAGCAACAGAAGATACAGTTTTCACCTTCATTATCCCAGACAACACCTTTAAGGATGTTGATGCTGGCGATAGCCTCACTTACACCGCCACTCTCGAAAACGGCGACTCTCTACCGAGTTGGTTGAGTTTTAATGCTGCTACCAAAACCTTTAGTGGCACTCCCTTAAATGAAAACGTGGGTAGCCTCAACATTAAAGTTACTGCTACGGATTTAGCTCTTGCCCAAGCGAATGATATTTTTGTACTCACCGTTAACAACACCAACGATCCGCCAGAGGTGGCGAATGAAATTGCAAACCAACAAGCAACAGAAGATGCAGTTTTCACCTTCATTATCCCAGACAACACCTTTAAGGATGTTGATGCTGGCGACACTCTTACTTACACTGCCACTCTCGAAAATGGTGAGTCTTTACCGAGTTGGTTGAGTTTTAATGCTGCAACCAAAACCTTCAGTGGCACTCCTTTAAATGCAAACGTAGGTAGCCTCAACATTAAAGTTACTGCTACGGATACTGCTCTTGCCCAAGCGAATGATATTTTTGTACTCACTGTTAACAACGTCAACGATGCGCCAGAGGTATTTCAGGCGATCGCTCCTCAACAAGCAACAGAAGACACACTTTTCACCTTCATTATCCCAGACAACACCTTTAAGGATGTTGATGCTGGCGACACTCTCACCTACACTGCCACTCTCGAAAACGGCGACTCTCTACCGAGTTGGCTGAGTTTTAATGCTGCGACCAAAACCTTCAGTGGCACTCCCTTAAATGCAAACGTGGGTAGCTTAAACATTAAAGTTACTGCCACGGATTTAGCTGTTGCTCAAATCAGTGATGTGTTTACGCTCACTGTTAACAACACCAACGATGCGCCAGAGGTGATGAACGAAATTGCAAACCAAGAAGCAATAGAAGACACGGTTTTCAATTTCACTTTCTCAGAAGACACCTTTAAGGATGTCGATGCTGGCGATAGCCTTACTTACACCGCCACTCTCGAAAACGGCGATTTTCTACCCAGTTGGTTAACCTTCAATGCTGCTACCAAAACCTTTAATGGCACTCCCTTAAATGCAGATGTGAGTAACTTCAACATTAAAGTTACTGCTAGGGATATTTTTGGGGTTGAAGTCAGTGATGATTTTGCACTCACTGTTAAGAACGTTAACGATGCACCAGAGTTAGTAGAGGCGATCGCTAATCGAAAGGTACTCATAAATACGCAGTTCAATTTCACGATCCCAGAAAATACCTTCATTGATATTGATGCCGGCGATAGCCTCACCTACACTGCTACTCTCGAAAACGGCGAACCACTGCCCAGTTGGCTAACTTTTAATTCTGCTACCCGGAATTTTAGTGGTACTCCGACGATGGAGAATTTGGGTAATCAAAATATCAAAGTCACTGTCAAGGATATTTCTGGGGATGAAGCCAGTGATGTGTTTGTATTGACAGTTGCTAAGTTCAATAGTGCGCCAATTGTAGATCGGGCGATCGCTGACCAAAAGGCCACAGCAAAAACTACCTTCAACTTCACCATTCCTGAAAACACTTTTAGCGATGTGGATCTTGAAGATACCTTGACCTACACTGCTACCTTAGACAATGGCGATCCACTACCTAGTTGGTTAAGCTTCAATGCTAACGAGCTTACCTTCAGCGGCACTCCTACGAATGATGATGTGGGTAGCTTGAACATTAAAGTCACCGCCACAGATCCGGCTCTTGCTGAAATTAGTGATGTATTTGCACTCACAATTGCTAAAGCTAACAATCCACCAATTGTAGAGCAGGCGATCGCTGACCAAAAAGTTACGGCAGAAACTACCTTTAACTTCACTATCCCTGAAAACACCTTTAGCGATGTAGATATTGAAGATACCCTAACCTACACTGCTACCTTAGACAACGGCGACCCACTACCCAGTTGGTTAAGCTTCAATCCTAATAAGCGTACTTTCAGCGGCACTCCTACGAATAATAACTTGGGTAGCTTGAACATCAAAGTTACTGCCAAAGATTTGGTTGGGGCTGAAGTCAGTGATGTGTTTGCACTCACCATTGCTCAAGAAATTACTGCTGAGACTAAATCAACTAGCCTACTGACAAGAATTACAGGTGATATCTTTACGATCAAAAATCAAGTTGACGGTGAAAAAGCCAAACTCTCAGTCAAGATTAAAAGCAACACTTCTGAAGAAGTCAATGAACTGGGTGTATTTGTCGTTGACGATGCAGAAGGTAGGATTAATGGCGTAGCCCCTGGTGCGGCAAATTACACCGAACTAGCTCTCCAACGAGCAACAGTGCTTCTTTCATCTCTTGCCAAACTACCCAATGGTTTTAATCCCACTGACCTCAGCAGGTTACTGGAGTTCAACTCTGAGAGCAACCTAAGATTTTATTTAATCCGTAGCAGCACTACTCAGGCGGTGCTATCTGGACAAACCCCTTTTTCTCAGGTGCTTTTTGCCTTGGATACGAATGTGGACGATACAGGGTTCTCTCTCAACTTCCAGAATTTGGTTGTCAAGATTGCAGCAACAGAGCAAGATCCACCTTTAGGTACTGGTCTTCAAGGAAAGTATGAACCCGAACTAATTGATTTACGGGATGTGAAACAATTGGTGAAAGCCGAATTTGTAGTTCATAGAGAAGCAGCTTTTAACAACTTTGTTGGCTTTTATCAGATAACTGATGAGAATGGTGGCATCGATACCAATGGCGATGGTAAACCAGATGTGCTGGTTGGACAGGCGGGTTATACTCAAGCAGCTATTAGTCACCGTGTCGCTGGTATTGATTTGAGTGTAGCTAACGAAGGTACAGCAACTTTCACAGGTAATTTCCAACCTGGTGCTATTTTCGTCCCATTTATCATCGTTAATGCCGGGACTGATGCAATTCTTGATAGCAATACCAATAACGATCCGGCAGTTTACTTCTCCTTCTTGGGTGCTAACACTGACAAAGCAGATCATATTCGCCTATTAGGAAATAACGCTTTTGGCTTTGAGGATTTGGCTAATGGCGGCGATCGAGATTATAACGATTTGATTGTCCGAGTTAATTTGAGTATCGCATAGTAGTTCGCTTTCGTAACTTGGCTCTTTAAAGGGCAAGGGGGAAAGGGAAAAGATGTTTACTCCTTTAACCTTTAACATGACCCCCTTTTCCCAGCCCTCACCTAACAATTTTGGGTTGGCAGACTACTAGTCTGAAGTAACTTGGTATAGGTGTAATATAGCCTGTAAGCTTTATTGAGCAAAGAATACAGGCTTTTTTTATGAAAAAGTCAAATATTGAGTTCATAAAGAGCGATCGCATCACCGATGTTTTAGTGAATCTGTCATTTGCCAGAAGATGCGATTACAGCAAAATATTACAGTGATTCAAACAAATGTGTGAGAGTATATTTATTCACTCACCCGGAGACATAATTATGGTTTTTGCTGGCAAACGACCAAATAATTTAGGTATTAGCAACGGTAAATTAGCATCTTGCCCTAATTCTCCCAATTGCGTTTCTAGTCAGAGTACAGATGCATCTCATCAAATTGCACCACTAACTTTTACATCTACTCCAGAACAAGCGATTACTAATCTTAAACAGATTATTGAGTCTTTACCAAGAACCAAAATCATTACTGAAAGTAAAGATTATTTATATGCAGAATTTAAAAGTGCTTTACTGGGATTTGTGGATGATGTAGAATTCTATCTAGACCGGACTGCCAATGTTATCCATGTACGTTCAGCTTCACGTTTAGGTCAAAGCGATTTGGGTGTTAATCGTAAACGCATAGAGACGATTAGAGCCAAGTTCCAATAATTTTTAATTGAACTAAAAGCTGGAGATTAAAGACTGGGAAGATAAAGAAGTAGTTGGACAAAATTAATTACACAATGTCATTGCGAGTGAGACATTCCCAGAGTATTGGGTGATTCACAGAGTTTGCAATGGTTGTAAATATTTTTGTCCATCTACTTATGTGGATTTAGACTATTGTAAAATCTGGAATGAAGATTGTGGAATGTGGTGTAGTGTTTCACCAAAAATTATGAATTACGAATTAGTTAAACTCTGCGATCGCTAAATTTGTGAAATTTAATTTATTTAAAAACTTTGACTCTCGACCCCGACTAATTGTTGCTGTCGGATTTGCTGTATTAGTTTCAGTCATCCTGCCGCCTTCTCTGCACTTACCTACTCGCATTCTCTGCGCTTGGAACTCCGGTATTGACTTTTTCTTAGCGATAACGTGGTGGAAAATGACCAAGGCTAACCCAGAAAAAATTCGCCGTTATGCCGAGAGTGAATACGAAGGACATTTGGCTATATTTATGCTGGTAATTGCTGCGGCTTGTGCCAGTGTTTTAGCTATTGGGTTTTTACTTGATAAAAAAGGATTGTCAATAATTCAGCTTACCCTACACGTTGTACTTTCAATTATGACCATTGTCGGTTCCTGGTTATTAGTGCATACGATGTTTGCAGTGCAATATGCGCACAGTTATTATAAATATATTAATCGTAATCATAGTGAAGAAATCACTAGAGGTTTAGATTTTCCTCATAACGACTATCCAGACTACTGGGAATTTTTATATTATTCATTTGTTGTCGGCATGACCAGTCAAGTTTCAGATGTGCAGACAACATCACCCTATATGAGACGCTTGACTCTGTTACATGGCATATTATCATTTTTTTTCAATACCACCATTTTAGCTATGAGTATTAATATCATTGCATCGCTGATTTAAAAATTGTTTGACTCAGCCAAAAGTATGATTATTTAGTCTCTACTTAGAGAAGGAGGAAA
Organism: Nostoc sp. DSM 114160; assembly: GCF_053470305.1. Lineage (NCBI taxonomy): Bacteria > Bacillati > Cyanobacteriota > Cyanophyceae > Nostocales > Nostocaceae > Nostoc > Nostoc sp. DSM 114160. The sequence continues at coordinate 112,089 of NZ_JBPFGO010000001.1, read as the reverse complement.
TTAGATTACCAGTTCTTTAGCATGGACTCAAGTTAAGATAATTCGGAGTGAGTTCATGCCTTATAACAAAATAGATGAATTAGCGGAAGACATCAAGGGACAACTGCCTGAACACGCACAACAGATTTTTCTTGCGGCATTTAATGCTGCTGAAAGTGATGGTTCGAGTGAAGAGGGTGCGCGCGATATTGCTTGGAATAGTGTAAAAAATGAATACGAACCAGGCAATGATGGTAAATGGCAGAGAAAGCCTGAAGACACTGCGATACATAATAAAGCTGTTGTATCTGGTGGAAACTAAGTAAATCTCACCTGTGTATAACTATCTAATCTCAAGGGTCTTATAAGGGTTTAAGGGGAATTTTATTCTTAGAAAATAGAGATAAAATTCCTCTTTTTTCACAAATTATGTCAGAATATAGATACTTTTAACGACTTATATTAATAGCTGCTATAAAAAATATTCTATCTATACAGGATATGCTGACTCGAAAAGGCGAAATATCTATTCGTCTCATGCAAGATGAAATGTATGATTATGAGTTGATGGCAAAATGGTTAACTAATGCAAAAGTTTTAGAATTTTATGAAGGAAGAGATAATTTTTTCCCTTTAGAAAGAATTATAGAAACGTACAAACCGATGGTTAGGGGAGATGAGCCGATTATTCCTTGCTTCCTCTACTATCAAAATATTCCCATTGGTTATTTGCAGTATTGTACGCTCAATGACTTATCGGAAACTGATAGACAATTGTATCATCTCGACCAAACCGATCGCGTCTATGCGATTGACTTGTTCATCGGCGAAACCGACTATTGGAACAAGGGAATTGGTACAAAAATGCTGTCAGTATTTATCAACTATCTTTTTGATCGGTGTCAAGCTCAGAAAATTGTTATAGATCCGCACGTTAACAATTACCGTGCTATTCGCTGTTATGAAAAATGTGGTTTTGTAAAAGTAAAGCTATTGCCGACACATGAACTGCATGAAGGAGAATACTCAGATTGTTGGCTTATGGCAATAGAGCCAAAGAAATCATGAGGAAATGCATTCTACCTATTATGCCTTCTTACCTGCTACTGGTTCAGTTATATTTTCCATATCGACCAGATTCCACTTTAAACCTTTGCTCCGATATATACGCTTGTGCAAATTTGGATAATCACCGATATCATGCTCTAGTCTTTGACCAACTACTATACATTTGAATATAGAATTGCCGGTGTTTTTCAGGTTGTGCGGCTTACCACCAGCGCGATATCCAATAAAATCTCCTGCTTTCACTGGATAAACGCTTTCTCCAATTGTGGCTTCAGCTTCTCCCTCAAGAATGTATACGCACTCTTCTTCGTGATAGTGCATATGAAGCTCCGTTGATTCACGTCCAGGCTCTACTTCAATGATGTGGAAACCGATATTTTTTAAACCTGTCAAATCTCCTAAAGACTTATTTAGTCTGCGAGCATTAGAGTTGAGAAAATGTGTTTTTTCTAGTCCTTCATAAGATTCAATCTCTTCTTTGGTGACTAAATACTTTTCCATTTCTTGATACCAAGGTGTTAAGAAAATTTGATGTTGAACAAGTGAGGGGCCTAAAGATCGATTAAGACGGAAGTTAAAACAGGTTCAAGAGGTTCCATCTCAGCAGAAGCGATGCCCTTCTCTACGAGACGCTCCGCGTAGCTTGCTTCCACGTTCGCGTAGCGTCCCGTAGGGAAGTGGTACGACAGGCTCAGGGTAAGACCTACGGCGGTAAACTACGCTTCTATTTGTGGATGGGATTATATCATCACCTCGTTATTAAGTGCAACTTCAGAGAAAATTGGTATCAGTTAATGTCTGACTGGATACCGAGAGTAGTAAGTAAAGCGGCGTGAATAATTCAAGGTTTGTAGTGTTCGCGAAGCGTCTCGCAGAGAGGCTTTCAGCCCTCAAAAGAGGACTAAAGTCCTCACTACAAACTAATCTCAATATTTTTTACATTACTTAATCTAGTTTGATTTCTTCTTACCGACTTACTTACATCAGTTTAGATCGTAGCTATAGTAGGTTACTAAATTAACTTGCGTGTTCCCAGTCACTAAGTAACTCATGTTGTTGGACTATTTTATGGGATTTACGAAATGGTACTTTGGGAGTACCAATACTCATACCAGGAAAAGACTGTTTTTTCGTCTTGGGAGGTCTATTTTCTAGGGTTGTTGAACTGAACTGTTGGGTTTTCATTGGTAAATAAATCTCTGATTAAAACCTGAGCATTAATTTAACGTGAGTTTGACAAGTCTTATTTGACCTCTCCCCCAGCCCCTCTCCGATGCGGAGAGGGGAGCAAAAAGCTTAATTTTTCTTTCTCCTCCCTTTCCGTTTCGGAAAGGGAGGCTGGGAGGGAGAGGTTCATCGAACTCACGCTAATTTATAACATCAATTTGCAAACGGCAAATTTCTAAATAAAAATAAAAAATATATATTTAATTTGATTTGTAAAAGAAAGAAGAGAAATTAAAGAGTTTATTTACTCAGAAGGTGAAGTGTGCCCAATGAGACTAACGATCGCTGCGGCTAAATCCGCTGGATCGACGGGTTTAGGTAGATGTTTTTGAAATCCTGCTGCCATTGCTTGGTTGTAGTTAATTTCTCCTGCATAAGCAGTCAAAGCGATCGCCGGAATTTGTCCGCCTTGCTCTGGTGGTAATTTTCTCACTTCACGTAGCAACATATACCCATCCATGAAGGGCATTCCAATATCGCTTAAGAGGATATCTGGGTTTGATTGCATTAATGTTTGCAGCGCTTCATCTGCTGATTCAACTGCCGTTACCGTCGCGCCATATTGTTCCAGCGCAAAGCTAAAAAACTCTCGCACATCGGCTTGATCGTCCACAAGTAGGATTTGGACTCCAGCCAGTAATGTCTCTTCAGTACTGAGTTCTGCTTGAGAAGCCTCACCACTGCTAACTCGCAACTCAGAATTTTTCAGCAAAGGTAGTTTAACTGTGAAGGTAGCACCTTGTCCTTCTCCGGGACTCTCTGCCTGAACTGTGCCACCGTGAAGTTCTACCAGATGACGCACAATTGCCAGTCCCAATCCCAATCCGCCAAATACTCTGGTTGTCTTAGCATCTGCTTGCCGGAAGTAATCAAAGACGTAGGGCAAAAATTCTGGGTTAATTCCTTTACCTGTATCAATTACCTGGATTTGGGCATCTAAACCAACTTGCTCGAGACGCACTTGTACAAGTCCATTCGTGGGTGTGAATTTAACGGCATTGGAGAGGAGATTCCACATCACTTGTTGCAAGCGATCGCCATCACCAAGAACTTTGCCGATATCATTACTTAACACCGTTTGAATTTGAATCGATTTAGCTTCTGCTGCTAAACGCACTGTTTCTAATGCAGCTGCGATCGCTATTTTCAAATCCACTGCATGGAGATTTAACCTAACCTTACCTTGCAAAATCCGCGAAACATCAAGTAAATCTCCAATCAATTCGGTTTGTAACCTGGCATTGCGCTCGATTGTTTCCAATGCTCGGATTTTAGTAGCTTCGTCGAACTTGCGGGTTCTGAGTAACTTTGCCCATCCTAAAATTGGATTCAAGGGAGTTCGGAGTTCGTGAGAAAGGACAGCGAGAAATTCATCTTTAATTCGGTTGGCTGTCTCGGCTTGGGCCCTAGCAGTCTTTTCAGCTTCGTAAAGTTGAGCGCGGGCGATCGCCTGAGCACACTGCTGTCCCAGTGTCAACATAAATCCCCGGTCTTCTTCATTAAATATTTGTCCAGTCGTAAAGCTTAATCCCAGTGCGCCAATTACTTTACCTTCTACCACCAAGGGAATGGAAGCCCAGGCATTATTCCCCATAACAGTCACAACATCTGCTAACTCAGGATATCTAGCAATCATGGCTGCTAAATTTTCTAAAAAAATCGGCTGCCCAGTTCTGACTGTTTCTGCTATTTGGTTAGGTGCTGCGATCGGAAAAGTTGTCAAAGTATTGATGAGCGTTTGCGGATAGCCAATTGCTTGCACAACATTTAGGGTAGTATTTCCCTCAGTCAGTAAGACAACGGAACCACCAGTAGCTTCCAAGGCGGCAATGCCTTGGTTCACCACTACATTAGCTACTTGTTGGGGAGTTAAGGCTTCCGAGAAGGCAGCAGTTATTCTTTGTAAAAGTACTGTGCGATTGACAGACCGTTCAGTTTCCTGGTAGAGTCTGGCGTTGTCGATGGCTGTCGCTGCCCGCCGAGCAATATCTTCTGCTAAAGCCAAGTCTGTTTGTTGATAGTACCGACCAGATTCGGCGGTAAAAAAAGAGATTGCTCCAAATAATTGCCCGCGAGAACGAACTGGAATCACCATTAGAGAACGAATATCCAAACTTTGCAGCAATTGCAGATGTTCGTCGTCTTCAGACATCTGTAAAAGATGTGAGTCAGATAATTCGGGATAAAAGACAGATATTCCTAAGCGTAGCTGCCGTACCAGCTCTTTGGCTTTGGTTTTGGGTCGATAACGCCGTCGGATTTCGTCTAAAATATTCAGTTTTGTGGAATCGGCAATTGCGATCGCAATTTGTTTACTTGACCAATCTTCCTGGAAGACATCTACAATGCACAAATCGGCTAAAGTTGGAACTGCTAGATTAGCTACATTTTCTAAAGTTATTTCATAATCCAATGAGGCAGCTAGTAAGGTACTGGCTTCGACTAAAAAGTTTTGTGTCGCTTCAACTCGTTTGCGATGGCTAATATCTTCAATAATCCCTAATGCATACATTGGTTGTCCCTTCGCATTCCAAACCGCTGATGAAGTTAGATTTACCCAAACTATGGAACCATCTTTGCGGATGTAGCGCTTCTCTAAGGAATATCCACTAATTTCTTTTGCTAAAACTCGCCGAGCATTTTCCAAATCAACTTCTAAATCGTCAGGATGGGTAATTTCCTGAAAGTTCATTTGCATTAACTCTTCATGGCTATATCCAGTAATTTCGCATAGGGCAGGATTAATTTGCAGAAATCGTCCATCCAACGCTACTAGAGTAATACCGACAGTTGCCTGATTGAACATTGCCCGAAACCTTTCTTCACTTTCTCGCAAAGCAACTTCTGTTTGCTTTGCTGCGGTCACATCTGCCAAAATAATCCCAATTCCTATTGTTTCACCCATTGCGTTATTAACTGGGTAATAGTTGCCCAGCCAGTAACCGTAACGTTTTGGTTGTTTTCTTGTCTCACCGCTGATTTCCATATTCAGCAGGGGTTCTCCAGTATCTAACACCTGCTGTAATTGTGGCTCTAACTCAGCCGCCATTGCTGGCAAGGCTTCTTTAAATTTGCGTCCTAGATGTTCTTCTATAGTTAAACCGTTAATGTCAGCGAAAACTTGATTAATGCGGATATATCGCAGTTCTCGATCCAAAAAGCATACAGCAATAGGAGCTGCTTCTAGCAGCGCATCTAGAAGAGATAGAGATTCAGCATAATGGACTAAAGCTTGGTGGATGTCTCGATAAAGTTGGGCATTTTCCACTGCTAAGGCAGCACGATGAGTAATATCTGTTGCTAAAGTTAGGTCAGTGCGATCGTAGCGACGGTCTGATTGAGTGCTGACAAAGGTAATACAGCCGAGTATGCGCCCTTTTGCGATTAATGGCACAATCATTACAGACTTCATCCCCAATTGCCGAACAAGTTCTAAGTGTTCCTGATTCTGAGTAGTTGCGACTAATAGCGAGTCAGATACCTCTGAGATCAATTCACTTTGTCCAGTTTGCAGTACTCTTGTAATTGCACTTGCACTCTTGTAATCTGTCACATACTCTTGAAGTTTACGCGCCAACTCCGCTTTCGATGGGTCTGCATGGGCAATGGGTAGGCGGCGAATGGAACCATCTTCATTTAAAATATCGACGCTACACCAATCAGCTAGCTGGGGAACTGAAATTTTGGCGATCTGTTGTAAGGTTTGTTCATAATCTAACGAAGTAGAGAGTACACTACTAATTTGGGCAATATAGCGTAGTCTTTCCTCAGCCTGGTTGCGCTCTGTAATATCGAGGACAAAAAAAGCTCCTCGATCTACAGTCCCTTCAAAGTGGCTACCACCTATCAAAATCGGGAAGCGTGAGCCGTCTTTACGGATATATTCTTTTTGATATGGTGTACAAAAGAAACTGTCTTGTAATTGAGTTATTGCTTCTCGATCGAGTGGCACGTACTCTGTAGGAGTTAGGGTCTTGCCAGCGAAGTGTTCCAGAAAGTAATTCTTCACGGGTATAACCGACCATATTCAGCAAGGCATCGTTAGCATCTGTAATCCTGCCGTCTCGATCCCAGAAGCCGATACCAATCATGTTTGAATCAACCACACTGCGAAACTTAGCTTCGCTTTCTCGTAATGCTTGTTCAGTTTGTTTGAGTTGAGTAATATCAATTGAGCTAATGCCCACTCCCAACAACTGTCCATTCGGCAAACACACCGGATAATAGCTGACAAGACCATAACGATATACCCCAGGCGGATAGGTTTCACCGCTCACTTCTTGATTGAGTAGGGGCTGCCTAGTTTCCATCACTTGCTGAAAAACAGGCTCAATTTGCGCCGCCCATTCTGGTAGTACTTCCCTAAAGGTGCGACCAATATGTTGAGTTTGCGGTACACCGTTAATAGCAGCTAGCGTTTCATTCGCATGAATGTAGCGCAGTTCAGGATCGAGAAAAGCCAGCGCCACTGGCGAACTAGTAAGCCAAGCATTGAGTAAAGCCAGAGATTCATCTTTTTGCCCAATAGCTTGTTGAAGTTCCTGGTGCAACCTGGCTTTTTCTAATTCTGCCTGCTTGCGCTCAGTAATATTCACACCTGCACAGGTGATACCTAAAATGTTATTGTCTGCATCCCTTAGCGGTTCAACTAGCAAATCGTAGTAACGATTTTCTTGACCAATTGTCAAATAAACCTCTTGGCGGGTTACAACACCAGTTTTTATTACCTTTAGCTTAATTGCCTGCAATTGCGCTGCTACTGAGGCGGTAAATAATTCATCATCAGACTTACCTAACATTTCCTCAACAGTTTCTGGACTTTGAGGATTATGAATCCACTGATATCGCAAATCGCGATCTTGCTGAAAGACCACGATATCTGAACTACTTAACGCTAATCGAAATCTTTCTTCACTAACTCTCAGCTTTTGGAGATTTTCATCCGCCCTTGTTTTAGCAGTTTTTAATGCTTCACATAAAATACTAAAGAACAATCCTTGCAATGCAAATAACCCAATTTGCACAGAATTAGATAAATTAAAACTCAGCTCATAAGCTGGAGGGAGAAAGAAATAATTGCTCAGTAATGCAGACAATGAAGTTGCTAACAACCCTGATTTCAAACCACCATACCAAGCACTCAACATTACAGCGCTAAAAAATAGTAGAAAAAAAGTTCCACTCATGCTTAACCAAGGGTCTAGGATTAACATTAGCACTAATGCTAGTGCGACAATTAATACAACAAGGACATAACGCAGTAACTGAGGATAATCAATATGGGGCATGAAAAGTTTTGAGAAAAACTAATACTCATTGCTGAGACTGTACATACCCTAAGCTAGTTTTTGATTTTTAGTAAGTTATCTACAGATAGATTTTTGTTGAGTTATAAAAGTCTCTTTTGCCAGAGGTCAATGTTTTAGTTATCTGATATGTGAAGTAAAAAATTAGCTCGACCCATCAAGATAAATAACATTATTTGGCTAATTTAAAATAATAAATACAAATACTAGCTAACTTATAACAAAAATTATCGAATAATATCTGGTTCAAGATAGAGAGAAATAGAAAATCTTGATTGTAGTTGTGAGATAACCTATTTAGATCGTCCAACTGCTTTTTTAATTAGCCGATCGTTTGCCGAATTCACCAGAAGATAAATACATAGTTTGAGTTGCTAGAAGTATTTGTGCTGTCTCATATTTTAGAGGTTTAGAGAACAGATAACCTTGACCAAATTCGCATCTAAGTTCCTGTAACCATAAAATTTGTTGTGGTGTTTCAATATCTTCGGCAATAACGGCTAATCCGAGTTATTGTTCAAAAGAGAAATGAGAAATAGTTTCTTTCAAGATACTCTTGCTTAATTAACTTGACACTGCTCCTAGTACAGATTGGCTATGGTGTACACACAAATCTAAAAAAGCTCGATTTTCCATTATTCTCTTGTTTATCTCGTTTCTATGCAGAGTATGAGAATGGCTTATTAGGGGCTGATGGCTTAATTTGACACCAATGGCATCTTATAGGGGACGGGTGAGGACACCCATACCACAAGAAAATTTGGGATGTTTTTTATTTGGAAGTACCTAAAGACGTTTTTCAGGAACTTTACCCATTGTCAGCTAATCTTTGTGTCAGTCCCCCATACTCAATATTGCGATCTAAGATTATTGGGTATTCTATAAATTTGCGATCGCCACTATACGGATGATTGAAGTTGAACATCTGAGTAAAATATACGGCTCTACCCCAGCAATTACTGATGTCACCTTTAGCGTCGAACCTGGGGAGATTTTAGGGTTGTTGGGGTCCCAATGGAGCTGGAAAAACCACAACCATGCGGATTCTGGCTGGTTATTTACCGGCAACCAATGGAAATGCTCGAATTGCTGGTTATGATGTCCATGAAAATTCTTTGGCTGTGCGCCAACGCATTGGTTATTTACCGGAAACACCGCCATTATATCCAGACATGACGGTGGAGGGATTTTTGCATTTTGTCGCCCGAATTAAGGGAGTTCCAGCAGGCGATCGCCCCAACAAGGTATTAGCCGCCATCGAACGCTGCAACTTGGAAGATAAGCGGCGAGTAATTATTCGCAAACTCTCTAAAGGATACCGCCAACGGGTCGGAATTGCTCAAGCGATCGTTCACGATCCCCCAGCAATCATTTTGGATGAACCCACCGTTGGACTCGATCCCCGACAAATAATTGAGGTGCGGAACTTAATCAAAAGCCTCGCTGGTACTCACACAATTATTCTTTCCACGCATATTTTGCCAGAAGTGAGTATGACTTGTAGCCGCGTCGCCATCATCAATCGCGGTAAAGTGGTGGCAACTAATACACCAGAAAACCTGATGACTCAGTTGACAGGTGGTTCTGGGTATGAGTTGGAAATAGAAGGAGAAGCCGCCTTAGCGAAACAGGTATTGCAAAAAGTTGCGGGTGTGAGTTTGGTTGAATCAATTCCTATAGCCGGAGGTTATCAACCGCAGGCAAATCGCGCTTACTTGCGGGTGATATCGCAACCAGGAAAAGAACCAGGACGCGATATTGCCACAACATTAGTGCGTGCGGGATTTGGTTTACATGAACTGCGGCGGGTTAACGCCACCTTAGAAGACGTATTCTTGCAACTAACCACAGAAGAAAAAAATTTCGATCCTGAGGTAGACTTAGCAGCAGACAAAGAAGGAGCAGCGTAAATGGGTATAGTGCTGAGTAATATTATTGCCATTTATCGCCGAGAGTTACAGAGTTATTTTGTATCACCTTTGGCTTATGCGATCGCAGGCATATTTTGGTTCATCGCCGGGTTATTCTTCGTGATGATTTTGCTAGGGCCAGATGGCATTTTAGTAGGAGTCGCGGCAATAGATGCACAAGGGCAACAGCTGGGAGTGCCAACACCACCAATAGATGTCCCCTACGAATTTGTCCGAGCATTTTTAGATCGCATGGGATGGCTATTGTTATTTATCCTGCCCATACTTTCAATGGGACTTTATGCCGAAGAACGGAAGCGGGGCACTTTAGAACTATTAGCCACCTCACCAATCACTAATTGGGCGGTAGCTGTAGGTAAATTATTAGGTGTAATCACATTTTTTATCACAATGGTTGTACCCATGCTAGTGTTGGAAGCGATCGCCATCAGCGGCTCAAATCCACCAATGACGCCCTCAATTCCCTTACTGGGTCATATTGGATTAATCTTATTAGCAGCAGCAATTTTATCTGTAGGAATGTTTATTTCCTCATTAACAGACAGCACAATTTTATCTGCTGTTCTTACCTTTGCAGTCATCTTATTATTGTTATTGATTGATTTAATCGCCAAAATTGTCCCTGGCCCCGTCGGTGAAGCTTTAGGTTATCTATCGTTGCTGAAACATTACAACACATTAATCCAAGGCATTTTTGATACTAGCGCTTTAATTTTATTCGCCAGTTACATTTTTTTTGGCATCTTTCTTACAGCTCAATCAATTGATGCACTGCGTTTTCAAAGGCAGTAGTTATATAAGTTATGAGTTAGGAGTTAAAAGTGAGGAGTTAAAAGTCATCAGGACTTAAGCAAAGTAATGAAAAAACCAACTGAAAAGGAGGTATCCGCACAGCGTCTCTTAGAGAAGGTAACAAAGGAATAATAGTATCAGAGAGTTAATAACTCCTAACTCCTAACTCCTAACTCCTAACTCCTAACTTTTAATTCCTAATTTCAGTCTAATAATATGAAGATACTTGCAAAAAAGAAACTGTGGAAATATCTGTTTTGGTTAGGCCCATTCCTAATTACTGTCGGTTTAACAGCTGGGTTAGTCTCTGACCAGTGGGGACTAATTCCATTAGTATTTCTGATTACAGGAATTGTTATTAGTGGGTTAGGGATAATATGGCAAAGCTACCAGAGTAACTGGTGGAATCGTCGTTCTACCCAAGCTGGGACTAATGCCCTAGTGGCAACTCTGGCAATATTAGCAATTTTGGGATTGATTAACTTTTTGGGAACTCGCTATCACTTACGAGCAGACTTAACAGAGGCTCAATTATTTACCCTCGCACCCCAATCACGTGAATTAGTAAGGGTTTTACCACAGCCAGTGAAAGTATGGGTATTTGATATTAACCAAAATCCCCAAGATAGAGAACTACTAGAAAATTATCAACGCCAAAGCTCAAAATTTAAATACGAGTATATCGACCCCCAAGCTAGACCAGGACTTGCAGAAAAGTTTGGCGTCAAAGATTATGGAGAAGTTTATTTAGAATCTGGCGATAAACGGCAATTAGTACAAACAATAAATGAAAATGAGCGATTGTCAGAAATTAGATTAACTAGTCGCCTGCAACAACTAACAAATTCAACCACAGCTAAAGTTTACTTCCTCCAAGGTCATGGCGAACGCCAACTTTCGCCTGGTAAAGATGCAATATCACAAGCAGTTCAAGGATTAGGCGACAAAAATTTCACAACATCACCCCTGAATTTAGGAGAAACTTCCAAAGTTCCTCAAGATGCGGCTGTAGTGATAGTAGCTGGCCCCAAACGAGGGCTGTTTGAGGGTGAAGTCAAAGCTTTGCAAGACTACCTTAATCGCGGCGGTAACTTACTGCTGATGATCGATCCGAATACCGATCCCAAACTTAATAGCTTGCTACAAGAGTGGGGTGTTCGTCTGGATAATCGTTTAGCAGTCGATGTCTCTGGCGAAAGCGTTGTGGGACTTGGCCCTGCTGCGCCCTTAGTCACAGAATATGGACAACATCCGATTACCAAAGATTTCGGTAACGGCAATTCTTTTTATCCGATTGCGCGACCCACTGGAAATTACCTCTGTGCCTGGTGTTCAGGCTACTCCACTGTTACGAACCAAACCCTACCCTAGCAGTTGGGCAGAAAGCGACCTCCAAAGCGAAAAATTAGAGTTTAATGCAGATAAAGACCTCAAAGGCCCTTTAACCTTGGGCGTTGCTTTAACAAGAAAACAAACACCCAAATCTACTTCCACTCCCCAAGCTGCACCCACACCTTCACCTCTACCATCGCCAACAACTCAAAGCAAGACTAGCCCGACTCCTTCCCCTTCTTCCAAGACTCCGCAAGCCTTACCCTTACCATCACCAACTACTCAAAGCAAGACTTCTCCCACTCCCCCTACCTCCCCTGCCTCCCCTGCCCCCTCTGCCTCCCCTGCCCCTCCTTCCCCTGCTGCCTCATCTCAAACAGCTACCGAGTCCCGGTTAGTAGTTTTAGGAAATTCCGATTTTGCCACTGATGGTTTGTTTCAACAGCAATTAAATGGAGATGTATTCCTCAACTCAGTTACTTGGCTGAGTCAACAAGATCGGCAACCCCTTTCCATTCGTCCCAAAGAACCGAAAAATCGGCGAATAACCCTGACAACCACACAAGCTAATCTTTTAATATTGTCATCTCTGTTAGTTTTACCCTTAATTGGGTTTGCGATCGCAGTTATTATTTGGTGGAAACGACGGTAAGAAGAGACGCGATTAATCGCGTCTGTACAAGAGTTAGGAGTTATAAATATTAACTCTTTACCAATGACAAATACTTCTCTATGAGAGGCTGCGCCAACGGCTTCGCTCAGTACAAGTGACAAATACTTCTCTACGAGAGGCTGCGCCAACGGCTTCGCTCAGTACAAGTGACAAATGACTAAAAAATGAAATTGCCACGAACGACTTTAATTTTGATATTGCTAGCGCTGGGTTTAGGTGGTTTTGTTTACTTCCATGAAATTCGAGGTGCAACTGTGCGCGAAGAAATCAAGGAGCAAAAGCAGAAAATTTTCTCTTTTGGAGAAGATGATGTGCAGTCTTTGACAGTCAAGACAAAAAAACTCACCCTGAATCTGGAACGTAACCCTGAATCTTCTAGTAAACCCAAGTGGTTAATCAAATCTCCAATATCGGGGCCAGCAAATGATGCTATTGTTTCTTATTTAATGGATTTGTTGGTCAAGGGTAATAGCGAGCGTACTTTATCAACTTCAGTAAAAGAGCTTGGAGAATTTGCCTTAGATCCACCCCAAGCAACTATTAATATCACCCTGAAAAACCGACAAAGCCATCAGTTGATTTTGGGTAAATCTAACTTTAACGGTCGTTTATTGTATGCTCAAGCTGACCCTACTGCTAAACCCGATGGAAATATAAATGTGCTGTTAGTATCTACAGATTTTGCAAATGCCGTAAATCGAGAACTATCAGAGTGGAAACAACCTGTAGATAATAGTCAGAAGCTACCTGGACTCAGCACCCCTTTACCAACTCCAACAAATAGTAAATAAGCAATTACGGTTTCTGTGGTATGTTTCGGTAACGCACAATGGGTTAGCACATCTGTGCTACTCTACTTCAAATCTGACTAGTTTTTCTAAGTTACTATGACAAATCCCACAGCAACATTGCTGATTTCCTGCCCCGATCGAAGGGGACTGGTGGCGAAATTTGCCAATTTTATCTATTCTAACGGTGGTAATATTATTCATGCAGATCAGCATACAGATTTTGCTGCTGGGTTATTCCTTACCCGGATTGAATGGCAATTAGATGGTTTCAATTTACCGCGAGAATTTATTGCCCCTGCATTTAATGCGATCGCACAACCTTTAGATGCTAAATGGGAATTACGTTTTTCTGATACAGTACCACGCATTGCTATTTGGGTAAGTCGGCAAGACCATTGTCTATTTGATTTAATTTGGCGACAACGTGCTAAAGAATTTGTTGCTGAAATTCCTTTAATTATTAGCAATCATTCCAATTTAAAGGTAGTGGCAGAACAATTTAATATTGACTTTCAACACATCCCCATTACTAAAGATAATAAATCAGAACAAGAAGTCCAACAACTAGAATTACTCCGCCAGTACAAAATAGATTTAGTTGTATTGGCGAAATATATGCAGATTGTTAGTGCAAATTTTATTAATCAATTCCCACAAATTATTAATATACATCACTCATTTTTACCAGCTTTTATCGGAGCAAATCCTTATCACCGAGCTTTTGAACGTGGTGTGAAAATTATTGGTGCGACTGCTCATTATGCTACTGCTGATTTAGATGCAGGCCCAATTATTGAACAAGATGTAGTGCGAGTAAGTCACCGTGATGAAGTTGATGATTTGGTAAGAAAAGGCAAAGATTTAGAGAGAATTGTATTAGCCAGAGCAGTGCGATCGCATTTACAAAATCGTGTATTAGTCTATGGGAATAGAACAGTAGTATTTGAGTGATTTCATATCCGAAGGAATGCAAGAGAACGTTTTCTAGACAGTCTTTGTCAATTATCTAACTCAAAAATCAATGCTCATAACCATAAATAAATTTTATGACTAACGAGATTACGGAAAAACTTAAACAAGCCTTTGATGGTTTGTTAATGATAAGTGAATCAGAGTATCCTTTTGAAGCTTTTTTGTGGTCTAATCAAGCGCAAGAACCTTTGACAAATCAAAAACTTCTCCAGTTAACAGGACATCCTCAAGAAACATCAGTTGAAGAAGTAGAACTAGATTATTTTTTTCGGAACTGTGCCCAAGAAAAAGAATGGCACGATGAAATACAACGACAAAATGTGCCGAAGTTTAAATCACTTGTCAAAAAACTAAGAGATTGCCTCACTAATATCAAGGTTTATCGCATAGGTACGGTAAGTATTGATGTCTATATTGTTGGTAAAACTTCAGATAAAGATTTAGGCGGAATTTCGACAAAAGTTGTAGAAACCTAACGAATCAAACATCAGCCTATCTATAATTTGCAGATAGGCTTTAAGTTTTAAGTGAAGTAAGTATCCTTACAAATTGTCAACTCTAGACTCAATTACACTTTGAATAGACGAAGAAACATTAGAGAGCAAATTGTAACCAGTATTTGTTTCAATGGAATCAACACTAACTCTGTAGTTTGTCCAGTTATTATTTCTAATTCCCTGCGAATTAGGCATATTCACTGCAATTACTCTTGTGTTATTAGTGACGCTGCTAGCATCAGAATTTGATGAATTTAATACTACAATAACCTTCCACGTTCTAGTCGGAACTGTAACGTTACCATTAGCAATTGTGTTTTTTGTTCCATTCGACCCGGTTCCACCAGTACCATAGGAGCCTGAAATAATATAGAGTTCTTTCCCCTGGTTTACTAAGTCTCTAGAATAATTTTCTAGTGCAGCCCAAGGCCCCTGATTATTATCAGGTGACTGAGGAATTATATTCGTCATTAAAAAAGTAGCAGAGTTATTGGTAACTGTATTTGTCCTATCTGCTGAAGCAGTCATGTGTCCCCTATCAAAACCGCTACCAGTGTAATCGGAAGAAGTGACTCGGTAGCAGCTTGAAGGTAATGTAGTATCTGCACGAAAATCATCTTGGCGAGGTGCGCTTCCTAGCCATGATGTGTTTAGCTGCCAACTTACCCAATTTGGTGTCCCTCTATAGCAATTGTAAGAAACTGCGTATTGAGATTTGCTCAACAAAAGATTACTGTAACTACTGCCAGCATTACTAGGATTGCCCATTCTTAGATGAACGCTTGAGGGTTGTGCTGTTAGTGGCTTTTGTAGATAATTAAGCAGAGTGAAAGATATTGCTGTTGGTACAGCAATAGGTAGAATAGCCCTGAGAAAATCAGACTTCTTCATTTGTTACTATTTATTTGTTTAAACAAACTACAATTGTCTCTGTTAAAGTTACAGTAATTCAGTAAAACTTACCAATCGCAATATAGCTATGGTTGTATAAAGAGAGGTTAAAAAACTGTAAATAGTGCGTTAACATCTAGTAATTATTTAGGTGACGCTCTGAAATTAGATAATCACCTAAATAAGATGAAAAACTTATATATTATTTGCTTTAATAACTGAGTGATGGCGCGGAATGCCCGCGCCCAAGCGATCGCTATTTTCGCTCTACTGAGACCTAGAGAGTATTTTGACTGATTGACAAAATACGCTCGATCTTAAATCTCATGAGAGCTTAGAAAGAGGAAGGAATATTAAAAAATAGTCCTTGGTCGAATTGATCTTTCAAAAAGTTTTCGAGTTCAATTTCGTCGTCATTCGGAATTTGAAACCAAGTCTTGATGTTGTGCTTCAAGAAGTAGCCGAAAGATTTACAGCCGAAAAGTTGCTGCCCAATGCTTGTGATTGCGACGTTCATTGTATTTTCCTCAGGTTGTTTGAAGTATGCGATTAAGAATTGGTTAAACAAATTGGCGTTCTACAACAAATGGATAAATTCTGGCAAGCAGTTTTTGTACAGGGGAAGCAGGCAAAGAGATTTTATACTAAATCATCCCGCTTTCTCTGCAACGCCAACAAATTAATCATTGTTTAGCGATATTTACATTAGCAAATGTATTCAGGAATAGAATTATTTTTACTACAAGCGTCTAATTTGAACTGATTCAATATCTGCTGTAATTCCACTTCTGGTATATACTTCTCCTTAAGCGAGTTGAAGTACAACAGTGCAGTTTCATAGCAGGCGACAGTTATGTTAGTGCGCTCCTCTGAAGTTAGTGCTCCCACTATTTGAACTGTCTCCTCCACATGCTTTACGTCACTACCTAAACAACTGTGCATTCGCAGGCAGCGAGTAGCATAGGTATTAGGTGGTAGTATCGCTTCCACCAGTTGGATATGCTCTGCTTTAATATTCATTGCTAGACGTTCCATCGTATAGCAATACCCAACGCAACTAATTGGATCTGCTGCTTGTACGCTCTGAGTGAAGAAACTCAGCAAAGCCATAGCACTCGGAGAGACAAGTGTTTTTACTACAGCTTCCGCATCATATCCCATCGACTGAATATCAAGCAAGGCGAGGCGATCGTGACCTTGTTCTTCACGAGCTTTTTCTGCTGCCCACTGTGCTAAACTCCAGCGTCCCCCCCAATCTAGCAAAGCGCCGAGCTGCTTCTTCCATTAATAGCCCAGTAGAGTGAGTTAAATGGTAGGAAGCGGCAAGTTGCCAGATCCAATGAGAGGGAGTTAAGGCAGGTGGCTTGCAGTTTGGTAATGTATCTTTGGCAGCAGATACTATAGCTCTATCTAGAAGCTTGCGAGTCTCAGATATAGTGTCCCTGTTAAATATCAGTTGGATAAAGGGATTACTGCTCTTTAGACTTAATTCCTTACTTTTGTTAGGTTTGTCGATGTTAGTTGAACGAAATAATAGATTCATGGCAAATTTCTTTCATGGGTTGTTTCTACCCATTCACGAATAAGGTTGTAGAGGATAAAGCGTTGCATAACCTCTCTTTGGGCACAAAGAACTTTAAATTGTATCTTCAGAGACGAGGGAATGTATGCCTTGATATGCGTGATATTGTCTCGGTCTTCATCTAAGGTGTCAGTCGTGAAAGAAGAAGTTGGCCCATCAGCCTTTACCCATTCGCTAATTAATACTTCCAAGACTTCACTCATCTTTAATCCATATTGTGCACAGAGCGCTTTAAACCGAAACTTAAGCGCTTTCGGCATACTACCTTTAATCACCGTATATGCCTCTTGCTCCTCCTTATACATCCAGGTTACAAAAACGAAAGTTCAAAAGTCCTTTGTGATCTAGGGTAAGTTTTCTGAAAAATTTCACCAGTAAAGACTAGTGAAGTTAAGAAAAAAGTTATTTAGTAGTAACAACACTACAAGTATTTTTCTAGAAATTCCAGAAAATAAAATATACAAATATAATAATCATTCTGAAAAAACAGGGAGAGACTGGCGATCGCTAATCTCTCCCTCCCTTTTTGTAGTAAATTCAATGATGATTGGATTTTTGGGTGAACAGAGATGCCTATACAATTAACGGATTCACTGAAAAAGTTATTGAAGGAAACCGCACGGCAATTAAAAGGTGCAGACAAACGTAAATTTATAGCACAAACAGTAGTGGCATTAGGACACGGAGGACAATCTCTAGCGGAGCGAGAGTTAGGATGGAATCGCGTAACTATTAGTAAAGGAATTAAAGAATTAACTACTAGTATTACTTGCGTGGATAACTATCGAAATAGAGGACGTAGTAAAGCAGAAGCAAAACTACCAAATCTTTTAGAAGATATCAAAAAAATTGCCGATTCACAAAGGCAACTAGACCCAGATTTTAAAGGCGAACGAGTGTATACAAGCCTTTCTGCTGGTGAAGTGAGACATCAGTTAATTGAAAAGTTTGGTTATAGCGATCGAGAATTGCCAACTTCAGAAACAATTCGTGTCAAGTTAAATGATTTAGGATATTGCCTCAAGAAAACTGCTAAAATGCAACCTCAAAAAAGTACCCGAAAGAAAGTGACGTAGTTTTTGAGCAATTAGCTATAGGACATCAAGAAAATAAGCTTTAGATAAATCAGGTATTTTACATTTAAGTTAATATTGGCTCATTTACTCGTGGTGGTATAAATCAAGTGCTAACGGTAAATGATGACCATGATTTTACCCAAAAACAAGCATGACTCCTTACGGTATGTTTGTTTTAGAGCTATTTTTATATTGAATAATTTTCACTAATTACTTTCCTAGTTTCCAGTCCCTATTTTCAAGGCAGGTCTATTTACCAAAAATACAGTGTATCTCGCCTGTTTAAATGATTATTATTCTAGCAAGTTGTATATTTTATTTTCTGGAATTTCCTAAATATTGAAAAAGCGAAAAAATTAGTACAAGCGTAAATCATCGGTAACAATGTTTTGTCTTCTATCTAAAGAATGACATATTGATTATGTTTAAGTTAAAAATTAGCTAAAAATAACTTATTGTTTAGTTAAGTTAAAATTTTACCAAACAATTGATTTTAAGTGTGACTAGTTACGGTTATTGAAGTTATCCTGTTTTTCTTCTGCCAACTAGGCAATTACTTCTTAATAATTTCTTTATAATTTTCCTAAAATTCTAAATCTTCACTAGTAAAAATTTGGCTAACGGAAAAAAATAGATTACGAAAAGATTTAGGTAATGCGAAACCTAAAAGTAATTAACGCGAAAGGCTAGCTCTTTTCTTTCCAGATTTTGCTACAAAGCAAACATACTTAATCAATGAAACTCCAAGCTGACAACTTGAGAAGTAACTGCCAATTTTTATAGATTCCAAAATTTCTTCGGAAATAATTATTTAGTCACAACGAGGTCATCGTCATGGTTCAAATTCTTGAAAATCCAGCAGTCAAGCAACCACCAATTAGTAATAGAGTTGAAAGTTTTTTGTTAGATATGTTCGATAATGTTTGCGAAGCTATTGAGGAAATAGATGGAAGTAAACTTCACGAACAACGCTGGACAAGAGATGAAATAGGGCAATGGGTACAAGGTGAAAACAGTAACGGTGCTATCTATATCGACAAGTCGCTGCGGAGCGGTAATGTATTTGAAAAAGTAGGTATCAACTACGTATCAATGCAGGGTGAGTTACCTCCTGGTGTCACCTTTCGAGGATCGGATGTTGTGATGGCTGACCCAACAACTATAACCCCAGATGAAAAAGGTACTTCTTTCTTCGCTACGAGTACCAGTGTTGTGATTAATGCATATAATCCAATGGTGCCGACAGCACACGTTAACTATCGGTACTTTCAATTGGGTGATGGTACTGAACTTGGTTCTTGGTGGTTTGGCGGTGGAGGTGATTTAACACCAATTTACTTATTTGAAGAAGACGCAGTTCATTTTCATCAAGTACATAAAGCAGCTTGCGACCAGCACGATGCAGAACTCTATCCACGCTTGAAAAAGTGGTGTGATGAATACTTTTATCTTCCTCATCGCAGTGAGTGTAGAGGTGTAGGTGGAATTTTCTTTGACAATTTACAACATTCCGATGCCGAAACTCTACTTTCCTTTGTAAAAACTTGTTCTGAAGCTTTCATTCCTGCCTATTTTCCGATTGTCAAACAACGTAAGGATATAGAGTTTACGGAAGAGCAAAAATATTGGCAGCGCATCAGACGCGGACGTTATGCCGAATTTATTCTTCTGCATGATAGAGGTGTTCGATTCGGATTGGCAAGCGGCATCGTGAGTACCCAAAGTGTCCTCAATTGTATGCCTGGAGAAGCGTTTTGGAAGTATAACGACCAACCCGCTGCTGATAGCGAAGAGGCAAAACTTCTGGAGGTACTGAGAAATCCCCAAGAGTGGGTATGAAGAAAAGGAAAGGGGTAAAGGGGAAAGGGGAAAGGAAACTCCTGCCCTTTTAAAAGCAGGGGTTTCAAATATAGACACTGATTTTTCTCTCTGCGAGACGCCAAGGGCGAACGCACTACGTGTCTGCTCAATCTTCTTTTTTGTTCGACCTATTTAAAAACACTTGCTCTATACCTTGTGGAGAAAAGTTCTTTATTTGTGCCCTTTCCCCCTTTTCCCCTTCTTGGTAAAGGCGTTAACAGCAGATTTGAAAACATGGCTACCCAAATCCTAATGCCGTTTCACCTGAAGATTGATACAGATTGCAGGGAAATAAGAAAAGTAATTTGGATCGAAAATTGAGTGAAATGGTATAAGAAGCGCCTAATTTTTACTCTTCACATTTATTTAGAGATAGCCTATAAACAGGAAGTTACAAGGTGTTTATGGAAAAATTGCCGACGAGTATTTGGCTAAAAATTAACAAATCATTTCGTGGGTCTAACTCAACTGAAGTCGTCAACTTCAAAACTGAAATTACCAAATTTTTACCAATTCAATGGTTGAGTTATTTCTCCATTGAACAACTGCGGGAAGTTGACATTGTATTCCTGTGTATGTTTTTTAGCAGATATCTAGCGTTGACGCTCGTTTTACTATACTTATGGAGTTCTATTCATGCTAGTCCTGAATCGCCAAGGACATGCTAGCCCTGAATTAGTCAGGATAATAAACTCCATCTTTGAGCAGGATACCAAAGATTTGATTGACAAGTTATGTAGTCAATCGGAAGAATTTATGAGCAAAAGAGTTGATGGCGATCGCTATCTCCAATATAGCAGCGATCGCCCATTGATTACCTCGTTTTTCCAAGTCATTCAAATTAGTAAAAAAATACGGAGAAGTGCCAATGGACAACGTTATAGGTATTGGCGACATTACCATGAATGATGTGATGCAAATGGATTCTTCCAAAGCAGTGAGTATGTTTAGGAATCGATTTGCAGCCTACAAAAAGCTGGCAGATGAAATTGGAGAAGATGCAGCTTTTGAACAAATGATGTTAGCCTACCCCGCTCATCAAAAGGCTTTCATGGGTGCTTTCATCGATAATACCACCATAGCCAAAGGCTTTACCGATGCAATTCCGATCTTTCGGATCATGGGCTTCAAAATGCAAGTCGTAGATATTTCCCAACCAGGAAAAGATGCTGCACTAGAAATTCAACGAGTTTGTCCGGTTCTTACAATTGCCAAAGAATATGGGCTTGAAAGCCCTTGCCGAGTTATTTGTGAGATGGAACAAGAAGCAACCAGGAGAGCATTTCCTGGGATGAAAGCCGCAATTATTAGTAAACAGGCAGATGGTGACTGCGTTTGTATGTTCAAATATGAAAGACCTGCCAAAGGGTTAGAAGTAAAGCCACAAAAATCACCCAGCTTATTCTCTCATATTCTCGATTTGATTCGCTTGACTCCTAAAATCTTGCAGATTGGGATAAATCTTTTAAAAACGTCTCTTTCTAAAGGATCGTAACTTTTATGAATGGCATCATTCAAGACCTCAAGCATTTGATTGCAGGTGAAGTCAGCAACGCTTCAGAAATTTTGACAGAAGTTTCTCAAGATTTTGGTGGTATATTCCAAAAGTCTCCCCAAGTTGTTGTCACTCCTCAAAACGCTAACGATATTGCCCAAACTGTTAAATATGCCGCTCAAAAAGGATTAGTAGTTTCTTCACGTGCTGCGGGACATTCCTTAGGTGGTCAGTCTTTAAACCAAGATGGAATCGTTTTAAATATAAAGAATCTCGATAAAATTCGAGATATTCAAAAAGAGCAACTTTGGTTTAAAGCTGATGCGGGGACTTCTTGGAATCAAGTAATTGATGCTTGTATCCCTGATGGTTTAGTTCCTCCTGTATTAACCAATTATTTTGGTGTTTCTGTAGGAGGAACTCATTCTGCGGGTGGTATAGGTGCAGCCTCTTTTCTTTATGGAAATCAAGCTGATAATTGTCTTGGTGTAGAAGTTGTAACCGCAGAAGGCGAGATTCTCTGGTGTTCGCCTGAAGAAAACAGCGAACTTTTTAATCACGTACTTTGCGGTTACGGTCAGTTTGGAATTATTACCCAAGTTCAGCACAAACTTAGAATTTTCCCCTCTCAAACTCGCACTTATTTACTGTTCTATGACAACCTAGATGCTCTTTTGCATGACAAACGGGTTTTAGTAACCGAACAAAGAGTAGATCATCTCGTATCTTTCCCAGTTCCCTGTTTGCAAGGAGTATCTAGAGTAACAGGAATAATGCAACCTTTGATTCAATGGTTTTACACGTTGCGGATTACTGTTGAAGCAAATTGTCTTGACGTTATTGATGATAAAGAAATCTTTGCTGGCTTAAATTTTTACCGTCATATCCATACTGAAGACTTGGGATTTGAAAAATTCATCGAACCGATGATTCAAGTAGATAGCAAGGATATTGCTCACCCTTGGATGGATGTTTTTCTTCCGGCCTCATCTGCTAAAAATTACATCGAAACGGCTCTCAAACAGTTGCCTTCTTTTCTCGATATTAGTAAAGCGCAGATGGGCTGCTTTTGCTTGGTAAATCGCAATAATAAGATGCCGATGTTTCGTTTACCAAAAGAGGAAGAACTGATTATTGGGTTTGGAATTTATCCCAGCATTCCAAAATCGCAAGTTCAACCCATCTTAGCTGAATTGAAAAAGCTGAGTAATCTGAGTTTAGAAATGGGTGGAAAAAGATATTTAACTTGCTGGATAGATTTTACTATTCAACAGTGGCAAAGCCAATTTGGCGATTACTGGCCAAAAGTTAATGAAATTAAAAAGAAGTACGATCCCAAAGGGACATTTAACTCTGGCTTTTTTGAATACGAACAGATTGCCCAACCGGAAAACCAATTTGTTAAGGAAGTTGCTACAAAATCTGCGATCGCAGTATAAGTCACTTCTCAATCATCTTGTTTAAAATCAACTCTAATTCTCCATCCATATTACTTGACCGAGGCTCTAGAAGAGGACAAACTTCAAAAGAGGAAACATGAATATTGCACTTGTAGGTCTTAGTCATAAAACAGCTCCAGTTGAAATTCGGGAAAAACTGAGTATTCCAGAGGAGCAAATTGAAAACGCGATCGCCCAACTGTGTAAATACTCTCACATTGAAGAAGCTGCTATTCTTAGCACTTGCAATCGTTTAGAAATTTACGTAGTTGTCAACAAGATAGACCGAGCAGCTGCTGAGGTGACGGAGTTTCTTTGCGAGTACAGTAAACTGCCTTTTTCAGACTTACATCAATACTTGTTTACTCTGCTACAGCAAGATGCTGTTAAACATTTGATGCAAGTTGCTTCTGGTTTAGATAGCTTGGTGTTGGGAGAAGGACAAATTCTGGCTCAAGTTAAACACGCCTACCAATTAGTTCAGCAACACAATCAAGGCGAACGCATCCTCAATCAGTTGTTCAAGCAAGCTGTTACCACTGCAAAGCGGGTGAGAACGCAGACATCAATTGGTACGGGTGCGGTTTCGGTTAGCTCTGCGGCAGTAGAATTAGCCCAAATCAAAGTAGAGAAGTTATCGGCTTGTCGAGTGACAATTGTCGGCGCTGGTAACATGGCTCGGCGACTGGTACAACATCTCATCGCTAAAGGCGCAACTCAAATTTCCATTGTCAATCGTTCCGTCGAACGCGCCGAGGAATTGGCGAATCAATTTAGTGATGTTGGAGTGCAATATTATCCGCTTGCTGAATTGATGTCATTAGTGGCAGCTTCAGATTTAGTTTTTACTAGCACTGCTTCAGTTGAACCCTTGCTTGATAGAGCCAAACTCAAAGCTGCATTGCAACCCGAACAGCCTTTGATGCTGGTTGATATTTCAGTGCCTCGTAACGTTGATGCCGACGTTAATGAGTTGC
Organism: Nostoc sp. DSM 114160; assembly: GCF_053470305.1. Lineage (NCBI taxonomy): Bacteria > Bacillati > Cyanobacteriota > Cyanophyceae > Nostocales > Nostocaceae > Nostoc > Nostoc sp. DSM 114160. The sequence goes on along the minus strand of NZ_JBPFGO010000001.1, from coordinate 88,201 downwards.
CTCACGTTCGGGTGTTTAATGTTGATGATTTAAAAACCGTTGTTGCCCAGAATCAAGAAAGTCGCAGGCAAATGGCAATAGAGGCGCAAGCATTAATCCAAGTGGATTTAGAAGCGTTTCAAACTTGGTTGCGATCGCGAGAAACTGTTTCCATTATTAGCTGTTTGCGAGACAAAATGGAAAAAATTCGCGAACAAGAGTTAGAAAAAGCTTTGTCGCGTATGGGGTCTGATTTTGCTAAAAAACATCAAGAAGCCGTCGAAGCCCTAACTCAAAGGATTATCAACAAAATTCTCCACGAACCAATGGTGCAATTGCGGACGCAGCGAGATTTGGAAGCTCAACGTCTTGTCCTCCAGGTTCTACAAGTGTTGTTTAATCTAGATACGGCAGAGGTGCAATCTAATGTTGTTGCCCAAACATCCTCTTTATCAATCAGCACCGTAGAGATAGCAGCAAAAAACATCAATGTTACTCAAATGAGACTTGAAAGTATTGAAGTCCATGCAAAAGTTGAAGAAGTTATTGCTCAAAGCGTAACTTAAGAAACTCCATGATTCTTAATAGCAATAACAGGAAGCAAGTATGTTAAAAAACTTCTGGTACGCTTGTGAGTTCAGCGCCGCCGTTACCACAAAGCCCAAGCAAGTTCGGATATTAAATCAGAAATTTGTCTTCTACCGTAACGCTAAAGGACAACTAATCGCTTTACAAGATCGGTGTCCCCATCGTGGCGCTGCCTTATCTCTCGGTTGGGTAAAAGATGATTGTGTCTATTGCCCCTATCATGCCTGGAAGTTTCAAGCAGATGGGAAATGTATTAATATTCCTGCTAATCAACCCGGAATTCCTATTCCTAAGAATGCTCGTGTAGATAGCTATCCAATACAGGAAAAATACGGTTTTATCTGGCTATTTTATGGTGATTTACCAGAAGAAGAACGTCCGCCAATCCCACCATTGCCAGAATTTGAAGACCCAAGGCTACAGAAAATTTTCTTTGAATACGAACTGAACGCTCACTACACCCGCACGCTAGAGAATGATATGGATATGTCTCACGTATCTATTATTCATTCCAAGTCTTTCGGGAATGGGTTTGCATTAGAGCAAAAAATGGAAGATTACGAGCTGAATATCGGCGAGTGGGAAGGTCACGCCAAAGTTAATGTCCGAGATTATACCAAAGCAAAAGACATTTTCGCCTTTGTCTTTCGCCCGTTGAAAGCCAATGTAAAGGTGACTCTGGGCTTTTATATGCCCAATATCACGCGCTTAGTGGTTGACTTCGGTCGTGGCAAGCTAGTTAATTTTACTGTTCACGTTCCTGTTGACGATCGCACCACCATTACTAAGCGAATTCAGTTCCGCAGTTTTTTAACTTTCCCTTGGGCCGATGGCATCTTTCAACGGGCAGCTTACAAAGTTGTGATGGAAGATAAGGGAGTGGTTGAGTCTGAATATCCGATGGCAGTTCCAGATAAGTTGTCAGACGAAGTTCACGTTCCTTGCGATAATTTATCTCTTGCTTATCGCAAACTTCGGCAAAAATGTTTGGCGATGGGATGGGGTATGAAACCCGATCGAAACCCATCAAACAACTCGAACGGAAATTTAATCCAACCTTCTTCTGTTTTATTGAAGAACTAAATTTAGAGTTTGCATAACTAGGGCGGGCAAGATGCATTGGTGTCACCCCACCCTAACCCTCCCCTTTACAAGGGGAGGGAACTGGATTTCTTTTTCCCCCTTTATAAGGGGGGATTAAGGGGGGTAAAGCGTATGTGGGACAAGCGTTTAAGCTGAAGTTGACAGCCCCACAAGATTGGATTATTTGTTGCCAATGACAAATTTTTGAAGGCAATTGTGCATACTCGGTCTTGAAATGACAATTATTAAATCCAGGGAGAAATACATGGGAAATTATACGTTACTGCAAGCTGCGCGAGGTGAGGTACTCGATCGCCCTCCAGTATGGGTGATGCGCCAAGCAGGTCGCTACATGAAAGTTTATCGAGATTTGCGTCAGAAGTATCCTTCGTTTCGCGATCGCTCCGAAAACCCCGATCTGGCCGTGGAAATCTCGCTGCAACCTTTCCATGCCTTCCAACCCGACGGGGTGATTATGTTTTCCGATATCCTCACGCCGTTGCCTGGTATGGGTATCTCGTTTGATATTCTTGAAAGTAAAGGGCCGATATTCGAGCGACCAATCCGCACGCCAGCACAAATTGAGGCGCTGACTGCCCTTGAACCCGAAGCTTCTTTACCCTTCGTGCAGCAAATTCTGAGGACGCTACGCCAAGAAGTTAACACTCAAGCTACCGTTTTGGGGTTTGTGGGCGCACCTTGGACATTAGCTGCTTATGCAATTGAAGGTAAAAGCTCGAAAGACTACGCCATTATTAAGAAGATGGCTTTTTGCGAACCTGCAATGCTGCATCAATTCTTAGGGAAACTGGCAGATGCGATCGCAGTTTACGCCCGTTACCAAATTGATGCCGGTGCCCAAGTCGTGCAACTGTTTGATTCTTGGGCGGGACAACTCAGCCCTGAAGATTTCCAAACGTTTTCCCTACCTTACCTGCAACGAGTCGTGCAACAGGTTAAGGCAACGCACCCGGATACACCCCTGATTTTGTATATCAACAACAGTGCTGGAATTCTAGAGTTAATGGCGCAATCGGGTGTTGATATCATTAGCGTAGACTGGACTGTAGATATGGCAGTAGCGCGGCAACGACTTGGTGCAAATATTGGAGTCCAAGGAAATATCGATCCGTGCGTGTTGTTTGGTACTAAAGAACTAATCCGCGATCGCATTCTCGACACGATTCGCAAAGCGGGGAACCAAAAGCACATCCTCAATCTCGGTCACGGGATTTTACAGAACACTCCCGAAGAGAATGTTGCTTTCTTTTTCGAGACAGTCAAACAACTCAGCTACTCGTCAAACGATCTTAACTAAAAGTTATGACTCCAGTTCAACCCGCTTCATCTCACATCTCGACTCCGGTTCGCACCATCCGCATCGGTTCTCGGAAAAGCCAACTCGCACTCGTACAAACTTACTGGGTTCGAGAACAACTCCAAAAGCACTTTCCCGATATTTCCTTTGAAGTCCACACCATGTCCACCCAAGGCGATAACATCTTGGATGTGGCGTTAGCCAAGATTGGCGATAAGGGACTATTTACCAAAGAACTCGAATTAGGAATGCTCAACCAGGAGATTGACTTTGCAGTTCACTCTCTCAAGGATCTGCCGACTTGCTTGCCAGAGGGGTTGGCGTTAGCAGCCGTCACAGAACGGGAAAACCCGGCAGATGCTTTAGTTGTGCATGAAAAACACAAAGATAAGCAAATCGATACCCTGCCAGAAGGCACAGTCATCGGTACTTCTTCCCTACGCCGCCTTGCACAATTGCGTTATCACTTCCCCCACTTTACTTTTAAGGACGTGCGCGGCAACTTAAATACGCGCTTGGCAAAGTTGGATGATGGAGAATACGATGCGCTAATTTTGGCAGCAGCAGGATTGCAACGATTGGGAATGAGCGATCGCATTCATCAAATTCTGCCCACCGAACTTTCTCTTTATGCCGTCGGACAGGGAGCTTTAGGGATTGAATGCCGCGCTGAGGATTTGCAAGTACTGTCATTACTCAAAGCAATCGAACACGTTCCCACCCGCGATCGCGTTTTAGCCGAGCGTGCCTTCTTGCGAGAACTAGAAGGCGGTTGCCAAGTACCAATCGGTGTTAATACGCAACTAGACGAGAATAATCTTACATTAACAGGATTAGTCGCCAGCGTCGATGGCAAACGTCTAGTAAAAGATTCTGTCACGGGCACTGCTAGCGAAGCGGAAAATTTAGGTATTCAATTAGCTCATAACTTGCGGGAACAGGGAGCGACAGACATTTTGGCTGAAATTTTCCACACAGTCCAGCGGAGTTAAGGGCTTGCAACTAAGTAGGCAGGGGGGAAACAGAAAAATACGATTAAAAAGGAAAAGATTTTTTCGCTCGCCGCTTTCCCCTTTACCCCTTACCCTTTACCCTTTACCCTTTCATCGTTCATTTTAATATTATGTTTCCAATTCATCGCCCGCGTCGGCTGAGAAGCCATCCCCAATTGCGGCGGATGGTGCGCGAAAATGTACTGACAACCAGCGATCTAATTTACCCGCTTTTTGCCGTACCGGGTGAAGCGATCGCCAATGAAATTAAATCCATGCCAGGAGTTTACCAACTTTCTGTAGATAAAATCGTCGAAGAAGCGAAGGAAGTTTACGACCTCGGCATTCCAGCGATTATTTTATTTGGGATTCCTGAAGACAAGGATTTAGACGCAACGGGCGGTTGGCACGATTGCGGCATCGTGCAGCAAGCTGCCACCGCCGTCAAACAAGCAGTCCCAGAATTAATCGTCATTGCCGATACCTGTCTGTGCGAATACACTACTCACGGACACTGCGGTTATTTAGAAGTAGGTGATTTAACCGGGCGCGTTCTCAACGATCCGACACTGGAATTGCTGAAAAAAACGGCAGTATCGCAAGTCAAAGCTGGTGTAGATATCATCGCGCCTTCGGGAATGATGGATGGTTTCGTGCAAGCCATTCGTTCGGGTTTAGATGAAGCTGGTTTCCAAGATACGCCGATTCTGTCCTATGCTGCTAAGTATGCTTCGGCTTACTACGGGCCTTTCCGAGATGCTGCGGAGTCTACACCACAATTTGGCGATCGCAGAACCTACCAAATGGACTTTGGTAACGGTCGTGAAGCCTTAAAAGAAATCGAACTCGACATTATCGAAGGTGCAGATATGTTAATGGTCAAGCCAGCCTTGGCTTACATGGATATTATCTGGCGCGTCAAGGAAGCAAGCAATCTACCCGTTGCTGCTTACAACGTTTCTGGCGAATACTCGATGGTTAAAGCTGCTGCCCTCAACGGTTGGATTGAGGAAGAACGGGTGGTCATGGAAACATTGACTGGTTTTAAACGGGCTGGCGCTGACTTGATTCTCACCTATCACGCCAAAGATGCAGCCCGTTGGTTAGCAAAACTTGGCAATTAAACTTTCTAGTTTTGATTTAATGTCGTTCGTCTAGAGGAGGAATAAATCATGTTCATTCCACTCGGTTTTGTTCAACGCTCCGTTTTAACTAGCTTGGGAAAGATGGCCTATTACACTAACCAAGGTGAACTTTGGGCAACCGATGGAGTGGGCGATACGCCATCGGGCACGTTACCCGAAACTTTGATATTCTTCCACGGTATTGGAGGTGGAGCATCTGCCTACGGGTGGTCGAAGGTGTATCCAGCATTTGCAGGAGATTATAGAGTGTTGGCACCCGACTTGATTGGCTGGGGGCGATCGGATCGTCTTGAACAAAATTATCTTCCAGGCGACTACATCGCAATGCTAATTGAGTTCATCGAGAAGACGTGCCAAGCCCCTGTAACAATAATTGCTTCTTCCCTAACTGGAGCATTTGCGATCCGAGCCGCAGTCAAACGTCCCGACCTCTTTAGATCGCTCATTCTTACGCTTCCGTCAGGCATTAAAGACTTTAGGCAATACTATAGCAATAGTTTTTTCGCTCAAATTGCTAGCGTTCCTATTCTCGATCGCGTTCTTTATGCAGGACAAGTCAGCAGCTTTGGCATTCGTGACTTTTTTGAGCGAGTGTTTGCTCAACCCAATCGTCTTTCTCCCGAAATTGTAGAAGCTTTTGTGCAATCGGCGCAGCAGCCAAATGCCGAGTATGCTGCCCTGTCATTTTTACAAGGTAACTCATCCTTCGATCTATCAGAATACATTCCAAGATTGACAACGCCTACCATCTTTATTTGGGGAAACCAAGCGAAGTTTACAGGGCCGGATGTAGGGCGTCGCCTTGCAAATCTAAATCCACAAGCAATTCAAGCATTTATAGAACTAGAAAATGTAGGGTTGAATCCAGAACTGGAAGTGCCGGAAGTAATAATCGGATTAATTCGCAAGTTTTTGCCTGTGTTGAAGCAGTAAATTTTTGATATGGCGCTTCTTAGTTGAGTACAATACAGACCTAACTCCCTTCCTTACAAGGGAATGGGAGTAAGATTCAAAGCCTCTCTTCTTTTAGGATAGGACTTACTCAAAAATAGCCAACTTTGCTTAATCGCGCAGCAGTTTGCCGTAGGCTACCGCCAAGAACACCAAGAGTTCTTAAAGTTTTATCTTTAATGCATCGACCTGCAACTTTAATGCATCGACCTGCAACTTTGATGCATCGACCTGCAACTTTGATGCATCGACCTGCAACTTTGATGCATTGACCTGCAACTTTGATGCATCGACCTGCAACTTTGATGCATCGACCTGCAAAAATTAACTTTCCCTACGTTACCCAACAACTCTAAAAGATTTTTGTGTACGCGGTAGCCTTTTTAAGAAGGGCTAGGGCGTGTTTTCAAAGTCTTAGATCCGCCCAACCCCCCTTAAAAAGCTACCGTGTATACACAAGTCGAATTACCCCCCTTAATCCCCCCTTATAAAGGGGGGAAAAAGAAATCTAGTTCCCTCCCCTTTATAAGGGGAGGGTTAGGGTGGGGTAAAACCAGGATTTATCAACTACTTGAGACTTGTGTATACACCGTAGCTTAAAAAGGGGGGCAAAGAGTCTCTTAAAGTTCCCCTTAAGAAGGGGGATCTAAAAAGTTAGGAGGCTAAACAAAAATGTTCGCTATTAGCAAATAGGAAAAATAGGTTGATCTCATGAACACTACTTTAACTCCTCAAGCAACTCAATCCAAGGTGTTGCATATTTGCGGGATGAATTAGGCTTAAAGGGTGACAAAACCGTCATGGAGGTAATGAAGTAATAATTTAATTGAAAGCCTAAGCATTTCCTCTGATTTGGAATAACACAAAGTCTTACGATGGAGGCGAGCCAAATAATGTCTTAATCTTGTATTTTCTCCTTCAACTCTCGTCATATATGTTTTCTTAACAATATGATCTCCATGATCAATAAAACATGGATAAACCGGGTATCCATCTGTTACATAAAAATAGCTTCTCCAACACTTGATAATCTTCCATAACTTTTCAAAGGTTTTTGCACTACGGTCTCCTAATACCCAGGCGAGAATTCCCGAATAGCTTTTATTTACTGCCGTCCAAATCCATTTCTTGTTTTTTTTTACCAACAAAAGTTTCCAATTCATCCACTTGGGTTACTTCAGGAATTTCAATACTCGGCGGTGCATCAGGTAAGGGGTCTGCGGCTTGTTTCACCCATTGAATTACCGTATTATGGTTAACTCCTGTTTGTCGCTCAATTGCTCGAAAACCTGTACCATTAACATACATTGTCAAACATTGTCTCTTAATTTCATCTGAATAACCTCGCTTTGAATATGATTCTACAAATTGGCGATCGCATCGCACACAGATGTAGTTCTGCTTACCACGACGATGCCCGTTCTTACGTATATGAGTAGATGCACAATTAGGACAGTTCATCCCTTAATTATGCAACACCCAATCCAAACCTCTACTTCCAGTTGATGCCAAGGCTAGAGTTAGCCAGTTCATGCGACAGCTGCAAGACGAAATCTGTCAGGGTTTGCAACAGCTAGATGGCGAAGGCACGTTTCAGGAAGATGCATGGGAACGAGCCGAAGGAGGTGGCGGGCGATCGCGCGTTATCCGCGACGGTGCAGTATTCGAGCAAGGTGGAGTTAATTTCTCTGAAGTCTGGGGTTCTCATTTGCCGCCTTCAATCTTGGCACAACGTCCAGAGGCTAATGGACATCAGTTTTATGCCACCGGAACTTCGATGGTATTGCATCCGCGCAATCCTTACGTGCCAACGGTTCATCTCAACTACCGCTACTTTGAAGCTGGCCCCGTTTGGTGGTTTGGCGGCGGCATCGATTTAACGCCTTACTATCCGTTTGCTGAAGATGCAGCCCACTTTCATTACACATTAAAACAAGCTTGTGACGCGCACGATCCCGAATATTATCCAGTGTTTAAACCTTGGTGCGACGAGTATTTTTATCTCAAACACCGTCAAGAAATGCGGGGCATTGGCGGCATCTTTTTTGACTATCAAGATGGTGAAGGTCAGCTTTATCGAGGCCCCGATCCCAAAGGAACAGCCGCACATAACAGCGATCGCGTTGGCATCCCAGCAACCCGCAATTGGGAAGAATTATTTGCATTCGCACAAGGTTGCGGTAAAGCTTTTCTACCTGCTTACACGCCAATTGTCAAGCGGCGGCAGTCAATGGAGTATGGCGATCGCCAACGTAATTTTCAATTATATCGGCGCGGACGCTACGTTGAATTCAATTTAGTTTACGATCGCGGCACGATTTTCGGACTGCAAACTAACGGACGCACCGAGTCAATTTTAATGTCTTTACCTCCATTAGTGCGTTGGGAATACGGCTATCAACCCGAACCAAACACCCCAGAAGCCGAGTTATACGAAGTATTCTTAAAGCCTCAAGATTGGGCAAGCCTGACATCTCTTGTAGTTTAACTTTTGCTGTCAAAACATAAGAAATGTCATTTGTCATTAGTCATTTGTCATTCGTGTTTACAAAGGACAAATGACTAATGACCAAGGACAATTTTACTAAAGTCCTCGCTGAAATTTGAAGGATTGACATGAATTTACAATCGCTCTCAAAACCTTCAACACAATGGATGCTGGCTGTAGTTGTGGCTGGTACAGCTCTTACAGGAATTATCGCTTTTTACGGTGTTTCTCAATCAAAATCAACCAGCAAACCTGTTGAAGTTGTGCAACCGAAACCAAAGATTGAGGAAATTACCGCTTTGGGACGGATAGAACCAGCAACGGAAGTTATCAAAGTATCCGTACCTGCGACATTAAGCAACGATCGCGTAGCCGAACTACTCGTACAGCGAGGCGGTAGCGTTAAAGCAGGTCAAGCGATCGCCATTATGGATTCGCGCGATCGCTTGCAAAATGCTCTACTGGAAGCGCAAGCACAAGTCAAAGTATCCCAAGCAGAGTTAGCCAAGGTGCAAGCTGGTGCAAAATCAGGAGAAATTGCCGCCCAAAAAGCTGAGATCGATCGCCTTGAAGAAGAGTTAAAGGGCGAAATATCTACTAGACATGCCACCATCTCTCGCTGGCAAGCCGAAGTTAAAACTGCCAATAGTGAGTATAATCGTTATTCCTCGCTTTACCAAAACGGCGCGATTTCTGCTGTGGAAGTAGATCGAAAACAACTAACTCTAGAAACAGCGCAAGCACAGCTTACCGAAGCTAGAGCTAACCAAAATAAGAGTGTAGATACCCTACGGCAGCAAATCGAGCAAGCTAAGGCCAACCTAAATAAAATTGCTGAGGTACGTCCGGTAGACGTGCAAGCAGCTGAGGCCGAGGTTAATAAAGCGATCGCCGCAGTCAAAAAAGCTGAAGCCGATCTCGCTGAAGTTTATATCCGCGCACCTATAGCGGGTCGCATTCTCGATATTAAAGCCAAACCCGGAGAAGTCGTTGGCGAAAAAGGCATTGCCGAACTCGGACAAACCACCTCGATGGAAGCGATCGCAGAGATATATCAAACTGATATTGGCAAAGTTCGTGAAGGTCAACAGGCAACGATTTCGAGTGAGTCGTTCTCCCAACAGTTGCGCGGAACCGTTCGGCTGATTGGACTACAGGTGATCCAACAAGAAGTCACTAGCGGCGAACCTGGAGAAAACCTCGATCGCAAAGTTGTTGAAGTGAGAATTGCACTCGATCTCCAAGCTAGCAAACAAGTTGCAAACTTAACTAACTTGCAAGTACAGGTTGCCATTCAGCCGAATAACAATATCAACCAATAAAAGAGAATAGCCAAAATTAATACTAATTATCAAAAATAATGCAGCAAACAAACCATTTTGTAGAGACGCGATTCATCGCGTCTTCACTTCACCCAAAGATATGTTGCTTAAATTTTGAATTTATAATTTTGAATTGGAGCGCAGCAACTTGACTATATTCGGTAAATTATTTCGTAAAACCCCACTTGCTTGGCGGCAAATGAGCCGTCAAAAGACTCGATTGTTCGTTGCTATAGCAGGAATTGCCTTTGCTGATTTTTTAATGTTTTTTCAACTCGGAGTTAGGGATGCACTATTTGATTCGCAAGTTACTCCCTATACCACGCTTAAAGGAGATTTATTTTTAGTCAATAAACTGTCTGATAACTTGCAATCTATCAAAAGTTTTTCCAGAAATAAACTCTATAAAATAGCAGGTGTTAACGGTGTAAAATCCCTGGCGACGCTATATGTCAGTCAAGCATCGTGGCGAAATCCTGAAAATCTAGCTAGCCGTAAACTTTTCGTCTATGGAATCAATCCAAATCAGCCAGCATTTGACTTACCAGAAGTCAATCAACAATTGAATAAACTGAAGTTATTGAATCGAGCGTTATTTGATAGAGCTGGATTGGTTCCTCAGCTTGGGGACGTTCCTAGTTTGCTGAAAAAACAGAATCCGCTTATCGTCCAAACTAACGATTATCAAATTCAAATAGTTGGATTATTTAAGCTTGGTTCTTCTTTTTCTGCTGACGGCAATTTAATTGTCAGCGATTCTACCTTTTTACGACTCTTTCCCCAACGCCAAGCAAACGACATCGATCTGGGTATTGTTGAGGTAGAATCAAATGCCTCCATTGAGCAGATCCAAGCTGATTTACGAGCCAAGCTACCGGATGATTTACTAGTTCTAAACATCGCTGAATTCACTGCTCGTGAAAGTGCATATTGGTCTACAGGCTCCTCTATTGGCCCGACTTTTAACCTTGGTGTCGCAATCGGTTTTTTAGTTGGAGCAGTCATTGTTTATCAAATTCTTTATACTGATGTCTCAGATCATTTGCCCGAATATGCAACTTTAAAAGCAATGGGTTACAGCGATATATATCTAATTAGAGTTATCGCTCAAGAAGCGTTTATTTTAGCGGTTTTGGGGTTTATTCCAGGTTTTTTGCTCTCAAGTGGATTTTACATTTTTTTTCAATCCGTGACGTTTTTACCGACTGCAATGAAAGTACCTCGTGCGGTAACTGTGCTAATTTTGACTTTCGTCATGTGTATTGGTGCGGGAGCGATCGCTATGCAAAAATTACGAGCAGCCGATCCAGCTGATATCTTCTAAGTTTTGAGTTGAAGTTTAGTAAAATACCGCATCCAAAACTCATAGTTTTCGAGAACGAAACCCAAATTTACAGTTGAACTCTCATGCTGCAAGAAATTAGTCTCGTAACTCAAAGCTCAAAACTCAAAGTTCAAAATACTTCCCAACAACCAGTTATTTCAGTTTGCCATCTCGATTACTACTTCGGTCAGGGACAACTCTGCAAGCAAGTCTTGTTTGATATTAACCTCGACATTTATTCTGGAGAGATCGTGATTATGACTGGCCCATCTGGTTCTGGTAAAACCACTTTACTAACACTAATAGGTGGATTGAGAGCCGCAAAAGAAGGCAACTTGAAAGTTTTGGGACAGGAAATGTGTGGAGCTAGTAAGCGGCAATTGATGGAAGTGCGGCGGCAGATTGGTTATATTTTTCAGGCACACAATTTATTGACTTTCTTAACTGCCAAGCAGAATGTCCGAATGTCTTTAGAACTGCATGATGAGTATCTAAAGCAAGATATGGATCGGCTGGCGACGGATACTCTCAAAAGTGTTGGTTTGGGCGATCGCATCGATTATTATCCAGACAGTCTCTCTGGAGGGCAAAAGCAGCGAGTTGCGATCGCTCGTGCCCTAGTCAGCCATCCTAAAATTGTTCTTGCTGACGAACCTACTGCTGCTCTCGATAAAAAATCAGGGTCGCGATGTTGTAGATATCATGCAGCGTTTAGCTAAAGAGCAGGGTTGCACCATTTTACTCGTCACTCACGATAATCGAATTCTTGATATTGCCGATCGCATTATCCACATGGAAGATGGACGGTTAGTACAAGAAGTGGGAAAGTAAGAAACGCATTAATTTTAATTATTTGTGGAAGTCTGATGAGTCAAACCGAAGAACCAAAATATTGCGTATTGCAATCCTATGATGATATTGAAATCCGGCAATACGAGCCAAAAATTGTTGCCGAAACAGTCATTGAAGCCCCAAAGAGATCGAGCAAACAAAGCTGCATTTTCGATTCTTGCCGCTTACATATTTGGTGAAAACACATCTGTAACAAAAATTGCCATGACCGCGCCCGTTACGCAATCCCAGCCAAGTGAAAAAATCGCCATGACTGCGCCCGTCATTCAACAACAAGCGGGAGAAAATATTGCTACAAGCACTTGGGCGGTACAGTTCGTAATGCCCTCAGAATACACCCTGGCAACGCTGCCAAAACCAAAAGATTCTCGCATTGCTATCAAAGAAGTTCCAGCAACAAAGTAGCAGCAATCCGTTTCTCTGGTTTAGCTGGGGATGAACAATTGAAAGAAAAGGAAGCCAAATTATATGCTTTTCTTGCTCGGCAAGGTATCGAGACAAAAGGTAAACCGATTTATGCTTTTTATGACTCTCCCTTCATCTTGCCCGCATTCAGACGCAATGAAGTCATGCTCGAATTGAAATAATATCTGCACGTTTTGATTGTCACTTTTAATAATTAGATTCTCGCTCTTTGCGATCGCATTATCCACAAAAGGTAATCGATTAACTTTAGAACGCAGTCAAATATCTCAGGAGCAAAAATTATGATTGCAACGACTCAGTTAAAAATTACTAAATCAAAGGAAATCTTTGCTGCTGCCCAAAAACTAATGCCAGGAGGAGTCAGTTCTCCCGTGCGGGCTTTCAAATCTGTTGGCGGACAGCCGATTGTGTTCGATCGCGTCAAGGATGCTTACATCTGGGATGTGGATGGCAATCAATATATCGATTATGTCGGCAGTTGGGGGCCTGCTATCTGCGGTCACGCTCATCCTGAAGTTATTGCTGCTCTCCACGATGCCTTGGAAAAAGGAACTAGCTTTGGTGCGCCTGTTATCTAGAAAATGTACTGGCACAGATGGTAATCGATGCTGTTCCCAGTATCGAAATGGTGCGTTTTGTCAACTCCGGCACAGAAGCTTGTATGGCTGTGCTTCGTCTGATGCGAGCTTTTACGGGGCGGGAGAAGTAATCAAGTTTGAAGGCTGCTACCACGGACACGCCGATATGTTTCTTGTGAAGGCTGGCTCTGGCATTGCCACCCTTGGCTTGCCGGATTCTCCTGGCGTGCCCAAATCCGTAACTAGCAACACGCTGACGGCTCCTTTCAACGATTTAGAAGCAGTAAGAGTATTATTCGAGCAAAATCCCGATGAAATTGCTGGTGTCATTGTTGAACCTGTGGTTGGAAATGCAGGTTTTATCCACCTGCTGCGGGTTTTCTTGAAGGTTGCGAAAACTGACGCAGGAGTATGGAGCGCTGCTGGTATTTGATGAAGTGATGACGGGCTTTCGCATCGCTTACGGTGGAGCGCAGGAAAATTTGGTGTCATTCCTGACTTGACTACCTTAGGTAAGGTCATCGGTGGCGGTTTACCCGTAGGCGCTTATGGCGGTCGCCAAGAAATTATGTCGATGGTTGCTCCAGCCGGAAACGTGTATCAAGCCGGAACGCTTTCGGGCAATCCACTGGCAATGACGGCAGGAATTAAGACGCTAGAGTTGTTGCAACGGCCTGGAACTTACGAGTATCTCCATCGCCTTACAAAGCGACTCACAAATGGGATACTCGAAATTGCTAAACAAACAGGTCACGCGGCCTGCGGCGGTCACATTAACGGCATGTTTGGTTTCTTCTTTAACGAAAGCCCAGTTCGCAATTATGAAGATGCCAAAAAGTCTGACTTAAGTAAATTTGCTAGCTTCCATCGCGGTATGTTGGAACATGGAATTTATTTAGCTCCATCTCAATTTGAAGCTGGATTTACTTCTTTAGCTCATACCGAAGCAGACATCGATTGCACCCTTGAAGCAGTCCGAACAGTTATGTCTCAGTGAGTTAGTGGTCTATCAAGCCGACGAAAGCTGGGTGAGGGCTGGGGAAAGGGAAAAGGGGAAAGGGAAAAGGGTAAAGGGTAAGGGATTTAAAACGAATGGCACGCTTGTTAAGACACAGCCCTTGCCCTAACTGGTTAAGAGCCTCCAGGCTGGGAATCCATTCTGGGAGGCTTCGCCTCCTCTTTCTTGACCAGAGGCAGAGCCTCTGGGAATACATTCTCAAGCCTCCAGGCTGGGAACGAGGCTACACAAGCTTTCGAGCTTTACAAGTGTGCCATTCGGATTTAAAACCTTTTCCCTTTCCCCTTTCCCCTTTCCCCTTTCCCCAGTCCTCACAAGCGCATTTTTGGGTTGGCAGACTACTAGGCTAATGATTGGAATTTAGATAACTGCTCCTAAAGAGGTCAACGTGGCAGTTGTCGCCTCAGTTAAACCTTTAACTCCGAAAATATTCATTTGCTCATAGGGCTTACTTGCTCTCATGGTTTTTAAGCATTTGCCTGTTACGATATCCCAAAGTCTAATCGTGGTGTTGCATATTTGCGGGATGAATTAGGCTTAAAGGGTGACAAAACCGTCATGGAGGTAATGAAGTAATAATTTAATTGAAAGCCTAAGCATTTCCTCTGATTTGGAATAACACAAAGTCTTACGATGGAGGCGAGCCAAATAATGTCTTAATCTTGTATTTTCTCCTTCAACTCTCGTCATATATGTTTTCTTAACAATATGATCTCCATGATCAATAAAACATGGATAAACCGGGTATCCATCTGTTACATAAAAATAGCTTCTCCAACACTTGATAATCTTCCATAACTTTTCAAAGGTTTTTGCACTACGGTCTCCTAATACCCAGGCGAGAATTCCCGAATAGCTTTTATTTACTGCCGTCCAAATCCATTTCTTGTTTTTTTTTACCAACAAAAGTTTCCAATTCATCCACTTGGGTTACTTCAGGAATTTCAATACTCGGCGGTGCATCAGGTAAGGGGTCTGCGGCTTGTTTCACCCATTGAATTACCGTATTATGGTTAACTCCTGTTTGTCGCTCAATTGCTCGAAAACCTGTACCATTAACATACATTGTCAAACATTGTCTCTTAATTTCATCTGAATAACCTCGCTTTGAATATGATTCTACAAATTGGCGATCGCATCGCACACAGATGTAGTTCTGCTTACCACGACGATGCCCGTTCTTACGTATATGAGTAGATGCACAATTAGGACAGTTCATCCCTTAATTATGCAACACCCTAATCGTTTCATCGTCACCGCCACTAACTAAGGTTTGGTTGTCTGGACTAAAAGCAACCGACCAAACCAAGCCTGTATGTCCGTGCAAAACTTTCAGACACTCACCTGTAGAGACATCCCACAACTTGATTGTCAGATCGTGACTCGTGCTAGCCAGTATTTTGCCATCAGGGCTAAAGGCGATGGATTGCAACCAGTTTGTATCTGCTTGTAAAACTTTGAGGCACTCGCCCGTGTCTGGATTCCACAACCTGATTGTTCGATCTGGACTAGCACTTGCCAAGATATTACCACCGGGAGCGATCGCAATTGCCCAAATCCAACTCGTGTGTCCTGCCAATGTTTTGAGGCAATCACCCGTCTGAATATCCCACAACTTGATCGTTTGATCCCAGGAGCCACTTGCCAATATCTCGCCTTGAGAGATGAAAGCAACTGACCAAACCGCAGCGTTATGTCCCTGTAAGGTTCTTAAGGTTCGACCCGAACGCACGTCCCATAGTTTTATAGTACAGTCTTCACTGCCACTTGCTATAATTTGGCTGTCTGGACTAAAGGCAATCGATAAAACTGCGGCGCGATGTCCCTGTAAAGTTTTTAAGGTTTGACCTGAAGAAACATCCCATATTTTTAGTGTTTTATCTACACTACTGCTGACTAGGATATTTCCTTGATGATTAAAGATAACTGAATGAACCGAGTTGGAATGTCCTTTTAACACTTGGAGGCATTCACCAGTTGCGGCATCCCATAACCTCACAGTGCGATCGCGGCTGCTACTAGCAAAAATTTGACTAATGCTTGACAAACTAGCACTAACAGGACTAAAGCTAACAGAGAGTATTTGATTGGTATATCCTTGTAGGGTCTTGAGGCATTCACCTGTCTCGACACTCCATAGCTTCACGGTTTGATCGTGGCCGCCGCTAGCCAGAAACTTACCTTGGGGACTAAAGGCAACTGCAAAGACCCAACTGAAATGTCCTTGAAGCGTTTTGAAACATTCACCCGTATCGACATCCCATAACTTTACGTGATGATCGTGCCCGCCGCTAGCCAAAATGTCGCCTTGCGGGCTGAAGTCCACTGAAAAAACTCGATTTGAATGCCCCAGAAGTGTTTTGAGACATTCACCCGTTTGAGTTTTCCATAGCCTAATAGTTTGATCCTCGCTGCCACTTGCCAGTATCTGACCATCTGGACTGGGGGTAATTGACCGGATTCCACTATTATGATGCTTTTGAAACGTTTGAATGCACTCTCCAGTGTTGATATCCCACAATTTAACGGTGCGATCGTCACTGCCACTCAACAGTTGAGTATCTCCCCTAAAGACAACAGAGAGTACCCAACTCAAATGTCCCTCAAGTGTTTTGCAGCATTCTCCAGTACTACTATTCCATAACTTCACGGTGCAGTCATCGCTGCCACTTGCTAATGTGCAATTATCTTGGCTAAATGCAACCGACCAAACCTCATTTGTATGCCCTTCTAAGGTGCGAAGGCACTGACCAGTACTAACATCCCATAGCTTTATTGTGTAATCTGTGCTACCGCTAGCGAGAATATTACCATCAGGGCTGAACGTCAGTGATGTTACCCAACTTTTGTGTCGCGTGCAGATCAAGACTGGTTGCACATCGCTAACTTGGTACAGATGAATTTCTCCGTTACTGTCACCTATGGCCAGAAGTTCTCCATCAGGACTAAAGGCTACCGCATGAATAGCGCCAAAGGTTTCAGTAAAGGTACACCTCGCTAGATTTGCATAGGCAAAATTCGTATTTTGCAAATTTACATCTCGCAGGGTCGGCTTGCCAAATGGTTAAACCAGAGAAATCATAGCCCGTTAAATTAGTTTCTAGTTGATTGAGTAAGTTAAGAATATTACCTGCTACATATCCCGGCTCCAAGGGTGATTTCTCTCGCTGCTTGAGTAAGATTTGAGTCAGTTCATATTCCAAGTTTTTTTTACCTTGCAACAGTGGAATTAATCGGTTAATCAGGGGATAGAGAATCAGACGAATTTGAGTCTCTCTTACATAGTCTTTGGCAGTAGCTTTGATCAAGGCATGGCTTCTAAAAAGAGAAAACTCCTGCTTTGCAATCTCCTCACAAACTTGCTCAACCAAGCGACTTGTCACGTACTCCATGACGACTGGCTGTAGAGTGAAGCAAGTTGTATGTCGTTCAATAAGCGATCGCCTTCCCAAAGATTCCAGCGTTTCAACTAAATTCAGTTGGGGAAAAGGCGATACTAAATCTTCTCGTAACTTGGAGAGGTTCACTGGCTCCCGATTAATCGCTAGCCAGTACATTACATGCTTTCCCTCATCAGATAAACGCTCAAATTGCTGCTCTAATAAATCGCGAAGATCTCCAAATACGGTGGTTTCTTCTTTTAAAAACTCACAAATATAACCATCAAATAAATCTTGAATTGTAGTTGCGACAATTTTTAAGGCTAAGGCATTGCCTCCATAGCGTGTAACCAGTGCGCTGAATTGAGTTTCTGAACCCTTAAGCCTTTTACTCTTAAGAATTTCCTCTCCCTCTCCTTCTTTTAGTCCACCCAATCGCAAAGTTCGCACTGGCAAGGCTTCTCCTTCTAGAGAGGCGATCTCTTTCGGTTTTTCTCGCGTTGTCAGTAGCAAGCAACTCTGATGGTCTGATTTACCTACTCGTTTGAGGAGTTCGCCATACTGCTCGTATCCAAGGCTATATTGTCCTGCTCGACTCCCACCACGTAATACAGCATCTACATTATCGAACACGACCAAGCAGCGCATTTCCTTAAAGTAGTTAAGCAACTGAGAAATCTTATCACTAACGCTTTCCGGCAATTCTGCCTCAGTTTCTTGCTCATCAGACAGAAACTGAATAATACTAGCCAAGAATGTATCAATAGGTGGAGCGTCATACAGCGATCGCCAGACAATACAATCAAATTTGTCTTGCATTAGTTCTGCCAATTTAATCGACAGAGAAGTTTTTCCGACTCCACCCATTCCGAGAATGGTAACTAATCGACACGAATCCTTCAGCAGCCACTCATCCAGAGTACTGAGTTCTTCTGTACGTCCGTAAAATGCTAAGACAGAAACAGCTTCCCCCCAATCTTGACGGCCATTGGAATCTGAGGTTGAATAGTAGCCTTCGCATAGAGAGCTATCAAAACCAAGAAAGAGAGCCTCAAGTGTTCGCTTGTCAACTCCCTTCCTACGGTTCAAAACTTTTCTAATTGTTAGAGGATCTAAGTTAGTGCGGTAGCTTAACTCTTCAAGAGTAAATCTCTTGCCAAAATTATCTCGAAACTCAAACTTGTGCCTTGCTTCCTCAAACTTCTGTAAACCAACAGAAGTGAGTATAACTCCGCGCTTGCGTCTTGGCATACCCAAATTCCTCTACAGACAAAGATAGATTTAGCACAGAACTTAAGTACTTTTTCACCCAAGATATATTTATAACTGTTTTCGGTTTTTTTTGATAATGTCAACAATGACTTTTTTCCTCCTAACCGAAACTTCCCAGAATTGACTAAAACGTTTTGCTAGAATCGCACAAGCGATCGCACTTTACGAAAATCTCCTCGAACACCAGAAAAAGGCTTACAACAAAACTCTAGCTGAAAAGATGTGGATTTACCAAAAGCGCCAAGAAGAGCAGGTACAGAATGGGCTGGAAGCCATTCTCAGTAAATGCGCCATAGTTTAATCGCTTTGGTTACAGACTTATCTTTGTCAATCGCACTTACAAAATCGTGTATGAGTATATGGTAATATAACAGTAAGTTTGAATAATTTTATACCAGTAGTAATACAAGAGAACGAGTGCGGAAAGTTGTGAGATAATGTTTTCTAGCCAGTCATTTGTCAATTATCTATCTCCCAATCTTCAATCAGTAAGTTATTAATCCGCTTAAATTCTCTGGTGTTATGGGTAACAAGGCTTAAGTGATTTGTCTGTGCGATCGCAGCAATTTGTAAATCATAAGCTCCAATTGGAGTGCCTAATGCTTCTAGCTGAGATCGAATTATTCTAAATGTCATTGCTGCAAGATCGTCAAACGGTAGTGATATAAATTGAGCTAAAAATTCTTGCTGTAAGGTAAGATTGCGTTCTGGGTTGGCACTTTTCATTGCGCCATAAAATAATTCAGCTTTGACGATTGAGCAAACGGCAATATCTTTAGTAGCAGTGGTTTCTAATTTCTGTTTTAAGGTGAAATTTTTACCACGCATATAGATAATGCAAGTGTTAATATCTAGCAGAAATTTCACAGGATGGGTTCGCGTTCTTGTTGTCCTTGGGAATGGCGAAAGAATGTTTTATCTTGAATACACCCATAGAATTTAGTCAAAGGATATTCTGGAGTTTCAATTTGGGTTTCTGGTTCTAGGGACTCAATCAGGGTTTTTAGCAATGTCAAGCCTCGGCTAAGGTCGAGTTCTTTGGTGAGTTCAGCCAAGGGGGATTGACGGAAGAATCGTGGAAGTTTGGTGGGTTGGTCTGGGTGGGTATTGTGTGCGATCAGGTTTTGGGCAAGGAATTGGATAATATACAGTTTATCGTTGGGGGAAAGCTGAAGGAGTTGTTGTTCGAGTTCTGGGATAGCCATGATGGGGTTTAAGTGGAGGATAATTTTATTTTACTTTCACTCTTCAAGGGTTAATTTAGTTTGACTGGTTTTTTATCGGTTAATAGACCTAACCCCCTAACCCCCTTCCTGAAGCGGGAATGGGAAAAATTGGGATTAATCAGCTTAAAGCTATGAATCATTTAATTAACGAACTTTTTGTAAATATAAAATCAGACGACGAACGTGTACGCAGTAATGCAATTACTGATATATCATTCATCCTAGAAATTAATTCTTGGCAGTTACCACTAGATGAAAGACTGAGTAGATATGATAGTTTAATCAAAAAGGAGTTAATAACTATAAATTTAACTGAGAGCGAAGAGGCAGAAATTGTAGAATTCCTAAAAAGAGAGATTATTGATTCAAATAGATCGAAGAGTAGTTTATTATTTACTATAGGTAAATCTTCATCAAGAACCGGACTTTTAGCACTACTAGATATTATTCAAAATTCCTCTTCTGAATTTAATCCAAATGAGTCCTATCAAGCTTTAGTTTCTTTAGAGAAGATATTGTTCTGGAATAATTATGGATTATCTAATGAAGAAAAAAGAAACATTGTTTCTGAAATAAATCCTACAGCTTTTATAGAAAGTAAATTGGCATGGGCATTGAATAATTCTCATTCACCCCATTCAACCGGATTGCAGTATACTGCCGAAGGTTTACTAGATGGTTTAAGTCATTATCTCTAATGTTTTAAACTAGTCATAGTAAAAATTAAGCAACTCAATCACCTCAAAAGACATATTACAGACATCCGCCACGCTGTTATATCTGGCTAAAATGCTTTAAGAAGCGATCGCGCTTTGTTATAATCGCCAGTCTGATAATGTCATTTACAGATAAACGTCCTCTTAGTTGGTTGTTGCAGCAGTTTCAACTCCAGCCAGGTAAGCCCGCCCTTTCCACTGGTTTGCGTAGCCTTTTTGTACTGGGTGTCCCGATTGGAATTGGCATCATTACAGGTCATACTGCTGAAAGTGCGATCGCCACTATGGCAGCTTGGTTTGTTGGGATGGTAAATGTTGACGGAGCCTACCGTCAGCGAGCGATCGCGATGATCGCAGCTACGATTGGGGTAACTGTGATGTTCCTAATCGCAAGTCTGGTTAGCAGTCATCTCTGGTTAGCTGTCCCGACCACATTCTTGGTAATATTTATCGCAGGTTTAGCAAATCTCTATGGAAACGTGGCTGCATCTGTCAGCTTGGTTACTTCGATCATGTTTGTGATTGCGCTGGCTAGATTCGCTTCATTTTCTAATTTGCCTACTCTTATTCAACACTGTGCGCTATGTCTAGCTGGTGGAACATGGACAACTGTCTTGTCATTAGGACTGTGGGTGGTGCGTCCTTATGTACCTGCAATGCAGATAGTTGCTAACTGTTATTTCTCATTAAGCAATTTTGTGGACTTAGCAGGCCACAGGGCATTAAATCCAAAGGATCGTCAGGAGTGGGAACAGCGATTTTTGCAAGCTCAGGATACAGTTATTCAAAACTTGACATCTGCCCGTAGCGTCTGGACAACGATCTGGACTAGGCAAAGAGGAGCTAACTTACGAGGAAATCAGTTACTCGTATTAATCGAGGATGTAAATCAAATTGTTAATTCTGTTGTCGCACTGAACGAACTATTAGCGATCGCATCGGAACATCAATTATTTTCTCGGTTACAACCAGAAATTCAGCAAGTGATAGAACAGTCAGCAATTGCTCTGCAAATGTTATCAGAAGCAATCGCCAAAGGAAAAAACTCACCTCACTTAGGGGATCTCGATCGGAGTCTTGAAGCATTAGAACACCAAAGGCAAGTTCTGCGATCGCAAGTCCTGAATCAAACCATCAATGCTCAAACAGATGATTATTCCGATCTCCTCAACCTTGGGAAAATTACAGCCAGTTTGACAAAGCTAGTAGAGCAAATTCATACTGATGCAGAGATTGTTACAGATTTAAGCCAAGGAAAACTGCGTAACAGCATTGCCCAGCGAGATATTTCCCCCCCAGCCCAACCAGAACGTTCTACAATCATTGATACGCTGCGAAATAACTTCACTTTTGATTCAGTCCTCTTTCGTCATGCGTTGCGCCTCGCACTGATCGTAACTTTTGCTGAATTAATTGCCGAGCTATTCCAACTACCTAGAGGCTACTGGATCACGCTCACAGCTTTAGTTGCACTCAAACCCAACTTTGGCGGAACGTCACAGACAACAGTCCAAAGAGTCATCGGTACTATTTTAGGTGGAATTATTGGCATTGCTTTGATTTTACTAGTTAAGAATCAATTGGCGATCGCAGTTTGTTTCCTGCTGCTAGTATTTGTGGCGATGTCGGTGCGATCGTTAAGCTACAGCATATTCATCATACTGCTCACTCCCGCCATCATCTTGCTACTCAACATGATTAGTGCAGGTGGCTGGGAGGTTGGAGTATTGCGGATCTTCGATAGCTTTGCTGGGGGTGTCTTAGCACTACTTGGTAGTTATTTGCTTTTCCCTACTTGGGAACGACAGCAACTTCCTGCACAACTAGAAAAGACAATTCGAGCTAATCTTGCTTACTTTCAGCAAGTAATAGCTAACTATCTTCATCCAGAACATAATGCGATCGCTGATTCTATCAACATGCTACGCCACCAAGCTGCACTAGAGAACGTCAACGCTAACGCCGCAGCTCAACGATTGTTCAGCGAACCTCGTCACATTCAGGGAGAAATCGAACCTGTAATGACGCTGATGGCATACATTCGCGGCTTTTTCAGTTCGGTAACAACTTTGGCAGAACATCTGCGGGAATTTAGCGGCGAGTACCAATTTACTGAACTCAAGCGACTTGCCGATACCATTGTCCAAGTTTTGGAAAACTTAGCAGATGCCCTTGGACAGGGACACTCACCCCAACCATTACCAGCGCTAGATAGCGATCTCGAAGCAATTCACAACCAAATCCAACAGCTACATACTGCTCGGTTATCAGAAATTGCTACCAATTCCAACACTTTAACTCCCACATTACAAGCCGTTCGAGAACAAACTCCACTTTCTACAGAACTGGATCGAATTGTGAATGAAATTAAAATTATGCACTGTGTAATTGCTCGTCTGCAAGAATAATTTTCTTTTCACGCTGGTGCTGCGTTTTGCGCACCACGCGGGTGTTAACCTCTTGATTTTTTGTGAGTCTGCGATCGCAGCGACTATTTTCGAGGGACGATCGGCTGCTTTAACGTGAGTTCGACAAGCTTTTTTTGACCTCTCCCCCAACCCCTCTCCGTGTCGGAGAGGGGAGCCAAAACCCTAATTTCTTGTTGCTCCTCCCTTTCCCCGTGGGAGAGGGAGGTTGGGAGGGAGAGGTTTATCGAACTCAGGTTGCTTTAGCAATGCGCCGAAGGATTTATAACCCGCAACTTGGGTTAGTACAACATTTGAAATTCGTAGCTAATCAAATTTGGCAATACGTTGCGATGCCAATGTATCCCTTTGCGATGCCAATGTATCCTTTTGCGATGCCAATGTATCCTTTTGCAATGCCAATGCATCCCTCTGCAATGCCAATGCATCCTTTTGCAATGCCAATGCATCCTTTTGCAATGCCAATGCATCCTTTTGCAATGCCAATGCATCCTTTTGCAATGCCAATGCATCCCCCTACATAAAAAATGCTATGCTTTTACGCAAAACTGTATTTAGGGCGATCGCAGGAATTTGCCCACCTCAATGGCGGGCTATGAGGTACTTTACTTAATTGGATCGTGTCCCCAATTCTTCAAAGAATAGCACCAGCGTGTGTCTTCCAAATCACCCGATGGCTGCTGTGCAAGATGACGATGGACGTAACTAATAACTTTCTTCATGTGCGAAAGATCGTCGTTGGTGTAATCATCCTTTTTCTGCAATAGCTCGATGATACGCCGTCCAGATTTATGACCGATTGACTCATCGTCGCCATCTTTTTGCCCGACAGTTTGTGACTCATCCGTATCTAGCCAAGACTCTAGTTCTTTAGGTGTCATATTGACAACTTGATGAAACTCGTCAATCACCCCTTTAACATCTTTACTCATGACTCAGCATTACTCCTCTACTTTCTTCAGAGCATCAGGCTTGTGAGCAGCTTGTTTTCCTGTCTTATCGCTTTCAACTAAATATTCGGGATTATCTTCACTTGCAGTAACATGGTGTTCTTTAATATCTGTAGGTGAAGTGAGCTTCTTTACAACTTTGCCAGTTGTCTTACCTTGTGAAGTGTTCCATTCAACGCGATCGCCTTTTTTAAATTCTTCAGCCACATTCATCCCCTATTTGATGTTTTATACCTACTAAATTCACATTATGTCTGCGACTGGAAAAGCAGCCATCATTCTGGTGATAGAGAAAAAAACAGCAAACAAGATTAGTCAGCGTTGCAGAGAAAGCGGGATGATTTTGCTAGTTTTGTGGGATGGGCCGAAAAGCCATTGGTGTCAACTTAACGTAAAACCGATGTCCTGCAAGGAACTGAAGTTCCTTGCTCATAGCAAAAGTCATCTAAAAGATGACTAAATATTCCGGAAAATCTTTAGTCTCTTTAGATGACTTGAGCTGTTAGCCTGGAACTTTAGTTCTAGGCGGGTGATGAAGCCAACAGTGAAGCCATTTCTAGCTAGACACGTATGGCATCTTGCCCGTCCCTTGTATTTCGCGGCGCTCGTGTCGCCCACCCTACAAGAATCATTCCTTGATTCAGCAACGCCGGTTAGTCTTCAGCAATCAAAATTAGATTCATGGGAACAACCTGAAGTATCGGAATTTAATCGTCATGAATTTGAATAGTTTCACCGTTGGCACGAGTAATACTAACTGCTTTGAACTCATTGTCGTCATAGTTGCCAACTACGGTGACTTGTTCTCCTACAGAGAGGTTAATGGGTTGTCCTAACTGAGGTTCTGCGTCAACGATGATTTGTCCTTTACCATCGTTGAGAATGAACTCGTCATCTAAAAGCTTACTAACTTGACCGGAGATAGTAGTAACACGAGCATTTGGCAAATTCTCAATTTGGTTTGGTGCTTTCTGCGCTTCCACCTCAAAAGAAATTAGCAAGGCAAACAAGCCAGTTAAAACGATACTGGGTATAGGATTGAAATTCATTTGTTAAGTCCTCCAATCTGATGTGTAACTCACGCTTATTTTCAGATTGCCGGATAAAAGTAACTAGAAAGTAACAGCACGGTCTTAAGCTAAGAAATTCCTTCACTAACAATTAAAATCTTTGCTTGCCCAATATTAATTGCTTGTTATGGTGAGGGTTTAGGCATGAAGGGTAGCTTGATTTGAAATGTAGAGCCTTTACCCAAACAGCTGATTGCGATAAGGGACTTCCAATTAAAAAAATATTCCGTCGCTTAGAAGGCACTTCTTGCAGAGGGAGAGAAAGTCGTATTGATAGGAATGAAATGGGATAATTTATTTACTGGAAGTCCCTAATTTGTCCCCCATGTACTTGGACAATCTGTTGTGCGATCGCTAATCCTAACCCGAAGCCTCCTGTATGGCGCGATCGCACACTATCTACTCGATAAAACCGCTCAAAGATATGCGGTAAATCTGCCTCTGGAATCCCAATACCGCTATCTTGTACTTCAATTACCACCCAACGAGACTCTAAGAAGGCTCGTAAGCAAACTCTACCTCCAGACGGCGTGTAACGGCAGGCATTACTGAGAAGATTTGTTAGTGCTTGCCGCATTAAATCTGGATTTATTCTCAACATTACCAATTGTTCAGGAAATTCGCTGGTGAATTCTAAGTTTTTTATCTTTGCTGAGTGAGTGTATTCCTCTACTAATGCTCCCAGCCAGCTAACCAAATTGACGAGGTTAAGTGCCTCTGGCTTTAACTGTCCTTCATTTCGAGCTAAGAATAATAAATCACTAATCAACATTCCCATTGATTCAGCAATCTGGTCAATATTTTCCAGGGAACTTTGCTGTTGATTAGGGTCAATTGGTTCGAGCAAACTAAACTGAGCATGATTCCGAATTGCCTGAAGGGGTGTCCTTAGCTCGTGGGAGGCATCAGCTGTGAAGCGCTGTAATTGCTCGTAGGATTGACGAATTGGCTGCATGGCCATTCCACCCAGAAACCAACCCGTCAAACCAATTACGCTTAAAGCAATGGGTACACCTACTATTAAAAACAGTCTCAACGACCATAAAGTTTCTTCAACAGGCGCTAAAGAAGCAGCTATTTCTAGATAGCCAATTAATTGTTTATTCTGAAAAACAGGAACTGTTAATTGACGCAGCTGTTTATTGCAATCACCCCCTTGGGGCGGCTCCTCTGGAGTATTGCTTAACTCAATTGTTTGAAATCCTAATTGATTATTTAATTGCTCTGATGGAGTGACACCAAAAAACTCTAGTAGTTGCTTTTTGGGAGTGTACCAACGGGCATAAATAATTTTATTGTCAAAGGGCAAAGCTTCACCACCTAAGATAGGGACATCTTCGAGACTAATGCGTTGCTGTTCTTGGTAAAGTCCATCTTCAACGCCAGCCGCCATCAACTGAGTTGTCTTGTAAAGTTCTTGGTCAAATGCCCGCAATTGCTCTTTTGCTTCTAAAAAGTAAAGTATTGTTGCAAATATCGCCAGAATACTTCCCATAGAGAGCGTAAACCAGCGAGCTAGGTTACGCCGACTGCGGTTGAACATGTTAGGGATTAGCGATCGCATGATTCAGGAGCAACTAATCGGTATCCTATTCCGTAAACAGTCTGTAGCCAATCTTCTGCTTTGACTATCTGTAAGCGTTGCCGCAGTCGATGCACTAACATCGTTATTGCTTTACTATCTGGGTGTATATTCCACTCCCAAAGTGCTTGTTCGATTTGGTCATGAGTGAGTACCTGACTGGGATGTCGAAAGAAATATTCCAACAATTGAAACTCTCGACCCGACAACTGGACTGTAACTTCCTGGCGTTGTAACGTTAGAGTGTTGAGATGAAGTTGTAAGTCGGCTAACTCTAGCGTGTCGCCTTGCCAGAGTGGCACTCTGCGTCCCAATGCTCGTACTCGTGCCAATAGTTCGAGCAAACTAAAGGGTTTAACCAAATAGTCATCTGCACCAACATCTAAAGCAGATACTTTATCCAAAATTGCATCTTTAGCTGTGAGAATCAGCACTGGAGCCGTTTTTCCTGCTTGACGATACTTTTGACACAGACTAACACCACTCACCTTGGGCAACATCCAATCTAAAATTAACAGGTCGTAGTCTCTCTGTTGTATTAACCACTGGGCTGTTTCACCATCTTCAGCACCGTCTACAATATGTCCGACTTTCGATAGCGCCCCCTGTAGTGGTTGTAACTGAGTAACATCATCCTCTACAAGTAAAATTCTCATTCATCATGTCGCTGTACTTTTTTCTCTTTCCTATGATGAATTAATCATCAAACTTTTTCTGTATTATGGCTCGACCTCGTTGGTTGCAATTTCTCATTAACTTAGGACTAGAGTTTTGGCTGCCACTACCCTTAATCGGACTGTTTTTTTGGTTGAGTACGGGTTTGCTAACGCATCAAGTATTGAGTTATACCTATGACACAACTGCCCAAATCCACTCCGATTTAAAACATCAAATTCAGTTTTCTGTTTCACTAGCTGTCATGTCTATTGAAGCTGTAATTCAACGCAAAGAAAAGTTAACTGAAGTTAAAGTTTACACTGCTGATTCGCTTTTAAAGGAAATGGAATTTGAGTTTCCTGTGACTGAATTTGCTCAAGTTGATGCCGCGATCGCTCAAGCTTTAGGATTACCAATAACAGCAATAAAGCAGTTAATACGTTATCGCATTGAAAACTAATACCAAATCGTACCTCTAGCTTTAACTCATTCTAGGATTCCAAAAAAACACATAAATTAGATAGATTTACCGTATAATTAGTACACAATTTGAGAGTTAAGTGCTAATCAAGCGCAACATGGCTTGATATAGGTAAAGGAGCAATCGAAGCTGAAGACGATGATGCAGCGTTTGCGATCGCGGCAATTTTAGCATTAGGTGCGTTTGGGCTGTTTGTTTACCCACTGATTGGACATACCTTCGGCATGAGCGATCGTGCTTTTGGACTTTGGGCAGGTCTGGCGGTGGACAACACAGCAGAAGCTACAGCAGCCGGCGCGCTTTTGCCATAAACCACAGCCAATAGCCGCCCCCAAGCCCGCCGCAGTCTCGACATAGGCGGCTGTCGTAAAGCTCTGTGATTTAGAGAGCGCAGATTTTCTGGGAGATCCTTGTATTAGTTTGAATCTTTTTCAAAGAATATTGTTTTTCTTGAACTTCGGCATATTTAGCACTCAAGATTAACCTGTACCATATTTATTTAACCAAAAGTTAACTTATCCTTAAATACAGTATGTATACCAACTTACTGTATTTTTTGTAAGTTAGCAAAGTAAGGTGTGCTGATGCTGAAGACTCAAGATCCCACACAAGTGTTGATACTGTTAATTGGAGGTTCAACGCTACTTCTGTACGGAGTGAGACTAGTTACTGATGCAATGGAGCGGGCATTAGGTTCACGTCTGCGGCTGGTGATGATGAGGCTGGCGAGGCATCCTCTGGCAGCTTTTATATCAGGGATTATCGTAACTATGCTGACCCAAAGCTCCACAGCAACTGCCTCGGTGATGGTGGGACTGGTTAGCGCTCAGTTAGTACCCTTAGCAGCAGCAGTAATCATGCTACTGGGAGCTGCTGTAGGCTCTACATTGGTCGTACAACTGTTGGCGTTCCACATTACTGAATATGCACAAGAGTTCCTGGGTTTAGCGGCAGCGTTTGCGCTGTTGACTCAACGCAAGGCACTGCGGGATGTTGGTCGTGGTGTATTCAGTTTTGGATTGGTATTGCAGGGTTTAGCAATGATTGACGCGAGTAGCGCTCCTATTGCCGATAATCCGATTACGAATGAAATTATGCAGGCACTCTCCCAGTCTCCTTTAGTACTGATATTACTGGGTATCTTGCTGGCAGCAGCATTTGTCTCTAGCATCGCCGCAATCGGAATTGTTATGGCTTTGGCTGGAGGAGGTGCCCTCCCACTAGAAGCGGCTTTGGCAGTAATGCTAGGTGCCAATATTGGCACAACACTCATGCCCTTACTCACTGCATTGAACAGAGGCAGCGTTGTTGGACGCCGACTAGGATTTATCTATGTTGGCACTAGGCTTGTTGGGGGAGTATTGGTGCTGGCATTGCTCAATCCCTTGACAGTGTTATTGACTCGTCTACTCCCCAATCCTTCAACACAAGTAGCATTAGCACACCTGGGATTTAACTTAATATTGGCGATCGCTTTTGTGCCACTAGCAGGGTCTACTTGCAGACTTAGCGACCAGACTTCTACCAGAGCCTGAGACAGAAAAGAAACTAAGTGCACGCTACCTCGATCCCAATGCATTGACGTTGCCTGCCGTTGCACTCGGTCAAGCAATGCGTGAGGTTATGCGGATGGCAGATTTGTCCGCAGAGATGTTACAGCTTAGTATTCAAGCGTTTGAAGACAGAGTGAAAGATTTACCTAAACAGATTGGGGCACTCGATAACCAGCTTGACGACATGGAAACTGCTATTAAGCATTATCTGATTCAAATAAACGATCAACTGCTAACGGCAGAACAGTCGCAACGGGAGTTAACATTGCTTTCTATCAGTACGGAGTTAGAGGCAATTGGCGACATCATCGACCGACAACTTATGCGATTAGCCCGACGCAAACGGCGCAAACAAATTGCTTTCTCTGAGCTAGAGTGGAACGACATTGTTGCTTACCACGGCGAGGTACTAGGACTGCTACAACGAACACTAACAGGGCTAGCTGCACAAGACTCAACTATTGCAGATGAAGTATTGTCTCAACGGCAGTGCCTCAATCAATTTAAGCGGGAAATTTATCTACGACATCTCCAGCATCTGAGTTCAGGAGATCCTGTCAGTCTTAATGCCAGTTCTATTCTCTTGGAGATGGTTAATGCAATGAACCGTATTCTTTCTCATATCAGTAGCATTGCCCGTGCTATTCAGGGAGAGCTATGATTTATTAACGGGACTTAAAGATTTTTGAGGAAAAAATAAGCCTCAAACCCATGCAGAGTAAGGTAAATAGACCAAAGGCCAAAAATGGTTTAAACCCAGATATACCAATAAACAAAGCAAAACGATGTCGAAGTCTCTCTATAATATACATTAATTCCCACATAATGAAGAAATATTAAGTTGCATTCAGAAAACTTTCAATGAGCCAAACTAGCCTAAATTTAGTTGCAATATCTATCTTTCTCATGACCCTATCGGTATTGGTGGGGCCATTCTTCAACTTATCTCCGACAGTACCAGCACTTGCTACCTTCACCATCTTAGGCATCGCGACATTAGATAGTTTCAGCTTGCAAGGCAAGGGTGGTACTATCTTTTTAGATTGGATTGCTGGTTTTTCAAAAGAACACCGCGATCGCATCGTCCACCACGAAGCAGGACATTTCTTAGTTGCTTACCTGTTGGGCATTCCCGTTACTGGCTACACACTCAGCGCTTGGGAAGCGTGGAAACAGGGACAACCTGGCCAAGGCGGTGTCAGCTTTGATGATGGCGAATTAGCATCTCAATTAGAACTAGGTAAAATCAGCGCCCAAATGCTAGACCGCTACTGCACTGTTTGGATGGCGGGTATTGCTGCTGAAACCCTGATTTTTGATAATGCTGAGGGTGGAACTGATGATAAAAGTAAGCTGATCGGAGTCTTGACAATGTTAGGCTTTTCTGAATCAGTTTATCAGCAGAAAATGCGGTTTCATGCTCTCCAGGCAAAAACTCTACTGCAAGAAAATTGGTCTAGCTATGAGACTTTAGTTAGTGCTATGCGACAACGTACTTCGGTAGAAGATTGTCATGCTGAGTTAGCAGTAGGTAGTGGGAAGCAAGAAGTTATATCAAGCTAGTAATGAAGAGTTTGTAGTAAGCACTTTAGTGCTTATAAAATAAGGACAAAAGTCCTTACTACGAACTTATTAACATTATCTTAAACAGAAAATTTATTCAGCTCTGGCGCGGAGTGCCGGAGATGGAAAAAGATTTGCAAATCCAGCTTGTCGTTCAGCTAAAGATTCTAGATTGTTGTTCCAAAGACTTTCATAATAAAAGAAGGTTACGCCTAGACCCCGTTCTTGGGCAGCCCGCACCTGAGACTTGATTTGCTGTATGGGAACAGGATTATTTCGTAACCCTGTCATAATTCCAACTCCAGTTGGAATTCTTTGTTGCGCTTCTTGAATTTCTGCGCGGGAAATATTTGCCACAAAACTTTTTAGATCCGGACGATAAATTTGCACAATTAACTCGTCCACAATATTTTGTCGCATCCAACCTAGCCAATCTTGCAAGTGAAACTTGTAAGCAAAATCATAGTAATTAGGAGAAACAGAGAAAATCGCCTGGGGTTTTCTCTGTTTCACCGCTTGATTAAGTTTTCCCATGAATGCCGTAATCTTATCTGCCCGCCACTTTACCCATGCCGCATCTTGGGAATTTTTTGGGGGACGATTCTTGGTTTCTTTGGTGTACAAAGCAACTGTATATTGGTCGTAGCCAAACTCGTGAGGCAAACTCATGTGATCGTCAAACTGAATGCCATCGGCATCATATTGAGTAACAGTTTCTAGCACTAAATCGGTGATGAACTGTTGCACTTTTGGATGGAACGGATTGAGCCACATCACTTCACCAGCCGCACTGTTTGAAGTTTGGCTACCATCTTGCTTTTGTGTGAACCAATCCGGGTAATTCATTGCTAGTTCTGAGGTTGGGGGAGCCATGAAACCAAACTCAAACCAGGGAATCACTAGCAATCCTTGGCGATGGGCTTGGTTAATCAGGTCTGCCAAAATATCATGTCCATCTGAACCTTTGTAGACAAAAGGTTGAATACCTGCACGTTGTGCTAAGGCACTAGGATACATCACATAGCCAGAATTCCACACCACAGGATAAATTGTGTTGAAGTTCATCCGCCGCAGTTGACTCACTGCATCCTGCACCTTGTCTCGATTTTTGAGGGTGTCAAAATCATTAGTGGTCATCCAAACTCCGCGAATTTCCTGACGAGGTATCTGTGCGATCGCAGGGGTGAAACTGTCCGCCAACAATACACTAAAAAAGGATATTAAAATAAGAATCGGAAAAAAAGACTTCAGTAGTCGCCGCCAACTTTGGACAATTAAAGATGATTTCATAAATTTGAATGATGCATTAACTACCCACACACGCCATTGCTCACTTTTACGATTGAATCTACTAACCATATAGTTTACAAGTATTTATGCTTAGTACAGAATTGATGAGTTGGTAGTTGTTCGTTCTCTACTTATGGAACTTTTGCACCAAAAAACTAAAACAGACAAATTAAGATAGTAGACGCAGCTAATAAGTATTTGTGCCCAATAGATATTGATATTGGGAATGGGGCATTGGGAAAAGACAAGGAAGACAAGGAAGAGGGGGGAGACAAGGAAGAAACTGGTTCAATAATTCTCCCTTGTCCCCCTTGTCCCCCTTGTCCCCCTTGTCCCCCTCATCTCCCCCTGCTCCCCTGCTCCTTTCAAGGGCAGGCTTTTAGGCTTTCGATAAATAGTTGAGAATGTTCTCAATTATTGAACGTAGTTTTAAGTTCTCAGACAATGGTTTTGGTTTTAAAATTCCAAAAATTTGTCTAATCAAAAAAACCTGCCCCAGAAAGCTCCCCTGCTCCCCTGCTCCCCCTACTCCCGATCTTCACATTCCCCTATGCCCTACCTGTGTCACAATAAAGAACTGTAATAAGAAAAATATTGTTAAGGTAATTTAGTGAGTCCAACTGCTCAATCCACGGCAAGTGCGCGTCGCGTAGTATTTCCTTTTACGGCAATTGTGGGCCAGGAAGAAATGAAACTGGCGCTGCTATTGAACGTGATTGACCCCAAAATTGGGGGTGTAATGATTATGGGCGATCGCGGCACCGGGAAATCCACAACTATCCGGGCGCTGGCGGATCTGCTACCAGAAATTTCTGTGGTTGCTAATGACCCCCTTCAGTAGCGATCCTAGCGACCCCGACTTGATGAGCGATGAAGTCCGCCAACTGTTAGAACAAGGGGCGGAAATTCCCGTAGTTCACAAAAAAGTCCAAATGGTAGACCTGCCGCTAGGAGCTACAGAAGACCGAGTTTGTGGCACAATCGACATCGAGAAAGCTTTATCTGAAGGTGTCAAAGCTTTTGAACCGGGACTTCTGGCAAAGGCTAACCGGGGCATTCTCTATGTGGATGAAGTCAACTTACTAGATGACCACCTTGTAGACGTGTTACTCGACTCTGCTGCTAGTGGATGGAATACTGTAGAACGAGAAGGTATTTCTATCCGTCACCCAGCGCGTTTCGTGCTTGTGGGTTCTGGAAACCCAGAAGAAGGCGAACTACGCCCCCAATTACTCGATCGCTTTGGGATGCACGCAGAAATTCACACAGTCAAAGAACCAGCTTTGCGGGTGCAAATCGTAGAACAACGGGCGGATTTCGATCAAAACCCGCCAGTATTTCTCGAAAACTATAAAGCCCAGCAAGAAGCATTACAACAGCAAATTGTCAATGCTCAACAGCTTTTGCCAGAAGTGAAAATTGACTACGATCTGCGGGTGAAAATTTCTGAAGTCTGTTCAGAACTAGATGTAGATGGTTTGCGGGGTGACATTGTTAGTAACCGCGCTGCCAAAGCCTTAACAGCTTATGAAGGACGCACTGAAGTTACAGTTGATGATATCCATCGTGTAATTACGCTATGCTTGCGTCACAGACTACGGAAAGACCCTTTAGAATCGATTGATTCTGGTTACAAAGTTGCCAAAGTTTTTAGCCGCGTCTTTGGCGTCGAACTACCAGAAAGTGATACTGCACAAAAGAACGGCACAGGTCAAAAATTAGGAGCTAGGGGTTAAAAGTTAGGAGCGGAGCCGGAAACGCTCCGCCTCCGGTGAAGAATTAATAGTTAAGAGTTTTGAATGGAAAGCTGCTTCATATCTCACAACTTTAATTCCTCAATCAGCACTGACTATATATAACTCCTAACTCTTAACTCCTAACTCTTAACTTAGTACTGAAATATGAGATTTTGGTCTTTTTGGTTCAACAGCTTTGTTTTATCTAGCCAATACAACCCGCCCAGGTTTGTAGAATTATTGATGCTCTTATTAGCGATCGCAATGCTGGCAATAGCCAGTATTTTACCTGACATACCCTATTTAATCTTAGGCTTGAGCTTAGTAGTTGGGGCATCTATTTCCATCTTAGTGCGGGAAGCGATCGCCCCCTCACCCCAAACACGAATTACCCAACTAACAGCATCTCTATTACTCATCATCAGCCTCTATGGTTTTGCTGATTTAATGTACACTCTTTAAAATTTGTCATTAGTCATTTGTCCTTTATCCTTTGTTCCTAATCAATAACCAATGAGCAATGACCAATGACTAATGACTCCATTTTTGCATTTCCACCAATTCCATACATAACTCATTAATTTGCTCCAAATCAGGTTTATGAGGTAGAGCAGATTGTTCGCAAACAACTTCCATTTCGGCGACCAAATCTTCTGCTATTTTCATCACCTGTTCATAAGAATACTCACCTTTTAAAATAGCTTTTAAATCTTCAACATCACCAGCTATTTTCCTATCTACAATCACTTCACCTCGCCGCAATATTTCTACTCCACTGCGTAACAATCTAATGCAGTGCATTCCATGTTTGAGGTCAAAACCCGACTTTCTTTCCATTTCTGCTCTAGCCGGATTTCTATTCTCCTGCCAAGATAAGTAAGCCTTCCATTCTCTTAATGCTATTTGATAGCTTTGACTTTTCTGAAGCAGACGGATAAAATCTTTACGGCTATTGGTTAACTTTTGGGTATATTCCAAAGTTTCATCAGGTAAAGCATATTGTTTTAATACTCCTTTAAAATCAATATCTGCTGTCAGCAATTGATATAATTGTTCTGCTTCTTCTAAAAACTCAATTCGTCCTCTGATTAAGTTATAAAGATACTCCAGAAAAGCATTTAGCTCATCTTTGCTCAGAGGTGCTTCGTCTTCTATAGCGAAGTCAGATGGTATCGGTTTTTTTTGCGGTGGCTTTAACAACCACTTCCGATGAGTTTCCATCTTTTTGATTTGGGCAAAGGCATAACCAGTGTAAGTATGTTTTACCTTTTTACTCAAAAATAACTGTTTACGATCTATTAAATGCTGTCCAACTGCGCTTAAAAAAGGATAGTTATTCAACCAAAGCAATTCTAAAACATTGGGATTTGCACCTGCTAATAACTGGAGGATTTTTCTTAATTCATATATAACTGTGTCTTTGTTACCATCAACGAATGGAAATATTCCTGGTTCATCCCAACCAGTATCTTTTTGTTCTATCCGATCGAATCCCAAATAGTACCTTTTGGGTGCGATAAATACTCCCCGATAATCAAAGTCGGAATCAGGACGATTTAAACCATAGCCGTGGCTACCAGCCAAACCAATTAAAATAGTTCTTTGCTCAACTTCTATTCTTTTCATATCACCTGATTAAAATATAGTCATCCTAACTCATGAATTAAGCAGGTGGCGAGATAGAGAGTAGAGAAAAGGTTTTTAACTCTCTTCAGATATTACATAGATACTGTCACAGCATAAATAAGATCCCCGACTTCTCTAGGAAATCAGGGATTTGAGCATTGTGTTTAACAGGAATACCCCTAAAGGAGATGATGCAACAGTATCCCCTTAAGGAGCAAAACTTGTCAATCATTTGTTTCTAGACTTTCGGTTTCCTAAAACAGGAATTATCTAGGATAAATGTGGCGTCTATTCCCCCATCCTGGATTGACAATGGCAGCTAAATCTTCTTCAGATAATTTGCTGATTTCACTATCCAGTTCTTTAGCGGTGAAATCATAGCCACGCTCTTGAGCAATTTTGATGAAGGCTTCTGGATCGGCTGTTGCTTTGAGTCTTTCCTGTAACGCTTGATCTTGTTTTACAGCTTGAAAAAGTCGGGCAGCATTTTGCTGTGTCATAACAATCAATCTCCTGTTTGAAATATCAGGTTTGAATGTGATAGTTTAACTCTTGAGGATTCACTAACTTTTGTAAAGAATTTATAAATGAGATTCCTTGTATTTCATCTTAAAACAAAGAAAAAAAATGTGTTGATTTTGATAAAAAAATATAACTTTCAAACTAATATTAACGTTAATTTTTTTAAAATCAGCCCTAAGATAGTAGCAATTTTTATCTATCAACAATGAATTCTGATTTCTTGTAAATAGAATTTACATTCGTGCGGGTGAGCGATGCTCATAACGACTATTGGCTAATTTCTCCCCACTCTTGGAAAATGAGCGATCGCACAGAGTAATTAACTGATTTTTCATCTTCAGGCTGACCAAATAGCAATGCCAAACGCAAAAAATCCTATTACAGCTTGACCTGACGCCTATTAATAAAATACAATGTTAGATTGTCTGTCTAATTCCTGCTCGGATCAGGTAGACATATTACAAAGGCTGGCAAAAGCATCTCTACAAGAGATAAAAACCAGCTACCTGTACGGCAACCTCAAGGACAATTCCATGACCTACGCGATTATTGAAACTGGCGGCAAACAAATACGAGTAGAGCCAGGGCGGTTTTACGACATTGAACTGCTGGCGGTCGAACCAGATGAAAAAGTTACAATAGATTCCGTATTACTCGTGCAGCACGATGGCGAAGTCACCATTGGACAGCCATTAGTAACAGGTGCGACTGTAGAAGGGACTGTACTGCGACATTACAGAGGTCGTAAAGTCCTGGTATACAAAATGAAGCCGAAAAAGAAAACCCGCAAAAAACGGGGGCATCGTCAGGAAATTACCAGACTTATGATTGATTCTATCACCCTCAACGGTGCAGTGTTTGCTGCCCAAGGAGAAGCAGAAAAGGAAACCCCCGTTCTAGATAACACTGCTGCTGAAGAAGTTGAAACCGCTGCTGAATAATAAAAGAAGTAGATACACAAGAGGAAATCATGGCTCATAAGAAAGGAACAGGTAGTACACGCAACGGTCGTGACTCTAATGCCCAACGTCTGGGTGTCAAACGTTATGGCGGTCAAGTTGTACGCGCAGGAAACATTCTCGTGCGTCAACGCGGCACCAAATTCCACCCTGGTAACAACGTCGGTATTGGCAGCGATGACACTTTGTTTGCCTTAATCGACGGTGTTGTAACCTTTGAGAGAAAGGGCAAAACCCGTAAAAAAGTTAGTGTTTATTTACCTACAACTGCTGCTGAGGCAGCTCCTGCTGAAGCAGTAGCAAGTTAGAGTATTAGGGTAGGCATCCTGCCGTTGGTGCCAAGTTAAGAGACCTCTTGCAAAAATATATTTTTGCACTCTTAGAGAAAAGGTTAAAGGGGAAGGGAAAATTCTATTTCTTTCCCCTTTCCCCCTTCCCCCTCCCCCCTCTTTCTGGGGCAGGTTTTTTTGATTAGACAAATTTTTGGGATTTTAAAACCAAAACCATTGTCTGAGAACTTAAAACTACGTTCAATAATTGAGAACATTCTCAACTATTTATCGAAAGCCTAAAAGCCTGCCCTTGAAAGCCCTCCCCCCTTCCCCTTTACCCCGCTTTAGTCACGAAAGCGAACTACTAGAAAGTAAAAGTTGTGCGAAGTGCGCCTACAATTGCTGTGTTATTAGCACTAAAGCCTTCCGGGCTAAAGATGAAATATACACCAGGGGTAATGGAGATATTGTCATTAACCCGATAGTTATAAAACAAACGTTGATAAATAACAAATGCCAAGATGTTGGGGTGCATGTTAAAGGTTACTGGATTTGGGAAAATTCCATACCTTTACCCTTTAACCCTTCCCCTTTTCCCCACAATGCCAAGAAGTCTAGTGAACAGTCAGATTAATAATAGCTGCCAGATTTACGATACTCTAAAGCAGTAACACCATCATTTTCCAACACTTCACCGCGATCGATGACGGCATAAATTAACCATCGATCGCCACATTCCAGCTGATTTTGCACTGTACATTCTAAATAGGCTAATGCCTCATTCAGAATCAAACAACCGTTAAGAGCAGTTTTTGTGTCAAGATTTGCAAAAGGATTATCCCCTAAAGTGCTGTGACGAGAAAAATAGCGGCGGACATTTCTTCCTTCTTTAAGGATATTCAGCACAAATTTATCGCCAGGATGATGCATTAACTCTGCATTTTGCTCGTTAGCGATCGCAATCATAATTCCTGGCGGGTTAAAAGTTGCCTGAGATACCCAAGAAGTTAAAACCCCTTTGTGAGTTTCTTCATCACGAGTTGTCACAACACACAGAGAACCAACGATCCGCCCCACCGCTTGTTCGGTACGATCTACATGGGTTTCTGTCACAATATGGCGGGAAGTCCGCAGTTTTTTAGTTTTCTTCAAGTTTTGGGCAAAAAAAGCACCAGCTTCTTGACATTGCTGAAGAATTTCAGGAGTCGGACTGAAACGCACCCGAATTGTTTCAAATCCTAGTTGATAATTAGCATCTTTGAGCTTGCTTTCGATTAAATCTATTGCCTCGCCACTCCAGCCATAAGAACCAAACACCCCTGCCAACTTAGTTTTAGCTGCCACCGAGAGGACTATTCCTAAAGCAGTTTGAATTTGAGTCGGTGCATGGCCGCCTAAAGTGGGTGAGCCAATAATCAAGCCATCGCAACTTTCTACAATGCGGTTAATCTCCGCAGAATCGGCTAGTTCGCAGTTGATTGATTCTACATTAACTCCATTTTGGATCAAACCTTGAGCGATCGCATTCGCCAGAATTGCTGTATTTCCATAAGCAGAAGCATAAAGTAAAGCGACACTCAATTCTTGAGATTTTTGTCCTTGACACCATTGACGGTAATCATAAGTAAAACGACTCAGGCTGTAACGAACAACTGGCCCGTGTGCTGGGGCATAACATCTGGCTCCCAAAACCGATATTTTATCTAAGGCTACTTCGACTTGTTTTGCTTGGGGGGCATGGAGACATTCAAAATAGTAACGACGTTCCGCATCTAAACCCTTCCAATCTTCATCAAACAAAGTATCTTCGCAAATATGAGCGCCGAAAAGTTTATCTGTGTAGAGTATTTTTGTCGCGGCATCGTAGGTACAAAGTCCATCCGCCCACCGAGGAGTTGGTACAGTAATAAATGATAGAAGATGTCCTTGTCCTAAATTTAGAGTATCTTGCGATCGCATCGCTTGAATAGGTGATTCCAATTCGGGAAAGGCAGTTCTAAGAGCATTGGCGGCGGGACGAGAACAAATGAGAGTGGCTTGAGGAACCAGAGAGAGTAATACTTGCAAGGTTGCTCTGCGGTTCGGATTGACATGACTCAGAACAATGTAATCGAGGGAGATGAAATCTAGATGTTGTGCTAGTTGCTCAAGGTAAATTTCGGTAAAAGATTCGCCGGGAGGGTCAATTAAAGCCTTTTTATCAGCTTGAATCAGATAAGAATTCGCTGTAGTTCCCCGTTGGCGGGAATATTCAACCTCAAATTTTAATCTGTCCCAAGTCCGCGACCGTAAAATCAGAGTATTTTTACCAATTTCAGCAACTTGTACATCTCTGCTATGGTTGGGCATTAATGTGGCAGCAGACATAATAACCTCTGTTAATAATGGGGAATTGGGCACTTGTACTGAGCGTATCGCTAAGGGACTTCCAACTAAAAAAATATCCGATCTTGGTGTAGGCAGGGGGAGAAAGAAAAATACGATCTGAGTAAATTGGATAATTTATTTTCTGGAAGTCGCTAAAGCCAAAGCTCCGCTAACGCACAGCGTCTCGTAGAGAAATATTAGGCATTGGGCATTGGACATGGCAGAAGATTATCTTCTCTACAGACACGATTAATCGCATCTCTACCCACTCCCTACTGCCTATTTTTAATGACCATTGTTTTGTATTAATTCGGACTTTGCTCGGCTTCTATAGCGTTTAGAGACTTCTTGTTCCGGGGTCAATACCTTCAAAAGTAGGGGGTAGCCAAACTCGGAGAAATAGTAGTACTCCCAGGACTAATAAAAAAGCACAAGTTGCTAAAACTTGACTCCAACTTGTTTCTAGAACACCTTTAACAATGACTTCCCGCAAGGCGGAAACGATGGAAACTTCAACAGCTACTCCAATAGATACTCGATGTTCTTGCAGATAAATAATCAGCAATCGGAACAGCTCAACTAAGATAAGTAAAAAGAGAATATCGGCAGTAACAGCATGAAAATCTAAAGGTGGAAGTAACGAGAGAAACATATCTCTCACCTGAAGCACCATGAAGCTAAATAAACCGATACACAAAGAAATTACAATTACATCTTGGATAAATTCCAAGCTTCGGACAACGCGCCCACGATTGATTTCGTACATGGTAATCGGGGTGTTTTCAACAGATTTATACATAGTTTTTTGGGAGACGCGATGAATCGCGTCTGTACA
Organism: Nostoc sp. DSM 114160; assembly: GCF_053470305.1. Taxonomy (NCBI): domain Bacteria; kingdom Bacillati; phylum Cyanobacteriota; class Cyanophyceae; order Nostocales; family Nostocaceae; genus Nostoc; species Nostoc sp. DSM 114160. The sequence goes on along the minus strand of NZ_JBPFGO010000001.1, from coordinate 47,654 downwards.
AGAGTGGGTAGAGACGCGATTCATCGCGTCTGTGGTGAGCAGGGGAGCAGAGGAGCAGGGGAGCAGGGGGAAGAATAATAAATTACCTCTTTCCCCTGTGCTTCTTCTCAATGGCAAATGACAAATACTTCGACTACGCTCAGTACAAGTGACAAATGACAAATGACCAATGACAATTTAATAATGATTGCCAATTTTGCGGTGATGCGCAGCAGTAAGTGCATGTAAGTTGGCAACTCTTCCAGTTTGGACTGTGCTATAAATTACCCAATGATCTCCACAATCCATGCGGCTAGTAATTTCACATTCCATGTAAGCTAGAGCTTCAGCTAAAACGGGCGATTCATTTTTAGCTGGATATGTTTTCACTCCCGCAAATCTATCTGCACCAGGAGCAAAACGCTTGAGGAAATGTTTCATTAATCCTTGATATTTGCCTTCTTCTAAAACATTTAAAACAAAGCGATCGCCAACGTGCATCAAGGATTCAATTGCCCGATCTTTGGATACTGCGATCGCAACTCCCAATGGCTCAAGACTGGCTTGTGTCACCCACGAAGCCAACATCGCACTCTGAATTTCTCCTTTTTTGGCGGTGATAATGTACAATCCTGTGCTAATCCGCCCTAGAGCTTTTTCTAGCTCGGTATTGATAGATTTGATTTGTTTTATGGTGCGATCGCGGGTTAACCATTGACCCATATCTGTCCCCGCTTCATCACAAAGTTGTTCCGTTGCTTGGGTAGGAATTTCCTTAACTAAAATAGGTGGAAAAGCTTCAGTTAATCCCAATTCTTGAAACTTATTGCGTAACGGGTAAATTGGTTCATCTTCTCCACCTCCCGACTCTAATAAACCAATTGCCTGTTTCTTGTGAACAGCAGCTAAAATAGTGCTTAATGCAGCTTGAACGATTACTGAAGATTGAGGTGGCATTGCAATTACTAAACCAGAAGATTGTGCCACTAATTCTCGAACTTCTTGAGGCTCGGCACTATTGAGAGGAACTAATTCTATCGCCGCGCCTGTTTTCACGCATCCATGTGCAATGTTACGGACTAAATGTTCGCTATGCCCATAATCTTCAACATAAAATAGAGCTACTAAAGTCTCTGTTTTTGCTTGTTCTAAACTCCAGTTTTGATATCGTCCCAGCCATTCGGAGATATAGTTTTGTAATAAAGGGCCATGTCCTGTAGCAACAGTTGCTATTTCTAACTTTTCAATCCGCTTTAGAGCTGCCAAGACAGACCGGGCATTAGGCCCCATGAGACAATCATAGTAATATTTAAAATCTTCCTCAAGTAAGGTGATATTTTCATCATAAGTGTGGTCATCACAGTAATGCATCCCAAACACATCACAGGTGTAGAGAGTGCTAGTTTCGTGGTCATAAGTAAAGATTGTATCAGGCCAGTGTAAGTTAGGTGCAGAGATAAATTCTAATTCGTGTCCGTTGCCTAAATCTAAGCGCTCTCCACTTTTCACCTGTATTGATTTAAAAGGCTGGTGAACCATATTTTCTAAAAATTGAATAGCTACCTTTGCACCAACAACAGTAATGGAAGGAGCTAATTCCAAAATATCTTTCACTAAGCCACTGTGGTCTGGTTCTGTATGGCTAATAATCAAGTAATCTATCTTAGTTGGATCGATTAATCCCGTCACTACCTCAAGATATAATTGCTCAAACTTGCGGTGAGATGTGTCAACTAAGGCAACTTTTTCTCCTTGAATTAAGAAAGAATTATAGGTTGTACCATTTCGTAAACCAAACTCGATATCAAAACGTTCTCTATCCCAGTCAAGACAACGTATAGCAGTCGTTTCAGGAGCAATTTCAACAGTTTCAATCGTCAAACGTCCAGGATTGGAAATAACTTGAGTAAGCTGTGTGAGTGCAACCATTTCTTTTCTCCAAAAGAATATTATCTGGAGCGAGTGTTATGTTTCTTATATTTACCTGAAACACTCAATTAGTAAAATGCCAATTTCTAAAGCTAATCATTAGAAAGATTTATTCATCATTTAGCTTGACTTACCATTGAATTACTCAATGTTTATCATTACTTTTATATTCGATAATGAACGTGAGAAAATGCAAATTCTAAGTTAGAATCTTGACAGATGTCGTTAACCTTTATTACTCCTCCTCTACAACAAATCAACAGCGAAATCGCTCGCCAAGCTGGTGTTGAACTATATGTACTGCGCCTGGATCTTATGCACCCGTGGGTTAACGGCAATAAATGGTTTAAGCTGAAATACAATCTTTTGGAAGCCAAGGAGAAAAATTTCACAACGCTGCTAACCTTTGGCGGCGCTTATTCTAATCACATCTATGCAACTGCGGCAGCTGGTAATCTTTTCGGTTTTCGTACCATCGGCGTAATTCGTGGAGAGGAGAGGCTACCATTAAACCTGACGCTGAGTTTTGCTGTCCCCAACAAGGTATGCAGCTTGTGTATCTGAACCGCGAAATGTATCGACAGCGCAACACACCAGCGTTAGAGGAATATCTGCGACAAAGTTTCGGCGAGGTATTTATCATTCCCGAAGGTGGGAGTAATTTAAATGGTGTGCGCGGCTGTACAGAGATAATTGATCCTGCCGCATTTAATCATATATGCGTAGCCTGCGGTACAGGCACCACGCTAGCGGGGATTGCGCTTTCGTTGCATGAAAGACAAAGAGCGATCGCTTTTCCCGTATTGAAGAATGGCGCATTTCTTGCACAAGAAATCGAAAGTTTGTTGACAAATTACCTCGCCTCTGATTTACCCTCGCCATATAGTTCTCCCGCTTCTTGGGAATTAATATGTGATTACCACTTTGGCGGCTATGCAAAGGTGAACGACGAGTTACTACTGTTCAGTCAACAGTTTACACAGGAACATGGCGTACCTCTCGATTACGTATATACCGCCAAAATGTTTTACGGAGTAATGGATTTACTACAGCAGGGATTTTTTTGTAGAGGCGACTCCTTGTTGCTGGTACACACAGGCGGCTTACAGGGCAATGTGGGTATGGAAGAAAAGTTGCAGAGGTTTTCTAAAATCTGAGTTGCCACTTAATTAAATATCAGTTACCTTTGTATGGAATTTTACTGAAACAAATGAAATTCACACATCAATCTTGATATTTACTCAACGTTAGGTAAGGTTAATTCAATGTTTACATCTACTGAACGCATAAAGCCGGATGCTCAGAGTATTGTTCTCTATTTGGAAAGTCTTTTATCACATAAGTATCAAATTCCAACCTTTCAACGAGATGTTGTCTGGGAAAAAGAGAATGTTAAAAAACTTTGGGATAGTATTTATAAGTTTTATCCTTTAGGAAGTATTCTAATTTGGAAAACTAATACAAAGCTAGAAAGTCATAGAGAAATAGGTGGCATAAAATTTGCTGATAATTTTTACTCTAATGAGTACCAATACATTTTAGATGGACAACAAAGAACAACTTCTCTTTTAACATCAATCTATGGGTGTAAGATTGCTAATAACGAAAATTTTGATCCAACACTATATATAGATTTAACTATTGAACTTACTGATGCAACTGATGATACAAGCTATGCAAAAAGATTCTTATTTTGGGACGAAATCGATGATAAAGATGGTCAACTAAGAGCAAATATTGGGAGAAAAAAACGTTATCAAGATAAACTGATTGTAAGTTTAATAGATATTATAAAAAACTATAGAGAAATAGAAAAACATCTTTATACAAGTGTTAATGGAGAATACGATCATCCTTACATACAACAATTGAGGAGAATTCAGGAGGTTTTTGCTAATTACAAAATTTCCTTTATTGAGTTAAGAGGTATTGAAGTTGCAGAAGTGTGTCAAATATTTGAGCGGATTAATCAAGCGGGTAAACCCTTGGATATCTTTGATATTGTGGTTGCTAAGACCTTTCGTTCTGAAAATCAGACAAATAATATCTCTGGATTTTATCTGCGTGAATTATTTGATAAATTTAAACAAACTATTTCTAGCAGTCAATATGCCAATATTGATAATTGGACATTGCTCCAAATACTAGCTGTAGTGGTAAAACTTGAATTTCCCGAAGCTGGGATACAAAATATTACTGATATGTATCTTAATAAGCTAAAAACAGAACATATTGAAGCTGTATGGTCTAATTTTAAAATAGCCGTTGCAAAAACTTTTGATTGTTTTGATAATATTTTACATATTAAAGGTGGAAGATTAATCCCTTACCGATATTTTTACCTGACTATTACAGCATACTTTTATCGAAATGAGAAACCAGATTATAGTTTTTTAAATAAGTATTTTTGGTATTATAGTTTTCATAATGCAGATTTACTAACAAACACTACTCACCTCTGGGAACATATATACTTTATTAATCAACAAAAGGTTAATAGTACTTACTCATTCAATCAATTTGATATTGATAAAAATTCACTGAGAAAATCTTTCTACAGTTATAGAGGTCGCTTATCGAGAGCAATACTATCATTTTATGCAAACCACAAGCCGCAAGATTGGGCAAAACCTCATAGAGATGTTTTGTCTAATGTTTATTATTTGCTAACAGATAAGCCTAACTTACACCATATATTTCCAGTTAACTTTATTAAACAAAGTGGTATTGCTAGTCAAATAGAATGTGACAGCTTGATGAATATTGCCTATTTGTCTCAAATCACTAATTTGAAAATTAGCGATAAAAATCCATTAGATTATCTCAAAGAATATGACGAGCCTGATTTAGAAACAGTGCTACGTTCTCATCTGATACCAACGATGATTCTTGAATGGTCAAGAGCCGATGCACTTCCAGAAAACGCCCTAAGTATTTTTATTGAAGAAAGGGTAAACCTCTTATTAGAGGCTTTGAGGCTGAAGTTAGAAGGGATTGAATTTCATGTTTTTGATATGGGGAATCGCACAGATAATATCTCTTCTTAAATATACAATTGTCCAAAAAAGAGGCTCTGCTGGCTTTCATGCTTACCGTTTATTTTGTAAACTTTGAATGGTAGCGATCGCATGTTTCGCTACAATATCAATCTCCTCTTCTGTATTAAACCTGCCAATGCCAAACCTGATCGAGGCATAAGCTAGCTGTTGGGGGTGTCCCAAGGCTGTGAGAACATGGGAAGGAGCAGTATTTGCTGACGAACAAGCTGAACCAGAAGAAACTGCCATTACTGGCTGCAATCCTAGCAAAAGCGCGGCTCCATCCACTTTCTCAACACTGATACTCAAGTTTCCCGCCAATCGCTGTTGAAGATTTCCGTTGAAATGAATTCCTTCGACTTGCGATAGCTGTTCCCATAATCTTTGTCTTAATTGGGTGAGACGTTGGGTTTCTGTTGCTTGTTCAGCCAAAGCGATTTCTACAGCTTTGCCAAAGCCGACAATTTGCGGTGTATACAATGTACCAGAACGCATCCCCCGCTCATGTCCGCCGCCGTGCTGCTGGGGAGCCAGTTTTACTCTGGGGTTGCGTCTGCGGACGTACAGCGCTCCAATACCTTTGGGGCCATATACTTTATGTGCTGTTAGCGACATCAAATCAATTTTCATCGCTTGCACATCCAAGGGAATTTTACCAATAGCTTGGGCAGCATCGGAGTGAAAAATGATATCGTGTTCATGGCACATTTCCCCAATTTCTGCCAAAGGCTGTAACACGCCAATTTCGTTATTTGCAGCCATCACCGAGACTAAAATCGTTTCAGGACGGAAAGCTTTTTTTAACTCAGTTAAATCAATCAATCCATCTTTTTGGACAGGGAGAATAGTAATTTCAAAACCGAGACTTTTTAAATAATTACAAGGATCGATTACTGCACTATGTTCAGTGGCAACAGTAATAATATGCTGACCTTTTTTAAAATAAGTTTCAGCAACACCTTTTATCGCTAAATTATTGGCTTCTGTTGCACCACTCGTAAACACAATTTCTTCTGGTGTGGCGTTGATTGCTGCTGCTAAAATTTCTCGCGTTTGTTTGACAGCAGCTTCTGCTTCCCAACCATAAACATGACCGATACTTGCTGGGTTGCCAAATTTTTCTGTGAAGTAGGGAAGCATTGCTGCTAGTACTCGTTCATCTACAGGTGTAGTAGCGTGAGAATCAAGGTATATAGGACGAATATACATAATTATTAACTCAAACTTTGACTCAAATTTTTTAATACACTTAGAACTTGATACAGTTCATTTTTTCTCCTCAACAGCGTAAATTCATCAGACAATGCATACTTTGGTATATTTTGTTGAGTCAGTTTTATAAAAATGAAATGACTACCATTTGTTACTAATCCAAAAGTAGGTTTATCTTGATTAGGATTAGCCAACATATAAACAAGTGCTTGAGGTACGGCTTCTAAAAGAGAAAAGCTAGACCTTTTAGATTCAATTACTAATAACCAGAATTGTTCTTGAATAACTAAAACATCAATTCTACCTCTAATTATTTCTCCTTCATCTTCTGCGGAAATTTCGATTGATTCCTCACCTCTCATATAAAAAGGCTCATCATAAAATCCAGCTAAATTGAGTAAAGGAGATAAAACTACTAATTTAACCGTTTCTTCTGACAAAGGAGGACGCTTGACTAAACGGAGAAAATGAAGTTTTATTTTGTCTAAATCTTGCTTTTCTAAATCTGTAATTTCTGGTAAATTTTCAAACCATTCTGTGAAAAATGCCTCATCTTCCGCTAGCTGTAGGCTAAATCTTTCTTCCAAGTAGGCAAGCCCGACATTTTGTGCTTGGATAAATTGAACCATAATTCATTTTAAAGGTGCAATATAACTATTATGACATTATTACAGTATTAACCTAATGGTTCCAGATAGTTTTGAGAGTTTGTAGTAAGCATTTTAGTGCTTAGTAAATAAGAACTTGCTTATATATCAATTTAAATTTGACATACGACTATATATAAAAAGCAAAGATAATTAATTTAAAACTTGACCTATTTTTTTTAATATATTCAAAATTTTATATAATTCATTCTCACGTCTATATAAAGTGAATCTATCAGATAAAGCATACATTAGTTTATCTTGTTTTATTAGCTTAATAAATTGGAAATCTTCTCCATTCATTACTAAGGAATATGCAGGATGCTCAGGCTGAGGATTTGCCAGCATATAAGTTAGTGCTTGTGGAATTGCTTTTGCCAAGGAAAAACTAGACATTTTAGATTCAATTATCAGTAACCATAGTCGATCTTGGAGAACTAAGACATCAATTTTTCCTTTAATAATTTCTTTAGTATCTTCGGTAGTTACTTCATTATCAATGATAAAAGTTTCACTAATTTCTACACTTTCTTCAGTAGCAATATAAAAAGGAGGACGATAAAAACCAGCTAAATCTAATAATGGAGATAATACTACCAATTTTACTGCTTCTTCTAAAAGAGGAGCATTTTCAAGTACGTTAAGATAGTTATTTTTAACTCTGTCTAAATATTGCTTCTCTAATTCGGGAATTTCCGGGATATAGTCAAACCACTCTGTAAAAAATTGCTCATCTTCAGATTTATAGAGAGCAAATTTTTTCTTTAAGTACGCAAGAGTAACATTTTGGGCTTGGATGACTTGAATCATGTTTGTTTCTGACTTTAATTATCACCCTAGCAGTTTCTAGCATCCGATCGCGTTACGTGACTGCTAATTCCCGTAATTTAGTTAAAACTGCTTGAGCATGACCTTTGGTTTTGACGTTGGGCCAAGTATAGACAATAATTCTATCAGGTGAAATTAAAAAGGTTGACCGAGCAACACCCATATATTCTTTACCCATAAATTTTTTCAATCGCCAAGCGCCGTAGGCTTCGATTAAAAGATGTTCTGGGTCGCTTAAAAGGGCGATCGCCAAGTTATGTTTGCTGATAAATTTACAATGGGATTTACCCAAATCTGGACTTACACCTAAAATTTTCGCTCCTAGTGCGCTGAAGTCTTGATACAACTCGCTGAAATCTTTCGCTTCAGTGGTACAACCGGGTGTGTCATCTTTGGGGTAGAAGTAGAGGACAACCCACTGACTGCTGAGGTCGTCAAGAGTGACTAAATTGCCATTTTGGTCAGGAGTGGAGAAATTTGGTGCTGGTTGTCCGACTTGGGGAATGTTGCTCATGATGAAGGTGTGAGAAATTGTGTAGGCGTAGGCCGCCCTTAGATATCGCTTTAGAATTGTACATAGATTGAGCGATCGCATTTTATTCATCAGTAGCGATCGCTTTAGAATTTTACATAGATTGAACGAGTAATATGATCTACTTATGTGATGAATTTATCGGCAGTGTTCAGATTGGCGTGAATAGGTCTGTGTTCTTAGTTTGAAGTTATTGTATTTGCCACACTTTGATTGTAGAGTCTTGACTACCGCTAACTAGGGTTTGTCCGTCTGGGCTAAATACCAAAGATGTAACAGCATCTGAATGCCCAGTGAGAGTATAAATTTCTTCACCAGTGCTTAAATTCCAAAGTTTAATCTTTTCGTCACTACTGCCACTAGCCAAGGTCTGTCCATCTTGACTTATTGCTACAGAATGGACAGCACCTAAATGCCCACGCAGAGTATAAATTTCTTCTTTTGAGTTCATATTCCATACCTTAATAGTTTTGTCTTTGCTGCCACTAATCACAGTATTTCCATCTGGACTAATTACTACAGAATTGATATCAGCTAAATGCCCAGTTAGAGTACAAATTGACCATATCTTGATACTTTTGTCTTCACTGCCGCTAACAAGGGTTTTCCCATCTGGACTAATTGCTATAGTTAATACTGGACGTGAATGTATGTTAAGAGTGCGAACTAGCTCGTTATTATTTAGATTCCATATTTTGATATCACTACTGCCACTGAACAAGGTTTGGCCATCCGGACTAATAACTAGAGCAAAAACTTGGTACGAATGTTCAGTAAAAGTATGAATTTATTCGCCTGTAGTTATATTCCATGCTTGTATTAGCCCTTTGGTACTACCACTAAATAAAGTATGTCCATCTGGACTAATTATCAGACATTTAACTATGTCTGGATCTAGAGTGATTGTAAAAATTTCTTCTTTGCTCTTAAGGTTCCATACTTTAATTTTCATGTCATTACCTGCACTAATTAAAGTCTGTCCATCTGGACTAATGGCTATTGAATTAATCCAGCTAGAGTGACCAGAGTACCAACTTCCAAGAGTGTATTCTAGAGAAATTATTGGGTTATTGACTGTAAATATTTGGCTATACGACTTCGACTGATATAATTTGGGAGAATATAAACTCTCAGAAATTTCTGCTAACTTTTGTAAAATTACCTGAGTATTGGCTGGGCGCTTGTTAAATGGACGTGCCATTAGTTTATCTATCAAATCTGCTAGCAATGCAGAAATTTTAGGGGCTTTCTGTCGCCAATCCTCTAACTCATCTGTGTATATATCATGGTTATATTGATCGCACAGGTCAAAAGGATGTATTCCTGTTATAAGGTGGACAAAAGTACGGCCTAAGGCAAAGAAATCTGACTGCTGAATGGCACTTCCAGTAGCTTGCTCTAAAGGCGAGTAACCATCACTAACTACTCTTGTGCCCTGTCCAGCCATTTTTTTTTGTTCGTATGTTTCGCTGATTCCCCTTGCGATACCAAAGTCGATTAACGCCAATTGTCCATTCGGCTTAAGCATTATGTTAGACGGCTTAATATCTCGATGAATCAGCTGCTGTTGATGTACTTCATGCAATGTATTTACCAGTTGGATTAACCAATCAACTGCTAGCTTTTCACTAATGGGGCGATTGCCTCTTTTTTCTAGCCACTCATGTAAATTCTCTCCCTCAATTTTCTCCATTACTAAGCAATGCACTAACTGTTGATTATTTATAGGAGAAAATGTGAAGTATTCTTCTCCTTGTGGAATGCCTGGATGATTAAGCTTACTTAAAACTTCAGCTTCTCGCTGGAATTGTTCTACAGCCTTAGCATCATTTTTCTTCTCTTCTTTAAGGACTTTTAAAACTTTGGGGATACCACTGCGATCTCGAATTTCATAAATGTCACCGTAGCCGCCTTTATCACTCAGTAAACGGGTTACGCGATATCGCCCTTCTAGTAGTAATTCAGAACCACAGCTTTGACAACGCAGTAGATTATCAGGGTTGTCAGTATTTTGGCAGTTAGGATTGATGCACAGGCTCATCGTCTTGAAAAGTGACAGATTTATCTGATATTTTAGCTTTACTTACTGATAAGCTGGAGAAAATCGGCATCAAAGCGATGCTTGCAGCAAGCTATACCTACGCACCCATTTATATTTGCTTCTGAAAAAACTCTTTCATAAGGTTGAGAGCGATCGCTTGTATTTATTCGCGATAATAATGACTTAGCCTACAAGTATTTTTATTTATTTATTCTTACACTTCAAAGTTCACATGCCTAAAGATATGCAACGCGAATTTACCAACCGCGATGAGTTGGTAGCCTACCTCCGCGAACAATTCCCAGGCGCAGCCGAACGCGATCGCCACATCAGCGAAACTGTGGGGGGACGCAAAGCGGCAGAAACAGCGCTACAAAAAATTGACCCCGTTCGCTACGCCCAAACACGTAATTTCTTCGCAGGTGCAGTCACGCGTCTTTCGCCTTACATCCGCTATGGGGTTTTGAGTTTGCGAGAAATTCGAGATTATGTTCTCAACCAAGTACAACAACAAGAGGATGCTACGAAACTAATTAACGAATTAGGTTGGCGCGATTACTGGCAACGGTTGTATATAAAGTTGGGGGATGAAATCTGGAAAGACCAGGAAGAGTACAAAACTGGTTATACTATGGGCGAATATGCATCCGAATTGCCGCAAGATATCAGAGAAGGAACTACAGGCAGAGTTTGCATTGACAGTTTCAGTCGTGATTTGAGAGAAACTGGCTATTTACATAACCATGCCCGAATGTGGCTAGCGGCTTATATTGTCCATTGGCGGCGTATTCGTTGGCAAGCTGGAGCCAAATGGTTTCTCGAACACCTTTTAGATGGCGATCCTGCTAGCAATAATATGTCATGGCAGTGGGTTGCTAGCACTTTTAGTCAGAAACCGTATTTTTTCAACCGTGAAAACTTAGAACGCTACACCAAAGGCATTTATTGCCAGAAATGTCCCCTTTATGGTCATTGTGATTTTGAAGGCAGTTATGAAGAATTAGAACAGCGACTTTTTCCCAAAGGCGAATTTAGCAAACAACCTAATAGCCAAAGTTGGCAGCGTGGAAAGAAAGGAAAGGGGAGCAGGGGGAGTAGGGGAGGACAAGGAGGACAAGGGGGACAAGGGGGACAAGGGGGACAAGGGGGACAAGGGGGACAAGGAAGAGAATAATAACTCTTGACAAATGCCAAATGACAAATGACAAATGACCAATGACAAATGACTAAACCAATTGTTTGGGTACATGGAGATTGCCTCAGTCCAAATAATCCCACATTGCAAAAATACCCTGATGCCCCAGCTATCTGGGTTTGGGACGAGGCTTTGATAGAGGAATGGCAATTGAGTCTTAAACGTCTGACTTTTATCTACGAATGTTTGCTAGAGTTACCTGTTGTTATTCGCCGTGGCGATGTGGCACAAGAAATTTTAGCTTTTGCTCAAGAACATGATGCTAATTTAGTTGTCACAGCCAATAGTCCCAGTCCCCGATTTGATGATATTTGTAATCAAATGGAGCGTTCTATAGCAGTGGAAGTGTTAGAGGTAGAACCATTTTTTAGCTATGACGGCTATATTGACTTGAAACGGTTCTCGCGCTATTGGAAAGTGGCGCAAAATTATGTTTATCAAAAGCCCTTACCCTAAATCTCTTTTATATAGCGGTTTTCAATTGCGTGAAATACAGACCTAACCCCCAGCCCCTTCCCTGCTAGCGTTGGGGAGTAAGCCTCAAAGCCTCTCTCCTTTTACGCGACTACGGTGTATACACAAGTCAAAAAAAGTTTGATTTTCCATTGTTTTCTCGTTTATCTCGTTCCCATGCTCTGCATGGGAATGCTCCTCGTTGAGGCTCTGCCTCTAATCTAGCATTGAGTCAGAGACTCAATGAATGCATTCCCAGTCGGAGACTGGGAACGAGGAAATGTTGTGCCCTCCCCTTTATAAGCGATGCCCTGAGCTTGTCGAAGGGGGGAGGGTTAGGGTGGGGTAAAACCAAGATTTATCAACTACTTGAGACTTGTGTATACACGGTAGCCTTAATCACTGGAGTATAGCCCAATTTGGGAGAAGGGTTGGGGGATGAGGGCAGTTAATCTTACCTAAAAGATTTTGATTTTTTAAGTAAGATTAACTCATAAGTTAATTACAACAATTGCTGCAATCATTTAAACCTTTCTTATACATGACAGAACAATTGTTGCAAAGTATTAAGCCTTTCCAGCACTTGCTTATATATTTCTGGGAAAGACTTAAACCTTTCTTATACATGAAAGAACAATTGTTGCAAAGTATTAAGCCTTTCCAGCAAATGCTTATATGTTTTTTGGAAATACTTAAACCTTTCTTATACATGAAAGAACAATTGTTGCAAATGCTTCAATTTTGGCAACTAGTCTTGTCTTGCAGGTTAATGGAGTTACGAGTGCTGAGTTGCAAGTGAGATTTTTCAGTCAGCAGTTTTTATTCTATTGAGGTTTGTAAATAATTTGTATATCTGCAAGGAATATTCCTTTAGACTGAGTTTCAACTGAAAAAATGTGGGAATAAACACAAATGCATTCGTTAAATATATTTTGTCACGAATCTGTAGTTGCTGTTTCCTTTGTCGCTTGCATTATTGGACTGTTGTTACTGTGGGATGGTAAGCAGCAAACAAATGAGATGGAAGAAACAGAGCGAATTCTGTTTAGAATGAGCTTTAGTTACTGGCTAGTTTACTGTGTAGCTTTTGGCATCGAAAAAATAGTTTTACCTGGCTGGGAATCTGTAGTCATGACTTTGAAAATAACTACAGCTTTGTCATATTTCTTAACTTTTTCTTGTATTGTTAGTCTGCCGCTACATAAATTTGCAGTACATCGGGTTGAGGAATAGTTATTGGGTATGGGCCAAACAAGGCATGGGGCATTGAGTATGATTAACATTTCATCGCGATCGCTAATGCAGCTTCTAGTTGATCTTGGGACAAAGTTGTTAAAATAAACACCTCTTGTACCGTTTTCCCCTGCCGCGCAATGACTTTATAGCCGCCGCGAATCGGTACTGAGACGCGTAGTTGCATTTTTGGACTGTGACCTTTCGATCGTCCAATCACACCCGGCGTCACAGTTTGGATACCATCCTGCTGACAAAGACGTTCTAAAATGGGGATAAGACCAGAAAGGTGTGTTGAGTGATTCCAAACCAGTCTGGCGGCTTTTTGTGTTCGCGTAGCGTCTCGTAGAGAAGCCGTGCGGAGGGGATCTACGGAGGGTTTGCCCATAATAATTAAGCTGCTTCTAGAGGTGCCATTGTCAAACCTGCTCGGCGCAGCTGCTGGTGATAGAGTTCCGCAGGTTCTTGGGGCCCGACCCCAGACGATCGCTTGACCTTCATAGTGTACCTGATTAGTCAGATCCCACGCGCGATCGCCAGTCATTCCCGGAATATATTTCATCAAACATTCAGACACATGTTGGAATGTATTAAAATCATCGTTTAATACAATCACTTTGTAATTTGGATAAGTCTTACGGATAACTTGATTAGACCGTTCAGGAGCTATAGTTGGTGCTGTGGACATCCCGTAAACATCTGCTGAAAGTGTCATAACTATAAAACAATTGGTCAAGATAATTTTACAAAACTACATTACAAGTAATTAGTTTAGTTCATTGTTTAGTAGTCTGTTGTCATTTGTCCTTTGTCATTTGTCCGTTGTCATTTGTCCGTTGTCATTTGTCGTTTGTCATTTGTCTTTAATCAATGACCAATGATATCGTATCCGGCTAAAGACTTATCATTTATACCGCAGTTCTTACTGGGGGAAGAGGCTTTTGGGATTTTTGCACAGATTCGGTAATAAGTGATTAACCGGACTTGATATGACCAATGACCAATGCCCAATGCCCAATGCCCAATGCCCAATGCCCAATCCCCAGTCCCCAATCCCCAGTCCCTATTTCCAATTATCCCAGTTTTCGTTAAAAATAGATGTATCTGGGAAGGCGGTAGGGTTGCCATTTTGTTGCAAAAGCCGTTTGAGTGCTTCTAGTTGTGGCTCTTGTTTAGGTAAATCATCAACTAGTTGGTAAGGTGCGATCGCATTTTTGAGTGCAAAACTAGCAATAGTTCCCGCAGCTGCGCCAGCCGACCATTCAAAGGAGTGTACGCGATAGGCAGCAGCGGCAATATGACTAGTGGCAATACTTTTACCACCTACGAGCAAATTATCAATTTTTTGGGGAATCATTGCCCTCAAAGCAATTTGGAAGGGATAAGCTTGACCTGCACCACGTCTTTCGCCGGGACGTTCTGTGTTTCCAGGGGCTTCTGGGGGACTATTCACCATGCAAGGATGGAAATCTATGGCGTAGTGACCAATACCCACAGCATCGGGGAAAATGGTAGAACGAGTCCGTCGCATTGCTTTGTCTGGTGGAACTTTACCGTCAATTACTGATATTGCTTCTAAACCTGCAACTGCTGCTCGTAGCCGACGATACATATCTGCTGGCAGAGTCTTTGAGTAATACTCATCATTATAATCTCGGCGGGAAATATCAATTTCCCCAATACTAAAGCCTTCAGCTTGTCCCCAACTGGGGCGGCCAATAATGCGCCGTCCTTCTCGCATATAGGGATATTTTGATAAACCATGCGCTGTCCCCATTGGTGAATTTAAACCGGAAACAAAGCGGTTATTAGGTTGCGGCTGCTTAACACCGTCCCCTAGTTGAGAATCTGTAGTCCCAGCTACCAACCAGTAATAAAAAGATAAAGCATTTTCCTCAGCCTTGCGGAGGGTTTCTGTGCGCAGTCCTCCCATCCAACCCCCTGGTTCTAACTGTCCAGTAGCTTGTAATTGTTGGCGGTTATAAATTAAGTTATCCTGGGCTGTTCCAGGGCGGTAGTCGTTACCCCAAGTCCAGTTTTGCATGGAGATATCCCCTGGTGTAGGAGCATCAAAACTGACACCACCGAATTTTGCTGGTTTCCCTTTGTTTGGACTCCAGATGCGACGATAGGTAAAAACTAAATCAAAGTTAGCCAGTCGCGTTAATTCATAGCTGAAATATGGCGCATATTCTGGATAAAATGCAGGCATTGTCTGCGGTTGCGGTTCCTTGGTGGCCTCCATTGCAAAGGTGTAGGTAAAGCCTTGAGGACAATAGGGGTCATTATTAGCACTGGAAGCAGAAGGTTCTAGGTAAGAACGGGCATCAATACCTAATCGGTAAGGAACATCAGCAAGGGCGATAATTTCTCCGGTTTCGCTAGCGTCTACGACATACCATTTAGGAGCATCTTCTTTCACTGGCTTGGGGATAAAACGAACAATCGTTTTAGTAAACCGAGACGAGTCTTCGTAGCGATAAGCATCTTCAATGCTTTGAGATAACGTAAAAGTATTGAGAGGTGGTGCGCCTTTTGCTGGTTGATGTTGAATTGCGATCGCACTATTAATTATTTTGCCATCAGCAGCGATTTCCAAATCCTTAATTACTGTGTTGGGAAACCATTGCAACTTCCCTTTACCCTGCTTTTCGGCATCTTTAAGCATCTGGGTCAAAATGGCGTGAGCATCGCGGGGAAGAAAACACGATTCACTTACCCAGCAGTCACCGGGGTTAAGTTTACCATATTTACGTCCAATGCGGTTTCGCAATTCCAGATAACCGCGAGAATAGAATTTTAAAGCTCGTTGAGTTGGGCGTTCATCTAATGCAGATGTCCCTTGAGCAGAAATTTGTCCTCCCAGCCAGTCTGTAATTTCTGTCAGACAAACTGTTCGCCCTGCTAGTAACCCCTCATAAGCTGTGGCTACACCAGAAAGTCCACCACCCACAACTAAAATCTCGCAATTTACACTTTTATCTGGGGTTCTCGGTGGTGCGGCGTTCGCCTCATCAAATACAACTAAGCTAGAGATTAAATTAAGACCGATCAGCGATGTTAAGCTAAAAGCTACTTTATGTCTATGTTTCATAGTTAAAAAAACCGCTCCAAATCCTGTGTCACCTTGTAGACGTTAGCATTTAAGAAATGTCTAACTCAAGAAATTTTTCCAGAGCAACAGATACCCAATGCTAAATTTTTGTTAAAACCTTGACAATTTTAAGTAATATATTTTACTTTTAGGGAGTGTGTTGAAGCTCATCGACGCATCTCGCCCGAACCTTGAAAACCGCATAACTTCGTTGAGATGCGTCGATGCCTTATGCAGTAAGGTTTTCAGGCTGCAAAATTGAGAGATTTGGAAAACTTTTTTCCGATTTTTCAGAGATGCGTCGATTTAGGGGTTCCAAACCCTGTCCTAGTAAGGTTTCCAAAAGGTAACTCTTTACATAACCACTTCCCCTAACGGGGATGGAAACCAATATTATGGTCGCAGAAATCTACCGGCAAGGATATTCCTTTACATAACCACTTCCCCTAACGGGGATGGAAACACAAGCTGGCAGCCTGGAAGAGCTTTAAGTGGTTCCTTTACATAACCACTTCCCCTAACGGGGATGGAAACACTTTGATCTGCTACTTTGACATTAGGTTGTCTTGGCTTTACATAACCACTTCCCCTAACGGGGATGGAAACGTTTGGGTAATGTAGTCCCAAACCATAGTACTCCTAGACTTTACATAACCACTTCCCCTAACGGGGATGGAAACTCTTTTCTACTGAAGTTACTATACCTGAAACGTATCCTTTACATAACCACTTCCCCTAACGGGGATGGAAACTTATGATCCAGCTTATCGGATTCAGATACAAACTTTACATAACCACTTCCCCTAACGGGGATGAAAACGAAAGTTAGCGGAAAAATTGGCATAATAAAATCCCCCCTTCCTACACCCCCTAAAAAGGGAGAATCGGGTTAGAGGGGATAACTCAAGGTAATGTTAGCTTTCGGAAGTTTCCTGAGAGAACTTCTTATGGATAGTTCTGGTGGATTCTCCATCAGCAGCTACCACGATCAGATAGTCCATTAAACCATCTGAAAAGGGAAGACGTAGGTGGAAAGTACCATCGGGTTTAACTTTGATGGCATGTCCGCCAATGTTTACGTTGGTATTTGGTTGAGTCGCTCCGTGAATAATTAACTCAGCATCCGCGACAAACCAAAAATCTCCGTGGGGACGACTGAATACCCGGACGTTAGCGGAACGGGCGATGAGTAACCAACGATCGCCATCAGCAATATAGCCAATTTCAACCATGTAATCGCGATCGCTCACCGGAATTGCCACAAAGCGATCGCGTGCTACTTCTTCAGATTCATACTGCTGGACAAGTTGAGGACTTTGATAACTCAAGTCAATGCCAGTCACATCATAGAGCCGCACTGCTAATTGGGAACCGCCCTGTTGGTGTAGTGCTTCAGACTGAGCTTTGGAGATGTGCCAAGAGACATAAGCCCATTTGGGAGTGCGGGGTGTGAGGACAATACTGCTCTCTTCTGGGGCTGTTTCTGCTTCTACATTTGCCAAGCCAACAGCGGTTTCGCTGACTAATGGTACATTTTCAACAGTGGAATCTGTTGTCGGCTCTGTAGGCACTGGACTAAAGACACGAACGATCGCAGAACGGGCAATGAATAACCAGCGACCGCCATCAGCGACATAGCCAATTTCTGCTATGTAATCGCGATCGCTGATGGGAATTTCCACAAAGCGATCGTGTGCTGTCTCTTCACATTCATACTGCTGGACAAACTGCGGAGTTTGATAACTCAAATCAATGCCAGTTACATCATACAGTCGCACTACCAATTGAGAGCCGCCCTGTTGTCTCAGTGCTGCTTTTTTAGCTTCGGAAATCTCCCAGGAGACTTCAGCCCATTGGAAAGTGCGGGGTGTGAGGACAATACTGCTCTCTTGTTGGACATCTACCAAATCAACATCTGTTCGCTCCGCTTGCTCCGCAATTGCGACATCATCAACTACGGGATCTGGATTCACAGGGCCGAAGACACGAACAATTGCAGAACGGGCGATGAATAACCAGCGTTCGCCATCAGCGAGATAGCCAATTTCAGCTATGTAGTCGCGATCGTTCAGGGGAATGTCCACCAATCCTTCGCTTTCTGTTTCCTCAGATTCATACAGCTTTACCAGCTGCGGAGTTTGATAACTTAAGTCAATGCCAGTTACATCATACAGCCGTACAATCAATTGAGAGCCGCCTTGTTGCCGCAGTGCTGCTTTTTTGGCTTCGGAAATCTTCCAAGCGACATGAGCCGATCCATCTGTATCTGGTGTGAGGACAATACTGCTTTCTTCTTGAGTATCTACCAAACCATTAGCTGTTTCGCCTGCGATTGCCACATCATCAACTATCGGATCTGGATTCACAGGGCTGAAGATACGAACAATTGCAGAACGGGCGATGAATAACCAGTGTTCGCCATAAGCGATATAGCCAATTTCAGCAATGTAATCGCGATCGGTCTGGGGAATTTCTACAACGCGATCGTCTGCTGTCTCTGCACATTCATACTGCTTCACCAGCTGCGGAGTTTGATAACTCAAATCAATGCCAGTCACATCATACAGCCGCACTGCCAATTGAGTACCGCCTTGTTGCCACAGTTCTGCTTTCTTGGCTGGGGAAATCTCCCAAGAGACATGAGCCGATGTATAAGTATGCGGTGTGAGCACAATACTACTTTCTTCATCAGCATCAACTGCAATCGTCTCATTTGGAGCATCCGCTCCAAAAGTGCTAGCCCAAGCGCCAACTCCCGCGCCGGCTGCTAAAGCTGCGGCTGCGGCCAAATCTGTGGAGTTAGCTTCCCCAACAGTCGGCTCGGCAGGAAGTTCTGACTCTGGCAAACTTAAAGTGGGTTCGGCTGCGTCCGCTACCACATTCAATGCATCTTGACTCAATACATCTTCTGGAAATTCCGGTAAATCGAGCAGTGAAGATGTATCTGTCTCTGATGCTTCCACATCGGCTGTGGTTTCGTCAGATTCCGCTAAGGGCAATTCATCGACTGAGGCTGTATCCTCAGTTGAGGTGATACTTTCTAGCCAGTTCAATTCTGCCTGAAGTTCCTCTTCTGCCCGATCTTCACTAATTGCTGTGTCCCAGTAGCCAAAATCAGATGATGCTTGTGGCACATCTGGTAATTCTGGGAGTGGGGCTGTCACCTCAGATGAAGGCAGTTCTACATCAGACAACTCTTCTGGAATGTTACCTGGATAAGGATATGAAGTATTTACTACAGCCGCCGGAGCTTCTATATCCCATGCAATTTCATCAGACTCAGGAGTGTATGTCTCCGTATAATTACTGTGATTGACAGTCTCATCAATGGCGTCTGTTTCTGTTTCTTTGTTATTAAAGGTAGACCAAGTAGCCGTCCCGATACCTGTGGCTATAGCTGCACCACCTAAAGCTGCGGCTCCCAAATTGTTATTTTCTGAGCCATTCGCTACGCTCGATGTCGCGCCTTCATAGAGGTTAGAAGTACCATTACTTGTCTCTTGGACTAAATTTGCTGTCTCCTGAGTAACATTTTGGTTCAGATCGGATTGTGTTTGAGCGTAAATGTTGAAAGGAGTGCGATCGGGGGTTTCTTGCTCTTGAAAGTGCGGTACTGCCTGCTCCTCCAGCGTCGTTCCATTCAGGGAGGAAACTGTGCTGGCATTGAGCGCCGCCGTTTCTCCATTAGGTGGATGAGGATTTGATTCTGGTAAATTATCTGTTTCCTCGGTGGGCGATGGGCGTTTTTTTAGAATCCACACTAGTAGAGATGCAGCTACAGTTATAAAAAAGACAGGTAGCAGCAACCACAATGGTGTTTCTTTATTTACAATTGGAGCGCTTTGTGTAGGTGCAGCCACAAAGGGCTGTTCGCCAAATGCAGAACTAGTGGCACTAGGGGAAGGCGTAGGCGCTGGTGTTGTTTGGACACCTGGAGAAGCTGCAACAGCAGGTTGTAAGACGCTGGCTGCGATCGCCTCGGCTTCGGCAGCTCTACCTTTTTCTATAGCTTGCTGTCCTGCGGGTGCTAGGGTAAAGCCAAGAAAATCTACTGCGGTTAAACTCTGATCTTTTTTGTAAACGTAAACTAAAGGTTGCGAGAAGGGATATCTCGCATCAGATGGCAAGGCTTGATGTAATTGCAGAACTCGCACATCTTTCAACTTCGACACCTGATTAGCTAATACATAGCTGATGCCGTCTTTGCCCAGTTGTTTGATGATTTCTGCGGTATTATCGTCACTTACTTGGGTAGCATTAGCCCCTGTAGCAAATTCAGCAGTTTTGAAGGCTGGATAAGTACGAAAAGTATTGCGAGTTTCACTGGTGTTCGGGCGATCGATGAATCGAATCTTGGCTGAAGGCCCTCCCAGTTGTGACCAATTTGTAATTTGTCCCCGAAAAATCCGGGCAAATTGCTTACTAGTCAAGCTTCCTTTGAAAGGATTTTCTGCACCAACCACGATCGCAATCTTCTCACGCTGCAAACGAACTTGCTCTAGTCCTTGAGCTTTTTCTGCTGGCGTCAACCCGCGCCCCATTGCGACTATATCGATTTTGCCATCTAGCAAATCTTTCAGCGCTTTCTCAGTGCCGTTAGCAGCAACTTCAACCTTTTTACCGATAAACTGTTTTTCAAAACTTTCTTTCAGGCTTTGGTTGATTGCACTTAAGCTACTGGAACCGTCAATCCTCACTATCGGTTCATTCTGCACTGTTTGTGGCAGTGGCGACGAGGTAGCTTCAGGTGTAGATTGTGCCAGCATCGGTGCTGATACCACCAGAGATGCTGCCATCGGGGTTGTAGCTAAGGCAACCCATAATAACAGCCTGACTATCGAAGTATCTTTTTTTTCTTGTTGCCACATAAGCCCCTTAATTAAAGTAAAAAATAGAAAGCCTGCCAGTCCTAAATCGCGATCTTTATAAAGATAATGGAGGAGACGGGCTAATTATACATCTGAGTTATCTTTAGTTCTAATTACTTCAAAGCACTTATGCTGATTTATACTTCGCTCTAGCTTGGATAGCATAATAATTTATACTCTAATTGTCAAAGTCTGTTTACTATAAATTCTTCTAAGTTATATTGCAACTTATAGCAAGTTGGTAGTTGATGACCGCGATTATGAATTATTGAATTACTAAAACTGGTAAAGTGTAGCAAATTCAATATTATTTAACAATATTATTTTCAGTAGTGCGGAGTCTGAGTGCTGAGTTATGAGTTATGAGTGCTGAGTTATAAGTTATGAGTGTTGAGTGTTGAGTAAAAATCCTAGTTCCTAGAACATTTTCATGCAAGGCATTTGAAACTCGTTTCACTGAGACTGTCTTAAATGAATACTTATTGTTCAGCACTCATTTGAGATAACAATGACAATCTGGCTTATCTATTAGTGACTCCACCAAAGCATTTAGGGCAGTTGCAGCTAATGCGCCACCTCCCAAAGTCCCTTCAACTGTAATAAAAGGTATCCCTTGTTGCATCAGTTGTCGCTTGGCTGCGGGAGCATGACTAAAGCCAATGGGCATTCCAATTACTAATGCAGGCTGAATTTTTTGGTTAGCAATCGCTTCACAAGTTTCGAGAAGTACTGAGGGAGCATAACCAACTACCAGCACACAACCATTACTTACTTGCTGCAATTTTTCTCGCCATTCTCGATGTTGCCAAAAAGCAACTTCTGCTTCTGTAGCGGTGGTAATATGGGGGTTATCAATCAAGGTTTCGGTGCGGCATCCTAAGTGAAGTAATCGGGTTTGATCTAAAGCAGCAGCAACCGTTTGAGTATCGACAACAATTTGACAACTTGCAGATAAAGCTTTTCGACTAGCTGCGATCGCATCTCGACTCAATTTCACAAAGGACACCAAACTGACATCGCCACAAGTCAAAACCAACTGAGAAATTAAGTGCTGTTCAATTTCCGAACGATGAGACAAATCGGGTAGTAAGCGTTGTAGCGATTCGGTAAAAGCTTCCGAGTGGCTATGAATTTCGGCATCCAAACCACTCCAAAGATGTTCCAATCCTCCCAATCCCGCTTGAGTTTCAACATCAAGTAACTTTAGTTGCGCCAAAACTTCCGCTTGGATAATTTGACAATGGCGATCGCGTCCCAATAATCCTTCTAATGCTGATGCAGTTTGTCGCAGTTGGGAGATTTGTTGCATCACCGCCCGATATTGCTGCTGGAGTTGTCCCATTAGGTTAGCCGTTGTATCGGCTTCTGGTTCCACCTCCAAAATATTGCGGATATGGTTTAGCTGAAACCCTTGCTGTTTGAGTGCGACAATCCGTTGCAACCGGAGGACATCTTTTTGGGTGTAGAGACGGTAATTACTGCGCGATCGCACTGGTTGCGGTAGCAGCCCCAATTGATGATAATGGCGCACCATTCGCGGAGTTAAACCTCCACCGACTGCATCAGTGAGTTCTTTAATAGTTAAGCAACCAGCATTCATAAATTTACTCTAATAACGGCAAAATTCTTTGTAATTCTCCACAAGCCGCCTGAAGAGACAGCGGCGCATTTTCATCTAAACCTTGGTAACACTGATTGACCAAGTTTTCTACATAAGGCTTGCAATCTCTACTCTACGCCAATTCATAAAGCCAACCCCGTGCAATCAGTTCTGAAATGGGTAATCCAGTATTTTCAGCAACTTCATTACTAATTTTTTTCACTCGTATAGGTGGATTACTTTGACGCTCAAACCAATAACCTAAATGCAATTTTAAACGTAACAGTTAAATCGTCGCATTTACCTTCTTTCCGCTTTTGAAAAACACTCAAAAAACACAGATAAAGATTTACTCTGCGTACCTTTGCGCTTCCCTCAGCGCCCCTTTGCGTTTCAAAATCATTATAAACCTTGACATTAACATTAATGTCAAGGTTTAGCCTGAGGGAGTCCCTGTTAATTCACCTCTCATGCTCTACCCCCAACGTTTTAGCCAATTCACCAGAGAACACACAGATACCGTAGCCGCCCTTTTGTGTGGATTCCTATTATTTCTCGGATGGTTCGCCTTGCATCTCGGTTGGCTAGGATTGGCATTCCTGTTGCTACCCGCTGCTTATATAATTGGCGGTTATGAAAGTGCGCGGGAAGGATTAACTACCCTTTTCAAAGAAAAAGAACTCGATGTAGATTTGCTGATGATTGTCGCCGCCATTGGTGCTGCTAGTCTTGGCTTATGGCGAAGAGAATATCATCTAATTATTGATGGGGCAATTTTGATTCTGATTTTTGCCATCAGTGGCGCATTAGAAGGCTATGCCATGCAGCGAACTGAGCGCAGTATCAGGAGTTTGATGAGTTTGACACCAGATACAGCAAGAGTTTTGCTTCAGGGAAGAGAAGAGGAAATTCCGATCGGTCAGCTAAAAGTGGGTGATGAGATTGTCGTTAAACCTGGAGAGCTAATTCCGACTGATGGGATAATTTTATCTGGTTACAGCACTCTCAATCAAGCTGCGATTACAGGCGAGTCTTTACCTGTAGAAAAAACAGTGGGCGCAGAAGTATTTGCTGGTACACTCAACGGCTATGGTGCATTGCAGATTAAAGTACACAAACCAGCCCAAAGCAGTTTGATTCAGCGGGTGATTCGTTTGGTAGAACAAGCGCAAACAGAAGCACCACCTTCCCAAGAGTTTATCGATCGCTTTGAGAAAGGATATGCCAAAGTCATTGTAGTAGCTGGGATATTACTGGCAACTTTACCCCCATTTCTTTGGGGTTGGGATTGGGAAACAACAATTTATCGCGCTCTTACTTTCCTTGTAGTGGCTTCTCCCTGTGCGTTGATGGCCGCAATTATGCCCACCCTGCTTTCAGGAATCGCCAATGGTGCAAGACAAGGGATTTTGTTTAAAAATGGGGCGCAGTTGGAGAAAATTGGCAAAGTCCGAGCGATCGCATTTGATAAAACTGGTACTCTCACAACAGGACAGTTGCAGATATTTCAGGTAGTTTCAGTTAGTGAATACACTCAATATGATGTATTAAAAACTGCTGCTAGTGTAGAATCATCTTCCGAACATCCCATCGGTAAGGCAATTGTACAGGCGGCTGGTGGTTTAGATTGGGTTCCTGCAATCCAAGTACAAGCTATACCGGGACAGGGAATTGTCGGAATTGCTCAAGAACAACAAGTGATTGTGGGTAATGCCGTTTTTGTACAGAGATATGTGACAAATTTACCTGAAGAATTGCGAGAAATCGTTCAATCTTGGGAGCAAGAAGGTAAAACTGTGGTTTGGGTAGCACAGGAAGGAAGGGGAGCAGGGGCGCAGGGGAGCAGAGGGGCAGAGGTGATGGGTGTAATTGCGATCGCAGATGAAGTAAGAGCGGAAGCAGCCGCAACCATTACCCGATTAAAGAAACTGGGAGTTGAACAAATTGTCATGTTAACCGGGGATAATGAAGAAACTGCTCGCAGTGTCGCCAAAGCAGTCGGAATCGATCGGGTGTATGCCCAACTTTTACCAGAGGATAAGCTGAATGTTATCCGCCGTTTACAGCAACAATATCAAACTGTGGCAATGGTAGGCGATGGCATTAATGATGCACCAGCTTTAGCGCAAGCATCTGTAGGTATAGCGATGGGAGTATCTGGTAGCGATGTGGCATTAGAAACCGCAGATATCGTACTAATGGCAGACAGGTTAGAAAAAATTGCTGTAGCGATGCATTTGGGTAGGCGATCGCAAGCCATAGTAAAACAAAATATAGTTGTAGCGTTGAGTTTCATTATGTTGCTTTTAGTCGGCAACTTTCTAGGAAATATTAACCTACCCATCGGCGTCATTGGCCATGAAGGTTCCACAGTATTAGTTACCCTCAGTGGACTAAGATTATTGAAATAAGATAGCCCGCAAGATAAGCAACAAAACCCAGATGTAGAGACGCGATTTATCGCGTCTTAAAAAACCATAGATACCTGAAATCACTGAAATTGATGAATTAGAAACTCTCATCGGGTCAAAAAAACCAAAATTTGAGTATGGAGTGTTACCAATACTCAATTCGTATTAAACATAAATTATTATTTTGACCTCCTAACTCCTAACTTGTAACCCCTAACTCCTAACTCCTAACTCTTGCTCATGCAAACCGATCCAAAACCAGGAACACTTTACGTTGTCGGTACACCAATTGGCAACCTGGAAGATATCACCTTTCGGGCGGTACGAATTTTGCAAACTGTGGATATCATTGCTGCGGAAGACACGCGTCATACGGGGAAATTGCTACAGCATTTTCAAGTTAAAACACCCCAAATGAGTTACCACGAACACAATCGTACCAGCCGTATTCCAGAATTATTAGAGCATTTAGTTAATAATAAAGCGATCGCTCTGGTGAGTGATGCGGGGATGCCAGGTATTTCCGATCCTGGATATGAACTGGTGAAAGCCTGTATTGAAGCGGGAATTCCTGTAGTTCCCATTCCTGGCGCTAGTGCAGCAATTACCGCTTTGAGTGCAGCCGGACTACCAACAGATCGGTTTGTCTTTGAAGGCTTTCTCCCGGCGAAAACCCAACACAGACAAGAACATTTAGAATCTCTGCAAACAGAATCTCGCACCTTGATTTTCTATGAATCGCCGCACCGTTTGCGAGATACTTTGCAAGACTTAGCTCTTGTTTGGGGAAGCGATCGCCAAATTGTGCTAGGACGGGAGTTAACTAAATTGTATGAGGAATTTTGGCGAGGGACCATTGCCGAAGCGATCGCTTACTACACTCAACGAGAACCCCAAGGTGAATATACATTAGTAGTAGCGGGAATTCCAGCCAGTCAGCCCCAACTGACAGAAGCAGAACTGAAAGCCGAATTGAAACAGTTAATTAGTCAAGGGATATCGCGATCGCAAGCTAGCCGTCAGTTAGCAAAATTTACTTCCCTTCCCCGTCGCCAACTATATCAACTAGCTCTTTCTATAGTCTCCAGTCCTGAACCTTGAACGGCTGATATCGCTTTTTTGAAAATCAAAAATCTAGATGTGAAATGTCTATATTTCTTTGTTTTTTTTTCCTTTTCTGTCTTTCTCTACGAAATACTACAGACATCTTGAAAAGTAACTTTTGCTTTTTGGTTGGGGTGCATGTTAAAGGTAAGGGAAAATTCCATACCGTTACCCTTTAACCCACTTCTGTAAGAAGTCCTACGCTTACCCATACAGGGAAGCAAGCTACACCTCGTGTCTCATCTAGAATGCGGTTAGCTTCCCGATCTACATCTTGTATGATGTTAAATAGGACTGCTATACAAATAGTTGAATGTACAGAATGTGACGAATTTGTATATTCATCCTCAAAGGTGACTTGGCGAATATTCAAATGATATCTAAAGATTTCTGATATTAGTTCTTTAGATAGATCGAAAATTTTAGAAGCAAACTTTAATATGAAATAGTCAAATGCAAATAAAGCAGATTTTTAGTGAAGGAGAAATTCAATGACTAACATTATTGCTTGGTTGGTTTTGGGTTTAATCGCAGGTGCGTTAGCTAAGTTATTTTATCCTGGAACCCAAGGTGGCGGTATTATCTCTACCATTATATTAGGAATCCTTGGGGCCGTATTCGGTGGTTATTTGGGTCAAGTATTACTAGGAAGTAGTTCGGCAGCAGCTGCATCTGTAGGAGCTTTATCTCTGGGAAGTATTTTATTTGCTGTTATTGGTGCAATGATACTAATTTTCCTTTGGGGTTTACTGACTCGTCGCGCTGTGTAATTACCTCAAATACCTCAAATTGAGGTAACAATCTTGGGAATCACTTCTAACTGCAATAAACCGAGAAAATGACATTAGAGAAAGAGCGAAGAACTATAGGAGTTTTCGCTGGGTATTCCGATGCACAATTGGTACTTCAGGAACTAAAAGCTTCTAATTTTCCAATGGACAAAGTTTCTGTTATTGCACGGAATACAGAAGAAAGTGATATTGCTGGTGTTGAAATCATCGAAAACACTGGCAATACATCCTTAAAAGATGCTGCTGGAGCCGTTGCTAGTGATTCTTTAGGAAATATTGCTGGTTTATCAGTCGATATAGTCCTCTTGGTAATTCCTGGTATAGGCCCAGTCATCTTAGCCGGAGCGGAAGTAACAGCGATCGCTACCACTTTAGCAGGTGGTTTATCTAGTTTGTTCTTAAGTTTAGGAATTTCTGAAAGGCAAGCACAGGGTTATAGCGATCTTGTCTGTAAAGGTTACTATTTGGTAATAGTAACCGGTATAGACATAGAACTTCGTCTTGCCAAGAGGATTTTTAATCGCCGCGATGTTCAACAATGGGGAGTCTTTGAGCCATACTCGACCCCAAATAATCGCTACAAATATGCACTCGGTATTTTTTACCGACATCAAGACGCACAAGCAGCGGTTACTGAATTGAAAACCGCCGACTTCCCCATGAGTCAAATCTCAATAGTTGTTAAAAATACAAGCAATTTGGGTGATATTTCTGGGGTTAATATCAGCAGTTCCCAAGATAAATATACTACTTTAGGAATTTCTGACGAGCTAACTAAATATTATGAGCATCATCTGACTCTTGGTCATTACTTATTAGTACTAAAAGGCACTGATATCTATGTAGCAGGTGCAAGAGCCATTTTAGAGAGTAACAAGGTTCAACATTTTAGTATTTATAGTCAATCCGAGCTTGATGCAGCTAGAAGCGATCGCCAAGTGATTAACAACTTCTAGTTAAATGTCAAGTTAATATCAACATATTTTTCAACACGCCATGATTGTGCATATTCCTAACAATACTTTTGTACTATAAATTATCTACTTCTATGGGTATAGGTTGTCTTTTAAAATCTTGACTTTCCTGGGGAATGAATGCTGCTGGCGATCGCTAAGGTTATGGTTGGGTAGATTGATGTACAATGGCATAGATGTTATATCTAACCGCAAAATGCACTATATCTAATGTCTAGATAAATTATGTTTTAATTAATTTAATTTTCCTGATTGGGCTGTTTAATTTTACTATCCAGCCTCTTTGTTAATCTAAAAATTATTTAACCATTATTATATAAACTTTAAAATACCTTTTTTTAGCTAATGTGAAATTTAGAATCTGAGCAAAAAATTTTACTTATCCCCGGCAATATTCAATCAAAAGCATAATCAAGTAGTTGCTTCTTTTAAAAGAAGTTATGCTACTGAATGATTTCTTGTCAAAATCTTAAATAAAAATATAGTATTTAGATATATAATTATTTAAGTACCGTTACATTTGTAAAAAATTAGGATACAAATGATAATAGTTGGCGTGCAAAAAATTAGGTATATCCTAGAGAAACTAAATATCCCCCATTGATTTTGCATAGCCAAAACATAATTAAATAGTCTCGAAAACAGAAATAATTTGAATACCTGCGTGGAGTAATGTTAAACCGTTTGAAGATTGGACCCAAGATTGGAGTAAGTTTTGCCTTGAGTTTGGCAACTCTGACCACCATTGGTTTAATCTCCTACCAAAGCACCAATGAGCTAATTGAAACTTCGCGCAAAGAAAGCCATACTTACGAGGTGTTAAGTCAGCTTGAAGACCTCAACTTGCAACTGACAAATGCTGAGACTGGGCAACGCGGTTACATTATTACTGGAGAACAGCGCTATTTAGAACCTTATGACGCTGCCATTCAAGTACTGAATCAAAAAGTTAGGGAACTTCAAAGGTTAACAGCAGATAATCCCAACCAACAAAATCGGCTTGATATTTTGCAGCCACTACTAACCCAAAGAATGGCTGTGATGAAAGATGTCATAGAGCTACGGCAAAGCCAAGGCTTAGAAGCTTCTCAAAAAGCTGTTCTGACAGACCAGGGTAAGCAACTGATGGATAATATCCAGAAAGTTATCCAGGCGATGAAAAATGAAGAGAATGCACTGCTCAAACAGCGTTCTGAGAAGGCACAAGCAGCCGGTCGGCAAACGCTCGCCAGCATTGTCTATAGTATTCCCTTCTTTTCTTTGCTCTTAGCTTTGATTGGCTTCACCTTGACCAGACATATTTCAGTACCTCTGAAGCAAGTTTCTGATTTGGCAGAAACAATGGCAGATGGGGATTTATCGGTAAGTTTACCAGATAGCGATCGCCAAGATGAAATTGGCGTGTTGACGCGCACCTTTAACCAGATGATCGTTAATCTGCGAAACACCACTCAAAAAAATGAGGAGCAAAACTGGCTCAAATCTAACTTAGCTGAATTTACTCAGATGCTCCAAGGGCAGCGAAATCCCGAAAGCGTGTCTAGTCTGATATTGTCAAATTTAGCACCGCTAGTTGGGGCATCACAGGGCGTTTTTTATGTGATGGACTCCATAAACGACCAGCCTATACTGAAGTTGCTGAGTGGTTATGCTTATAAAGAGCGAAAAAACCTAGCAAATCAGTTTCGTTTGGGTGAGGGATTAGTGGGACAATGCGCCCTAGAAAAACAAAGAATCCTGCTCACAGAAGTTCCCAGTGATTATATCCGCATCACTTCCGGCTTGGGAGAAGCACCACCACTAAATATTATTGTCTTGCCCATACTATTTGAAGGGCAGGTAAATGCTGTAATTGAACTTGCCTCTTTTGGGCCTTTTAACCAGTTGCACCTAACATTTTTAGAGCAATTGAGTGAAAATCTAGGTGTATTTTTAAATAACATCGCCTCACAATTGCAAACACAGCAACTACTTGAAGAGTCTGTTGCTTTAACAGAAGAACTGCAAACCCAGCAAGAAGAACTACAGCAAAGCAATCAACGCCTAGAACAACAGGCGTATGAGTTAGAAGAATCACAATTTCTTGTCAAGCAATCTAACGAAGAATTGCAACAACTAAATGAGGAGCTAGAAGAAAAAGCAGAATTGTTAGAAGTTCAAAATCGGGAAGTGGCCCGCAAGAACCAGGAAGTTGAGCGAGCGAGGAAGTCTTTGGAAGAAAAAGCTGCACAACTGGCCTTATCTTCCAAATATAAGTCAGAATTTCTGGCGAATATGTCCCACGAATTGCGGACACCATTAAATAGCTTATTAATTTTAGCAAGGCTACTGGCAGATAACTCGCTTAACAATTTGACCGACAAACAAATAGAGTACAGCCGGACTATTTACTCGGCTGGAACTGACTTGCTGGAATTAATCAATGACATCCTCGATTTGGCCAAAATTGAGTCGGGTACTATGTCGCTCGATATTGAGCAAATTGCTCTTGCAGATTTGGAAACATCTTTAGAGCAGACTTTCCGGCAAGTTGCCCACAATAAAGAACTCAGTTTTACTATTGAACGGGATGAGAAGTTACCCCCGACAATTTATAACGACTCCAAACGTCTGCAACAAGTGCTGAAAAATCTCTTAGCTAACGCCTTTAAATTTACAGAACAGGGAAGCGTAAAGTTACAAATATTCCAAGTAGATAATTCCACGATCGCTTTTGCCGTCAGCGACACGGGCATAGGCATTCCACCCGAAAAGCAGAAGATTATTTTCGAGGCATTTCAGCAAGCAGATGGCACAACTAGCCGCAAGTACGGCGGAACTGGCTTGGGCTTGTCCATTAGCCGTGAATTAGCTCAACTGTTGGGAGGGAGAATTGAACTACTCAGCCAGCCAGGACAGGGAAGCACCTTCACCCTTTACTTGCCCAAACAACAGAAAAAGAATAGTCAAAATATCACCACACCACCCCTTGAGCCAACCACCCCGATGCTCACAGCATCGACCATAAAAGAACTGCCAATGGTGGAAAACAGACCCACTGTAGACATCTCTCCATCAGTGAAAGTACTTCCCAGCTTACCCCACGATATTCCAGATGACCGAGAAATAATTCAACCAGGCGATCGCATTTTGCTAATTATCGAAGATGACGATAAATTCGCCCGCATCTTACTAGATATGGCACGTCAGCAGGGTTTTAAAACTATTGTTGCTTTGCAAAGCAAACAAGGTCTAGCACTAGCAGAACAGTTTAAACCCAATGCAATTATGCTAGATATCCACATGCCAGAGATGGATGGTTGGACGGTGCTGGATCGTCTGAAACATAAACCAGATACCAGACATATACCAGTACACATACTTTCTGTTGATGAAAGACAACAACGGGGATTACAGCTAGGAGCAATTACTTATCTGCAAAAACCCGTGTCTCCAGAAGCGCTAACTCAGGTATTGACTGAGATTAAAGGCTTTATTGAGCGTCAGGTAAAAAATCTCTTAATTGTAGAAGATGACCCCGTACAAGCCCAAAGTATTATCGAACTGATTGGTAACGGCGATGTCCAGAGTACAGCAGTAGGTACAGGAGCAGAAGCTCTCGCGATTTTGCGATCGCATCACTTTGATTGTATGGTACTCGATCTTGGTCTGCCCGATATGAGCGGGTTTGCCTTAATTGAGCAGATAAAACTTGAACCCAAGCTTTTGAAACTGCCGATAATTGTTTACACAGGTAAAGAACTCAGCCGACAAGAAGAAACCCAGCTGCGGGGACTAGCAGAAACAATTATTATTAAAAATGTGCGATCGCCAGAGCGGTTGTTAGACGAAACTGCCCTGTTTTTGCATCGGGTGCAAGCAAATTTGCCCACACCAAAGCGGCAAATACTAGAGCAACTACATCAAACTGACCCGGTGCTGGCTAATCGGAAAATTTTGATTGTAGATGATGATCTCAGAAATATTTTTGCCCTGACCAGCTTTTTAGAAAGCTATCAAATGCAAGTGCTATTTGCCGAAAATGGCAGAGATGGCATAGAAAGACTGCAAGCTAATCCTGAGATTAATATAGTATTGATGGATATCATGATGCCGGAAATGGATGGTTACGAAACCACCCGTGCCATCCGCCAACAACAACAGTTTCGCTCACTACCAATCATTGCTTTAACTGCTAAAGCCATGCCAGGTGACAAAGAAAAATGCATCGAAGCTGGAGCCTCTGACTATATCACCAAACCTGTAGATACCGAGCAACTGCTTTCACTACTGAGGGTTTGGCTGTATCGGTAAGCAAGTAGAGAGTAGGGAGTCTCTCGTTCCCATGCAGAGCCAATCCCCGTTACAGCTCTTGTGCAGCGATTAGGGGTTTAGCCCACAAGGGACGTTATATCATTTTGGATTTTAGATACTTCGACTTCGCTCAGTACAAGTTTTGGATTTTAGACTTCGGCTGCGCTCAGTCGAACGATTTTGGATTGGGAATTGCCTTGATGTGTCTGATTTAGTGTGAATCCATCTATTAGTGTTGGCATAATAATTAAAAGCAAAAACCCACACTGCACCCAATCAAGGAGTCAATGTGGGTAATTTATCCCTATAACGGGAATGTAGTTAGCGGAACATACTACTAACTGAAGTATCTTCATGAATCCGCCAGATAGTTTCTCCCAACAGATTAGCTACTGACAGCACCACTAGTTGTGGAAAACGATTGTTTTCTGGTATGGGAATGGTATTGGTAACAATAACTTCCTCAAACAAACCACTAGACAACCGCTCCATCGCTGGTGGAGAGAATACTGCATGAGTTGCACAGGCATATACCTGACGCGCTCCTTCTTCACGCAGTAATCGCGCTCCTTCTGCGATCGTTCCCCCAGTGTCGATCATGTCATCCACTAACACTGCCGTTTTGCCTTTAACATCACCGATAACATTTAACACTTCTGCGACATTATGTGCCTGACGACGTTTGTCAATAATCGCCAGTGGAGCATCATCCAGTTTTTTTGCAAATGCCCTAGCTCGTGCTACACCACCAACATCGGGAGAAACAACCACCAGATCGGGGAGTTGTTTGCTGGCTAGATAATCTAGCAATACTGGTGAACCGTAAACATGGTCAAAGGGGATGTCAAAATAGCCTTGAATCTGAGCCGAGTGTAAATCCATTGCGAGAACGCGGTTGGCACCTGCTTCCACGATCAAGTTAGCAACCAGTTTGGCGGTTATTGACTCTCGTCCTGCCGTTTTGCGATCGGCACGAGCATAACCATAGTAGGGAATTACTGCCGTTACCTGTCGCGCAGAAGCTCGACGACAAGCATCAACCATAATCAATAATTCCATCAAATTATCGTTTACAGGTTGACAACATGGCTGGATTAGATAAACATCACAACCTCGAATTGATTCTTGGATTTGAACGTAAAGTTCTCCATCCGCAAATCTTTTGCGAATCATTGGTCCCAAGTCCATGCCCAGATAACGAGCGACTTCTTGAGACAGTTGTAAATTGGCAGAGCCAGAAAACAGCCGCAGGCGATGATTATCGTTCAGTCCTGTTGCAGATGGTTGCACTTTGAAAGTTGCAGAACTGAGCACAGCAGATCCTCTATGTGCATTCATAGTAATATTATCATTAGGGATTTAATAGATTTAACCAAGAAATAGCCTAAAAAAACATCTGTAAGTTTTGTTGAAGCTTCCATACAAAATTTAAACATTTTTGCATAAAATTATTATTCTCTACTTATCTAGTCTTCTTGGCAAACAAGCTATTCATAGCTTAACTGACATCAAGTCCATGCACTAGCTCTATAGTTCAATTTTTTAGTTGAGGTAAATAAGCCTAATTGCTTAAACATTATTGGTGTGCTAAGTTTTTATAATTACCTCATTGATAGCTGACAGTAAAGCATTGACAACTTTAGTGATATTAAAAAGTTTGTTCTCACACAGTATAGCACTTGTCACTAAGTAGTCAAAGAGTAGCTTATTACTCTATAATCTACGCATTGACAAAAGTGACAATTATTGTAAAGTCTAGAAAAAGCTGGCAGCGGACAAAATTTATCCACGCACTAGCAAGTTTTTAGATAAAGATTAAATAAAGATATTTTTTTGATACTTAATATTACTTAATGATAGTAATATTACTTAAACAGTTTATTGTAAATATTTTTACTTAAAAGTTAGTAGTTGAATATAGAAAAATTGTTCAATATCGATATTAGACCTCTTGCAAAAGTAACTTTTGCACTCTTGCGGTCAAAGGGGAAAGGTCAAAGGGGAAAGGTTTTTTTATTCCTTTTCCCTTTCCCCCTTACCCTTTTCCCTACAAATGCCAAGAAGTCTATTGAATTTGTCTGCGAACATTCTGTCAAGTAGAAACTACCAATCACATCTGAACTAGTGAGTGACCGTATTATTGCTGAGGAAAAATTCTACTTGAGGGTATACCTGATTTTTGAGTGGTTGCGATCGCTCTACTTAGGTGCAGCGAGAACTGCCTCTGCCCTGCGATTCATAGGGAACAGGGAATAGGGAATAGGGAAGAAGGAATAAATGTGTACTGAGTTGTTTTCACGCAATCAAATACGAGTCTTATAGCTCAAATAATAATTGACAAAATCAAGATTTGTAGTGCTAAAGAAATCATTATTGAGTGAGATAACACTATTCTTTATAAAGACGCTTGCTACCTATTTTATTGTGCAGAAGCTTGGCTGACACTAGCACAGTTAGCCGATTGCAATTTTTTCTTTTTCTACAGGATTGATTGAAAAAGAGATGAGTGATTTCTAGAAATTAGATTTTCAAGTTTAATTTTGAATATTTCAAAATTTATCGTTTTCCCAGGCAGAGAAATTGAATTGAGGAGTTATACAGTAGGAAACAACCTTCCTCTGGTAGAGTCTACTTGTTGAGTATAGTAGAATATTGCCGCAGGTAACTGTCCGTCGCCTCTTGGACTTAATCTTTGTGGGTGACTTCCTCCTCAGTTGCTACTACACTCAATCAACCGATCATGCAACCACCGATTACAGTTGGCACTGTCTTGCAAAACCGTTACCGCATAATTCAAATTCTCGGACAAGGAGGATTTGGTAGAACCTATCTGGCAGAAGACCAGAGGCGCTTTAACGAACTTTGCGCGATCAAAGAATTGAATTCAACAGCAAGGTCGGCTTTGGATTGGGAGAGGGCACAAGAGCTTTTTCACCGAGAAGCTGCCATTCTATATCAAATCGAACACCCACAAGTGCCGAAATTTCGGGAAAGATTTGAGCAAGACCAACGCTTATTTTTGGTGGAGGACTACGTTGCAGGTCAGACGTACCGCACTCTGCTGGCTGAACGTCAAGCTGTGGGTAAAACTTTCACAGAGGCTGAAGTATTGCAGCTGATAGAGTTGTTGTTACCCGTTTTAGAGCATATTCACAGTCGAGGAATTATTCACCGGGATATTTCGCCAGAAAACATTATTTTGCGAGATAGTGATGCGAAACCCGTGTTAATTGACTTTGGGGTGGTGAAAGAACTGGCAACGCGTTTACAATCGCCAAATAATCCCCTGCCAAAAACCACCGTAGGAAAATTAGGCTACTCTCCCAGCGAACAAATGCAAACAGGAGGAGCCTATCCTAGTAGTGATTTATATGCATTAGCGGTAAGCGCGATTGTTTTGCTGACTGGTAAAGAACCAAAGGATCTATTCGATCAAAACCAACTAACTTGGAATTGGCAGCGGTGGGTAAAAGTGAACCCGCGATTTGCTATGGTGTTGAATCGAATGTTGAATCATATACCGAGCGATCGCTATCAAAGTGCTACTAGTGTATCTCAAGCACTACAACCTTTACACGAAGTCAGTCCTCCGAATGTAAATGTGTCTAACTTGCAGACAATGGCAGTTAGTCGCCGTCCTGACTTAGTAGCACCAGCAACTTCGCCCAAGAAACCCGCTCCTGTAATTCCACCAAGTCCCACAAACTCAATTTTGGATAATCCATTAGCGATCGCCGCAATTGCCATTGTTGTCACGATCGTAGCAGGATTTGGTTCTTGGGCACTAGTCAGTTCCATCCGCAGTCAGTCAAAAACATCAGACGAGACGCTTCCACAAAATTTCCCTTCACCAGTAATTTCTGGTGGTACTACATTCACACCGACACCGACACTGACACTAACACCGACACCGATACCGACACCCACACCTACTAACGAGCCACCTGTTGTATCTACTAAGCGCCTCAACCTTACAGCATCTAACCCAATCAAGGTTGAAGGTACTCTCAAAGCAAATCAAATCATCCAGTACAGCTTTTTTGGGCGAGAAGGTACTAAATTAAACACGTTTATTGACCCAGAAAGCAACATTCTGCTAACAGTCTTAAGCCCCAATGGACAACCAGTTGATAGTACTGCCCAACAAGTCACATTTTATCAAGGCACATTATTGGTTACTGGTAGATATACTATTGAGTTAACTCTGCTTTCAGGAGTTGCCGAAAGCAATTACAATCTCAATGTTGCATTAGAAAAACCAGTCAAACCAATTCCCACAGAAACACCTTTGCCAATTCCCACAGAAACACCTTTGCCAATTCCCACAGAGACACCCTTGCCAATTCCCACAGAAACACCTTTGCCACTTCCCACAGAGACACCTTTGCCACTTCCCACAGAAACACCCTTGCCAATTCCGACCATTACTGAAGCGCCGACTTTGCCGCCGACTGATGGAACACAACCATTTTCTGGCCAAAGAAATTAATGTTAAACACACTACTGATTACTGGAACTGATACGGAAGCTGGTAAAACTGTTTTAACAACAGCGTTAGCAGCTTATTGGCAAAAATATTACCCGCAGCGTCACTGGGGAATTATGAAACCGATTCAATCGGGGATTGGCGATCGCGAGTGGTATCAAAAGCTATTCGTGCTAGAACAATCTGCTGAAGAAATTACACCTTTATACTTTCAAGCACCTCTGGCTCCTCCCATAGCAGCAGCACGGGAAAATCGCCGAGTAGATTTAGCACTTGTGTGGCAAGCTTTGTCTAAGTTGCGATCGCAGCGTGATTTTGTACTTGTAGAAGCCTTGGGAGGGTTAGGTTCGCCAATAACTGAAGAATTAACGGTAGCTGATTTAGCGGGGGAATGGCATTTACCAACGGTATTGGTAGTACCAGTGAGATTGGGTGCGATCGCTCAAGCAGTAGCGAATGTAGCATTAGCTAGACAATCGCGCGTCAATCTCAAAGGCATTGTTTTGAACTGCGTACAAAGACGAACGGATGCAGAAATAGCCGATTGGACACCATCTCAATTGATTCAATCACTCACTAACACGCCAGTTTTAGGCTGCTTACCCTATCTAGATAACCTGACTGATTTAGATAAACTTGCTCAAATAGCATCAGATTTAGATTGGGAAACACTAATACCAATTCAAAATTCAAAATGACGCTCGCAGACTCGCTAACGCTGCGCTAACAAAATTCACGCATTAAGAAAGCCAGACAGAACAGGAGAAATCAATTCAAAATTCAAAACTTGTACTGAGCGTAGCCGAAGTATTCAAAATTCAAAATAAAAGAACTTCTGCTCCCTGCCCCCTGCCCCCTGCCCCCTGCCTCCTAAATAGCTTTCATTGACAGACTGACAATGAATGTCGCTCCCTGTCCAATTCCTGGACTTTCGGCTAACACTGTACCACCGTGTAATTCTACCAAGTGACGGACTATCGCTAATCCTAATCCTAGTCCGCCATGCGATCGCGTGCTGGAACTGTCAGCTTGACGAAAGCGTTCAAATACATGGGGTAGGAATTCGGCAGCAATTCCCGCTCCCGTATCACTCACCCGAATTTGCACGTAAGATTCAATGCACTCTAATTGCACATCAACCCTGCCGCCCTTGGGTGTAAACTTGACGGCGTTAGAGAGCAAATTCCACACAACCTGTTGCAAACGATTGGCATCGCCCACAACTATCTCCACTTTCGGGTCGAATTTACATTTGATACTAATCTCTTTAGCCTGGGCTGCTGGATACACAGTATCAATTGCCGCCTCTACAAGCGATACAAGTTCAACCCGCTCCCTCCTTAAATGGAGTGTGCCTCTAATAATTCGTGATACATCGAGAACATCTTCAATTAGTTGTGCCAGGGATCTAGTATTACGTTCAATTGTCTCTAGTGCCCGGCCAGTAGTAGCTAGATCGAAGTTGCGAGTTCTAAGTAGCTGTGTCCAGCCCAGTATAGCATTGAGGGGTGTACGGAGTTCGTGGGAGAGTGTGGCGAGAAACTCATCCTTCATTCGGTTTGCAGTTTCGGCATCGGCGCGTGCTGCTTGTTCGCGTTTAAGCAGTTCTTCGCGTTCTTGCTCTGCTTGCTTGCGATCGCTAATATCAATCATGAATCCATGTAGTAGCTGCGGCCCATTTTCATCCCGCACTACATTTACAATGTCATATAGCCAGACAACTCTGCCATCAGCAGCCAACATTCTGTATTCAAATTCGTAATTATTTAGTGATAGAGAAGATTCTTGGCAATACTGAATAGCCCACTTCCGATCTTCTGGATGCATATTTTTTTCCCAGAAATTATCAGTGTACCAGTCTGACAATGGATAGCCTAGAATCTCAACAGTTTGTGGTCCTACGTAAGTAAAATTCCCAGTATTGGCATTTACCTCCCAAGGAATCACGCGGACTTTTTCGGTAAGTGTTTTTAACCGTTTCTCGCTTTGTTTGAGAGCTGCTTCTGCTAACTTGTGAAGTGTAATAT
Source organism: Nostoc sp. DSM 114160 (assembly GCF_053470305.1). Classification (NCBI taxonomy): domain Bacteria; kingdom Bacillati; phylum Cyanobacteriota; class Cyanophyceae; order Nostocales; family Nostocaceae; genus Nostoc; species Nostoc sp. DSM 114160. The sequence goes on along the minus strand of NZ_JBPFGO010000001.1, from coordinate 8,919 downwards.
CTGTGACAAGGGCAACAAATCCTGCAACTTTCCCCTCTTGACTGAACTGAGGAATGTAAGTGACATTCACGTAACGGTTTGTGCCATCTTTATCGGGTAATTGGGTTTCGTAAGTTACTTGCTCTCCTGAAAGTACTGCTTCTACATAAGGAAGAATAGACTGATAAACCGACTCTCCCAAAATTTCTCTAATATGTTTACCAGAAATTTCGGAAGCAGGAAGCTCATACCAGTCTTCATATTCTTTATTATTAAAGCGATAACGCTGCTCGCTATCAACATAAGAAATCTTGACGGGCACAGCATTAGTAATTAGGCGCAGTTCATCTTCTCGTTGACGGAGTGCTGCTTCCGCTCGTTTGCGTTCTGTAATATCGCGTTGAGTTCCCCACGCTCTCACTAAAAACCCATTTTCAACAATTCCCACTAGATTATTCAAAAAATATTTGGAATTACCTTGCTTATCTATTTCATGGGACTCGGCATCAATTAGTCGGTAGTTAGAACGGATAAAGTTACGCAGGTATGCAATATTATGTGGATCGGAGGCAACAAGAAAGTCTCCTAGTCTGATACCGATAATTTCTTCGGCACGAGAACAGCCATACATCTGCGCCATAACATTGTTGCATTCTGCCAGGTAAACATATTGGTAAAAATGTTGAATTTGTTCATCTTCTGGACAATCTATTGAAATTGGTACTTCCAGTTCGATACACCAAATACCTTCTGAACTCTGCTCTAAAAAAGTGCGGTAGCGTTCTTCGCTTTTGGAAAGGGCAAGTTCTGCTTGTTTGCGTTTGCTTATATCAATCACAAAAGAAATAATATCATTTTGGTTATTTTCTAACAAAGCAGAATCTAACAGAATAGGAACGCGGCTCTTATCTTTGCGGATAAATTCGTTCTCAAAAGGCTGACACACGCCTTGAGTTGTGAGTTCTGCGCAGGCGTAGCCCGCTGTAGGCATCGCACTGTTGTTAGTTTCAATATATTCTGGTGGCATCATCTCGCGCCATCTGACTCGTCCTGCTAGCAAATCCTCCTGAGAATAACCTACCATTCGTAAAAAAGCATCATTAGCTTCTGCGATCGCCCCGTCCATATTGGCTACAATTACCCCAATAATGTTGGACTCTACCAACCTTTTAAATCTGGCTTCGCTCACCTGTAGTTTCTGCAAACTCGTTTGAAGATGTTGTTTGGCAGTGCGTAATTCTAAGTTCAGCAAGTTAATAATTGTTGTTACCAGCACAAACAAGCCTAAGCGCAGTATGTTGTCTAGACTTGCAACCAAGAGCGAAAACACTGGTTCTAAAAAAAAGTAGCTGACGGCTAAAGTAGACAAAGCAGTAGCCAGTAACCCTGCTTCCATGCCGCCATACCTGGCACTAACCGCTACGCCAGCAAAAAATAGCAGAAAAATACTTGGTTTGAGTAGTGGCTGTAGCAATAGTGTTAATAGCAATATGCTACCAACAGCCAATAGTGCCACAACATAAGGCGCTAGAAGAGAACGTGTTCCTCTCAATGTGGCTTCTCCTTTTATGCAGCTAGCTAAAGGATTATTCCCAAAATCAGCTAGAAAATGCGACGCATTAGCGAGTCTTCTCCCAAGGGTGATAGCAGCATTAGCGAGTTATCGAGCGTCACAGCTCGTCTTAGACCTCGCTCAACACCTAAATTAAGCATCGGAAAAATATACATCTAAACCTCGTCTACCTTGAGAACCGTAGTTTTGTAGTTTTGTAGTTTTGTAGGTTGGGTGGAGTGAAACGCAACCCAACATAAATCAGTAGTAATGTTGGGTTGCGTTTCACTCCACCCAACCTACATAAATATATCTTTTAATATTTTTTAAAAAACTCTAGGTTTCAACATAGATGAGGTTTAATCAGTTAGTTGTTGCAAATCTATCTAAAGTAGTAAAACTGAGTTTTAACAAATGTTCAATGTTAAAATTTTCTGAACTATAAATTATGACTTCTATTTATTAAGTTTTTAAATTAATTCTCTTTAGTATATAAGTCATCATTTCACCTTTACCTTTCACTTTAATTAAACCTCGTTTTTCCAATAAATATTTATCCTTTAAAAGTTGATAAGTTACTTCACAAACCTGGATACTACCTGCAATACCATGTGATTCCATTCTACTAGCTATATTGACTGTATCTCCCCAGAGGTCGTAGGCAAACTTTTTCAGCCCAATCACCCCTGCAACTACTGGCCCTGTACTAATGCCAATACGAATGCTAAAGGATTGGTTATTTTCTTCGTTAAAAGTAGCTACAGCATTTTGCATATCCAAAGCCATGTCAGCTATTGCTGGAGCATGATTGTTAGATTGATTTGGCAACCCCGCAACAGCCATATACGCATCGCCAATGGTCTTAATTTTCTCTACCCCATGACGTTCTGCTAATTGGTCAAACAGACAGAATATTGTATTTAATAACTCGACTAATTCCGCCGGAGAGGTATGAGATGAAAGCTCTGTAAAGCCAACAATATCAGCAAATAGCACCGTAACTTCCAGAAAGTTATCGGCAATAGTTGCCGGCTGTTGTTTTAATTGTTCTGCAATCATCTCTGGCAAAATATTTAGTAGCAGCCGTTCAGATTTATGCTGCGCTAGTTCCATTGCCTTACGAGCGTAAAATTCTTTTTTTCGTAAGCGCTCGTATAAATAAACAGAGAAAACACAAATTATGCAAGTCCAAAATAAATATAATCCTTGCTCAATATAAAAAGCTAAGGAATTTTTCAAGATAGGGTTATATACAACATATAAAGTTAAATAGCAAAGTATTGTGCCGATTTGAGATATTAAATGCATCCACCATTGGACTGGAATGATTGTAGCTTGAGTGATAAACATCAAAGTCCAAATATGGCTTCTTGGTTCTAAGTTATTGAACAGCAAAGCTATATCAATTTGGACAACACAAGTTACAGACCAGCACAAACTTAAAAAAATTAAATCAGGATAACGGCGACCGATAGAAGTTTTGCATAAACCCCAACAAACAAGAGTGAATAATTCTACTACAAGACCAATTTTAAAGGCGTATATCTTGCCTTCTAATTGTGAATTTACCCAAAGAAAAAAAGCAATTAAAGTCAAGCCAGCTATTAATATAATCTGCGCCTGCAATTGCAGCCGTTTCAGCAAAAAGCTCTGTCGCTGTTCTTTATAGGATTCAGACAGGTTATTGTTGGTTTGCCGATAGGACATTCCATGACTAATGAGCGCATCTAGTTGGGTTTTGTCGGAGTTAGTTGGATGAATCATGCACTTTTTGCGTTATTAGTAATCAAAGGAGTGGGGGGATGAGGGAGATAAGGGAGATAGGGGGACAAGGGGACAAGGGGACAAGGGGGTAAACAAAACTCCTAACTCCTAACTCCTAACTCCTAACTCCTAACTCTTAACTCCTCACTCAGCATTCAGCACTTAACACTCTCAAATGGCTCGTACCCCTACATTAAATTTCGATCGTGGCACATTAATTTTGCATCCACCACCACGCGGTAAAGGTTGGATGGACTATGCTACGTGGGATGATAGAGTTGAAAAATTCCGCATCCCAGCAATTAGATACCGATCGCTAGTGGAAGCACTACAAGCGGAAGATGTGAATTTTATCGATGAGGCCAAGCAATTTTATCCTGTAGATTTGGTTCCTACTCTGGAAATGGAACCCTATCCCCACCAGACTGAGGCGCTAGCGGCTTGGAAACTGGCGGGTAGACAAGGGGTGGTTGTGCTTCCCACAGCGGCGGGAAAGACTTATTTGGCGCAAATGGCGATGCAATCAACGCCACGCACGACGCTGATTGTAGTGCCAACTTTGGATTTGATGCATCAGTGGTATGCACACTTGGTGGCAGCTTTCCCCGATGCTGAGGTGGGATTGCTGGGGGGTGGTTCGCGGGATCGAACAGCTATCTTAGTTGCAACTTATGATAGCGCCGCAATTCACGCTGAGACGTTGGGAAATCAATATGGATTGATTGTTTTTGATGAATGTCATCATTTACCAACAGATTTTAATCGAGTAATTGCAGAATATGCGATCGCACCTTATCGCCTGGGACTCTCCGCGACACCGGAACGTACTGATGGCAAGCACGCTGATTTAAATATCCTCATTGGTCAAGAAGTATATCGCAAACGCGCTGAAGATTTGGCAGGAAAGGCGTTAGCAGAGCATGAAATTGTCCAAATTAAGGTAAAGTTATCGCAACTTGAACGGGAAAGATACAACCAGTTAATTCAAACTCGCAACGACTTTTTGAAGCAATCAAAAATTTCTTTGGGAAGTTTGCAAGGTTGGCAAATGTTCGTGCAAATGAGTGCGCGATCGCAATCTGGACGTAGGGCAATGTTAGCGCATCGAGAAGCGAAAGATATCGCTTTGGGTACTGATGGAAAGTTGCGAATTCTGATTAATTTATTAGCAGAACATTATCCATCACGAATTTTGATTTTTACTGCGGATAATGCGACGGTTTACCGCATTTCTCAAGAGTTGCTGATTCCGGCAATTACTCATCAAACTCCTGTGAAAGAACGGCATGAGATATTAACCAAGTTTCGAGAGGGGAAATATAATACTTTGGTTGCTTCTCATGTGTTAAATGAAGGTGTTGATGTCCCGGCGGCAACTGTTGCAATTATTTTATCGGGGACTGGTTCGGCTAGAGAGTATACTCAGCGATTGGGTAGGGTTTTACGGAAGGGAAATATTGAGAATAAACAGGCGATTTTATATGAGGTAGTGGCGGAGGATACGAGTGAGGAGGGGACTTCGGCTAGGAGAAGAGGACAAGGGGACAAGGAGACAAGGGGACAAGGGGAGAAGAAAGGGAATTTGCAGGTTGTCTATGGGAGTGGGAAGGAACGGAGTTTGAAGGCGGCGGAACAGTTAGAAATTAATTATTCAATCCAAAATCCAAAATCTAAAATCCAAAATTCAGATGTTACCGACAGACTTACTGATGCATCGCCAAAACGGGGAGGAGATCATTCCGAAGAGACTGAAGATTGATCGAGCAACTTCAGATTTGGCGATTGAGTTAATTAATTATTTTCAATCAGCAGTAGGGAAGACTCAAGGTGTGCTTGAGCGACAACTGACTGATTTTGAAGGAGATTCTACAGATTATCGGGTGAAACGGGGGTTAGCTTATATTCTCAAAAGCAGTTTTTGCACTTTTGAGGTAGTTAGTCCGTTGGAACCACAGATGTTAAGAGAACGGATATTTTCCTTGGCTGCAAAGTCTGTTTCTAGTCGAGAATCAACCCAAGTTACTTTGAGTAAAATTGCTGATGAGTTAACTCAAGAACTTGAGCGGGAAGTTTTATTAGAACAGGTTCGGAATGGATTATATGCTGATTTATCTGAGAATAAGATTTTGACTGTGTTTGATGCACCAACAGCGCCAGATTTATTAAATAGATATAACTTATCTCAGGTGCAAGGTGTGTTTTATAAGGCCAGTCAACTGGTGTTAAATGCTCACCGGAATGTTCCGGGAGAATATAAGTTGTTATTTCGCTATTTAAAGTTTTTTCAATTGATGGCTTATATTGAAGGTGATGCTGACCACGGGTTTACAATTACCATTGACGGGCCGACGAGTTTGTTTAATCCTAGTACGCGATATGGGTTAGCGATCGCTAAACTTATTCCGGCTTTACTTCACGTTACTAAATGGAGTCTTTCTTCGATTCTGCAAACCCGTGACGCTTATACAAATACCTGGAAAACTGGACGTTTTACTCTCAATTCTGAATGTGGTTTAGTATCTCACTATCCACCAGGTAAGCCCTACGATAGTATGTTAGAAGCATCCTTTGCTGATAAATGGGATGCATTGAAAAGTGGTTGGGCTTTAGAGCGAGAAGTTGATTTAATACCAATTCCTGGTAGCGTAATGATTCCTGATTTTCGCTTGGTACATCCTGATGGACGCACTTTTTTATTAGAAATTGTTGGTTATTGGCGACCAGAATATTTACAAAAGAAGTTTTCTCAGGTGCGGCGGGCTGGGCGTGATGATTTAATTTTGGCAATTTCCGAACGACTTAACTTAGAGAAGGCGGGAGTAAAATTAAATGATGTCCCCGCCAGAATTGTTTGGTTTAAAGATAAGTTATTGCCAAAAGCTGTGTTAGCTGTGATGGATTGAACAAGGAAAAATCACTGGGTAAATCATAACTAATTTATGCGGAGATAATATTTTTTTTAAACCCAAAATGTAACTTTTACTGATTGATTTGGCAATAAACGCGGATCTTCTCCACGAGATATAGCTGCGATAATTGACTCTACAAATATATGAATTGTGTCCGCAGGCGTATTATAAAACTGTGTCCCGTATTTAGCGATCGCTTCTCCTTGAATACCTAAAATTTCCACGTCTTGGCGGATAATGTGTTGAGCAGTCCACCGCACAAAGGGACGTGCTAACTTATTCCAAATACCATAGTTATAGGTGACATCGGTGTAAACCAGAGTTGAATTATCGGTTTCTGGAATAGATTGACTGGTAATGAACAAATGACGATTGCGTGCCATTTTATATTCCACAGAGGTAATATTTGGCATATAAAAGCGATCGCTATGTTTAATATCTGCATTCTGCAAATTCAGAAAACGGCTGTACCATCCCAAATTAGTGTTTTCGTTGCGATACTCCACCAAAACCGAACCATTGCAGCGTTCTACAGTCATCTCTAACTTTTGTTGGCGGGAAGTACGGAAAACCCCAGGATGAACAAAAGCCGTATGGGGAATATCAATAAAGTTCTCTGCACAATTAGTCACATTGTTCGCAAAACGGTTAATTACCCGCACCGTCTCCCATCCGGTTTGTTGGTAGTGAGGCATAGAAAAGGGTTCAAGATCGACGCTTGGGGCATCAGCTAACCGCACATAAATATAGCCATCTTGTTCTTTGGTAGCGTAACACTTGGCTCGACGCTGTGGGGAAGGTTTGAAATCATCTCCCTCGGCTGGAACTGCAATAACATTTCCAGCACCGTCATATACCCAACCATGATAGGGACATTGCAAAGCACCATCACAGATTTTACCTGTAGATAGACGGCTATTGCGGTGTAAACAGCGATCGCGCAAAGCTACGGGTTGTCCATCTTCACCCCGAAATATCGCTAACCATTCTCCTAAAATGCTACGTGATAATACCTTGTTAGGTTGTAGTTGGTTGCTGAGTGCGACAATATACCAAAAGTCTGCAAATTGCATAGTGATGAGAGAGGGGAAAGAGCGATCAACCATAACACCTTGAAAGAGATAGTTACTGAATTACTAGGTATAGATGCTACCTAGAGGGTGTCGATCTGTAGATCCAGTAAGTTAAGATGATGTCGGTATTTATCAAATCTTACTGCTAGAATTATTTTATATGGGAGCGTGGGAAGAACAAGCAAAGCAGACAGATGAACACAGGCAGCACTGGTCACAAGCTCAGGAGTTTAATTTTATTCAGGCTCTGTTGGTTGCTACTAATGAAGAAGAAGTTAAAGCAGCTTATGTTAGAGAATTTTCTCTACCAGTCAAAACTCAGGAAAGACATGACTTGGTAGTTAACAAAATTCGGCGTTGCATAATAGAGGGATGAATTGAGGTCATCTACTGTGCAATGTCCACACTGTAAGTCTACGGAGGTTCAGAAAAATGGTAAACGAAGAGGTAAACAAAATCACATTTGTATCAAATGCGATCGCCAATTTATCGATGTGTACGATCCGCCGAAAGGATATTCAGAGGAACTCAAACAAGAATGCTTAAAAATGTACCTGAACGGCATGGGTTTTCGTGGGATTGAAAGGGTTAAAGGTGTGCATCACACAACTATTATTTATTGGGTCAAACAACTGGGAGAAAAACTTCCAGATGTACCAAAAGAAGATGTCATTCCAGAAGTTGGAGAACTGGATGAATTAGAGACATTTATAGGTTCAAAAAAAACAAAATTTGGCTGTGGACAGCAGTAAATCACTTTAATCAAGGTATTTTAGCTTGGGTTTTAGGAGACCACAGTGCTGAAACATTTGAGCCATTGTGGAAAATTGTTAAACAGTGGAAAAGTTATTTTTATGTCACAGATGGTTGGAAAGTTTACCCAAATTTTATCCCCAACGGAGACCAAATTGTGAGTAAAACTTATATGACACGAGTTGAAAATGAAAACACAAGGGTTAGACATTATCTTGCACGCCTTCATCGAAAGACCTTGTGTTATTCTAAGTCAGAAGAAATGCTGAGACACTCAATAAAATTATTACTTCACTATTTGAGGTATCAAACTGTACCTGCATAAATCAATTCATCCCTCTATTCAGCAACGCCCAAAATTCTATTTGAATTCAAATACTCAGTCAAGCTTGGAGATATAGAAGTTGCAGCAAAGGTTATTGCTCAGGCAATTTATTACATTAACCGCTTATTCAAGAAAGGGCGTATAAATGAAATTGAGTATTTTATCGCTGCTGATAAAGATGAAGCTCGAATTTTCAAAGTTATTGAATTTCGATTATTTTATGAGAGTTATGAATACCAGTGGGATGATTTTCGCCCAAGTTCGCCTGATCCTAAATTAATCGCAGCTATCAAAAATTCCAAGCTCTTAGAATCTAATCGAGTTTATCGATTGACTTCTCAGGATGATTTACATGTCTTTTCAACTCGTATTTACAAGATATTATCACTTAATAATTATCAGATTAAATCAACTAGCCAAAAACATCTAGGTTGGAGCTTGCCCCCATTTCTGATAATTATTTGTGGATTAACCCTGATAGTGTCGTCAGGCATTGTTTTGAGAAATCACCATTCCTTCGATTTTTTGAACAAATTGATCCCTGCCCACAACAATAAATAAGAC